>CAYXGI010000001.1:0-96050 GCA_964464495.1 uncultured Phycisphaerales bacterium
GCAGAACTTACGTTCATGGATATTTTCAAAACGGGGATTTTTTAACGAGGTACTGAAAGGGCTTGAATTGAGCGACTCCTTGTGGAAATACTATGAGCAACGGTTGGCGGTATGTTTGCCGCGGTTGCGGTTCTCAATCAAGATTAAGGAGATCGTTATGAAAACTTTAGCTTTTGTGCTTATTGCTGTGATGGCGGGTGTTGTTCTGACCGGTTGCGTCATGCCTCTTGCTGCGGTCAACGGAAACCTGCTCACCCTGGACGTCAAGGGTCCTGTTGCTGTGGGCGATCGACTGCTGGTTACGAACTCAAGGGCGTTGCCGAGGCGACCGGTATCATCTGCTTCTCCATGGGCGACGCGTCGATCAGCGCGGCCATGGCAGAGGGCGGCATCACCAAGATCCACCATGTCGACAGCAAGGTCTTCCAGGTCCTCGGCCTCTATGCCAAGTACGAGACCATCGTCTACGGCGAATAGTCACACCCAAACGAATTCAAAGAAAAGAGGGGGCGCAAGCCCCCTCTTTTTTCTTCCGCGACAAGTCTTTTCCGCCTGGGACTATTCCGGCAGTGAGCAGGCTGGACGGAGTCCGATGAATTTGTGGCGCTGGGTCGACGGGCACCTGTAGCGCAGGCCCGACTTGGTATACTTGGCGCGGCGGGCAAAACCCCCTCCCCGGAAAACACGATTCTCATCGTCTCCCACGTGGGCCGAGCCATCGTTTGGTGTTCCCTCGTACTTATCCTGGAAGACATCCCCACACCATTCCCACACGTTGCCGTGCATGTCGTGAAGACCGAGGGCGTTGGGTTTCTTCAGTCCCACCACGCGCGCATAGTTTCCCGAATTGGTGTCTATCCAGCCGTACTCGGCCATCACGTCGTCATCCGAGTCTTCGCCCGTGCCGTCGCCGTAGCAGTAGTCGGTCGTTGTACCGGCGCGGCAGGCGTATTCCCATTCGGACTCTGACGGGAGACGCAGCCCGGCGACCGCGCACCAGGCCTTCGCGTCGTGCCAGTTGATCCCCTCGATGGGATTCCTCTCGTTGGTCCATTCTCTCTCGGCGCCCCATTCCTTCTCTTCCACTTCATTGGCGATCTTGTCCCACACCGATTGGGGCAGCTCGGTTCTGCAGATCAGAAAAGAGGGCACCTTCACCTCGTGCTGGGGTGCCTCGGCCGGTTGAGGGAGCCTCACTCCCTCGGGCATCCCCATGGTGAACGTGCCGCCTTCGACGAGAACGAACTCCAGGCCCGTCTTGTCGTGGACGAAGATCCGTACCGTACGCTTCACCTCTCCGCAGGAAAAGGTTTCCTCTTTCGCGAAGGTGAATCCCGGTATCTCCGCGGCCGGCTCGATCTGCTCGCTGCAGGCGGGCGTAATCAAGCAGAGACCAATGACGAGCATCGCGAGTATGGTAAAAATCGGTTGTTTCATCGTATAGTCGTTCCTTCCAGAAAACCTCTCCAGTGAATCGGACCGGGTGGTCATGATAGAAGAGAACGGCGGCCGCTTCAATTCGAAAGGGCCATCGAAGCCGCCATTATTTGAACCGGGTGATTAATTCCCCGGACGGTAGAGTATAATTCTCGGAGACTCACGGAGAGGAGACTCGATGCCCGGACGAACACTCGCCAAGACCATCGCGGTTCTCGCGATCGTGGTGTTCCTTGCCTGGTGCACGTACCAGATCGTCAAACCACGAGCTCCTTTCAACGTCATCCTGATCTCGATCGACACGCTGAGGCCGGACCGCATGGGCGTCTACGGCCACCGCCCCCTCGGTCGGTCCACGACCGAGTTCCTTGACGGGTTCACCGCGAGCGGAGCGCGCTTCGACAACGCGGTCAGCACCACCTCGTGGACGCTGCCCGCCCACTATTCGCTCATGACCGGTGTGCCGTACGATTCCCATCATGTGGTTCGGGATCGGGTTCCGCCTTCGATCGGACTGCCCATGCTGGCCGAGGTGCTGCACAAGGCCGGCTATGCAACGGGAGGTTTCTATTCGGGACCTTATCTTCATCCAATCTTTAGTTTCGAGAAAGGGTTCGATGTCTACGAATCGTGCATGAAGCACCGGACCATGTACGATGTCGATCTGGACCGTCTCGATGCCAAGGAGCGGCAGAGCGTGACCACGACCAACATGATGCTCTCCCACAAGGCGATCACGAGCGAAACAGTGACGCAGAAGGGGCTCCGCTTCGTGAAGAACAATCTCCCGTCGGACAAGGATGGACAACCCTTTTTTCTTTTCCTCCATTATTTCGACGTCCACAACGACTATCTTCCACCGGCCCCGTTCGACAGGCAGTTCGGCCGGCCTTACAACGGCTGGGTCACGGGCGAAGGCGTCACCTTCGACCCGCGCTACTCGGCCGACATGGACAAGAAGGACCTCGACCGTCTTCTCGCACTCTATGACGGTGAGATCGCGTGGGTCGACCACAACCTCCGCAACCTCTTCGAGGGTATCGACGAACTCGATCCCGATATTCTTGAAAACGCGCTGGTCATCATCACCTCCGATCATGGCGAAGAGTTCTTCGAGCATGGCCAGATCGCCCATCGGAGCAACCTCTATCAGTACCAGGTCGGAATACCTCTCATCGTGGTCTGCCCCGCGGAGATCGGCGGTAATCTCACGATAGACGCGTGCGCCACGATCTACGATGTTTTCCCCACGGTGGCCGATTATCTCGGAATCGAAACCTCCGATTACGTTTTCGGCCGTTCGCTGCGTGATGCGATCGATGGAGTCGAAACGAGCGCACCGCCGGCGATTCTCGAACTCACCGACATGCCCAAGCCTCACGAGAAGGACAAGAGGGATCGATTCAGGAAACACACATCTCTCATACACGGGCGCATGAAGCTGATACACATCGAGGAGCGACAGTGGTCGGAAAAGAACCTCCTCGACTTCGACGGTCCCCTGCTCGGCGAGCGCTTCGAACTCTTCGATCTTCGCGTCGATCCCGCCGAATCGAACAACATCGCCGATCAGAAGAAGGATCTCCTCGACAAGATGCTCGGCATCAAGCAAGAAGTGCGCGCCGTGCTCGCAAACCTGAAGGCGCTGAATCTGCAGGACGACGGTGTAACCCCCGTCGAAATCCCCGCCCATATCAGGGAACAGCTCGAACAACTCGGGTATTACTAGTCCCCGGCCGATTCCCGTTCAATGAACTCGATGATCTGTTCAGCGGCGAGTCCGTGGGCGAAGACATTGGGATGGGAATCGTACTTGTTGACGACCAACTCACTGCTTTGATATTCGCTGTAGGTTCTCAGCAGGTCGAGGCACGGAATGCCGTGATCGCGAAAGAAGGAAGCCATCTTCTCGTGGATATTGTGGAAGGGATAGGAGTCTCCTATCGTGTGCAGAAAGGAAAAGACCACCACCAACAGTTTGCCACCGTGGCGTCGCACCATTCCCCGCAATCGCTGCAGCGCCTTCCGTTCGACGTCCCAGTCGGGCCCACGATAATATTTTTCGAGATCGCCGAAATAGTCTTTCACGAGCGGATCGTTGATCCGCTTCAGGCGGAAGTAGAGGGTGTTGAGAAAGTAGGAATTATTGAGCAGATAGCTATCGCTGTCGTACTTTTTCTGTAAAAGGGCGCATCGGGTCTTCCACTCATCCGAGTTTTCAACGGCATCATTCAGGCAAAAGACGAGAACAACCGTCTCGGCCCTGTAGCCGTCGCTGAGAAGCCTTTGCAGCATTGTGACTTCGGCGATCGTGCTCGCGCCGGGCACCGCGACGCAGTGCACTTCCCACTCGGGCTTCTCCTTCCTGATGACATTGGCGAATCGTTCGTCCACGTCGTCGACGCCATGGCCCGCCGCAAAGGAGTCACCGAGGAAAGTGATCCTCTCTTTCGACTCTTCCGGAATGTATCGATAGTCGACGGTATCCCGAAATCCGAAGTTGTTCTTCTGATTGAAGTGCCGCTCCATCCACCGTTTCGCAACGAGGGTGAAGCCGAAGGAGTCGGTCGTGTCATAGACAAAACGATAATAAGACTCCATGACGACAAAACAGGCCAGGAGAACGATGAGGACAATGAAGACGTTGCCGATGACGATTCTGATGATTCCCGAAGAGAAACTGTTCTTGCGCCGGAAGAACAGGATCGTCGCTGAGGTCACCGCGATCAGCGCAAAGATCGCCAAAAAATAGAGAAACATCTCCACCCCCATGTCCCGCCCTTGACAATCCGAGTCGACCAGCCCCGTGCACCACGAGTCCTATTCGACTGTAGACAAAAAATCCCACAGCGCAGTACAAATGGCTACCCGGCCAGGACTCGAACCTGGAAAATCAGAACCAAAATCTGATGTGTTGCCGATTACACCACCGGGTAGAAGTGACCAGAAGTGAGGAAGATAGCACGGAGTCCACCCAAGGTCAATCCTTTAAGGCGTACTCCAGAAGCATCCTGCGGAGCAGGTCGAGGGCGCACATGGCCGTGCGCCGCCTGACAGCGTCCCTGTCTCCGCCAAAGCGGCGCTCGCAATGTTCAATCCGACCGTTGACGCATGCCGCGATGTGGACGAGACCGACCGGTTTCTCATCTGTTCCGCCTCCGGGCCCGGCGATTCCAGTGACCGCGATCGATGCACCGCAGCCCGATTTCTCAGCCGCGCCGGACGCCATGGCGCGCGCCAGCTCGGCGCTCACCTCGCCGTGCTCGGCGATCAAGCCGGGCGCAACGCCTAAGAGCCGGCTCTTGGCTTCGCCCGTATAGGTCACGAAACCCTCGCGATAAACGTCCGACGCTCCTGGCACGGATGTCAGGTGATAGCCGATCAGTCCGCCCGTGCACGACTCGGCCGTGGCCAGCGTGAGAGCCCGCTCCCGCAACATCTCGACAACCGTACCGGGCAATGTGGCCCCTCGGCCTTCGGCAAAGATCCTGTCGCCGAACTCGGCCAGGACCTTTTCGGCGGCGTCGTCGACTTTTGCCTTCCCATCAACGGAGAAGGAGGAGATCGTGATCGTAATGACCATGTCGTGAGCCGTCATGCCGAGCAGTGGATCGCGGCTTCGCATCAGATCCCTGATACGGCTGTTGGCCGATGACTCGGGCACTCCGATCATGCGCAGCGTGCGGCGCGCCATGGGCGGCGCGGCAGGGAAGGCTCGACGCACCGCGGGGAGGACTCCCGCCTCCATCATGGCGCGCATCTCGACGGGCACACCGGGAAGGCAAAAAACCCGGCTCTTTCCAATAAGCATCTCGAAACCGGGCGCTGTGCCGACCGGGTTGGCGATCACAGTGCTCCCAGCGGGCGCCATGGCCTGGCACTGATTTCCCGCCGGCATGGGGCGCTTGATCTTCTCGAAGAAGGCCTCGATCGACCTGAGCGCGTCGGCCCGCTCCTCGAGCGCCACACCGGCGGCGGCGGCCAGGCCTTCGCGGGTGATGTCGTCCTCGGTCGGCCCGAGACCGCCCGTGATTACAACCACGTCGGAGCGCGCCGCCGCGGCACCGACCGCGTCGGCGATCGCGTCCACATCGTCCCCCACCACGGTAGTGCGCACCGTTCGGACGCCCGCTTCGGCGAGCAGTGCCTGGATCTCCCTCGAATTCGTGTCGACCGAGTCGCCTCGGAGCAGCTCATTTCCCACGGGAACGATCTCGGATCGAGGCGCTGTGGAAGGAGGGGCCATGAATCATCCTGCCTTGTCTGTTGCCGGAAGGTCGGTCCCGGCCGGACGGTCGCGGTCGGCGTCCCTTGCCTTCTGATTCTTGACCACCCGCCGGGAGAGAATGATTCCGAACTCGAAAAGAACCAGCAAGGGGCCGGCAAGGAGGCATTGCGTGACCGCGTCAGGCGGCGTGAACATGGCGGCACAGATGAACGCGCCGAGAAGAAAATAGCGTCTCTTGCTGGTGAAGAGCTCGGGTGTGGTGATGCCCACGGTCGTTGTCACCACCATGACGAGCGGGGCCTGGAACATGAATCCCATGATGAGGATGAGCAAGTAGAAGAGATCGCAGTATTTGCTGACGGTGATGTTGTTCTCGAACGCCGTGGGATCGCCAAAATCCAGCAGAAAGGTCATTCCAATCGGAAAGAGAACGAAGTAACCGAAGGCCAGACCGCCCAGGAACAGGATCAGCGAGAAGGGGATCACGCGTCCGACAGCCTTCTTCTCCTTGGAGTAGAGCCCGGCTCCGATGAAGCGCCACATCTGATAGAGAATCATGGGCGCGCTGAAGAAGAGTGCGGCAAGGAAGGTCGTCTTGAGATAGAAGACAAACCTCTCCGGCACAGCGATGGTCGCCAGCGGCCCGGGGTCGATACGGCCGGCTGCGATGACCTCTTCGCGGTAAGCGTCATAAGGGTGCCTGATGACGGCCACGAGATATTCATTGAAGAACCAGCAAACCACGAAGAGTACCGCCACGGAAATGACGCAGCGAAAGAGCCGCGTGCGTAACTCGACGAAGTGCTCGGCAAAGGTCATCTTCGAGGGATCCTTGCGCGACGGTTTCGTCTTCGGCTTCGATTTCGGCCTGGAGTTCTCTTTATTTTCTGGGCTTTTGTCGGTCATGGCACCAGCATACACGGGAGACCGAACCCTGTCAGATTCTTTTCTCCGCCCCGTTCAGAAAAAGGGCTTCCATCAGTGATGGAAGCCCTTGTTGTTCATTATCTGTCGCCCGTCGGCCCGAGATTAGTACTTGATGAAGTCCCAGATCTCGTTCAGCCTGACGATCTGCACACCGAGCTTGTCGGCAAGCTTGTACTCGTCGGTCTCGGTCAGCTCTGGCGCGAATTCACCCTGCTCCTTGTCGCCGAGGACGAGGAAGTCGGTGCGGCTCGAAACCTTGTCTTCCACCGCGTTTCCAAGGGCCGCCAGCCGCTCGCCGATGAAGGTCCGGTTGAGTGTCGCCGGGAATCTACCGAGAAGCACGAAGGTGCGCTCCATGTTCCTCGAGTAGAGGGGATTGACCACCACGTCGCCCTTGACGATCGGATCGAGCTCGAAGAGCTCCTTCGTGATGCCGCACATGGAACTCTCTGTTTCCACGTCCCTCACCTCGATCGATCCCTTCAGCACGAGCTCGCCGCCCTTGGAGTAGCGGTAAACATCGAACTTGGTGCCACGGCGCAGGCCGTCGCGGCCGCCGATATCAATGTAGGCCAATCCCGATTTGGTACTGGTGGCGATGATCTGTCCATCGGGAATGTCAGGCTCATCAAGAACCTCGAGCTTCTTGGAGAGGGCGAGGATCCTGGCGTTGAGAGTGCTGATTTCCTTGTCGGCAACCTGCTTCTCGAGCTCGGCACTCGATTCGACATCGCGAATCCGGCTGTTGAGATCGTCAAGCTGGCTCTGAAGATTGGCGATCCGCTGGTTGTCCTCTTCCTTCTGCGTGGCCGAACGCTGCTGTTCGTCGCTCAACTGCGCTTCCAGCTCCTGGATCCGCGTGTTCTTGTTCTGCTCGATCGTGGTGAGGCTGTCTTGAGCCTCGCGCCGCGTGGCGATCTCGCTCTCGAGGGTGGCGGCCTTCTCGTCGAAGTCTCTCTTCATCTTGTCGCCGTAAGCGACCACGTCATTGATAACCACCTCGAGGTTCTGCGTGTCCGCGGAGACATGATCGGGGAACTTGCCCTTCAACATGTCGAGTCTCTCGCCGATCGCCTCCTTGTCGGACGACGACCCGACCACGCTCTCATCGCGAAAACCGACCAGCACGCTGAGCTCCTGGATTTTTGTGTCCGCAGCGATCGCCTGATTGCGGGATTGATCCGCCTTGGCAATGGCATCCTGCCTGGACTGCTCCATCTCACCCTTGTCTTTCCAGGCAATGTAGGTGAAGCCTGCCAAGAACAGGACAAGAACGATCAGAAAGACGATCCACAAAAAGCTGACCTGGGCAGCACCGGATTGGGATCTTTGCATCGTGTTCCTCCTCAGCTCCTTCAGCGAACCGGAAGAGAGCTCTCTTTGCATTTCAAAGCGACTGAATTCCGGAAATTGAACGGATCACTCAAAACGTGTCATTATCGAGAAGGCCGGTCTGCGCGACAGAACTCGCTCCGGGGACCGCTCCTCTCAGAATTGCTCATTATAGTTGCGCCATAACCTAAGGCAACGATTGATATTAGCTTTTAAAAAAACAAATGCGCAAACCCTTTTACCCAGTCACTGGTCAGGACCTGGGCCAGGCTGACTCGCGTAAAAGAGTGGATCAACGCCAGGATATGAACGATCTAACGGTAAAAATGAAACGAAGTTAACGTAAAACGCGGGATTTTAGTTCCTCCTGCCACAGGGTTCAAGAAAAATCCAAAATTGCTTGACAGACTCGAGGATCCCTTTTAGCATTTGTGCCGTAATTGTCGTCGGGAAGCGCAGTTGGCGTCCGTCAAGAACCGACTGTTAATACCTTTCCTCGCTCTCCAAATGGAAATCTTCACTCGGCCTTACGGATCTGAGAAATTCCCCTGGATAATCAACTGATCAGTACAGATCAGCTTCATCGTAAATGGATTCCCAGTTCGTCGAATCCCAAGCTCGTCAGAAAGACGCACGCTGTCACGTGGCTCAAAAATCGAACAACCGAATCATAGGCCTCTTGGGTGGCGTTGGGAGTGGCAAATCTTCGGTCGCCCGGATTCTCGAATCGTTGGGCGCCACGATCATAGATGCGGACAGAATCGCCGGCGAATGCCTCGGTGATCCGAAGATCCGGCAAGAAATCGAGAGATCTTTTGGAAAGCAAGTCCTCGACGAAGCGGGCTCGGTCGATCGAAAAAACTTGGCCGACCTTGTCTTCACCGATGAGCAGAATCGGCAGACGCTTCACGCCATCATCCATCCCGCGATACGGGAAGCGATGAGGCGTCAGCTCGACCGGATCCGCACGCGGGATCGGACCGCGTGGATCGTGATCGACGCACCCTTGCTCCTCGAGTCGCCGTTCAGAAAGGAGTGCGATCTGCTGGTCATGGTCGACGTCCCCGTGGGAACGCGCGTCGAGCGGGTCAAAGCCGAACGCGGATGGAGCGAGATGGAACTCAAGAGGCGCGAATCGACTCAGGCGTCTCTCGACGAAAAGGCCAAAGCCGCCCACGTCGTCATCGATAACTCGGGCAGTCTCGGAGATCTCGAAAAGCGGGTGGAGGAGTTCTTCATCCGGTTAAACAAAAGGAGTTGATTTAGATGGCCGCAGCTAAAAAGGCAAAAACAACCAAGAAGAAGACCGCCAAGAAGAAGACCAGGAAAAAGGTCGCCGAGGTCGCCGCCACCAAGGAAGAGGACGAAGAAACGGTTCCGGCGGAAAAAGCCGAGGAGCCGGTTTCCGAGAAGCCGCTGTCGGCGGAGGCAGAAACCGCAGACATTCCAGAGGCAGAAACCGCCAAGCCCGAGCCGCCGCCGAAAAAGGCCGGTGACGAGCCGGAGCCGTCCTGCGACGAGAGATACGAGAGCATCAAGCGGGGCGAGCTGCACATCGCCACATTGCAGAAGATGACGATGGCCGAACTCATGGAGGCGGCCAAAGCCGAGGGGATCCAGGAATACATGGGTCTCAAGAAGCAGGACCTCATCTTCAAAATCCTGAAGGAACGGGTTCACAAGGACGGCATCATGTTCGGCGAAGGGGTTCTCGAGGTTCTGCCCGACGGATTCGGTTTTCTCCGTTCGCCAGACTACAACTACCTTCCGTCGCCCGACGATATCTACATCTCGCCCTCGCAGATCCGTCGTTTCGGCGCCAAGACTGGAATCACGATCTCGGGCCAGATCAGACCTCCCAAGGAGAACGAAAAGTACTTCGCCCTTCTCCGCGTCGAGGCGATCAACCATGAAGATCCCGAGAAGCTCGAGGAGATCGTCAACTTCGACGACCTCACCCCCCTCTATCCCGAGAAGCGCTTTCTCTTGGAGATCGAAGACTCCCAGGAAGTCTCCATGCGCATCATGGACCTGGTCACCCCGCTCGGCGCCGGCCAGCGCGGTCTGATCGTGGCGCCGCCGCGCACGGGAAAAACGATCCTGCTGCAAAAGATCGCCCACAGCCTCTACCTCAACCATCCCGACGTCTACCTCATCGTGCTTCTCATCGACGAGCGCCCCGAGGAGGTGACCGACATGGAGCGATCGGTCCACGGCGAGGTCATCTCGTCGACCTTTGACGAGCCGGCCAGCCGCCACATCCAGGTGGCCGAGATGGTCATCGACAAGGCCAAGCGCCTCGTCGAGTACGGCAGGGACGTGGTGATCCTCCTCGACTCGATCACGCGACTCGGCCGCGCCTACAACACCGATGCCCCCCACTCGGGCAAGATCCTCTCCGGCGGTGTCGATGCGTCGGCTCTCCAGAAACCGAAGCGCTTCTTCGGCGCGGCGCGCAACATCGAGGACGGTGGATCTCTCACCATTCTGTCCACGGCATTGATCGAGACCGGATCGCGGATGGACGAGGTGATCTTCGAGGAATTCAAGGGCACGGGCAACATGGAGCTCCACCTCGACCGCCGCCTGGCCGACAAGCGCACATGGCCGGCGATCGACATCAACCGTTCCGGAACGCGCAAGGAAGACCTTCTCCTCGATCCGGAGGAGCTGAAGTACGTCTGGATTCTGCGCAAGGTGCTCAACGAGATGAATCCCCTCGACGCCATGGAACTCCTCATCGAAAGGATCGGGAAGACCTCCTCCAACGCGGAGTTCCTCCTCTCCATGAGTTCGAGCCTCAATTCCTGATACGCCTTACGAAAGTCCGTGCGCTTGGCGAGAGTTCCTTACCGCACGGCGCGAACAGCCGAGTCGCGCGCCCATCCCCGGTTTCCTTCTCGGTCGCTGATGCGGACCCATTCGCGGCGGGACGCTTCCAGCGCCACCACTTCGCCCTCGCGGAGAGAAAAGAGAGCCGTACCCTGGCTCGTCGGCTCGTTGACCACGAGTGCGGCGTTTTTTACCACCACACAAACTGAACCCCGCGGCCCATCGTCAACGAGTTCCGAGATCCCCGCGAACACCAGTCCGGGAAGAAGGAAAAGGACCAACCACCGAGGCGCCGGTAGACGTCGCCGCCACATCGCGCCTGCAGCGGCAAAAAAGAAAAGGGTGAGGAGAAGACGCGCCAGCACACCATATTCGGCTGCCGTGATCCAGCCCGCGCCGCGCCTGAGCCGGTCGACGAATCCTGCGCCGGTGCCCGCGGGATTTCCCAACCGATCGGTGATGACAGCGATGTTCTTCATGACGCGGCTGCTGCGCGGCAGATGTTTCTCCGCCTCGAGAAAGGCGTGCAGCGCCTCGCCGTAGCGATCGAGCCGAAAGAGGCAGTTGCCCCTGTTGAAGGCCAGTGTGCCCGCGGCGCCCCCCTCGAGCCGCGCCAACTCATACATGTCGAGAGCGTCGGCGTAGCTGCCGATGAAATAGAGCCTGTTGCCCCTTTCGAGGCTGAGATCGGGATCGGCCGTGCTCGCAAGGCCGACAAGCAGAATCGACACGATCGAAAGAGATGCGGCGTTCATCGTCCCCCCTCCCTTTCCAGGCACTCGACGAGGCCGAGCACCTCGTCGACCCTTTCACGAGAAAGCGGCTCGTCGGCTCCCACACCATAGCGTTGCGACTCGATAGCGTGGAAGAATCGCTCCACATCGCGGGCGAGCGTCTCGCTCACCCCCTTCTCCACGAGCAGCGTCTCGACCTCGCCCGCCATCGCCTCCTCGCGGGGCAGGCCGAACCGTTCGGACAGGTATTCGGCAAAGAGAGGGGCCGCAATGACGGCCGAGGCGGTCCCGCGCAACGCGGCCATCTCATCGCGAAACTGTCTCAGGGCGTTCCTTCGCCTCTTGACTGCCGGATCGGATCGGAACCATCCTCGAAGACAGAAGATCCACGAGCCAAGAGCGGCGAGGACCGCGACAAAGAGGGAGACGTCGAGAGGGCGCAGCATCCACGCCCAGTCGGACGAATAATCGTCGAAGATGGTTTCGATGTCGTCAACCGCTCGGCGCGACCCGGCTCCGGGCGGACCGCCGCCCTCAGCGGGAAGGACCTCGATCTCCGCGCCGTTCCACAGCACGGCCGCGTACTCTCCCTTCTCGGGATCGAAGTAGGCAAACTCGAGAGGCGGAATCCTATCGACAGCGCTGCTCAGGGGCGAGAGCTCGAAATGGCGGCTCTTCACGATCCGCCCATCGTCGAGTTCCTCGGCTCTGTCCCGCTTGGCGAAAAGTCGAAAGGAGCCGTTGAGAACGGGAAAATCGGGAAAATCGAAGGCGTCGAGACTCCCCGCCGTGCCGGTGATCGAAAAGCGCACGCTGAGCGAATCGCCGACGCGCACCGTGCGCGGTTCGGCCTCGAAGGAAACCTCGAACCGGCCAACCCCATTGGTGAACGACGCCGGCCTCCCCTCGGAAGGGAGATCGACAACGGTCAGGGACGGCGAGTCGAAGAGGCAGTAGCGGACGGGCACCCCCGACCTGGCGTCGTCGACGGCCAGAATCCCCCGGGGAAAGGAGAGATCGCCCGTCTCGGTGAGGAGAAAGGCGATCGACGTCGAGTAGTCGTTACAGCCCACTGACGAGGCCGAGGGCGAAACAAAGGTGAAGGGCTCCTCCCTGTTCGACTGGATCAGGCGCACGGAAAGGTCGCCGCTCTCGCCGTCGGATTCCTCATCGAGACGGAAGAGCTCGGGCGCGTCGAGCCAGGGCAGCGAAAGCCGGAGCTCGCGCCGGGCGCCTCCGGGTACAGTGATCCGGACGTGAAAGACCAGGACCTGATGGTGATAAAAACGGTCCCCCTCCACTGTCACTGCCGCGTCGATCCATTCCGGCCTCGGCCCATCGGCGACGACGACCTGGCAAGGAGCGCTCACTGCTTTCCGGCGGCTGCGGAGGAGCACCTCGACCGGCGCGACGGTGAGAGTCCCCGTCTTCAGGGGATAGAGCCTGTAAAAGTAGCGGGTGATGTGAACAGGCATCCTGTCCGACTGGCCGCTCCCACCTTCCACGGTTCTGACAGCGGTGAAGGTACGGCTTCCGACGCGCTCGACAAGGAGCCCCTCGCCTCGCGGCGGGCGGGACACCTCGCAGTCGGCAGCCCCGTCGCCGGTTACCTCCACGGTGAGCATCACGCTCTCGCCGATGACAGTCTGATTTCGATCGAGCCTGGCAGAGGCGAATTCCGGATCGGCTGCCTGTCCGAGCGCCACGATCAAGATTCCGATCACGAGGATTGTCACCAGTCGACCTCCCCTTCCAGGCGTTGCCGCACTCTGTGTGCTTCGCGGCTCTGCCGCCCTCTTTTCAACTCGTCGAGCCGCGCATAAATCCGTCGAATCTCCTCGGGCGACAGTTCTTTGGGATCGTCCGCCCAGCGGGCGACCGCTGCGCGGCCCTCGGGAGATCGGCGCGGCGTTTCTCTCCCGGTCAGGCCGCCCGCCTCCTCGGCGCCACCCTGCGCGGCATTCTGCTCTGCCCCATCGCCCGGTGATCTCTCCCCGTCCGCTCCATTATCGACGCTGGCCTCCAACTCGGCCAGTGTTTTGCCGATCTCTTCGGCGAGGCCGAGAAGGATCTCCTCGTTCTGTCGTGAATCAGTCCGCCGAAATCCTTCCAGCGCCAGTGTCCCGAAAATGTCCGCACCGCAGCGCGCCGCCTGCGCGGCGGCATTGAGCGCCGCCTGACCGGCGGCATTGAGCGCCGCCTGGCCGGCCGTCTCCAGCGCACCGAGAGCGCTCCGGTAGTGGCACAGGCCGAGACAGAAACGTGCGGGAAGCGACAGGCGGCGGTCATTGGACCGAGCCGCTCTCTCGAAACAGGAAGCCGCCTCGGCGTACATCCCCCGGCGGTAGCCGGCCAGCCCCAGATTCAGCCTGATCCCATCGTGATCAGGATCGAGCCTGAGAGCAGACTCGAAGGACGCGGCAGCAGCGTCAAAGTTCCTCTCCTGGAAAAAACGATCTCCCTCCCTCGCCAGATCGAGGCCTTCGCCGGCGCCGCACGATCCCAGAATCAGGGTCGCTGTCACAAGGGGGACTCGCGCCGCGGGGCCGAGCGCCGCCCACTGGGTCAGACCGACGCCGGCCAGAAAGCAGAGAAGTGACGCGAGAAGGAACCACTGAAACAAGGAGCGGTCCGATCGATCGGTCGGGGGGAGCACCGTTGTCCCGGCCCCTTCGGCCAGATCCTCGAAAAGAGAGTCGATCGGAAAGGACTCGTCCTGCGTGGTCACCCTCTTTCCGCCGCAGGCCTGCACGATCGGATCGATCAGATCCGTGCGGCTCCGCGTCAACACCTCGCGGCCCGTGCTGTCAGTCACGAATGCGATGTCGCCTCTCAGGGGGATCCGTGCGCCCTCGGCTGTCCCGACGATCAGAGCCGAGATCGACACCCGGCTGGAGCGGGCTGCGTCGATCAGCGCCTCGAATCTCGAACGGTCGCCCCGGTGCTCGCCATCGGTCACCACGATCAGATCACGCGCCGCCGGCGAATCGGCAAAGAGCTGGAGCGACGCGTCAATCCCCGCGGCAAGATCCGATCCGAAAGCCCCGATATTTCGACCGTCCAGGGTGGGCAGAATCTCGTCGATGACTCGAAAATCGCTCGTCAATGGGGAGACGACCCGCGCCGTGCCGGCAAATTCCACAACACCGAGCCGCGCGCCGTCCGGCCGGTCGGACGAAGCGCTTCCACCGCGCGCAACGAGACACTCGATGAGAGCGCGCACCGCGCGCCGGGCTCGCCCGATCCGGCTCGGCGCCACATCTTCGGCTCCCATGCTGAGGGAAACATCGAGCGCAACGACCACGTCGAGAGGTTTGCGGGCGAGCTCATCGGCAGTCTCTTCTCGTTCCGGGCCGGCCAGGGCACAGAAGAGCAATCCCAATCCGGCCGCCTCGAGGAGAAGCGCAGAAACAACCGTCAACCGATGGAAGCGATTCCGGGACGAAAAGAAAGTTAGGACGCTTTCGGCTCGCCTTAGCGCCCACCAGCCCGTGACGAGTGCCACGGGAGCGAGCCCGAGGCCGAGGAGGTAGCGCCAGTCTTGAAAGATCATGGCGCCCTCCGGTAGAGAAATCTCTTCAGTCCCAGGGCGAGGAGCAGCAGGAACGCACCGGGAATAGCCGCTGTCCGAAACCGATCGTCGTGGACCGGGAAGCTTCTGCCTTCCGACGGTGACTTCTCCATCATGTCGAGTCTGTCGAAAACCCGGTCGAGATCGCCCCGATTGCCGACTCTGAAGAAATCGCCGCCCGTGATCGACGCGATCCGCTCGTGAAGGCGCGTGTCGAGATCCTCCTCGTCGGACCGATCGCGGTTCAGATCGAGCGCCACCGTGTGCACGCGCACGCCCCGCGCCGCGCAGAGCCGCGCCGCGGCGAGCGGTTCGATGACAAATCGGTTCTCGCCGCCATCGGTGAAGAGCACCACCACGCGGCTCTCGGCGCGGCTGCGTTCGAGGAGGCTTGCCGCTTCGGCGAGGCCGGCGCCGATCGCCGTGCCGTCCTCATCGGCGTTGCGTTCCACCGCGTCGATCGCCCGGAGCCGCTCGGCCACTGCTTTCTGGTCGAGCGAGAAGGCACAGAGAGTTTCGGGCGTACGCGCGAAGGCGACGAGCGCGATCCGGTCGTTGTCGCGAGCCCGCACGAAGTCGGCGGCCACCTCCTCGAGCAGCGCCAGCGTGGAGCGGTCCGACTCCGGGGGGCTCTCACCCATGCTCGACGAACGATCGACGAGAACGACGAGATCGATCCCCTCGGGCAGCACGGTCACCTCGGTCCGCACCTCCACGGGCCGCGCCAAGGCGATGACCAGACAGCAAAGCCCCGCTGCGCGCAACACCATCGGAAGCCAGCGCGTCTTGACGCGCCACGTCGGTCCCGCATCAAGAACCTCGGACGCCGCCGGAAAGTCGAGCGCCCGGCGCCCCGACGGCGTGAGGCAAGTCGCGCTCCAGAGCGCCAGTGGGACGAGGAAGAGGAAGAAACCGGGATCGAGAAAGGTCATGCCACGCCTCCCTCTTCGACGGCGGTCTCGTTCACGAAGTCTCTGGCGCGGGCGAGCAGCGTGCGCGCACTCTCCCGCGCGTCGCGAGCGGCGTCTCGCCGGAAAGCGGCCGCGAACTTGACCTGGTCGCACCTCTCGAGAAGAGTGCGCAGAGAGTCGAGCTGGGCCGGGGGAAGATGGCGGCCGTGGAAGCTGTCGAGCAGTTCGTCAGTGGCCCGTTCGAGAGCGCGCACACCGAAGCGGTGATGCACATAGCGTCTCACCACGAAGGAAAGAAGGACATGAAAAGCATCGAGCTCCCTCTCTCCGGAAGGCCAGTTCCCCTCGAGTTCATCGAGCACGCCGAGTGCGGCGGCGTGGGGAGGCTGGTCGCTGTCGAGTGGAGCCGGCGCTCCCCGTGAGGCACCGCCTCTTCGGTACCGCGCTCGGACGACGACGAAGACGATCAGCACCAGACCGCCGAGCACGATCGTCCAGGGCGACGGCAGGGACGAGAAGGAAAAGAGAAACTCATCGAGAGGCTCTCGAATGGGAGCGGCGAGGGAGGCACTCATCGGCCATACCTCCTTCGCCGGCGCTCCACGAAGGCGCGAAGAGGTGCCGCGATCGGCTCGGCCGTGCTCACCTCGAGCAGGTCGGCCTTGCGGTGCGCGCAGAGATCGGCCAGGGCCCGTGCCGATGCCCTCATCCGGCTCTCGTACCTCTCCCGCAGGTTGCACGACGAGAGATCGGCCGTGACGATGCGGCCTGTTTCGGGATCGCGCAGTTGCACGAGCCCCCCCGCGGGCAGGGCGTTCTCCACCGGATCGACGATGCGGACCGCGATCAGATCGTGGCGCCGCGCCATGGCACCAAAGGCCCTCTCGTACCCGCTGTCCATGAAATCTGAGATCACGAACACGATACCGCGCTTGAGCCGTGTCCGCGCCAGCATGTCGAGCGCACAGGTAATCCTCGTCCCCCGCTCCGTCGATGGGAGAGAAAGAACATCGCGCACCACTCTCAGCGCATGGCGCGTTCCGCGGCGCGCGGGCACATGGTGTTCGACACGGTCGCTGAACGCCACGAGGCCGACACGGTCCTGGCTCCCTGCCGCGGAGAGGGCGAGCACGGCGCAGATCTCGGCCGCTGTCTGCGCCTTCGTTCTCGCTCTCGAACCGTAACCTGTGGAGCCGCTCACATCGACGAGGAGAAAAAGGGTGCGCTCCCGTTCCTCGTGATAGGTCTTGATGAAGGGATTTCCCGTGCGGGCCGTCACGTTCCAGT
Source organism: uncultured Phycisphaerales bacterium (assembly GCA_964464495.1). Taxonomy (GTDB): domain Bacteria; phylum Planctomycetota; class B15-G4; order B15-G4; family CAYZWU01; genus CAZUHB01. The sequence goes on from CAYXGI010000001.1 coordinate 17,260, forward strand.
CGATAGCGCGGAGATCGTCGCCCTCGGTGTATTCGCGGACCTCGTCGAATTCGAGTCCGCTGCCGCGAAAGGCCGATCTGTACGACCCGGCGAGAAGCTCGGATACGATCTTGCGCGTGCGAATCCTGATCCGGCCGATCGTGCGCAGAAGCGCGGCTGTGTCAGCGGGCGCCTGCATGGTCAGGGCACCTCGACACTCTCGAAAACACGGGCCACCACCTCCTCGGGAGTCACGCCCTCGGCCTCGGCCTCGAAGGAAACGATCACCCTGTGGCGGAGCACATCGGCGCCGATCCGCCTGATGTCGCGCGGGGTGACGTAGTCGCGGCCATCGAGAAGGGCGAGCGCCTTGCCGGCCATGACGAGGGCGATCGTGGCGCGAGGCGAGGCGCCGTATTCGATGAGAGGGACGAGATCGTCGAGCCCGATCGCGGCGGGCTCGCGTGTGGCGCGCACGAGGCTGACGGCGTAGTTCTTGATCTTCTCGTCGACATAGATCGCGTCGAGTCCGGAACGCGCCGCACGCACGTCGTCGAGGGTCGCCACGGGCTTCACCGAAAGCTCGGGTTCGGCGCGCGCCATGCGATTCACGATGGCCAGCTCCTCTTCCCGGTCGGGGTAGGGCACCCTGACCTTGAGGAGGAAGCGGTCAGCCTGCGCCTCTGGGAGCGGATAGGTTCCTTCCTGTTCGATCGGGTTCTGCGTGGCGAAGACCAGGAAGGGATCGGGGAGCGGCATCGATTCCTCACCGATCGTGACCTGCCTCTCCTGCATCGCCTCGAGCAGCGCGCTCTGAACCTTGGCCGGCGCCCGGTTGATCTCGTCGGCGAGAATGATGTTGGCGAAGACCGGCCCCCGCTTGACGGTGAAGTCGCCCGTCTCGCGTAGAAAGACACGCGTTCCGATCAGATCGGCCGGAAGGAGGTCGGGCGTAAACTGGATCCTTCGATACTCAGCGCTCAGACAGCGGGCCACGGTCTGCACGGTAAGGCTCTTGGCCAGCCCCGGAACGCCTTCGAGAAGAATGTGGCCGCCGCAGAGAATCCCCACCAGGAGCCGCTCCACCAGATCGTCCTGGCCCACGATCACCGTGGCGGTGTTGCGCCGCAGCGCTTCAATGAACGAATTCCCGCGTGCATCAGCACTGGCGCCGCTGTCGGGCCGGCTTGAACTGTCGCGTCTTTCAGCCATGGAAAAGCTCCGTTCGAATCGGAAAGCACGTTCCTTTTAAACGCGGCCGCTCCGAGAGGGTTCAACGACTTGTTTTCAGCCAGTTCCCCCAGTCATCGGCTATCCGGCGTATCTCGAGCGGGCTCGTGGACCGTCTCATCGCGCCAAAATCGACGCCCGCGCCTCTTTGGAGAATCCTTGCCGCCGCTGAGCGCACATACCACCGCGTGTCGTCGAGGGCGTCCACGAGAGACTCGACGGGGATCTTCTCGAAGAAAGCGCCGTCGACGAGTTCGCAACCAAGGGTTTTCGCCAGGAAAAAGGCCTGGTCCTGGCCCGTGTTCTCGTTCCACAATTTCCGATAGCCCCACGCTTCCTTGTCGAATTCAGTCACGAGAAGAAGGCTGAGCGCGTTCTTCGCAAGCGCGTTCTCGCCTCCCTCCTCGTAGGCGTCGAGCAAGGTGTCGACGGCCATGGTCTCGCCCAGCCCTGCCAGGGTCAGAGCGACGAAGACCTTGTCCGATCCGGACGGCCGGGCGCCAAAGAGTGTGCACAGGGTGCTTCGAGCCGTCTCCCCCCCCACATCTCCGAGCGTTGTCACGGCCTGAAGCCAATCGTCCGAACCGGGAGTCAGGGTTTCGAGCGTGGATAGAATGAGCTCCTTGGCGGCGGCATCGTCGAACCGCGCCAGCCCCCCGAGAGCGTTCAGGCGGTTGCTCGAGCGCCCGAACACCACTGACCTGAGCATCTCGAACGCCCAGGGTGTGACGATTCCGTCGAGAGCGGCGACCAGCTCTTCCACGCCCCTCGGTTCATTGCCATCGAGAACGGACCCGAGAATGGCACGGGTCTCGGCCGTACCGATCACCGCAAGGGAATGAAGCACCTCGACGCGCACCGCGCGATGCCGATCGTCGAGAAGGCTGACCAGCAAGGGCACGGCGCTGCCGGTGCGTTGGCGCAGCACCCGTGCCGCCGCGGCGCGCACGTACCATCGGACATCTTCGAGGGCCTGATCGAGGCGTGCCAGCTTCTCGATCGTTCTTTCGAGAAAGGGATAGGCCTTGTCGCCATAGAGGGTGAAGATGTAGGTGGTCAGCGGCTGGAAGAGCCGGTCGGCCAGATCAGACTCCTGGGACGCGGCGATCGCCACGAGATCGATGGTGCGCAGCGTGAGGATATCGACCTGCTCGCGCCCGCGCACCCTGCTGGTGATTTCGCTCACCTTCTTCACGTCGAGCCCTTCCGAGAGGTCGCCGCGCCCGCTCAGCCAGGAGAAACATCCCAGAACCTCCTCGTCGGTGAGGAAGCTGAATGCATCGATGCACGCCACGAGGAAGCGATCGGTGCGGTCCTTCTCCTTTTCCAGATCGTTCCACCATGCCACGTTTTCGAGATACCACGTATTGAAATCGTCGGCCACGTGCAGGAACTGCCACGCGTTCCGATGGAAGATCCGCAGGAGCGCCGCTTCGAGGGTGGCGAAGCTCTGGTCGCCGTCACTCCGTCGCTCGATCCGCGACGTCCGCCGATCGATCTCCACCTCGATCGACGCAGGCCTGCTCGGGCGCGCGGCCTCGTCACTCTTCGCCGCACTGCCGAAGCTCGACGACTTTGCGGTTGCGGCCGACCGCTTGAAGAATCCCTGGGCGTAGAGAGCATTGACAAATGGCAGAAGATCCCGTTCGGGGGCAAAGCATGTTCCGTCGGGAGGGCTGAAAGCGGGATCGGTCATCAGTGCTTCGCCGGCGACGAGAAAGGCGAGCGGTTCCGATTCTCCGGTGCGCCGGTAGCGCACGATCATGCTCGGAATCTCTCTCTCGTTCACCGACAGGAGGCTCTGCTTCTCCTGGTAGTCGACGCCCTTTTCGATCCACCACTTTTTCCAGTAGGTCAGATCCTTGTCAAAGGGGTCGCCCGTAAGGAATCGTAGGCAGAGGACCGAGACATCGAGGAGACACGAGAAGTCCTTGCTGTAGCGGTTGCCGAGAAAGACCTCCATGAAGGCGGGGATCACGTTCGATCGGAGCGCTGCCGAAGCGTCGCCCGACGTGCTGCGCCGGTAGAGGCTCGACAGTCCGGCCGCTGCGGCGACCTTGAGGAGCGGATCGTTGGATGCGATTAATCCTTCCAGCCTGGGCGCGATCTCGACGGGTAGATCGCCACGAGCAAGCTTGTACTCCCGCGACACGAGAATCAGCACGGCGAAGGCGAAGGTCCGTTCGTTGTCCGTATCGAGGAGCGCTCTGAGATCGGCGATCAGGCTCTCATCGTCCTCGATCGCCAGAAGAGCCACCACCTCGGCGGCGAGGCGCGGATCGTCGTCGCCCACCAGACCGAGCGCCAGACGATTCATCTCAACGGCCGAAAGGGCTCCCCTCTTGACGAGAAGTAAAAAGGCGTGGCGGCGGACGTCGTTCTCCTTCGACTGGAGAAGACCGATGAGCTTGTCCTTCACATGGGAAAGATCTCGGCGCGCCTGCAGGAAGTTGTACGTCGCCTTGCGCAGCGTGCGCTGGCTGCCGGAGAGGAGATCGACGCACAGATCGAGGGTCGCTTCCGGCCGGAGGCGGCCAAGGGAGGTCAGGTTGTGCTTGACCCTGTTCTTGAGCGCCTTGTGAGAGAGGAGCGCGCGCGTCGGTTCCCAGGCCTGGTCGCAGCCGAATCGGCTCAGGATGTCGGCCGCGGCCGACTTGATCCGATAGTCCCGTTCGGCCATTAGTTTCAAGAGGTAGGGGATCGTGTCGTGGCCGCCGGCAAAAATGGTCTCGGCAGCGCGCAGCCCCTTCTCGGCAGGCCACGCCATCAGATCGGAGCGAAAGAGATCGACCAGTTCATCCGGTTCGAGAAGGAGGGGATCAACGTTCTTCGTCCTCTTCTCTTCCGATTGGGGAGGTTCGACAGGCTGCGTTTCCTCCTGGGCAAATCCGAGAATCGGGCAGAGAAATCCTGCCAGAAGAACAAGCCCTGCGAGTTTACGTGCCATGGCACAACCTCTCCTTGTGGTCACCAGCGAAATCGCGAGAATTCAGCGCAATGGGAAAGTGTATACCCTCGAGCGCTAAAAGCAACCATAACGGAACCGGGCTGGTTGGGATCAGCCTATCCAGGTATTGAGATCGTTCTCATTGTCGAAAAGCGCATTCCGCGGATCGATCCCGCCCTCGACGAAGTACCGGGCATCATCGCGCGCCGCGGCCATGAGGTCGACGTCGGCGATGTAGTCGCCGGCGTGAAGCGGCGGCAGGCCGTGCTGGCGCAGACCGGTCGCTTCGCCCGGACCGCGCATGCGCAGGTCTTCCTCTGCGATGTGGAAGCCGTTCGACTCGCCCAGAATGATCGCCACCCTCTGCCGGCCCGCGTCGGTTCGCGGTTCGCCCACTAGATAGCAGCGGGACGGCCGATCGCCGCGCCCCACCCGTCCGCGAATCTGGTGGAGCTGGGAGAGGCCGAAGCGCCAGGCGTCCATGATCACCACCGTGCTCGCTTCAGGGACGTCGACGCCGACCTCGACAACCACGGTGGTGACAAGCAGACGCTGCCGGCCCGACCGGAAGGCATCGATGGCGCCCTGCTTGGATGCGCTGTCCATGCGGCCGTGCAGGAGTCCCACCTCGCAGCGCGCACCATACTCCTTTTCGAAGCGGTCGTGGAGAGCCACTGCCGCCTCGAGGTCGAGATGGTCCGACTCGGTCACCAGGGGACAGACCGCGAACACCCTGCCGCCCGAGCCGAGTTCCTCGTCGATCCAGGCGCGCAACGCGGGATCGTCGACAGTGTCGGCAGCGAGCGTCTCTACCGGCTTTCGGCCCGGAGGCTGCTCGTCGAGGATCGAGATGTCGAGTTCGCCGTAGAGAGTGAGAGAGAGTGTACGCGGGATGGGCGTGGCCGTCATGATCAGGACGTGGGGCGCCCGGCCCTTGGTCTTGAGGTCCCAGCGCTGGCGCACACCGAACTTGTGCTGCTCGTCGATCACGCAGACTTCGAGGCGCCTGAAGCGTACGCGCTTCTGAATGAGCGCGTGCGTGCCAATGATGATACCTGTCTCGGGGTCATGGAGGATACGCTCCACCTCGGCACTCTTGAGACCCGCCCGGAGGAGACGGGGTTTGATTCCCGCCGGCTCGAGCAGACGGCCCAGCACGCTGGCGTGCTGCTCGGCGAGCACCTCGGTGGGCGCCATGAGGGCGCCCTGCGCCCCGCCGAGTGCCGCCGCGAGCAGGGGATAGACAGCCACCACGGTCTTGCCCGAACCGACATCGCCCTGGAGAAGGCGGTGCATCGGGCTGCGCGATGCCAGGTCGCGCCCGATCTCTCGAACGGTCCGCTCCTGGGCGCGGGTCAAGCGGAAGGGGACGATCTCCTCGTAAACCGGATCGAGCTGTTCGCGAAGAGCCCGCAGAGAGCTCGGTCGCGCGGCGCGGAGAGCGCGATCCCGGGCGAGGCCGAGCTGCAAGGCGAAGAACTCCTCGTAGGCGATACGTCTACGCGCCGCTTCGGCCTCTTGAGCACTGCGCGGCTGATGGGCCTTTCTCAACGCATCGACGAGGGGGATCAGGTCCCGATCGGGCAGACCGCCCACCTCCGATCCCGGTCGGTTCCTCCAGTCCGATTCGGCAGGCAATCCGTCGAGTATCCGCGCGATCCAGGAAACGAAGTGCCGCGGAAAAATCCCGTCAGGAAGAGAATAATGCGGCCGCAAGCCGGGAAATCCAGGCCCCGCATCGCCGTCGAGATGAAAGTCGGGTGAGAGAACCTGCACCTTTCCCGACTCCAACGTCACTTTGCCCTGAAAAGCCACGCTCCGGCCGGCGCGGAACGAGTTTTTGAGGAAGGCGCGGCCGAAGAGGATCAGCTCCGCCGTGGAGGTCCGATCCTTCTCGCCGCCCTTTTGTGTGTCGTCGTCGGCGACAAGAACGCGCAGGTTCTTGCGGCGCCCGAATCCCGAAACCCGCCGACCCTTGATCGTGCCGCGCGCGGCGCATAGAGCGCCGGGTTCGAGGTCGGCCACCTTTCCGGGACGCATGCGGTTCGTGAATCGCCGCGGCAGGAGGATGAGCAGGTCCCTGAAGCAGCGAATCCCGGCATCGGCCAGGATCCGCTCGCGCGCCGGCCCCACCCCCTTGAGAGACGTGACAGGTGTGGCGAGCCAGGCGCCCAGGTCCGCGCCTGCCGCGGGGGGAATCTTTTCGGTCCTTTGTTCGAGTTTGCTTGACAGGCGCTTATCTCCTGATATCTAACGGGTTCAGTAAGCTCAGTCGAAAGTCGTTGTAATTCTCTGTCACGACTCTATCGGACAGACTATTTTTTTTCGAATCAGTATCTGATGATTCGATTATATATAATAATAGATTCTGCCGATATGTCATTGAGACGAAAACGTAAAGGCTAATAGCCTAAAGGAAAAGGGTGAATAGGTTTCCGGGGAAAAGATAATGTTCCTTCTCGACAAAATCATTGACGAAGAGCACCAGTCCGATTTCAGGGTTTTTCTCGACGAGCTCCGGCACAAGGAAAACGCCTTTTTGCTGAGAGATCAGGTCATCGAAGAGTTCGAACTCTTCTGTGAGAAGAACCAGAAAGGGTCGGACTACAAGACGCAATCCGATTTGCGCAAGCTGATCGAGCTCCTTCAGGAGATCGTTTTTCACGAGGAGTACTCTTACCTGGTCACGCGTCGCAGGATCGGGGAAACCGCGATCTTCGGCATCCCGCGCTCGGCGAACCATTACGATAAGATTCCCGTGGAAAAGTACCTGCAGGCGCGGGACGCCATCGTGCTCGGTTCTCCAAGTTCGGAGTGTGATGCGCTCGAGATCGACATGGATCCCTTCATCACCTCCCCGCTCATCAAGGATTCGCGCAACATCGGGAAGGGGATCTACTATTTCCTCAGATACCTTTCGAGCCAGCTCTTCACCAACCAGGAGGAGTTTCTCTCCAAGCTCCTCAGTTTCCTGAAAGTGCACCAGATCAAGGGCACCCAGCTTCTGATCTCGCCCTCGGTGCCGTCACTGCCCGAACTCAACCGCCGCATGAAGGATGCGCTCGACTATCTCGAAAACATTCCCGACGAGACACCGTATGCAGAGCTGCATCCCTTCCTGGGCAAGCTCGGATTCGAGCGGGGCTGGGGGCGCGACGCCGCCAGGGTGCGCTCGACCATGGATCTTCTCAATTCGGTGCTCGAACACCCCGACCACGAGGTGGTGGGAGAGTTCTTCAGCCGGATCCCCATGATCCACTCGATCGCCATCCTCTCGCCCCATGGCTGGTTCGCCCAGGAAAACGTCCTCGGCAAGCCCGACACGGGCGGCCAGGTCGTCTACATCCTCAACCAGGTCAAGGCCCTGGAGGAGGAACTGAGCCGGAGGATCTACGACGCGGGTCTTCAGATGGAGCCCGAGATCTACATCATCACCCGTCTCATCCCGGAGGCGGGAGAGACAACGTGCAACGTGCGCATCGAGCCTGTGCACGACACGAAACACTCGAAGATTCTCCGCGTGCCCTTCCGGAGCGCGAACAGAGACAAGACCGATCACTGGATCTCGCGCTTCGAGATCTGGCCCTACCTCGAGGATTTCGCGCGCGATGTCGAGTCGGAACTCCTGGGCGAGCTCGGCCACCGGCCCGACCTGATCGTGGGCAACTACTCGGACGGCAATCTCGTGGCCTATCTCATGAGCCGCAGCATGGGCGTGACCTTCTGCACGATCGCCCACGCTCTCGAGAAGGCCAAGTATCTCTACAGCGACCTGAACTGGAAGGAGATGGACGACCAGTACCACTTCTCTCTTCAGTTCACCGCCGACCTGATCGCCATGTGCGCGGCGAACATCACGGTGACCAGCTCCTATCAGGAGATCGCGGGCACGACATCGACGATCGGGCAGTACGAGTCGCACCGCAGCTACAACATGCCCGGCCTCTACCGGGTGGTGAGCGGTTCGAACATGTTCCACCCCCGGTTCAACATCGTGCCTCCGGGCGTGGACCAGCAGTACTTCTTCCCCTTCTGGGAAGGCGAGAGGCGCGACGAGGCGCTCAAGACATCGCTCACCGAACGGATCTTCTTCGGCCGCGGCGACGAGACGAGCCGCTTCAGCCTCGACGATCCGGCGAAGAAACCGATCTACACGATCGCGCGCCTCGATCACATCAAGAACATCACCGGCCTCGTCGAAGCCTTCGGCAAGAGCTCGAGGCTGAGGGACGCGTGCAATCTCATCATCGTGTCGGGCTACGTGGAGAAATCGCGGTCGTCGGACACGGAGGAGAAGACGCAGATCGACAAGATCTACCACCTCGTCGAGAAGTACCACCTCGAAGGCTCCTTCCGCTGGCTCGAGATGGAAGGCGACAAGAGCAAGGTGGGCGAGATGTACCGGCTCATGGGCGACCGGGGCGGTGTGTTCGTGCAGCCCGCACTCTTCGAGGCTTTCGGCCTCACCGTGCTCGAGGGCATGATCTCGGGGCTCCCCACCGTGGCGACCCGCTACGGCGGCCCCCTCGAGACGATCGAGAACGGCAAATCGGGATACCACATCAACCCGAACAACCACAAACAGGTCGAGGAGGTGATCCTGCCGCTCGTGGCCGGCGAGGGGCACGAGACGCTCTGGCGCGCCATTGCCGAGGGCGGGATTCAGAGAGTGCTCGAACGCTACACCTGGGACCTGCACGCCGGCGAACTGATCAAGCTCGCCAAGATCTACGGATTCTGGAACTTCGTCTCCATGGAAAACTCGCGTCCCCAGAAGCAGTACATCGACACCCTCTACCAGCTCCTCTACCGGCCCATGGCCAAAAAGCTCCTCGATAAGCACAACGCCGTCGAGGTTGTGACCGAACCGGCCGATCCTGTGCTTACCGGATCGTGAGACGAGGGCCGGGTGAGGGCAACCTGACGGCGGAGGTGCGAGGAATTTTTTCGGCTTTGCGATCTCCGAGCGGAGATCGCAAAGCCGCAAAAACATCTCGCGCCTCCGCCGTCAGATCGCCCTCACCCGGCCTCTTCACAAGGCAAAAACGACAGACTCTCACTCCGGATTTACTTCCGAGGCTTTCTCATCTTTTTTTTTATCGGGGGCGGGCTCCTTCTTCGCAACGAGGAAGCCGAAGTGGTGGAGGCCGTCGAGGATTCCGGCGGCGTGGTTCTCGGGGGAGAAGTAGACGTCCTTGCGGCCCTTGAGCTTTTCCATTTCCGGGCTGTAGTTGCCCACCACCACTCCCTTGTACTGGCCGCGCATCATCTCCTCGTCATTGCCTGAATCGCCGAAGACCATGATCTTGTCGGGCGGGAAGCGCCACTTGGAGGAGAGATACTTCACCGCCCCGCCCTTGGACGCCCGGAAGGGCAGAACGTCGAGATAGCTCTGGTGGGAATAGACCACGTTGCAGCGCAGACGGTTCTTCTCCATGAGCTCGTAGATCCACGGGATGTGGTCGGGATGGGGTTTCATGTAAAAGCTCACCTTGAAGGTGCGCTGGTTTTCATGCTCCTGGAGTTCGAGAAACTCGAGCTGCGACAGGAGTTCGGCTGTCTTTTCCCTGTCCCACGACTGGGAGATGTGCGACGCCCAGCCCTTGTCCTCGATCAGGGTACGCGAGTAGTGAATCTCCGTTCCCACCGACGAGATGAGAATGTCGGGATGGGGCATCTGGCGCTCGGCGATGAGATCCATTGTCGACTCGATGGTGCGGCCCGTGGCGAGGCAGAAACCGATCGTCTCCTTGTGCTCCTCGAGAATGGTGAAGAGCTCGGCCATCGCCTCGTCGTCGCCGGTGAGCGTATTGTCGATGTCGGTGATGAGCAGCTTGTCGAACTTGGTCAGCCTCTTGCCTACAGACTCCTCGCTCTCGCGCGCGCTCGCGCCCGTTCCCGAAGTCCTTCCGATCATCGTCTTGATCGCCTCAAGATAGGTCTTGCAATGGGCGTCCCACGTGTAGTGCTTGTGCACGCCGATGATGCCGTTGGTCGAATATTTTTTCCACGTTTCCCGGTCGGAGAGGATCTTGCGCACGGCGCGCGCCATCGACTCCTCCTGCGTGACATCGACGAGGAGGCCGTTGTCGCAGTTGGCCACGATGTCGATCGGACCGCCGTCGTTGGTCGCCACGATCGGCAGGCCGCATCCGGCCGCCTCGAGCAGGGTGAGGCCGAAAGGCTCGGTGAGCGCCGAGTTCACGAAGACACCGTGCGACGCCGCCGTGGTGCGATAAAGGGCGGGCACATCGTCGGTCGGATTGTGCGACTTGGGGATCGCCATGTTGCCGTAGAGATCGTACTTGTCCATGAGAAGGAGCATGTCGGTGAGCACTTCCTGCTCGTTCTCGCCCATCTGGGAGATGTCCTTCCTGATCCCGGCGAAGACGGCGAGATTGGCCATGGCCTGCAGATCCTTGTCCTCGCCGTAGGCCTTGATCAGCCCCGAGATGTTCTTGCGCTTGTCGGGCCGGCAGAGGGTAAGCACCACCGGTTTCTCGGGATTGATGAAGAAACGGTTGAGCTCCTCGAGGATGAAAGCCTCGGCCTGAACGACCTTCTCGTCCCTCTTGCTGCCGCCGCGCAGACGGTCATCGTAATAGGGATAAAAACGATCGAGGGCGACGCTCGGCGGAATCACCTGGAAGGTCGGTTTGCCCTTTTTCTCGTAAAGACCGTATTGCTTGGCGATCTCCTGGCTCGTGCTCGTCACGACAAGATCCGCGTTTTCGATCACCGCCTCTTCGACCGAGATCCTGTGATCGATGTCGTACTGAGCGTTGACCTCCTCGTCGCTCATGCCGTCATCGAGGAGCTTCTGTTTCTTGACACGCCCCATCGAGTGGCCGGTGAAAGCAAAGGGCACCCCGAAAAGAGGCGAGAGCGACATGGCCACGTACCCGCCGTCAGCGTAGTGGCCGTGCACCATGTCGGGGATCCGTCCCTCCTTCTTGGTGAAGGTCAGCACGCGGTCGACATACTCATCGAGGAAGGGCCAGAGGAGCTCCTTGCGGTGATATTTGAGTCCGCCGCACTTGACGCGCACGATGCGCACCTTGCCCGAGCTACGTTCGGTACGCGCGATCCGCTCGACCTCGCGGCCGTAGATCTTGGCGACCCGCTTGTCCTCGATATGGCGCGTGAAGAGGTCGACCTGGGCCACGCCCTCCTGACGGCCGAGCGTCTCGGCCAGCTCGATCACGTACTTGACCTGGCCGCCCGTGTCGGCGTCGCGCCCCATCTCGATATCGCGCGAACGGATCAGGCCGTGAATACTGAACATCTGGATGTAGAGCCCATCCTCGTTCATGAACCTCTCCCTTTCAGTTTGCCATCCTCGAGTTCTTTGATGAAAGGCTTGTAGAAATCCTCCCCTTCGGGCAGCGCGCCTCGCACCGTGCAGAGGGCGGCCGCAAAACGCGACGCCCTGTCGACCATGTCGTCCCAGCCGTGGCTATCGAGAAAGCCGGCGCAGAACATGGCGGTGAAGGCATCTCCCGCTCCCACGGTGTCTTTGAGCTCTCCGGGGAGAATGTTCTTGTCAATAGCATGGTTTATCGTTCTGTCATCGGGAAGATGGAGGCGGCTTCCCTTGCTCCCGAGAGTCACGCACAGACAGAGCAGCGAATAGGCCTCGACCAGGTGGGCGGCAAAATCCGCTCCATCGAATTCGAAGAGGTTCCTGACCGTCTCGAGCTCGTCCTCGTTGAGCTTGAGAATATCGGCGTTGCGAACGCACTGTTCGACCAGCGACCGGCTGTAGTAGTGCTGCCTGAGGTTGAGATCGCAGACCTTGACCGTGTCGGGACCGATCCGGTCGAGAATGCGGCCGACCGCCGCGCGCGACTGGACCGAGCGCTGGGCGAGGCTGCCATAGCAGACCAGAGAAATCTCGCCGTCGAGCAGACTCTCCACGGCGGGTGTCAGACCGATCCGGTCCCAGGCGCGGTCCTCGATAATGTCGTATTCCGGAACGCCTTCGCCGTCGAGGGTGACGAGGACCTGCCCTGTCTGCCGGTCGCTGTCCCTGTTCACGCCGTCCGTCGCCATGCCTTTGGAGGACATGAATTCCAGAATCTCGCGTCCCTCGGCGTCACCGCCCACGGCGCTGGCGAAACAGGTTTCGAAACCGAGCGAATGAAGCTGGCAGGCAAAGTTGAACGGTGCGCCACCGATGACGCGGCTGTCTGCAAAGACATCGAAGAGCACCTCGCCCACGACGAGGATCGGCGCTGTCGGTCTCTGTGACGGCCGCTCGTTCTCGTTCTCGTTCATCAAGCTATCAACCTCTTTATCACTGATCCGCCGCATCTCCCCTTCAGCCAACCACTGACAGTAGTTAATGGTATCGCCTGGCACAATACCAGCGAAATCAGACTTGACGATTGCCTTTCGCCGGGCTGGTGATTTAAAAATAGGATGTCTCGAAAGACTGGTCTCGAAAAGGAACGGAGTCGAAGACGGTGCAATTCCAAAACGAGAGCGCGGCGATCGACATCCCCGACGGCGTCGCTGTCGCAGAGGCGCTCAAAAGGATCACCCATCTCGGGATCGGCGCACACCAGGACGATCTCGAGTTCATGGCGTTCCACGGGATCGTGACCTGTTTCGGAGACCGGGACCGCTGGTTCGGCGGGATCACCTGCTCCGAGGGCGCCCGCTGCGCGCGCACGGGCCTCTACGCCGACGTCGACGACAACGAGATGCTGACGATCCGCCGGCGCGAGCAGATCAAGGCGGCCCGGATCGGCGAGTATGGAGCGATGATCCAGCTCGGCCATTCGAGCGAAGCGGTCCAGGCACCGGGTGCGGCCGGCCTGAGAAAGGACCTCGTCGCCCTGCTCGACGCGATGCGGCCGAAAATCGTCTACACCCACAATCTCGCCGACAAGCACGAAACCCACGTGGGCGTCGCGGTGGCCGCGATCCGCGCGCTCAGGGAGCTCCCGCACGCGGTGCGTCCCGAAAAAATCTACGGCTGTGAGGTCTGGCGCGATCTCGACTGGCTCGCCGATCATCACAAGATTCCTCTCGATCTCACCGGAGGCGCAAGCCTCAGCGCAGCCCTGGCCGGAGTGTTCGACTCGCAGATCACGGGCGGGAAACGCTATGACCTGGCGACCAGGGGCCGCTGGCGGGCGAACGCCACCTTCTTCCAGGCACACGCCGTGGATGAGGCCGCGCGTCTCGCCTTCGCCATGGACCTGACCCCTTTGATCGAGAACGACACCCTGGACATCGTCGACTATGTGGCCGGATTCGTCGATGAGTTCGGCCGCGATGTGCGCAACCTGCTGAAGAAACGATTCGAATCATGAACGATCGAGCAAGGAGGCCGAGCAAGAAATGGAAGTGATCATACAGCCTGATTCCGCGGCGGCGAGTGCTCTGGCCGCGCGCATCGTGGGGCAGCGCATCGCGCAAAAACCGGACACCGTGCTCGGCCTCGCCACGGGCCGCACCCCCCTGCGCCTCTACGAGGAGCTCGTCCGCCTGCACGGGAAAGAGGGTCTCGATTTCAGCCGCGCCGCCTCCTTCAATCTCGACGAGTACGTGGGCCTCGCGCCCGATCATCCGGCTTCGTACCGCGCCTTCATGGAGGAGCATCTCTTTTCCAGGATCAACCTTCCCGCGGACCGCGCTCACGTTCCGAGCGGCCGCACGGCGGATATCCCGGCCGAATGCATCGGCTACGAGGAAAAGATCGCCGCGGACGGCGGGATCGATCTCCAGATTCTGGGTATCGGCATCGAGGGGCACATCGGCTTCAACGAACCGACGTCATCCCTGGCGTCGCGCACGCGGATCAAGACGCTCACCGAGGAGACCCGCCAGGAGAACGCCGCCTTCTTCGGGGGCGCCGACAAGGTTCCCCACCATGTGATCACCATGGGCATCGGCACGATCATGGAAAGCCGCACGTGCCTTCTTCTCGCATTCGGGAAAAAGAAAGCGGAGCCGATCGCGCGCGCCGTCGAGGGGCCGATCACCGCGATGGTGCCGGCGTCGATTCTTCAGATGCACCCCGATGCCAAGATCATTCTCGATGAAGATGCGGCGTCGATGCTTGCCAGGCGTGATTATTACAGGAGAGTTTATGAGGGCAAGCCTGAATGGCAACGTTTCTGAGCGCCAAGATAACGACGTCTGGCAGTCATCTCTCGCGGCGGAGAGTCATGGGTTTCTTCTCTCGTAGAGAACGTTCACTCGGGGGAGGCCGTCACTCGACCACTCGGCCGGATAGACCTTTGCCGTGAAGGCGAGGGAGTAACGCGACCATTCGGCGGCACGCGCAATCCCGCCTCCGAAGCGCGGCACGAAAGAGCCGTCGGCGCGAAAGTGCCCGTCGAGCATGATCCAGCGGGGGTTGAGGGAATATATGTACCGCTGAAGCTCTGCCAGCGGATTCGGGGCATCGGGGCCGGAACGGGCACCCTCCTCGGACTTCCGGCTCACCAGGCCGGCGACGAAGGTGTCGGTCAGGCCGAAAAGGTCGATGACGACAAGCTCTGAATAGTAGGGAATCACGCCGGCCGGTCCCAGAACGAGGAGATCGCTCGGCCCCGCGTTGCGCTTGAGGTAAGAGGCGATCCTCTCGTGCCCGTCGAGCCACGTGTCCTCGAGATTTTTTTGAAAGAGATAGGTTGTCCACGGACGTTTCTGCAGCAGCCAGAATCGATGCTTGTGGTGCGTGAGGGCGTCGGACTCGCACGCAAAGATCCCGGCACAAAGCCCGGCGGCAAGAGCGCCGACTGCGAGGCGCGGCCAGAGCCGCGAAAAACGCGCCCCGAGCCGGGCGATCAGGTCTCCGCCAAGAGCGCACACGAGGGGATAAACGGGCATGAGAAATCGGTATCCGGGCATGAAGTCTTTGCCGACCACGAGAAGGAAGACGATCTGGGCGACGATCACAAACGCCGCCAGAATCAGCCGCTTCTCCCAGCGCCGCCCCACGACCATGGAGCCGAGAAGAATGAGCGCGGGGACCGCGATCCAGAATCCCCCGTCCCTGAAAAAAGAGAAGAGATAATCGCCCGCCCTGGCGATCGCGCTCGTCCCCATGTCGACTTTGGCCTTGTACGTGTTGGGTGTCAAGGAGCCGAAGTAGTAGAGGCGCGCGGCGATCAGGGCCGAGAAGGGAATTCCCCAGCCCACGATCCATCCGATGACAACGCGCCACCGCGCCGCGCTCAGGAACCACTGCGCCACGAAGGCCGCGAAGCAGAGAAGAGGGCCTTCGGGCCGCGACACCGCCACGAGCAAAAACAAAAAGGGTGTCCACCGGATGCGCCCCGTGTGCATCTCGCGCGATGCGGTGACGACACCGAAAAGAATCAGAAAGGCGTAAAGACTCGTTTCGAGCCCGGCCATCGACCAGAGCGCCGCGAAGGGAGATGCCGCCAGAAGAGCCGGACCGGCCAGGTCGAGAAGCGACGAAGACGACCGCCGCCTCGCGAGGACGCCTACAGATCCAACGAAGGCCGCCAGCCCGATTCCCTTGAGGATCCAGAGTTCGGGAAGACCGAGAAAGAGAAAACCCGCCGTCAGAAAAACGAAGAGCGGATTGCTGAATCCCTCGACCGGCTCCCGGCCGGGATTGTAGACCAGGCCGTGCCCGTCGACGAGGTTTCGCGCGTACCGGAGGGAGATGAAGGCGTCATCGGACGTGGTGGAATAGTAGGAGACGGAGTGGACCGCCGCTCCAGCCAGGATCAGAATGAGAAGTATGATCCTGAAGTTTTTATGGTTGCCCATTAGTCTTCGTCTCCGCGCTTCACCAGGCGCCCATTCTGTCCAGTCCGAGCCAGAGCTGATGGCACCCGAAACCTGCCAGTGCGATCGCCGAGATCCCGAAGAGATGGCACGTCACGCGCGGCCCGAGTTTCCGGGCAGTCCCGAAAAGCACGATCGTGAGCGCCAAGGTCGCGATCAAGACGAGATAGAATCCTGAAAGAAAAGCGAGACCACTTGGTATGGCCTCGTTCCAGCCCTTGACCAGGGTCGGCCCTGCCACGAGGCTCCAGAAAATCCAGGGGCCGGGGCTGATGAAGTTCATGACCACCGCCTTGAGGAGGCTTTGATATCCCGACTCGGCGTCGAGAGTGGCGGCATCGGACGCGGCCCGCCAGCGACGAAACGCGGAGAGACCGAGATAGAGAATGAAAACGCCGCTCGCCAGGTGCAGATATCCTTGCATCGAGGTTGGCACGCGGCTCAAGACAAGAAGCACGATCGCAATGATCGGCCCGTCCGACAGGAGCGGCGCAAGAGCGGCGATCAGGGTGCGCCGCCATCCGTTCTTCAAGGTCTGCGAAATGATGAAGGCCTGGAAGGGGCCCGGCTGGGCGGCCGCCACGAAACCGTAACCCGTTCCTAGAAGAAGATAGCCGATCATCGGACACTCAGAGTTTATACGCCCTTTTTGCCAGACCGGAGGCCAGTTCACCGATCATGTTCTCGGCCTCGCTCTTGTCGATCACATGGCTCGCACAGAGGCGCGCCAGCCAGTTGGCGTCGACGCGGCGCGACAGGTCGTGGCGCGCGGGAATCGACGGCAGCGAGCGTGTGTCATCATTGAAGCCGACCGTGTTGTAGATCCCCGCCGTACCGGTGGTCGCCTCGCGGTAGCGCACCATGCCTTCCACGCTGTCGTGGAACCACCAGGGCGGGCCGAGTTTGAGCGCCGGGTAGTGCCCGGCCAAGGGGGCCAGCTCACGCGAGTAGGCCGACTCGTCGAGGGTGAACACGATGAGCGAGAACCGCGAATCATTGCCGAACTTGTTCAGCAGAACGTGCAGGTTGCGGGTGAACTCGGTGCCCATGGGAATATCGGCGCCCTTGTCCGGTCCGAACCGCTCGAAGAGACTGTCGTTGTGGTTGCGAAACGAGCCGGGATGGATCTGCATGACGAGGCCGTCGTCGATGCTCATCCGCGCCATCTCGACCAGCATGTGGGCGCTGAATGCGCGTCCATCGTCGGCGCTCGCCTCGCCGCGCAGGGCGCGGGCAAAGAGCGCGTCCGCTTCAGCCGGCGACAGCTCGTGAGTCAGGGGCGAGCGCACACCCTGATCGGTCGACAGGGCGCCCATCGTCCTGAAAAACTCCCTCCGCTGCTCGAGGGCGCGCACGAAGTCGCGGTACGACCCGATGGCCACGCCGCTCACCTCGGCGAGGAGATCGATCGACGCGCGCCAGGTGGCGCCGGCGATGTCGATGACCTCGTCGGGCCTGAAGCATGGGATCACACGCCCTCCCCACCCCGAGCCGCGAATCGTCTGGTGGTGTTCGAGCCTGTCCGTGGCCCGGTCGGTGGTGGTGAGCACGGCAATGTTGAATCTCTCGAAAAGGCCGCGCGGCAGGAACTCCGGTTTTTTCAACTGGACGTCGATCTCATCGTAGATCTGTTGCCCCGTCGTACTGTCGAGCTTTCCGGTGACGCCAAAAACCTCGGCCAACTCGTGGGAGAGCCACATGCCGGTCGGCGTTCCGGCAAAGAGATGGAAGTTGTCGGCGAAGACCTGCCAGATCCTGCGGCGGTCCTTCTCGACCGGTGCACCGTCTGCCGCGCGCAGCCCGAGCGACTCGAGCGGGATCCCCTGAGAATGGAGCATGCGGAAAAGATAATGGTCGGGCAGAACGATGAGGTCGACGGGATCCTCAAAAGGCTCGTTGAGAGCGAAGAGCACCGGATCGACATGCCCGTGGGGACAGACGAGCGGCTCGTCGCGCACGGCGGAGTAAAGATCCCGGGCGATCGCCCGCACCACCGGGTCAGGATCGAAGTAGCGATCGTCATGGAGTGTCATATTTACCGATCATCTCCACGAGAAAGCGGAGGAAGGATTCGCTGAATTCTTTTCTCTTGAGGCCGTATTCGACCTGGGTCTTGAGGTAGTCGAGCTTGTTGCCGATGTCGTAACGTTTCCCCTCGATGGTGAAGGAGTAGATCTCCTCGGTCTCCTTGAGCACCATGAGGGCGTCGGTAAGCTGAATCTCATTGTTCTTTCGCGGCGGCGTCTTCTCGATGGCGGCGAAAATCCCCGGGGTGAGCACATAGCGCCCCGCGATGGCGAGGTTCGACGGCGCCTCCTTGGCGGTCGGTTTCTCCACGAGGACCTCGAGTTCGCGCAGGTTGCGGCCAACGAGCTTGCCGTTGACGATCCCGTAGCGCGACACCTTCTCCCGGGGAACCTCCTCGACGCCGACGACCGCTTTGGTGCCGACGGAGAAGACCTCCATCAACTGCTGGGCGGCCGGTTCGAGCGAGTCGACGATCGTGTCGCCGAGGAGAACGGCGAAGGGTTCGTCGCCCACGTGGTGGCGGGCGCAGTAGATGGCGTCGCCGAGCCCTTTCATCTCCTTCTGCCTTATGAAATGGATGTTGGCGAAGTCGGCCGTCCGCCTGATCTCCATGAGGGCTTGGGACGATTTTTTATTCTCGAGAAGCGTCTCGAGCTCGAAGTTCCGGTCGAAGTGATTCTCGATGGCGCGCTTGCCGCGGCCGGTGATGATGATGATGTCCTCGATGCCCGATTCGACCGCTTCCTCCACCACGTACTGGATCGTGGGCGTGTCGATGATGGGCAGCATCTCCTTGGGCTGCGCCTTGGTGGCGGGCAGAAACCGCGTTCCGTGGCCCGCTGCCGGGATCACCGCTTTCTTGATCTTCAAAGAGTTCTCCTTTATGCAACGATCGGTCGGACGATTATGCGACGATCGGTCGGACGATTATGCGACGATCGGTCGAACGATCTGCGCGCCGAGTCTGCCGAGCGCGGTTTCGAGGCGGCTGTAGGTTGCATCGTCGGCACAGACACCGATGATCGAACCGCCCGATCCGGCGAACTTGGCCGACGCGCCGCAGTCGCGCGCGGTCTGCACCAGTTCGCGGTTGGAATCGCTGATGTTCATGATCCGGCAGCGCAGGTCGAAATTTTCGTTCGTCAGGTTTGACAGCGCGGCAGTGTTGCCGGCCGCGAGCGCGCGCTTGCCGGCCTCGGCCAGGGCGGCGATTCGATCGAGCGTTTCGATGACCTCCCGGTCGTGCGCCACGTAGCGCAAGCGGATGTCGTTGAGTACCTTGCCCGACACCTTTCCAAGCTCGGTCTTGAATGCGATGTAGAGCCCCGGAAGCTGCGCCGGATCGATCGATTCGTACCGGCCGTATCCGTTGCTCTCGAGAAGGGCGGCGTCAAAGTCCATATAGACGCACCCCTCGAAGGCCTGGACCACGCGGTCCTGCAGCCCGGCATTGATGCCGAGCTCGTCCCGCTCCGCTTCGAGAACGAGGTTGGGCAGGATGTGGAGCGGAATCTCCACCCCGTAGAACTCCATCAGCGCGCGAAAGGAGGCGGTGATGATGGCGCTCGACCCCGCGAGGCCGACCTGCCGCGGGATCGTGGTCGAGTAACTGATCGCAAAATTTTCGCCCCGGAGCCGCGCGCCCGATGCGGCGCAGTGAGCGTGAAAGCGCTTGATCGCCGCCTTGACGAGGCGGTCGCCGCCATAGTAGCCGTGCAGATCGATCCGCGCGGCGAGATCGTCGATGCTGTCGAACTCGTGACCGTCCTGCGCGCCGGCGACGATCGTGAGGCGCGGCGCGGCGTCGAGCAACACCGTGGCGGCGAAGTTCTTCACGATGATCGACAGGGTCTTGCCGTTGTATCCGTCCGACGGATTACCCAGGAGTCCGGCCCGGCCGTATGCGTGGGTTTCGATCGTCATGTCAGGCTTTTGCTCCTTCGCGTGCTTCTTCGCGGATGCGGGTCAGGCGTACCCGAAGACTCTACTCCTGTTCGGCGGGAGCGTCAAGACGGCGCGTTTCGGCCGCGGCCTTTCAAACAGGACGCTCCACGGGTGTCGAGATGAAGGCGGCAGTCAGCGTGCGTCTGCAAGATCGACGCGGGAAGATCGGGCGTGACCGGCCCTTCGACGGCCTGGGCAGTCACAGCCGCCTTGCGGCTGTCGGGCACGGTGCAGATGATCCTTTCCGCATCCATGATCGCACTGATCGACATGGAGATCGCCCGGCGCGGCACCTCATCGAGGGACGGGAACCACCCCTCGCCGAGCTGCTGCCTGCGGCAGGCCTCATCGAGCTTCACCACGATGAACGCCTCGCGCGTGTCGAAATCAGCCGGCGGATCGTTGAAGGCGAGATGTCCGTTCTCACCGATACCGACGAAGGCGACATCGACGGTGCAGGCGCCGATCAGCTCCCCCAATTTGCGGCACTCGGAGCACGGATCGGCTGATCCATCGATCGTGTAAAAACGAGCCGGCGCGCACGGAATCCGCTCCAGGAACCTCTCTCGCAGAAAACGCCGGAACGACGCCGGGTGCGAGTCGGCAAGACCGATGTATTCGTCGAGATGAAAAACATCGACCTTGGACCAGTCGATCCCCTCGGCGCGCACCAGGTTCTGGAGCATCTCGTACTGGGACGTGCCTGTGGCGAGAATGATCGCCGCGCTCCCTCGCGCGGCGAGCGCCGTGCGAATCCTGTCCGCTCCATCGGCCGCCGCCTGACGGCCCATTGCGGCCCTTGTCTCGTGAACGGTCACCTTCATCGAGGGTCTCTCCTCATTGGCCGCTCTGCATCGCAGCCCGGTCGATCCCGCTGGACCTTGACCGTTTATAACAAATGGATGACAATAAAACAGAACCGGCACGCGGTGCGGAGCCCGGCCGACCGCGCTCGGCCATGTTACGAACCTATGATTGTCGCCAGGGAGAGACGGTGAAGAGACTCGGCTTGCACAGACTGTTGACGATCGCGGTCGTCCTCTTCATCACGTTGGCAGGCGCACACACGGCCGAAAGGACGGACGGGCTGATCCGCATCACTGTTGACGCAGGCCCCCACACGCGCATCGACACCCCGCTGAGCGTGCCGCTCGACAGCGTGGCCCACCTCCTCGATGAACCGCTCATCCTCGTCGAAATCACGGCCGCGGACCGCACGCCGATCGTCTGTCAGATCGAGACGATCGCTTGTCCCTTCCTTCACTTCATTCTGCCTGGAAAGACCGATCCGGGCGCGAAGCGCATCTTTGAACTCGTCCCAGGCCGGCAAGCGAACGAGAAGCGCGTCCGCGCTCTACGCAACGCCAAGACCCTCCGGATCGTGTGCAACGACAAGGAGGTCCTCACCTACAACCACGCACCCATGCCGCCGCCCGAGGGCGCGAACGCGCTCTACACGCGGAGCGGATTCATCCATCCCCTCCGGTCGCCCGCGGGCGAAGCGCTGACGCGCATCCACCCGCCCGACCACGTCCACCACATGGGGCTGTGGAATCCGTGGACCAAGGCGCGCTTCGAGGGACGCCACATCGACTTCTGGAACCTGGGAAGCGGCACGGGAACGGTGCGCTTCGGGCGCTTCTCGTCGACGACGGACGGCCCTGTTCTCGGCGGATTCAACGCCCTCCACGAGCACGTCGACCTCAAGGCGCCCGGCAAGGAAAAGATCGCCCTCTACGAGAACTGGGACGTGCGCGTCTGGAACCTCGGCGGAAACGAAAAGAAAGGCTGGCTCATCGACTTCGCCTCCCACATGCGCTGCGCTTCACCGAGCCCGCTCGTGCTCGAGAAGTACCGCTACGGCGGATTCGGATTCCGCGCGACGGCGACCTGGGACAAGGGCGACTACCTCACTTCCGAGGGCAGGACGCGCACGGACGGCCACGCCACACGCGCCCGCTGGTGCATCGTGCACGGCCCCACCGCGCGGGGACCGGCCGGCATCGTGTTCATGGGCCACCCCCGGAACCGGGACTACCCCGAGCCGATGCGCATCTGGAACAACCGGCCCGAGATCTTCTTCAATTTCTGTCCCGTCCAGGCAGCGGAGTGGACACTTGAAGGGGGCGAGGTGTATGTTCTCAGATACCGCTTGTACGCTTACGACGGCACGATCGCGGCCGAGGTCGCCGAACGCCTCCAGCGCGATTTCGGCGAGCCGCCCGCGGTCAGGGTCGAATCACTGGTGCCCGAGGAAAAATAGAAAGGCAGGAGAAGAGTGAAAAAGAAGAAGGCCAAACCGGCACTGACACGAAGAGATTTTCTCAAAGGTTCGACGTTCGTCACTGCAGGAGCGTTCCTGGCGCCCACGATCGTTCCAGCCACTGTTTTCGACCCGAACGCACCGTCGGAGAGAATCACCATCGGCGTGATCGGCACGGGCCGCATCGCGCGCACCATGGACATTCCCGAGATGCTGGGGCTCGACGGGACCCAGATCGTGGCGGTCTGCGACGTCGACTCCAAGAGAGTCAAGGACGCCAAGGCGCAGGTCGATCAGCACTACTCCAAGAAATACGGCACGGCCGACGCCAAGGGTTGCGGCACCTTTGGCGACTTCCGCGAACTGCTGGCGCGCGACGACATCGACGCGGTCATGATCTGCACCCCCGACCACTGGCACTCGATCCCGGCGATCGCGGCCGCCAGGGCGGGCAAGGACATCTTCATCCAGAAACCGCTCTCCCTCACGATCAGCGGGGGGCGCGCCGTGAGCGACACGGTCCGCGAGGAGGGCCGGATCCTCCAGATCGGCAGCCAGCAGAGGTCGCACCCCAAGTTCAGGCAGGCGTGCGAGCTCGTGCGCAACGGCCGCATCGGCAAGCTCCACACCATCAAGGTCGGCCTGCCCGGCGATCCGGGCGGACAGGACGAGCCCGAGATGCCCGTGCCGCCCAACCTCGACTTCGACATGTGGCTCGGGTGCACGCCGGTTGTGGCCTACACCGAAAAAGGAGTCCACCCCCAAAAGGACTACAGCCGCCCCGGATGGCTGCGCATCGGGACCTACGGCGCGGGAATGATCACAGGTTGGGGCTCCCACCACCTCGACACCGCCCAGTGGGGCATGGGAACGGAGCACACGGGCCCGATCTCGGTCGAGGGAGAAGCCGAGTTCCCCAAGAGCGGCCTCTGGAACGTGCACGGCGACTTTCGCATCGAGTACACCTACAAAAGCGGCGTCAAGGTGATCGCGGCCGACAACAAGCGCAACGCACAAGGCGTCCGCTTCGAGGGGAGCGAGGGATGGATCCACGTGAAGCGCTGGTCGATCGACGGTTCACCGAAATCGATCCTCACTTCGAAGATCGGCGACGACGAGATCCATCTCTACAAGTCTGACAACCACAAGAAGGACTTCATCGATTGCGTCAAGTCGCGGTCGCAACCGGTGGCGCCCGTCGAGGTCGGCCACCGCTCGTGCACTGTCTGCCTCCT
The DNA here is from genome assembly GCA_964464495.1 of uncultured Phycisphaerales bacterium. Lineage (GTDB taxonomy): Bacteria > Planctomycetota > B15-G4 > B15-G4 > CAYZWU01 > CAZUHB01. The sequence goes on from CAYXGI010000001.1 coordinate 40,661, forward strand.
CGGCCAGATCGCCATGAAGGCGGGCCGGAAGCTCGAGTGGGATCCTGACAAGGAACGCTTTGTGGATGACGACGCGGCCAACAAGCTCCTCACCAGACCGATGCGCGCGCCCTGGAAGATCTGATTGCCCCGAAACCAAAACCGGTCCGACCTCGCCCCCGCGATCGGACCGGTTTTTTTCGTTCCAGCCGGTGACGAATCGCGCCCGGAAGGGACGAATGGCGCCCGGGCAGGGACGAGCCTTCCGCACGGCTCAGGGCCACGGCTGCGGCACCATCTCGACCCTCGCCTCCGCGCGCGATCGTGCTATACTTGTTCATCGTGAACGAACGCATCACAGTCAAACACCATCTGCTCGCCCTCGCCTTCGTGGCGTTCTGGTGCGCGCTCCTCTCCATCTCGTGGGCCACGTCCTACTACGAGTCGAGCCTCGCGCGCGGCCATGAGACCACCTGGCTCGAAGAGTTCTTCCCCGTGGCGATCTGCAACGAGGGGTGGCTTTTTCTCGCACCGGCGATCCTGTTCATCTGCCATCGCTTCCGGTTCAAGAGGGAGAGCTGGCTCTCCTTTGTGGTCCTCCACTTCGCTGCCGGCTTCGTCTTCGGCGCGCTCAGGGGCTTGATCGTCGGCCTTTTGTTGAATGCCGTCTACGGCTGGCACCAGAAGCTCTTCGGCGTGGGCCTCTCGGCGCTGGGAGGCATCAATTACTGGACCTTTCTCATGGTCTACAACTGGTACGTCTACTACAGGCGGTACCGCAAGCGCGAGGTGCAGGCGAGCCGGCTCGAAACCGAGCTCTCCCGGTCGCGGCTCGAAGTCCTCAAGATGCAGCTCCAGCCTCATTTTCTTTTCAATACGCTCAACACGGTGGCGAGCCTCAACTACGACGATCCCAAGGCCGCCAACCGGGTGATCAGTCGGCTCGGCGATCTCTTGCGACTGTCGCTCGACAGCAAGGGACGCAACGAGGTCACGCTCCAAGAGGAGGTCGATTTCGTGAGGCGCTATCTCGACATCGAGAAGATCCGTTGCGGCGACCGCCTCGAGGTGGTGATCGACACGCCCCCAGACACACTCGGCGCCTTCGTTCCCAACCTCCTGCTCCAGCCGATCGTGGAGAACTCCGTACGCCATGGTGTGGGCCGGTTGACCGGGAAGGGCCTGATCTCCTTGCGCACGCTGCGCAAAGAGGGCGATCTCCTGATCGAGGTCTTCGACAACGGACCCGGTCCCGCGGAGGAGACGTCGGACTCGCCGGCCGGCGCCGAGGGCGGACGGCGTCGCGTCGGCCTTGCCAATACCACGGCGCGGCTCGAGATGATGTACGGCCACGCAGCGCGCATCGATTTCGAATCTCCCCAATCGGGAGGGTTTCTGGTCCGTCTGACCATCCCCTTCAGAAGGTCACCGAAGACCGAACTCCTTGAGGAGGGCAGATCATGAAAACAATCAAGACGGTGATCGTCGACGACGAGCCCCTGGCGCGCAAGCTGATCCGCACCTTGCTCGCCGATGCGCCCGATTTCGAGATTGTGGCCGAATGCGCCAACGGCGCCGAGGCGATCGAGAGCATCGAATCTCTCCAGCCCGACCTCGTCTTTCTCGACGTGCAGATGCCCGGAATCGATGGTTTCGGTGTGCTCGCCGCGCTCGATCGCGACAGGCTGCCGTTCATCGTTTTTGTCACCGCCTTCGACCAGTACGCCCTGCGCGCCTTCGACGTCCACGCCCTCGACTATCTCCTCAAGCCGGTCGACGACGAACGTTTTTCAGAGACGCTCCAACGGGTGCGCGCAACGACCGACGCACGGCGCGCCGACCGCGCCAAGATTCAGCTTCTCGGCCTGATCGAGCAGGTCGAGGCGGAGAGCCGGACCGCTGAGCGCCTGCTGGTCAAATCGGCGGGACGGATCGCCTTCATCGACTCCGGGGAAATCGACTGGATCGAGGCTTCGGGGAACTACATGCGCATCCACGTGGGAGACGAGACGCACCTCATGCGCCAGACCATGAGCCAGATGGCGGACAAGCTCGATCCCGCGCGCTTCGCCAGAATCCATCGCTCGACGATCGTCAACCTCGACCGCGTCAAGGAACTGCTTCCGTCGAAGAAGGGCGAATTCGAGGTACTCCTGCAAAACGGCGCGCGACTCGTCCTCAGCCGGAAGTACCGCCCCCTTCTCGAGCAGCGGCTCGGCAAATCGCTCTGATCGGCCCGCGTTCTTCGAAAAAGTCGAGGGTGGCGGCGATTTCTCGCGATGCGGACCATTTTGTCACAGGTTATGATGTGCGGCGCCCCAAGATAATTTTCATGATCAAGGAGCCCGGTCATGGCTGCCGAACCGCGACGGCCCGCGTTCAGCGATGACGATGCACGCACGATCGCACGCGATCTCTACGGCGTTGACGCGCGCGTGCGCGCCTTGCGCGGCTACGACGATCTCAACTTTCATATCGAGATCGGATCGGGTGAGAAGCGCGTTCTCAAGATCGCCAACAGTGCCGAATCCAGGGAGGTGCTCGACTTCCAGAACAGGGCGATGGAACGACTCGCCACGTGCGACCTCTCGCCCATGAGCCCGCGCCTGTGCACAACGCTCGCCGGGGAGGAGATCGCCGCTGTCGAGGACCGGTCGGGCACGGTTCATTGCGTGCGCATGCTGACCTTTATCGAGGGGGTCCTTCTCGCCGAGACGGCATCCCATGATCGGGCGCTCTTGAAGAGTGTGGGACGATTCATGGGCCGCGTCGACAGGGCGCTCGAGGGATTCACCCACCCGGCGATGAACCGGGACCTGCTCTGGGATTTGAAGAACACCCCACAGGTCAGCCATGGGCTCGACGCGATCGACTCTCTGCCGCGCAGGTCGCTCGTGGAACTCGTCCTGCGCCGATTCGACACTCTCGCCGCGCCGCGTCTCGGCGCGCTACGCACCGGCGTCATTCACAATGACGCCAACGATTACAACCTCCTCGTGGGGCCCGACGAATCGGGCGGGACGGTAGTGTGCGGCATCATCGACTTCGGCGACATGGTTCACACCTGCATCGTGTGCGAGCCGACGATCGCGGCGGCTTACGCCGCCCTGGGCAAGGACGATCCCCTCGCGGCGATCGCCAATGTAGTGAGCGGATTCCACGAGACCTTTCCCCTCGAACCTGCCGAAGTGGAAGTTCTCTTGCCTCTCATCGGAGCGCGGCTCTGCACGAGCGTGTGTGAATCGGCCCGGCAGTCGAAAGCCGAACCGGACAACGCCTACCTTCGGATCAGCGAAGAGCCCGCGTGGGACCTTCTCCACACGCTGGCGGGCATCGACTCGCGGCGTGCCGGGGAGATTATTTTTGACGCCATCGGAATGAGCCCGCCCTCGTCGTCGACGGGCAGGAGAATCGTCTCTGCCGGTCGCGCGACCCGGAGCGCTGACGAAATCATAACGCTCAGAGAGCGCCTTCTCGGACCGTCGCTCAGCGTCTCCTACGACAAGCCGCTCAAAATCGTTCGCGCCTCGATGCAGTATCTCTACGATCAAGAGGGCCGCGCCTATCTCGACGCGGTGAACAACGTACCCCACGTGGGTCACTGCCACCCCAGGGTGGTCGACGCCGCCCGGAAACAGAACGCCCTGCTCAACACCAACACGCGCTACCTGCACGATCACATCGTGAACTATGCCCAGGCGCTCACCGCCACCATGCCCGATCCATTGCGGGTCTGCTTTTTCGTCAACTCGGGCAGCGAGGCCAATGACCTCGCCCTGCGGCTGGCGCGCGCCCACACAGGCCATGAAGACATCGTGGTCGTCGACGGCGCCTACCACGGCAACCTCTCTTCGCTGATCGAGATCAGTCCCTACAAGTTCGATGGAGCCGGGGGCGAAGGCGCTCCCGCCCACGTGCACAAGACACCGATGCCTGACGGGTATCGTGGGCTATTCGGTTCCTCCGACGTCGAGGCAGGAAAGAAGTACGCCGACCGCGTGAGAGACGCCATAGTCGACGCGCACGGCGCCAATCGCACCGTGGCAGCCTTTATCTGCGAATCGCTGCTCGGTTGCGGCGGCCAGATCGTCCCGCCGCCCGGCTACCTGAAAGAGGCCTTCGACCACGTGCGCGCCGCGGGCGGTGTGGCGATCGCCGACGAGGTGCAGGTTGGATTCGGCCGGGTGGGCTCCCATTTCTGGGCTTTCGAAACGCAAGACGCTCTCCCCGACATCGTGACCCTGGGAAAGCCGATCGGCAGCGGCCATCCCATGGCGTGCGTGGTGACGACTCCCGAGATCGCGGCATCTATCGACAGGGGCATGGAGTATTTCAATACCTACGGCGGCAACCCCGTGTCGTGCGCGGTCGGTCTTGCCGTGCTCGACGTGATCGAGGAGGAGAATCTCCAGCAGAACGCGCGCGACGTTGGCGCCCACCTGATCGCCGGCCTCGGCGCGCTTCGCGAGACGCACTCCCTCATCGGCGACGTGCGCGGCCTGGGACTCTTCGTGGGTATCGAACTGGTCCGGGACAGACAGAGCCTGGAGCCGGCTGACAGGGAAGCGTCCTTCATCGTGGAAAGGATGAAGAACGAGGGGATCCTGGTGAGCACCGACGGCCCGCTTCACAATGTGATCAAGATCAAACCGCCGCTGGTCTTCACGCGTCCCAATGCCGACTCGCTGATCCAGACCCTCGACCGTATCCTCGATGAACGCGAGTGGTGATCAATGCCATCGCTGGAAGAAGAGAAGATATTTTCTCGCCAAAGCGCCAACCGCAGCATCCACCACATTATTCTTTTCCAGGTTTCTTACTGCCTAGGAGTCTGTCGGAATTGGAGATCCGAAAAGGACGGGCATAGGTCGGAGGTGGCGAGGCTTTTTGCGGCCTTCCTGATCACCCCATCTTCAGACGATGCTGCCTTTTCACATTGTACGCCAGGCAGATCGGCTCCCATTCGGCATTGACTTCGGCAATTCCCCGTAACGGAAACTGGCGAAAACCCAGGGCATGCTTGATGATTCCGAGACGAGAATATGCCATTGGCATAGCTGTAAACCAGCAACGACAGAAGCATCCTCGGTGAATACTGAGCCGAGCCAGTACCGCGCTGATTCACCTTGGAAGTGCTTCATTGGAAGGTCTTCCACCCCCTCGATAACGAAGCGCAACATGTCATCTTCAGTCACCCAGTCTCGAAGGTCAGGCGGAAGCAGTAGCGGGCAACGACGGTCTACCGAAATGTATTTTGCGCTCATAATGAACGCGTGATAACAAATGGAAGATAGGAATCGGTAAGTCCGATAGACTCCAAAAAATCCTGGGCCCCTTGGCGCCCTTTGCGCCGTTGCGAGAAAACTCCTTCTCTTGATTCGTAGTCAAACCGAGCGTCAGAAAACGAACTCCGCCCGCACCCCGGCAACGAGTGCGTCATCGAGCGCGGTCCGCCCGGGATTGGTGATGAACTGGAGATCGGGTTTGATGTTGAAGCAGTCGCAGACCGCGAGCTTGTAGAAGAACTCGATCGATCTCTCCGCACCGCGCTCGAATCCCGCCTCGCGGCTGAACTCGACCTGGAAAAGGCCGACTCCGACCACGTCAGCGTCTCTGCCGGGCAGCGCGCCTGTCCACGCAACACCCCCACCGAAGTAGTGCAGTGCCTCGGATCGGTCGGGAGGCGCCCACCCGTACTGGCCGAAGAGACCGATCCCCTCGGCGCATTCGCAGTCCGCTCGATCCCCGGGAGGCTCTTCGTTCCAGATCTCCTGGTCCCAGGTCACGTACCAGCCATGCGCCTCGTCCTTGGTGCCGGGATTGGGATCGCTGCGGTCGAGCTCATCGAAGCGGTCGCCGTTCCACCAGGCGCCGACGCGGAAGTGGCCGGCCCTGTCAGCGGCGTGATAGTGAACGGCCGGCTCCACCATGACCATGGGGCCGTAGAGATTGTCGATCGTGCTCTTGACCGACCGACCGCCGTTGGGACGGCCCTGGTAAACGCCGACATTGGCCGAGAACCAGTCCGCCGGCTCGGCGCCCCACACCATCCCCCAGTCTTGATCGGGATAGGTCACGAGGGGAATGGTCGGGCTGAATCCGGGCGATGAGTTAAGAAACTCCCCGCCGAACTCGGTGCCGGCAAAATCCTCGTTCGATTCCTGCTTGCCGAGCTTGGTCCAGAGTCGGCCGTTGAAAAACTCGTGCCGGTACCAGAACTCGGAGACCTGCGTGAAGTCGTCGGCGTCGATGTTGGACAGAACCTGGAAATCACCCACGTAATCCTCGGTGATGCCGTTGCCGTGCTGGCTTTGAATATGGGCAAAGAACGACCCATTGTCCCACAGTCCGGCGCGATCGGTGTCGAGCTCCATGATGAGACTCACATCGCCCCGATACTTGCGTGCATGGTGGGTGGTGATGCCGCCGCGCGTGTTGGCCATCCATTCGGCGGTATAAACCAGTTCGAAAGTGAATCCACTGTCCGCCAGGTCGCTACGTAGATCGCCGATGTTGGAGGGAGTTTCAGCCGAATCGGCAGCGCTCAGAGAACACCATGAAGAACCAAGAAGTAAGAAACAGACGAGTAGAATATCGAGCGATCGCATGAGCAAGGTTATCCCAAGAACAGAAAAGGAACAATTAATTAGAGGCCTCTAATAACGGAAGACGAGTCTCTTTACAAGGAAAAATGTGTCCTTTTTTCAAATCGATAACCAGCCCAATAAAAAAAGCTTATAGCCGTCTACCCTGATAGCCCAGATCCTACTCAGCCTCGCCGGAGTCTGAATTCTACTCTCGGGCGTGCATCCTGTCCTGCTCCTCGAGCTCGGCGATCTCGCGCCTGACCTCTTCAATATCCTCTTCGAGCTCCTCGATCTGTTCCTTCAACTTCATGATCCGCTTTTTGTTGCTTCTGCCGCCGAACCGCTTGGTGCCCGCGATGAGCACCATGGCGCTGAACGCTTTCAATCCCACCCCCTTCACGCGGATGAGACGCGTCGATCGCATGAGGCGCCCCAGACGGGCCAGACGCGCGATCGGCAGAAAAGAAAGAAAGGGGATTACGAAGAGAATGACGGGCAGAAGGATGATGGCGAGATCGAGCCAGTGCTTGACGCAGTAACGGATCTTCTTCCGCGCCACCGAGATCATGAGAGAAAATTCGAAGGCGAAGGCGAGCCAGATGATCTGCGAGCCGAGGGCGAGCGCAAATTCGACGCCCCTGTACTCGAGCCACTGCGGCCGCAAGTACTCGATCCCCAGGATCGGAAGAACGAGGAGCACCACGGCGAACATGGGCAGACTGAAGGCCCGCGTCAGATCCTTCTCAAGCACCCTGTCTCTCTCGCGCCAGCCGAAGAAGGGGAGCCAGATGCGATGGGGTTCGCCGAAGGGAGGCACCGAGATCCTGAGGATCGGAAAGACGATCACCGACAGACCGAGCCCGACGCGCGTCCAGAAGCGCGCGCCATTGCGGCTCGCCAGATAAAAGACGACCCCATCGAGGATATATACGGCCCAGATGGCGATCACCACGTACATGACGATCCGTACCGGAGCGGACTGCAACTTCTCGAGGCTGCTTCGGCCCTGGTGCGGGAGAACGATGGAAAAGAGAATCAACCAGAGGTAGGACAAAACGGTGAGCGGTCTCGCTGCCTGGTCGTGGATCTCGCGGCATTTGCGCGTCAGTGTTGTTGCCATCAATCGGACCTGTTCGATGCGACTCAAAACCCCAAGCATAGATGAAAGGGGAGCCGAAGAAAACAGCCCGATCCCGCCTGTCGGAGAAAAATGAGGTTTACCAACGCTGGGCATGGCCAGGCGCCTACCCGCGTTTTGGGTTCCTACCCACGGATCGCCCAGCGGAGAAGGTCCCTGATCTTGGGCGGCCCGCCCTGCATGAGAAGCCCCACGCGGAAAACACGGCCACCGGCCCAGATCGCGAAGAGAGTAAAGAGTGCCACGCCAAGCAGCCCCACCCAGGGCTGCCACTCCGGAATCGTGGTCGGTGCCGCCTTGCGCAAAACCATAAGCATCGGTGTGAAGGGCGGAATGAGCGAAAGCACCGTGGCGAAAGTGCTCGTCGGCTCCTTGATCACCGGAAAGAGCACGAACATGGGGATGATCATGGGCAGAATGGCCGGAAAGGTCAGCGACTGGAGCTCCTTCTGATCGTTGCACGCCGCGCCCACGGCAGAGTTGATCGCACCGAACATGAAGATGGCCATGACCATGTAGACGAAGAACCAGGGCAGGATGTGATAGGGCACGTACTCCCCCACATCGAGGTACTGGGCGGTAATAATCCCCAGGACGACATAGACGCAGATCGCCGTGATGGAGATTCCCACGCCGCCGAGGAGTTTTCCCATCATGAGTCCGAAGGGACTGATCGAACCGAGCAGAACCTCCGAGATGCGTTGCATCTTCTCCTCGAGCACGGTTCCGAGGAGCGGCATGGCGCCCATCATCATCATCATGAAGAAGAGCATGGCCATTCCCATCGGAATGCCGATCGCCTCCCCCTCGTTCGACCGCTTGGCCTCCTTGACCGCGCCAGTCGATTTGTCGATCGACACGAGCCCGAGCGGCTCGAGGGCGATTCTGTTCGTGATAAAGTCGACCTTGTCCACTTCGAGCCCGGTCTGCTCCACGCGGAGCATCTTGATCCGGTTGTTGATCGGCCAGAACATCCAGCGCCGCACATCGCTCAGGGCCGAACTCTCCGAATGGTAGGCGAGCCGCGCCTCGGCCCGATTCTCCCTCGGATCGACCACGCTGCGTCCGATCTCGATGAAGGCATCTAGTTTGCCCGACCGCACCCTGTCCGACAGAACGAGCTTCTGGCGGTCGGAATCGTACCGGTCGGGTACAACCGTCTCGATGATGTATGCGGGACGCGCCTTCTGGCCCGTCTCGGCGTCGATGAGGTCGTTCTCGTTGCGGCGCGTTGTCTCGTCGATCAGGTGGGAGGTGATCTCGCCAGACCAGTCGATCACGGCGATCGTCTTGTCTGCAGTATCCACGTGGTCCTGCAGAAAGAGCATTGCGATGAGACTGCCGCACATGAAAACAGGCGCCAGGGCGAGGCCGATGACAAAGCCCTTGGTGCGCACCGAGGCGTTGTAGTCCCTGAGTGCGAGCTTGAGGATCTTATTCATCGGTCTCCTCCTCGGCGTTGTACCCCGCGATCCGCACGAAAATATCGTGGAGCGACGGCCTCGTCTGTTCGAAGTAGGTCACGCGCGTTTGCGACATGATCGCCGACACGATCTCCTGCGTGTCGTGACCTTCGGCGATCCGCAGTTCCTGCATGCGGCCGTGGTCCCTGATCCGGCTCACCCCCGGAATCTCCCGGAGCAGGCCGGCGTCGCCGTCGATGCGAACGCGGACCGTGTCGCTGCCGTACTGATCCCGGATCTCGGACAGGGTTCCGTCGAGCACCTTGCGCCCGCGGAAGATCATGAAGATGTAGTCGCACATCCTCTCGGCCGTGGCCATGTCGTGGGTGCTGAAGATGACCGTTGTTCCGGCGGCCTGGAGCTCGAGCACGGCGTCCCTGATCACGTCGGTATTGACCGGGTCGAGGCCGGTGAAGGGTTCGTCGAGGATGACCATCTCGGGCCGCGCCACCACGGCGGAGATGAACTGGACCTTCTGGCTCATTCCCTTGCTCAAGGAATCGACCGGCTTGTGCGCCCACTCGGAGAGGTCGAGCCTCTCGAGCCAGCGATCGATCTCGGTGTCGAGATCGCGGCCGCCTTTCATCTCGCCGTAGAACTTGAGCAGCGGCTTGACCTTCATCTTCTTGTAGAGGCCGCGCTCCTCGGGCAGGTAGCCGATCCGGTCGGTGCACGCCGTGGTCCGACTCTGGCCGAAGACACGGATCGAACCGCAATCTGGAAAGATGATGTTCATGATCATGCGGAGCGTCGTCGTCTTGCCCGAGCCGTTCGGGCCGATGAATCCGTAGACGCAGCCGCGCGGCACCTGGAGGGAGAGAAAGCTCACCGCTTTCTTCTCTCCGAACGATTTTGTCACATCCTCGATTTCAACGGCATGCATTGGCGTGGTGTCTCCTATCAAATGTGATCGAAGAACCCTGCCCTGGAAATGTACGCTGAGGTGCCCGAGAGGTCCGGGGGGGTGCAAAGGGTTGAGCCCATTGAATCAGTTTCAGTCGAAAAATACAGCTTTTTCTGCGTTGCGAGGACGAAAACCCTATGGGTTGATTGTGCCGCGCACATGGCATATAATATAAACCTCAATCAATACAGAGCACCCTCGGACCACCCCGTCTCCTGAAAGGACAGAACCATGCGCGTCCTGTTTCTTCTCCCTTGCCTTTTCATCGTGACCATTGCAGTCGCTCCGGAGAGCAGCGCCCAGGCCGAGTGGAATTTCATGATCTACTTGAACGGGGACAACAACCTCGAGAACTGCGCCATCAACGATTTCCTCGAGATGGCGCTGGTCGGATCGACAGCCGACGTGAACGTCCTCGTTCAGCTCGACCGGAAACCGGGTTACAATTCTCTGTACGGCGACTGGACCGACGCGCGGCGATTCAGGATCGTCCCGGGCCTGACGCCCGATCCCGGAAACGAGCTCGCCATTCTGGGTGAAATCAACAGCGGCCAGGGAGTCGAGACGAGCACGGGGGACGGGAGTCTGGAGGATTTCGTCCGGTGGGCGTGCACCACCTATCCGGCGCAAAAAAACGCCGTGGTGCTGTGGAATCACGGATTCGGATGGCGCGCGGCGGGCGATGACTGGACCGAAGATGACAAGCTCTGGATGCCCGAGGTGCGCGAAGCGTTCGAGAACCTCGCCAAGGACGGGATCGATCTGAACCTCGTCGGATTCAACGAATGTCTCATGGCCATGCTCGAGGTCGCCCACGAGATCCAACCGCTGGCCGAGGTGATGGTCGGATCGGAGATGGTCTCGTCGGAGGGAGGCTTTCCCTATGATCTGATCCTCGCCGATCTCGTCGCCACCCCCACCATGGATGCGCGCGCCCTGGGCGAGACGATCGTGACCCACTATGGAACAACCGAACCGAGTCTTCTCCTGTCCGCTCTCGACCTGAGACAGATCCCCCCCCTCGTGGCCGCAGTCAATGACCTCGCCCTTGCCATGACCGAAAGCAGGGCCGACATCGAGACAGCGCGGGGAGCGGTCCGTTTCTACGGATCGCCGGGCGGCAACCCTCACATCGACCTCTATGACCTTGCCGACCACCTATCGCAGCAGATCCCGTCGGGTGCGATACACGATGCTGCAGTGAGCGTGATGAACAATTTCCAGGCCGCCTACGCAGTACACGGCATTCCGGGTAAAGATCACGGAATCGCCATCTACTTCTCGAACAGCGCCTACCACCCTCTTCACGAGCAGTACAACAACGACTGGCTCGCATTCGCCAGGGACACGCACTGGGACGAGTTCGTGCGGTGGTATCACGGAATCCCGTGGCTCTGCTGCGTGGGCGACCTCGTTCCGGGCAACTCCGTGGAGATCAGGGTCGTGGGCGAGCCGGCCGCAATGCCTGTGACCTTTGCCTTCGGATGGACCATTCTCGATCCCCCCTACCCGACCATTTACGGAGACCTCTACATTTCGCTGCCTCCGGCAGCCGTGATCCAGAGAGGGCCCATCTCGTCGGATGGGATTCTCATCATCCCTCAGACTGTCCCAGCGATATGGCAGAGCGGCGAATGGTACCCGGTCCAGGCGCTCATCGGCCCTCTTACCTACGGATCGGTCCTGACGAACCTGATGGTGCTCAACGTCGAGTGACCGCGATTGCGCTTCAACGAGGAGTGAGAGGCGGCTCACGACAGGGGTGCCCGCGCGGTGCAGACCTGGTTCAAGATCCTCATCGGCGCAACGGTCGTGGGCGCTGCGGTCAACATTTTCGATGGAGACTCGGTGACCACTTCCTACATCAAGGAGTTCGACGTGCCGTCAGGATCGTGGTGTCTTTCGGACGAATCGCCTGGGATCGAGAAACCGGCGGTCAGTCTCCAGAGCAGGAGTAGAGACTGAAGGGGCTGTTCAGGCCGTATCCAATCACATCGTACGCGTCACCCGAAGGCTGCGGCCCCTTCCCTTCGTGAAGGAAGTGTCCCGGCCACGCCGTGCCGCGGACCTTTCCCGAATGATGCGGACCGAGGAGATTCTTGAGGCTGCCGAAGACGGTGACGGTGACACTGTTCTCGCCTTCTCGAAGGAGGTCGGTGATATCGAGTCGCCACGGTTGCCACCCGATGTAGCCGGCTTTGGTGTCGTTCACGTCGACGCGCGCCGCCACACCGCTCCAGTCGTGGGCGAGTTCCACCTCGACTCTGGCCGGTCTCCGGGAGCAGACGAATTTCTGCGTGTAAGCCACTCTGCCCGGGTAGCAGGGATGTCCCTGCGCCGACCAGGCTCCGAGGCCGAGAACCGCAGGCTTCTCGACGGTCCACCCCCTGGGCGCGCTGTGCAGGGCGAAGTGGCCGAGCACGTAGACCGGTTCAGGTTCGTGATGGATCGAGAAGGGTTCAGCCTTCGTCTCGATCACGTTTTGTCCCCGAACGAGCCACTCGGGCTCGATCGCGTAGACCGTGAAGGAACGATCGAGCCACCACTCTCCGTCGACGGGACGGAGTGCGCGGCTGTTGACGCTCACCTCGTAGCGGTCTCCCCTTTCGACGACCAGTCTGAGCGCGGGCAGGTTGTCCCAGTCACCGATGAAAAAGGGATAGGCGAGGGTGAATCCAGATCGAGGAGGCCGCGTCTCCCTGCGAAGGATCTCATCCTCGAACTGCACGGCGCGGTCCCACGGATTCCGGTCGAAGCCGTGGGCGCGGTAGATCCGCGTTTGGGCCTCGTATCGGTATATTCCCTCGAAATTCTGACCGCTGACGGAAAGATCGACAAAATCGAGGGGGAGTACGTTGAGATCGAGCCGCGCCACCTCCATCTCGCTGCACGGCTCCAGTCGCGTGCGTTTCGCTGGCTGGGGCGAGGATTCGAGTTCGCGCGGCGCAGTGCTCTCTGTCCACGTCGCAAAAAGAGCGCTGCCGGCAGGAGGCAGCCTGAAGTCCCAGCATTGAACCGGATCATCGACGGAGACCGGCACCGTCGAAACGGTCCCGTCTCTCGGATTCCATTCCCGCACTTTGGCCGCTGACGTCTCGACAGTGCCGCGCACCGATTCATCGAGGCTCGTGTTCACCACAAAGACCAGGGCGCCGTCATCGAGGGAGCGGACCAGGTGGAAGACACGTCCACCTGCGGGAGTGTCGGCCGAGACACGCACGGCGGCTCGCGTCTTCAGCTCCGCGGCCAGATCGGCGAGGGGCATCTCGGACGCGTCGACCCAGCCATGGCGAGCGATCTCCTTGAACGCGCCCGCACTCTGGTCCCTGCGACCATCGACAAAAGGCGGAATACCCACCAAACTGACGATGCGCCCCCCCTGCCGGGCAAACTCTCTGAGAAGATGAACAGTTGAACTCTCGAGATTCTCCAGGCCGGGAGGCAAGATCACCGTCTCGTAAAAACGTTCGCCGATCGCGAGGTGCCCATCGATGACGCGGCCTTGGTCTGCCATCACCGGTTCGCTTCCCAGGTCGAAGGCGGCCTGTGCTGCGCCCAGTTCCGTGATGAAGCCCTGAAAGCGCTCGCCCAGCTCGTACAGACGCTGACGCGCCGCCGGGCTCCAGTTGTACATCCACATGGTGGTTGTCGGCTCGATCACGAGCGTATCGTTTCGCTCCTCTCCCGCGGCGAGCGCCCACGAGAGGCGGCCGAGATAGTCGCCCACAAGGCCGAAGGCCTCCCACCACGGCTCGTGGTAGGAGAAGGAGGGCGGATGATCGGCCTTGCGCGCCCCCCGGATCGTGTAGAAGCTGAGGTGCGGATTGATGAGGTTCACCCCGCCCACGAGGAGCCAGTCGCCGATCCGCTTGAAGTCCTGAAAAGTCGCCTCCCAGCCCGCGGCGCCATAGGCCTCGCAAAGTGTGCGCGTCCGCCCGAACTGGTTGGCGATGCTCTTGATCTCCATGACGGCGCGGTAGTTGCCGAACTGGGCGCGCGTCCCCTCGGCATACCGGTTCATCAGGCAGTCGATGCCCGGAATGTGCTGCCATGCGTTGAAGCTCATCACGTCGGGCCCATGGCCGATCTCGGGCCATCCATGTTCCCACACATGTCCCGTCGCCGCGATCCGGCGCGCGTCGCACGCCTTGTAGTAGGGCTTGGCGAAATTCTCCAGGTAGAGATCGAGCAGCGTTGCCGAGTAGTCGTGGCGCACCCGGCGCCAGTCGCCGGTCGCAAAGTGGATCGACGGCAAGTGGTCGAGGATCGAGTACCCGAAGAGACGCTCGAACGTCTCCGGCAGGGAGGGTGTCCACGCTCCCGAAACATGGGGTTCGTCGGTGAAACAGGCCTGGACCGTTTTTCCATACTCGTCGGCGAGCACGCTGTCGTAAGCGCCGAGTGTGATCTCGATGAACTTCTCCCCCACCCCGGGCCTGAGCAGATCGACAAAGAACTTGCCTGCCAGCCAGGCTGACTTTCCCCCGTAGGAGAGCGCATAGTGAAGATAGGTGCCGGGATCGAGACCAAGGTCGTGGGCGCGTCCGGTCTCGCCGGCAGCGAGAGGCGGGAGCGCGATGCGGCTGAACGTACACCGTTCGAACCGGTCGTCTGCCGGAAGCGAGTCAGCCTGGGCTTGGCTCCATTCGCCCGCGACCATTCCCCAGCCGAAGTGCGGGTCCCACCCCGACACATCGATGAGCATGACGCCGCTCGTGGCGCCCGGCTCGAAGGGTCGCGTGCCCACGGCGAGAGCCGGGTTCCCGCCCATGTCGCCCCAGCGGTCGACGAGGGTGAATTCGAAGACCGTCGTCTTTCCCTCGAAGGAGACACCCTGCGCCGGCCGGAGCCAGGCATCGTCTCTCGAACCGTCGTGCTCCAGAACGAGCAGTCCTTCCTCGATGCGCGCATCGAGAGTCGCGTGGTCCACATGGGGAACGATGTTCTCGTTGATCCAGTGGGAACCGATTTCGGCTCTTTCGAAATCGTCTTCGAGGAGAATCTCCGTCGCTCCGCCGCCATCGACCTGATAGAAGCGTACATTGTCGATTTTGCAATTGCGGCCCACAATCGCACGGAATCCGACGGCGCCCTCGAAGGGATCGTCCCGAAAACGAAACCGCCCCCCTCCCAGCGGACCGAAGCTGATCGAGCCGGTCACACCGTCCGGTTCCACGACCAGCCGGACCCGTCCCGCGGGCTCGTCGCTCGATAGCTTGTAGAGGGCGACGGTGCCCGAGTCGACGACCAGCCGGTCGAGCTGGTCCGGGGGGATCAGATCGCGCCGCAGGGAGACCTGGCGCGACTCGGGCATCCGGTCGGGAACATGGCCGCCGGCAAAGCCCGAGGGGTAGCTGTTCTCGTCGTAGATATGCGCCACCATGCCGCGTCGCTTGCACTCCTCCATGGTGAACCGCCAGAGTTCGAGCCATCGATCGGAGAGGTAGGGTGTGATCAGGCCGGGCCGCGGATGGACGAACACGCCGCCGAATCCAGCAGCCTTGAATTGGTCGAGCTGGCGGACGATCTCCTCCTCCAGGAGCGCGTCGTTCCACACGTAAAGAGGCGCCGGGCGGAACGGGGCAGGCGGATCGTCAAACCGCTCCAGCACCGCGTCGAGGTCGGACGGAGCTGCTTGAATCGGATTCTGGGCGAACGCCGCATCGCCCCCGGCGATTGCGAGCACGATTCCGGTCAGGACAACGACGACGACAGGCGGAATCTTCATGGCAACTCCATAGTGATGACCGACGAGCTCTCGATCTTAACGCTGCCGGCCGTGGACGACAATCGCGTTCACCAGAGGGATCTTTGCCACGGTGCTCGTCAAATGGCTTTGATCGGCGCCCGTTTCATGTAGTATAATCGTGTTGCAGAGAACCTTTCCAAATCATAGGCGGCGAAAGCGCCGCGGAAGAATCAGAAGCAAACTTGGAGGGAATCCAGATGGGTCTGTGGGACAAGATTCGCGGCGAATTCATCGATATCATCGAGTGGACCGATCCGAGCAACGACACCATGGTCTGCCGGTTCGAGCGGCACGGCAACGAGATCAAGATGGGCGCGCAGCTCACCGTACGCGAGGGGCAGGTGGCGATTTTCATCGACAACGGCCAGCTTGCTGATGTGTACGAGCCGGGCATGTACACCCTGGAAACAGACAACATGCCGATCCTCTCCACTCTCAAGGGGTGGAAGTACGGTTTCTCGAGCCCCTTCAAGGCCGAGGTTTACTTCGTGAGCACCCGCCGCTTCACCGATCTGAAATGGGGAACCAAGCACCCCATCACCTTGCGCGACGCCGAGTTCGGCCCCGTGCGGCTGCGCGCCTTCGGAACGTACGTGATCAAGGTCAATGACGCGGCCCAGTTCATCCGCGAGATCGTGGGCACTGACGGGCACTTCACCAAGGACGAGATCACCGACCAGCTCCGCAACCTCATCGTCTCCCGCTTCGCCGACATCATCGGCGAGAGCAAGATTCCCGTCCTCGACCTGGCCGCCAACTACGACGAGCTGGGCGGGTTCGTCACGAAGAAGATCCACGACGATTTCACCAACTACGGTCTCGACGTGACCAAGATGCTCGTGGAAAACATCTCCCTTCCCGAGGAGGTGGAGAAAGCGCTCGACAAGCGGTCGAGCATGGGCGTCATCGGCAACCTGCAGCAGTACACCCAGTTCCAGACGGCCAACGCCATGGAAGAGGCGGCCAAGAACCCGGGCGGCATGGCGGCTGGGGGTATGGGCATGGGAATGGGTTTCGCAATGGCCAACCAGATGGGCCAGTCGATGCAGGGCGCGCAAGGACAGCAGGCCACGCCGCCACCCCTGCCGCAGGCCACGGCCTTCTTCGTGGCGATCAACAACCAGCAAGCCGGTCCCTTCGACATGAACGTCTTGCAGCAGTACGTACAGAGCGGCCAACTGACGCGCGAGACGCTCGTCTGGAAGCAGGGAATGGCTCAGTGGACGCAGGCCGGACAGGTCAGCGAGCTGGCCCAGCTCTTCGGCGCCACGCCCCCGCCCCTACCTCCGCAGAATAGTGACTCAAAGAGTGACGGCAAGGAATAGGCGCCATGAACGATTCGCCTGAAAAAGTCGAGGACGCTGTCGCCGAACACCACGATGACGCCGCCGAAGAGCGTTCGTCCGGAGGCGCGCTGCAGCAAACCTTCAAGTGTGGAAACTGTGCGGCCAAGATGAAGTTCGAACCGGGCGCCGATGGGCAGAAATGTCCCTACTGCGGCCACGAGAACCCGATTCCCAAATCGGAAGCCGATATCGAGGAGCTCGACTTCCGCACTCATCTGGCGACGCTGTCCGAGAGCGCCGAGATGGAGGAGCGCTTGACCATCAAGTGCTCCGACTGCGCGGCCGAGACCACGGCCGATCCCAACGTCACCTCCCAGGAGTGCGCCTTCTGCGGCTCGCCGATCGTGGCCACGGCCGCGTCGAAGAAGCAGCTCCGGCCGCGCTCTCTCCTGCCTTTCAAGATCACGCGCGACGAGGCGCGAGAAGCCTTCGGCGAGTGGATATCCAAGTTGTGGTTCGCGCCCAACGATCTCAAGCGCCGAGCCCGGTCGGAAGGCAAGCTCGCCGGCATGTACGTCCCCTACTGGACATACGACAGCG
Organism: uncultured Phycisphaerales bacterium; assembly: GCA_964464495.1. GTDB lineage: Bacteria > Planctomycetota > B15-G4 > B15-G4 > CAYZWU01 > CAZUHB01. Next base: position 58,367 of record CAYXGI010000001.1, read on the forward strand.
ACACGACCAGCTTCTACCGCGGGCAGCGCGGCGAATACTACTGGGTGACCGAGTCGTACACAGCGACGGAGAACGGCAAGAGCGTACGAAAGACCCGCCAGGTTCGCAAGATTCGCTGGTGGCCGGTGAGCGGCACCGTGTGGGAGTCCTTCGACGATGTGCTCGTCCTGGCGAGCAACAGCCTGCCCCGGAAGTACACGGAGAAGCTCGAGCCCTGGGACCTGCAGAATCTTGTGCCCTACAAGAACGACTACCTGAGCGGTTTCAGAGCGGAGAGCTACCAGGTCGATCTCGAGGAGGGATTCGACTACGCCCGCCAGATCATGGACGCGGCGATCCGCGCGCTCGTCCGCCGCGACATCGGCGGCGACGAGCAGCGCATCACGTCGCTCCGCACGCAGCACGACAACGTCACCTTCAAGCACACGCTCCTGCCGATCTGGATCAGCGCCTATCGCTACAGCAAGAAAACCTACAGGTTTCTGGTCAACGCCCGCACGGGCGAGGTCCAGGGAGAACGTCCCTTCAGTTGGGTCAAGATCACCCTCGCCGTGCTCCTGGCGGTCATCGTCATCGCCGCCATCGTGCTGGCCGTAACGCGATAAGACCGCGTGGCAACTTCTCGCGGCGATGGAAAAGGTTCACGATCTCAACCAGGTCGAGTCACACACAAATAGGAATGGCGCTTCCCACTCCGTTCTGTACGATGAATCGCTCTATCCTCGAGCAAGCCCAAGTGTCTCGACACCCTTATAGGAGCTACCATGAACGGACTCTTCGCTCATTTCAAGGTTCCGGCCGCTCTGCTCGCAGGTCTCTTCCTGTTCGGCATGCCTGCCATGACTGCCCATGCCGGGGACGGGGCCGACAGCGATTCGCAGAAGGCGCTCATCGATATCATGTCGAAGGAACTCGACCATTCGATGGCGCATCTCACCACTGACGACGGGAAGAAGCCCTATTATCTCGCCTACACGGTCACCGACATTCAATCGGTTTCGATCAGGGGCGGACTGGGCGCCCTCTTTGCCAACGACGCTGACCGCAGCCGCATTCTCGACGTGGACGTGAGGATCGGTGACTACGGACTGGACAGCACGCACCAGATTCGGGGCGGCAGGGGCCGCGGAATGGGCCGCCTCTTCGGCGGCGGCGCCGCCACGATCAGCCTGGAGGACAACGAGGACGCTGTGACGCACGCGATCTGGCGCGCCACGGACAGCGCCTTCAAAAGCGCCGTGGAAAGATACAAGCAGGTGCTCACCAACGTAAAAACCATGGTCGACGAGGAACACCAAGTCGATGATTTTTCCCGCGAGGCGCCGAGCAGCTCTTGCGAGGAGGAGGCATTGCTTGCTCTCGACCGGGACGAGTGGACGCAGCGGATTGTGCGCGTGTCTGGTCTCGCGAAGGATTATCCCTTGATTCACGGATCGAGTGTTTCCCTCTCAGCCACCGTTGAAAATAGATCCATGGTCTCGAGCGAGGGCACCCGCTTGCGGACGGGCCGAAAACTCCTGCGTGTTGTGGTTTCTGCAAACACCCGCGCCGACGACGGCATGGATCTGAGCCAGAGCTTCATCTTCGATGCCGCCACCGAGGAGGGACTCCCCTCGGAAGACGCCATGCGCGCCGCCTTCGAGAAAGTGATCGATCAGGTTCTGGCGCTCCGCAAAGCGCCTCTCGTGGAACCCTACGTGGGACCCGCCATTCTGCTCAACCGCGCGAGCGGTGTCTTCTTTCACGAGATCTTCGGTCACCGCATCGAGGGCCATCGCCAGAAGGACGTGGAAGAGGGACAGACCTTCACCAAGATGGTCGGCAAGCCGGTCCTTCCCGAATTCATGACCGTCTACGACGACCCGACCCAGGCCCGGTTCAACGGCGCCGACCTGCGGGGATTCTACCGCTTCGACGACGAAGGCGTGCCATCGAGCCGGGTCGACCTCGTGGTCGACGGGATTCTCAAGACCTTTCTCCTCTCACGCTCACCGGTCGAAGGATTCAACAACTCCAACGGCCACGGACGCCGCGAGCCGGGACAGAGCGTCGTATCGAGGCAGGGTAACCTCGTCATCGCCTCGGATCGCGCCGTGAGTTTCGATCAGCTTCGCGCACAGCTCGTCGAAGAGTGCAAGAAGCAAGAGAAGCCCTTCGGATTTCTCTTCGAGGATATCACCGGCGGATTCACCACCACCTCGCGCAGCGGGCCGCAGGCGTTCAAGGTCCTGCCCGTCGTGGTCTACAAGGTCTTTGCCGACGGCCGGCCCGACGAACTCGTGCGCGGCGTCGACATCGTGGGCACCCCCCTTTCGTGCTTCTCCAAGATCCTCTGCACCGGCGACGATCCGGCCGTGTTCAATGGATCGTGCGGCGCCGAGTCGGGGTGGGTTCCGGTCTCGGCCGTCTCGCCCAGCATCCTCGTCGAACAGATAGAGATCGAAAAAAGGCAGCGTTCCCAGGAGCGTCTGCCCATCCTTCCGCCGCCCTTGGCCGACAAGGACGGGACGTCTTCCAGAATAGAAAACATCAACCACAAGGAGCGCTAACCATGACTCTCATCCGAAGAACACGAGTTTTTGCCGCGCCCCTTCTGGTGCTGGCGATGATCTCTGCCGTTGTGGCGGCAGATGCTAATCAGACGGCCGATGATCCAGTGCTGAAGGCTCTCGGCGACGAGATCGCCCGATCGATGACCTTGCAGCTCGAGGATTTCGAGAAACCCTACTTCGTTCAATACGCAGTCGATGACACCGCCGCTCACCGCATCAGCGCGACGTGCGGCGCGATCGTCAGCTCCAACCGATCTCGATCGCGCCTCCTCTACACTCAGGTGCGTGTCGGCAGTTACGAGCTCGACAACACCAACTTCGGCGGCGGGGGCATGGGCGGCTTCGGTCGCCGGGGCGGCGGCCGGAACAGAGGGGGCGGTATGGGCCGCGGCGCCACCCGCCTTCCGATCGACGGCAACGACATGGCGATGAGGCACGAGATCTGGTCAGCTACGGACAGCGCCTACAAGAGCGCTGTCGAGACACTGGCTCAGAAGCGCGCCTATATCGAAGACCGCGGAGCGGGCGACCGTCCCAACGACTTCTCGAAACAGGAGCCGTTGCAGGCGATCGCGCCCCTCGCAGAGCTCTCTGCCGGCGCCCTAACTGACTGGGAATCAAATCTCAAGCGTCTCTCAGCCAGATTTCTCGAATTCGATTTCATTCAGAACGCAACAGCAAGCCTGACCGCGGGGGCGCGCAACAGCTACCTCGTCAATTCCGAGGGCACGTGCCTGAGGCAGGGAAACACAACGGCCATGTTGCGCATCACGGCCGAAGCGCAGGCCGCCGACGGGGAAAAGATATCGGACAGCATCGAGTTCCTCGCCCGCTCCCCTGGAGAACTCCCCGCAATGGACGCAATCCTTGCCAACGTTGACGATCTGGCCAAACGCCTGTCCAAGACGATCGACGCTCCCATTCTCGAGGAGTACATCGGTCCGGTGCTGTTCGACGGGGCAGCGTCTCCCCAGCTCTTTCAGGAACTGATCTCCCGCGGAGTGGCGGCTTCGTCCGGACCGGTCGGCGGCGGGCGGAGACGGTTCTCGGCCACGGAGAATCTGAGCAAGTACCTGGGCAAGCGCATTCTGCAGCGCTCGTTCCAGGTCTATGACGATCCGAGCGCGGGCATGTTCAACGACACGGTTCTGGCCGGTCACTTCGCCTTCGACGATGAAGGTGTGCGCGCCCGGCGCGTCGACATTGTTGTCGACGGCACGCTCAAGGATTTGCTCACCTGCCGGACACCCACGAAGGACTTTGGTCTGTCGAACGGCCACGGCCGCCGTTCAGCGCGCACGGCCACGGCTCAAGCATCGGTGGGCTGCCTCTACGTGAGCAGCGCCGACGGACTCGGCGCTGATGAACTCAAGAACAAGCTCATCGAGATCGCCCTTGACCAGGGTCTCGATTACGCCTTGCGCATTACGACCCTGCGCAACCGTACAGGGGGCGGCGGCATGGGCAGCATGGCGGACATGAGATCCATGTTCATGAGACAGCAGAGGGGCGGCGGAGGGGGCGGCGCGCTCAGCGATCCCGTCTTCGTCTACAAGGTCCATGTCGACGACGGCCGCGAGGAACCGGTGCGGGGATGCGAGTTCGGCGACATCTCGGTGACCGACCTCCGCAGGATTGCGGCGGCGGGTGATGCGGCAACGGTCTACAACCGCGGCGGCGGTCAGCCCGGGGGCGCATCGATCATTGCTCCGGGAGTGATTCTCGAGGAGGTGGAACTCTTCGAAATCGAGCAGGACCATGCGCCCCAGCCGGTCATCACGGCGCCTCACGCGCGTTAGGAGTCCCGCGAGCGCCTTGCGAGCCAAAAGAGCACTCGCGCGCGGCCCCAGGGGGTAGGGCCCCCCCGCGTGGGGTTTTTGCTCGCAAGGCAGGCGAAGTTAATCGGAGCGTTGCGGCTACTGTTTTGCCACTTGTTGGCTTCCCTGCAACTGCACCGGGGCCACAAAGAGGGCCGCTGACTTTTCAGCCGCTTCGTAAAGCGTCAGAAAGGTCTCCTTCGAGAGCCAGAAGCCGTCTGCGGGGGCTGGATCTCCATGATTCAACATCTCGATCCAGTCATGCTTGAGATTGCAGGTATTATCGCACTCCGTGGTCGTGCTGCAGCCGATTGCGCAGATCAACAATGCGGCGCCGAATACCAGGCAGATCCCCTTCTTGAATGTCTTTTGCCATTCCATTGACCTTACTCTCCAACTCCATATAGACACTTTGTTTTGAGCCATTCGGATATCCGATTTTATCCATATTTTCCCTCTCCCACTCGGTGAATTCCGACGTCTCTTCGACCAAGTGGGGCGTCAGGAAAATGACGAGATCCCTGTTTTCTTCCACCGTGGACGTGTAGCGGAAAAGCGCGCCCAGGAGAGGAATGTCGCCGAGCAGCGGAACCTGGCTGACGGTCTTGACCGATTCCTTGCGCCTGAGTCCGCCGATGACGAGGGTCTCATTGTTCGTGAGAAGCAGGGTCGTGTCAGCCGTTCGGGAACTGATGACCGGAACGTCGTTGACGCTCTCCCCCGTGGCGGCGCTCTGTTCGGCGTTGACGGTCAGAAAGATACGGCCGTCGTCAGTCACCTTGGGCATCACCTTGAGCTTGACGCCCGCCTCCTTGAAGGCCGTGGTCCCGATCTGGCCGCCCGCGCCCGTCTGGGTCAACTCCTGGTAGGGGATCTCTTCAATGGTTTCGATCGACGCTTCCCGGCCGCTGAGAACGAGGATCTTCGGCGTGGCCAGGATGCGCGTGTTCTTGAACTGCTGCAGGGCGCGGAGAAAGTTCGTTGCCGTCCAGCGGCTGTTCAGAACATTGTAGGAAACCGTACCACCCCCACCGGCCGTATCGATCAGGTCCTGGCCAAGTCCAAAAACGCTGCGATTGTTGCTCTTGATCGCCTCCCAGTTGATGCCGATGTCCTTCTCGTCGGTCAGAATGGTGTCGGCGATCAAAACCTCTATAAGGATTCTTTTCGGAGGCGCGGCGGCCTCGACCGCCAGGGCAGTGAGTTTCTCGATGGTAGATTCTGAACCGGCAACGATCAGGGAATTTGCCTGCTTGTCGAGAGCAACATGCCCCAGGGGACCGGACAGAGCCCTGAATGCTCCTTGCAGCGACTCGGCATCGGCAAATTCGAAAGAAAAAACCTTCGAGCCCAGCAACGGAGGCTTGGGAATCCCCTCGAGCGTGGTGGACTCCTCGGGCGTGGTAGACTCCTCGGAGAGGGTTTTCACGATGATGAAGTCATCGTCCCGCTGGCCAAAGAGACCTGCAGTCTTGAGAACCGCATCGAATGCCCTGTCCCAGGGTACGTCTTTCATGTTGATCGTGATCGTGCCCTGAACAGATTCGGCAATGGCGATGTTGGCGCCGGCCTGCTGGGCGAGTCCCCGGATCACATCCCGTACGTTGACGCTCTCCACGTCGAGCGAAACCGTGATCTTGTCGTCCACGCTGTTCGGCGGATTGGTTTCCTGACCTGCGGCCAGCGGGCCGGAAACTCCCAGCGCCAGAACAGCGAGCAGACACAAGGTCCCAGAGATTTTAAGCTTGGCCTTACTTCTCAACATTGATTTACTCCGTTTGCGTTCCACGAACTCTCTTCTTTTCGAATATCGAGCTCTTTATCTTCAAGATTTCTTTTCGCCCTTTCTGTTCCACCACGACCTTGTCCCGCTCGATGTTCGCGATCTTCCAGCCCAAAATTGTGTCGTTGACTCCCAGGAGAGTCCGGTTGATGACGGCAAGCGGTCTTCGGGGAGACCACACGATGCCGCTGAGAGCGAGCTCCGACAAGGCCACAGGGGCGATCTCGGGTTTCTGTTCTTCTTTTGGAGTTGGCCGCACCAGTCGGGGACGGACACTGATCTTGAGGGGCGCAAAAGGATCCGGGCGTCCGCGCTTGACCGTTCGAGTTGATTGTCCTGTTGCCGGATCAGCTATTTTGTCTCCAGTTCCCCCGGTCTCCTGCTGTCCGGGCAGGATGCCTGTAGAGCCCGGCAGGATGCCGGAAGAGAACATAAAAATGACGCACACTGTCGCGGTTCCCGCCAGGAATCCCTTCTTCATTTCCGCCCCCCTTCATCTTGCTCCATGGAAAAAACGGACAGCACGAAGCTCACATTGAGTTCCGAATGGTCATGGTCGACGAGCTCGATTTTTAGCTGTCCCACATGGACCTTCGGTTCCAGAACGTGAAGCAGTTTCAGCAACTCGACAAGCCCCCCGAAGTTTCCGATCAGCGTCATGCGTACGCTGATATGCGAGAGGCAGGGCCCTTGCCAGATTTCCGAGCCGGCCTGGTCTCCCTGTCCTCCCAGAGCCTTGTCCTCCTTGATCTTTTTCTGGCCCCTGTACTTTGCTCCCTTGCGGTCTTCTTCAACGCTGGCACTGCCCGTGGTCAGTTTGTGCTCCGAAACGAAAGCCGCCTGGATGAGACGGCAGTTCGTCGAAGCGACGAGTTCGTTCAAACCAGCGAGGAATCGGTCCGCCTCATCCTGTAGAAAAAAAAGAGGACTCCTGTTTGTCGATCTCCTGCTGCAGGTCGTCGCACCGCTTCTCGCTGACTGTCAGCCTTGTGGCGGCCATCCGTTTCAGATCGAGGAGATGCTTCTGTGCGTCCAACTTGGCGATGGTGGCATCGAGGCGGAGCATCTGAGGAGCACAGATTCCAAGATAGAGAATGTAGCCAACAAACAGAAGAACGATCGCAGCCGCCAGGATCTGCTCTCGTTCCGACGTCCTGCTCAGGCTTCTGATCATGACCTCACTACTCCGTTTCTTCTATTTTTCGGGATCGCAGTTCGCAGTCCATGCTGAATCCCACCATTGGATCGCCGCGACCCTCGATCTCGTTCAAATTGGAAAGCTTGGCAGAGCCCATGAACTCGGAAGACTTGAAGGGCTCCGCAAACTGGTATACCGAATCGATAGAGTAGGACTCGCCGTCGATGATCAAATCGCCGGCCCCGTCCTCCTCGAGATATGTGATGCGCACGTCCTCGGGAATGATCTGCCTGATCTTTTCGAGGAGTCCCGGCCAGGGGACTGCCGGGCCCGGCGACTCGAGAAAGTCTTTTTCTTTCCGGAGGATCTTTTCGAGCTCCGCAACGCCCCCCCCTGCTTTCAGCAACTGGGGCGCCAGGACAACGTCTTCGATCTTTTTCTCGAGCCCGGCGATGTCGCCGTCCAGCGACCGTTGCCAGAGATGAATGCCCCCGAAGACGAGAGAGGCGACCAGAAGCAAGCCGGCAGCAACGATCGACGTGATGATCACGCGTTTCTTGAAATCCTTGATGCGTATCGCCGCCGCAGGGAGGAGATTCAGGTTCAACCGAAATCGTTGATTCTGGAAGACCCTCAGAGCCAATCCCACGGCGCACACGGTCGGGGATTCGAAATCTAGGCCGGCGTCGATTCCGGTATCTCGAACGGCAGACGCCGAAGAGCTGAACATCACCTTCACATCGTCGAGGACCTGGCGAACACGGACGCAGGCGCTCTGCGGAAGGTCGTGATCCGTGGCAATGACCACCTTCTCGATCTCGGAGATGTTGCCGATTTCGGTGTCATAAAAATCGAGAACGGTGCGCACGATCGCACCGAGCCGGTCAGCGCCTTCAGGATTCCCGTCGAAGATATCTACCTCTTCGTGCGCCGTATGCGAAAAGCGCAGACGGCCGCCCGCGAAGACGGTGAGGTGGACCGATCCGGGTTCCACGACCACGAAGATCACGGCCGATTGCAGCCCGGGCGAGTGGACCCCGTGGTGCAGGGCGCGAATCGTGGCCAGAGGAGCTATGTCCACCGCAACGGGATCGACCCCCACGTTCATCAAGGCGTTGACCAGCGCATCGGCCGACTCCTCTCTGGTGGCGGCCAGGTAGGCGGCCTTGCCTTCCGCCGCCTCTCCAGCGCTCCCGGTCACCACGAAATCACTGACCGTCCGCTCCCCGGTAAACACCGCGTAGCGTTTGATCTCCTGCTCGATGTGCTGCCGCACAGCATCCGGCCCGCCCTTCGGCAGGCTGGTCAAACGGGCCACGCAGCAGGATCCGGCCAGAGAGGCGACGACACGCTTGCCCCTCGCCGACATGCGGTTCTTTTTGAACAGGGTTTCGAGAGCTCTGGCGATCGATTTGGGATCGGTCACCGCGCCCCGGGACATGGTGTTTTCTGGAGTCGGCACCGTTCCCGAACGACGAACCTTGAGCTTTCCTTTTTCCCCGGGCGCTCCTCGCTCCGATTTCAACTCAACGGCGGAGATCACTCTCTCGTTGATGTCGACGCCCAGAGCTGTTTCCGGTTTGAGCCTGATCATCACAGTTCTTTCCAATAAATCACCCGTATGGAATAGGGGGACGATGAATCGCCAACAGTGAGTTCGACCTGAATCTTGCGCACGTAGCCGTTAACCATACCCGTGGAAAGGATCTCCACCGTGGGTTGGTTGTTGGTCACCTCCACCGTGTAGGAGCTGGTGCTCCCCGAGGGAAAAACTTTTCCCGTAAATCCTGTGTTCCAGGTGTAGTCGTCCCTCAATTCCGCGATGGCATCCTCGACTCCGGCATCGGCCACGAAGAGCGCTTTCATCGAAGAGATATGGTTCCTCGATATCTGCAGGTCGCTGGTCTGGGAACGCAGGAGAGCGCCCACAAGAAGGACCGAAAAAGCGACGAGAAAGACCATCAGGAGCAGGACCGCTCCCTCCTGGTCCGGTTGGCTATTTCGATTCCTTTGTTTTTCGCCTTGAGTCATCTATCCCCCCGCTGCCTCATTGACCGCGCCCGGCGTCCCCTCCACCGGCCCATCTTCCCAGTTGCCGGAATCGCTCGAATCGCCTGTGGGATGAACGCGTTCCAGCGACGCACCATTCCCGTCGGCTCCCCAGCTGTCGTCATAGGAGACGCAGTCCACTTCGAGTGTTCCCTGGTAGAGGGTGACGATGTCCGAGTTATTCTTGAGCCCCGCACACATTGCCGTCGTCGACGACCAACCTGACCGCGTTCTGATCCACGTAGGTGCGGCTCAGGGAGAAATCGTCGATCCAGAACGTTCCCGCCCCGACCGTCTCGACGTAAACCCGAACAGTCGAGCCCATGTAGTCGGTCATGTCCGCATAGTGGCAGGTCCAGTCCGTGTGCACGGCCCCGCTGTAGACGGTCTCCAGGACTCCACCTCCCGTGTCGCGAATGGTGATGATCCAGCTCATCCCTGTGGCCGACGCGGACGGTGTTTTTTCCCAGCACGAAAAGAAGGCGCTGTTGCCCACGTTCTGAATGGTGGCGGTCTGGTAGACCCATCCCGCGTCGGGACGTTCCAGCACCCTGTTTCCTTCATGCGCATCGCCGCTGTTGGTTCGGCTCCACCCGCTGGAGCGGCTCCACACGGACATCTCCGGATTGCTCTCGAAACCGCGGTTGGTCAGGAGTTCCGTGTAGACCTCCGTGTCCTCGCAGATGATGACCGCGTATTCGCCCACAGACAATAGAGTGCTCCCCGTGCCGAATCGCGTATCGCCCGACAGAACATCGGGATTGTTCCGGTTGGTCCACGATGTAATCTCCCACCCCTCCGTATCGATGGTCCTGTCGCTGAAATTGAAGAGCTCGATCCACTCGTACCTGTCGTCGTGGGATGTGGCGGCGGGATTGTACATGATCTCGTTGATGACGAGCGATCCGTCTCGGCGCATGTAGACCTTGCTGCGCAGGGTGTAGGACGGAACCTGGTTCTCGGCGTCGGAGGTGGTCAGATCCACGGCCACGGACCTGATCTCGTGGGCTGTGACCGGTGAGGTGAGAAGAGTGTTGGACGAGTCGTAGCACGAAAACTCGAGCGCCGTCACCGGTCCGGCCAGCACGGCTTGGCCGCTGGCAGGCCCGAGCTGAACGTAACCGGTCACGCTGTCCACGTCGAGCCGCTGCAGCACGTTGTCCTTGTCGTAAAATTCGATGTAACCGTCGGTGTCGCCCGAGGCGCTCACCGAGCTCACAGCCCTCGCCTGGCGCAGGGTGCGCACGGCCTCGTCCATGGCGACGCGCCCGTTCTGGACCACCTCGATGCGCCGCTCTCCTGCCTGCCAGCCCATGTTGACGACGCGCACGGCAGGCGAGATCGCCGCCATGAGCCCGGCGATGAGGGCGACAACGAGGATCATCTCCACCAGGGTGAGTCCTCGTATCGGACCGGTGCCGTTCCTGTAATCCATTGCGTCCCTCACTCCTTGTCCGCGACTTTCGTGTTCAACACGGCCACGATCTCGCCACTGTCGAGAACTCCATCGCCGTCATCGTCATATCCGACCTCGACCTCGATGATCTTGAGCAAACTGCTCTCGTCCGTTTGCAGGACAGTGCAGAGGAATCCGTCAGAGAGCGCCGCGGAAGAGACGGAAAAATCTGTATCGAAGGATTCCAGGAGTTCCGCGCGGACGTCTTCGATCGTGCTTTCCGCGAGAAAGAGGGCCTGCGTGACCCTCTGCGCTTTTGTTCCAGTGGCCTGGATTCTGGCCAAGGCATGCATGACCGGCGCCAGAGCGAGCGCCATGAGTACAATACTTACGAGAACCTCGGTGAGGGTAAAACCGCTCGTATCGTGGTGTTTCCTCTTTTGGTCCATGCCGTCACTCCGTGATAAAGACGCTCCCGTTGGCAGCGGTCAGGTCCAGTTGGCAGGTTTTGCTTCCTCCCGTCAGGACCAGGGTTGTGCCGCTTCCGGTTGCAAGGTTCCCGAGAGGCCCGAAGCTGAACACCGCGTCTCCAGTGGCCGCAACCCCGTCGGAAAAGGTTTTTGCGCTCGCTACAACGCTGCTCTCGCTGTCCACGATCACGTATCCCGTGTAAGGCGCCGTTCCCTGCATCTGGACCGCATATCCCGTGGAATTTGTGCTCCCATGGGTCACGGCCAGGGTCCGGCAGAGCCGCAGGTCGGCGGCCATCTCGCGTGCGGCCGCCATGGCCGAGGCCGGGCCGAGTATGTGATCGCCAAAGCGCGGCACGGCGATCATGGCGATCACCGAGATGAGCACCAGGACGAGCAGCAGCTCGATCACGCTGAACCCGTTTTCAGAAGGCCGCTTCGTCACCATCTTTGGTCACCTCGAAACCGGACGAGCCGCACAGCTGGCAGATCGGTCCGGTATTGTCCCTTCACGAGCCGAGCGCGGTCCCCGGAACAGGTTGCGTTTCGAACGATCAAGCGTCGGAAAGGGCTCACGTGCAGCAGTCCCCGATCGGACTGCCGCACGTTTCCCCTTCCACCTCAAGATTCCACCGCCGAGAGAATGGCAGCAGCAGCCTGAAAACCGCCCCGGCCTAATGACTGTGCGCGGTTATGTGCTTGGTCGTCGTGTTCAGCGCGTAGGCTGTCCCGTAAGGACACACGGGCGCCCCGTCCGGAAAATAGGCCGTGTTGGCCAGAAGCGCGGTCAGCGTCGTTGCGGCGAAGTCCGCGGCAGCCGTTCCGGTGTTGACCAGATAGGCTTCGATCTGGCTGTTCATCAGATCGATGTTCGTGCTGCACGCGTTGGTCTTGGCATCTGCCGAGGTGGCCACCATTCGGGGAATGGCGATGGCAGCCAGGGCTGCAAGGATCAATACGACTAACAGAAGCTCGACCAGGGTGAAACCTTGTTTCCTCTTGAACATTTCCAATCCTCCAAAGAAAAAATTGATAGACAATCGATGATTCTCCGATTCCACTCCTTCAGATTATCTGGACGTTTTCATGACATCGAACATGGGTAGATACACCGCGAGCAGGATGAACCCCACTATGGCGGCCAGCGCCACCGTGATGAGCGGTTCGAGCTTTGTGAGCAACTTCTTCAAAGACCGTTCGATGTCCTTTTCGATATATTCCGCACTCTTCGCCAACATCTCGGGCATCGCACCCGACGACTCCCCTGCCGCGGCCATGCCGATGACCATGGGAGGAAACACACCGCACTGCCTGAGGGGCTCCAGGAGGGACTTTCCAGCATTCACAGCCTCCTGGATCGTAGCCGCGGCTGTGTTGATGACAGGGCTCTTCGCGATTCCTTCGGCAATCGAGATCGATTGCTGAATAGGAATTCCGCTGCCGAGCATGATGCCGAAGTTTTTCAAGAAACGGCACACCGCGATCTTCCGGTTGAGCGGGCCGATAAGGGGCGCATTCACCTTGAGATTGCCGAACATCCTCGAAACCGCCTCGGTCTTCCGGATCCTGGTCCACGTAAAGACCACCACGAAGAGAACAGCCAGCAGAGCCCACCAGTATTCACGAACGAAGTGGCTCGCCCCGATGAGTACCTGCGTGGGGGCCGGAAGCGGGATCTTCAATTTATCGTAGGCCTCGGCGAAAACGGGCACGATGAAAGTCACCAGAAAGGTCACCACCAGAAAACAAAGAATGACGACCACGACGGGATAGGCGAAGGCCTGAACCACTTTCTGCCTCAGTTCCTCCTGCCCCTCGATATTGGACGCCACCTCGTCGAGCACATTGTTGAGGTCTCCGCCCCTCTCGCTGCTCTCGATCATTCCGAGAAAAAAATCGGAGAAAACGTCGGGGTGGCGCGCGCATGCGCCGTGCAGGCTCGTCCCCCCGCCGATCTGCTTCTGAAGATCTTGAATGACTTCCCGCATCTTGACGTTCTGCGTTTCTTCGCCGATCAGGGCGAGGGCGTTAAAGAGCGCGACTCCGGCGCCGCACATGGTGGCGAGCTGCCTCGTGAAGACGATCAGGTCTCCCCGTTGCACCTTCCCGCTCGCACGGCCTTGGCCGGGCTCGCGCACGACCTTCAAGGACTTGACCTGGTAATGCATCCTCGCCAGATCGTAGCGAACCGACTTCTTGTCCGGCCCCTCGAGAGTGCTAGTGAAGGTATTACCCGTCTCGTCCTTGGCCGTGAAAGTGAATGTCGGCATCAAGTCACCTCGCTTCCGATAACGCGCTTCACTTCTTCGACGGTTGTCCGCCCATCGAGGACCTTGTCGATACCGCGGCGGTACAGGGTCTTGAATCCCTCGGCGGTTGCCGCAGAGCGGATCGTCGTCGTCGGTTGTTTTTCGGCAATAAGAGCGCGAAGACTTTCGGTGATCTTTAAAATCTCGAAAACACCGGTCCGACCGCGGTATCCGGTCTGATAGCAGAAACGGCAACCCCGGCCGCGATGGAGCTGTACGTCGCCGTATAGGGTTCACGGCAGTCGACGCAGACCGAGCGCACCAGGCGCTGGGCCACCATCCCGAGCAGGGAGGACGCGATGAGAAAGGGTTCGACGCCCATCTCGACGAGCCTCACCGTCGCTCCGGCCGCATCGTTGGTGTGGAGAGTGCTGAAAACCAGGTGGCCCGTCAGTGCCGCGTCCACCGCGAGCTCGGCTGTCTCCCTGTCCCTGATCTCGCCCACCATGATGACATCCGGATCCTGGCGCAGGAAAGTTCTCAGCGCCCGTGGGATGGTAATCCCGGCGGCGGGATTCACCTGGACCTGGTTGATTCCCGGGAGACAGTACTCCACCGGATCCTCGACGGTGACCATGTTTGTGGTCCCCTTGTTGAGGCTTCTCAGGGACGCGTAGAGGGTCGTGGTCTTGCCGCTTCCTGTCGGCCCCGTGATGAGAATGATGCCGTGAGGACGGGTGATGAGGGAATCGAAACCGTTTCGGTCCTCTGCTTCCAGACCCAGTCCATCGAGGTCGACCATGGCCGTGCTTTTGTCGAGTACGCGGATCACGACTTTCTCTCCCATGACCGTGGGCATGGTCGAGACGCGAAAATCCAAATCCCTGCCGGAGCGCCGCATGGAGAAGTGACCGTCTTGGGGAATCCGTCGTTCGCTGATGTCGAGGTCGGTGATCACCTTGATGCGCGAAACGAGTGCGGATTCCACGTTCCTGGGAATCGTCATGATGTCGTTGAGGATCCCGTCCACCCTGTAACGCAGCCGCATCTCGGGATCGAAGGGCTCGAGATGGATGTCGCTCGCTCCGGCGTCGATCGCCCCCTTGATGACCGAATCGACGAGCCTGATGACGGCACCTTCCTCGCCCTTGGGCACCTCTTCGACGCGATCCACCTCGACCTTGGATCGGGAGTCCTGGATCTCCTGCAGCCGGATATTGACGATTTCCTGCTTGGTGGCGCTTTCGATGTTGAAATGGTTCTGGATCACCAGGAAAAGAGCCTTCCGGGTCGTCACCACGGGCACCACCTGGTAGCCGGTCAGGAGCGCTATCTCGTCCCTGGCAGCAAGGTTGAGGGGCGAGTCCATGGCCACGATGAGTTTTCCCTCTTCCCTCCTGATCGGAATGGCCTGGTACTGCTGGACAAAATGCTCCGGCACCAGGTGGGCGACGGAAGGATCGACGTCGTCGGGGCTGAGTTCCACGAAATCGATACCGTGCGCGGCCGCAGTGGCCCTGTTGAGATCGTCGCGCGAGACAGCGCCCAGGCTCAGAAGAGCCTTGCCCAGACTCTCGCCGGTTTCGGCCTGCCGGCCGAATGCGCGAGAGAGATCCTTCTCGGCGATGATCTCATTCCGGAGGAGAAACTCGGTCACCGGTTCCGTCTTTTGAAGCAGATCTTTGCCGCCATTCTCCATGAAATCGTCCTTATACACTGACTGTCAGAACGTTCTCGATCTTGGAGATAAGCTCCACGAGATCGAAAGGTTTGACAAAGTACCCGTCCACACCGGCTGCGTTGGCTCGATAGACGTCGTCAGCCTGGCTCTGGGCCGTGAGCATGATCACCGGAATGTGCCGTGACGCGTCCATCTGTTTCAATCTCTCGAGTACGCCGTGGCCGTCGAGCTTGGGCATGACGATGTCGAGAACAATGAGGTCCGGTTTCTCGCTCGACACCTTATCGAGCGCTTCCTCCCCGTCCGAGGCGGTCACCACCTGGTAGCCGCTCATCTCGAGGCGGTCGGCGATCGTCCGCACGATGTTGTCCTCATCGTCGACGACCAGGATCCTCTTGCGTGCGGATTTCTTGGATGACAACCACTTGAACATCCTCAAACCTCCAGGAGTTCCTCGGCACGGGTGGCCGATCCTTCGGCGCGGGTGGCCGATCCTTCGGCAGAGTCGGTCCCCACCGTGCTTTTGTTCTTGGGCAAGGTAAACTGAAAGCGACTTCCCTCGCCCACAACGCTCTCGACCCAGATCTCGCCGCCGTGCAGGTCGACGATCTCCTTGCAGATGGCCAGGCCGATTCCGGTGCCTTGAGCGCCTGCGCCGCCTTTCTTCCTGTTCACCTGCGCGAATTTCTTGAAGACCTTTTCCAGATTCTCGGGCGCGATGCCGATTCCGGTGTCGCACACTGCCGCAAGAACCTCTGCGCCGCGTTCTCCGAGCCTGACGGTGATGGTTCCGCCGGAAGGAGTGAACTTGATCGCGTTGAAGACCAGGTTGGTGAAGACCTGCAGAAGAAGGGTACCGTCGGCGTGGACTTCGCGAAGGCCGGCGGGCGATTCGACGCGGAGCGCCACTCCCTTGGCCTCGGCCTCGCGCCGCACGCCGCGCACGGCGTCTTCAGCCACTGCGGCCAGGTCTGTGGGGCCGAAGTCGACCGGAACCTTGCCGGACTGCAGCCGGGAGAGGTTCAGGAGCTTCTCCACGAGAGAGCAGAGCCGGGTGCAGTCCTCGGCGAGCATGGTCATGTATTCCTTCTGCTTGCCCTTCAGCTTGCCGCCGATCCCCGCGCTGAGATTGGACAGAACGTTGCGCATCGCCGTGAGCGGCGTACGGATCTCGTGGCTCACGTTGCTCAAGAACTCGCTCTTGGCACGGTCAGCCTCCTCGGCCTCGTGCAACGCGTTGACGAGCTCGCCCTCCACCGCCTTGCGCTTGATCGCGTAGTGGATGGAGCGCCCGAGCGAATCGCTGTCGATCCGTCCGATCACGAGATAGTCCTAGGCGCCTTCGTGCACCACCTTGCGGGCCAGAGCCCTGTCGCGAAAAGCGCTGAGCACGATGAACGGTATTCCCGCCGCCGCGTCCCGGATAGCGAGGAGCGTGTCGAGCCCGTTGCTGTCGGGCAGGGCCAGGTCGACGAGAACCACGTCGGCGCCGCTCGCTTCGAGGTGTTCGATTCCCTTTGAGAGACAGTCCTGTCCCTCCAGGTCGAAGCGCACTCCTCTGACCCCGGCGAGCGCCTCGCTCACATGGTAGGAGTCCCTCACGTTTCCCTCGATGAGCAGGACCTTTATCGTACTTTCCATTCGAGCCCTTCGATAAGAATGCACACTCTTCCGAGCCGGGCGACTCAGATCACCGAGTCTGTCGGTCGATTCCCTACATCGATCCGTTTCTCGTGATCTGCTCCTTGCGTTCTGAGCTCGGAAAAAGCGAGTGGCTTCCCGCACGTACGTCCAGTTCCGGCAGAAAATCTCGTTGCAACAATATTGGTCGAATCTTTCGGAGAAAATCTTGGGCTAAATCCCCACGAAAAAAGCTCCTTGCTCAGGCTCGCACCTTCGATGAGAACTCTCCGATTCATTATTTTCAGGGAATGGACGATAAACGCTCAGATCACCAAAAACCGGGAGAACGCGATGCAGATCGACTTCAACGACCCCTTTACTCATAAATCAGCCGAGCCATTGTTCGGGCCCGATCGATTGGCAAGGGCCTGTCAAAAGGCAAGAGTTTTTGTCAGCATGCCTTACGTCAAAGGAGTGTCGCCCAGGATTCTGGCCGCCGCCGAGCGCTGCCGGGACGATTCCGCGTCCACCTCCTTTGAACGGCACGAGGGAATCTTCGAACTGGACGAGATCGGACTCTCTCCGCTCGACCACGGCAGCCTCTTCGGCGACGGTGTCTTCGAGGATGTCTCGCTCGCCTTCGGCCGGCTCTTCGTGCTCCAGGAGCACCTGGCCAACCTGTACGACTCGGCGCGAAAGGTGTCGATCTCCATTCCCTTCTCCGAGGAGCGGATGGCCCGGCGCATCGTTCAGACCGTCGAGGCGGCGGGATTCGCCGAAAAGGACAGAGGCCGGATCCGGATCACGGTGACCCGCGGTATAGGCAGCCTCGACATTCATCCGCGGGAGAGCCTGGCGCCCACCGTGTCGATCATTGCTTTCCCACTCGAAAATGACGCCGACTCGATCGTCGAGGAGCCGACCGAGCTCGCCGTGAGCCGCGAGGTCCGCCGGCAGGGTGGGGACGTGATCGATCCCAACATCAGGAGTTGCAGCGGACTCAACAGCATCCTCGGTCTGCTCGATTCGGCGATCAAGGGCAAGCGCGACACGATTCTGGTCAACATGCAGGGCATCGTGGCCGAAGCCACGTCGGGTCATGTCTTTTTCATCTTTCGCGGCGAGGGCTGGGAATCCAATCCCGCCAGGGCGACCTTGATCACTCCCAGTCCGGAGCATTGCCTCGCCGGTATCGCGCGCGACCTCGTTTTGCTCGAAACGCGCCGTCTCGGCTTCAGCGTCCGCGAGGCGGACGACATGCAGGCCATTGACTTCGCCGGCCCCGACCGGGAGTGTTTCGCGATGAGCGCCGATTGCTCTCTGATCCCGGTAACGCGGATCGAAAACCGTATCATCGGCGACGGCAGACAGGGTCCGGTCACGGAGAAGATCGCCCAAGTGATCGCAAGGGATAAACACAATCCCGAGTACGGTTTGAGCATCACCGCGAACAGGGATGAGGTAACCAGGTACATCGAGCAGCCCACTGTCTACGAGAGGGACTGACGAGGCGACCCCATGACGACGTCCACGGCATGAACCGAGCCGGGCGGTTGGGGTGGAATCGGTCCGGCGATCGGATCGCCATCGAGCGTAATCGAGCTGATCCCTTTCTCCACGCCTTCCGGGTTCTTCACCGTGATCGTGTAAGTGGCGCCTCTCCACTTGCGCACCACCTCGAATCGATCCCACTCGGCCGGAATGCAGGGATCGATGACGAGACCGTCGAAGGTGGGCCGCACGCCGAGGATGTACTTCGTGGCGGCCATGTAGAACCACCCCGCCGAACCGGTGAGCCAGGGGTGGCGAGCGCGGCCGTGGGCGCTGTGGTCGTTGCCGAGCACGAACTGGCAGTATGAGTAGGGTTCCGCCTCGCGGATCTCGATCGCGTCGTTCTGATTGTGGGGCAGGATCGCGTCGTAGAATTTCATGGCCCGTCGCCCACGGCCGAGGATGCACTCGGCGATGATCGCCCACGGATTGGGGTGGCTGAAGATGGAAGCGTTCTCCTTGACGCCGGGGTAGACGCGCGTCACGTAGCCGATCTCGTCGTCGGGTTCCGTGAAAGCCGGCCAGAGAAGGTGAAGGCCGTATCGCGAGAATAGGTGCGCGTCCACAGCGTCCATGCACGCTGTACGCCGCTCGTTCGACGCCACGCCCGAATAGACCGCCCAGGTCTGGGCGTTCAGAAAGAGCTTGCCCTCCTTGCTCGACCGGGTGCCGATCTTCCGGCCCCGGCCGGTGAAGCCGCGCAGGTACCATTCACCGTCCCAAAGCGTGTCCTCGCACGCGGTGCGCACCCTCCGGGCGATCGCCCTGTAATGGTCCACGTCGTTTTTCCTGCCGAGATGGGCCGCCGCCTCGATGAAGACGCCGAGAGCCCAGTGGTGCATGAAGGAGACCATGGCGCTCTCACCGCCGCCGAGATTGAGGCAGTCGTTCCAGTCGGCGCGGAGTCCCTTGCAGATGCCGTGCTCGCCGATCTGTTCGGCGGAAAAATCGAGGATCTTCTTCAGGTGCTCGTAGACAGTCCCCTCCCCCCCGTCGGCGTAAGGGAGGACCTCGTCGAAGAAGGCAACCTCGCCCGTCTCCTTGATCCACTCGCAGACCGACGCCACGAGCCAGAGAGCGTCGTCGGCGCAGGCGTCATCGAGCCCGTGGATGATCTCTTCCGGCCTCGGCGTCGGTTCCACCGTGGGAAGCTTCACCTGGGGAAGGGGATTCTCGCGCGGCTCGAAGACCGCGGGATCGAAGAGATGGAGACCGTACCCCCGGCTGGTCAGACCGCGGAGAAGCTCGACGATGCGCCGCTTCGTCTTGACCGGATTGGTGTGGGGAACGGCCATCACATCCTGGGCCGTGTCGCGAAATCCGAGCCCCGTGCGGCCGCCCACCTCGATGAAGGACGCGAACCTCGACCAGACCACGCAGGTCTCGGCCTGGTAGAGCGTCCACCTGTTGAGCATGCTGTTCATACCCCGGTGCGGGGTGTCGATCCGGAGGTTCGATCTCTTCTCGTCCCAGTACTCTTTCAGGCCGCTGAACGCCCGGTCCACCGCTCCGGGCCGGGTGTATTTCTTTCTCGCCCGAAGCCCCTTCTCCCGGCGCGAGCCCACACCGAGGATGAAGAGGAGCCACTCCGCGGCGCCCGGAGCGAGTACGAGCTTCTTGTGCAGCGCGCCGCAATGATTGCCGCCCTTCTCGGAGCTTCCCGAGCACGCGCCTTTCTCCACGGCGAGGGGATTCGTTTCGGTGCGGTAGGGACCGATGAATCGATCGCGCACGCAGTCGAAACCATCGGGATCGAACCCGGCGGCCAGGAAGTGGTGGGTCCAGGGTTCGTAGAAGAAGTCGTACTCGATCACGCCCTCGGCGTGGTCGGCGCCCGAGGCGTAGAGGCTCATCTGGAGGTTCTGGTTGTCGATCTCCACGTGCTGGAACGACCACTCGAGATAGTGGAAGACGCTGATCGTTCTCTCCCGGTCGCCGGTGTTCCTGACGATCACGTCGCAGAGCTGCACATCATCGTCGACTGGAATGAAGAGGAGCTGTTCGGCGCCGATCCCCTCGTAGTCGCAGAGGAACCGTGTGTAGGACAGACCGTGGCGCACCGTGTAGCGCGCCCTGTCGAGATCCTTTCCCACCGGCTGCCACGAGATCGACCAGTAGTCGCCCGTGGCGTCGTCGCGCAGGTAGACATAATGGCCCGGACGGTCGAGAGGCACGCCGTTCGGTCTGAACCGGGTGAGCCGACAATGCTCGGCCGACTTGTAGAAGGTGTACCCGCCGCCGTTGTGTGAGATCACGGTGCAGAGGTCCTTGACCCCGAGATAATTCGTCCACGATACGGGAAGATCGGGACGCTCGATCACGTACTCGTCCTGTGCGTCGTCGAAATATCCATAGCGCATGGTGAACCTACATCCCCCACAGATCGCCCGTGTTCACCGGCTTATTCAGGAGTTTCAGGTAATAGAAGAGCTGGGACTTGTGGGAAGAGAGGTGGCCCACCATCTGTACCAGATGCCGGCCGAGAGCGTACTTCTCCTCCGGCGCCCACGGTGCGGCCGTGTCACGATTCGCCAGCGCTTCCTCCCCGGCCCCGTCCACCGTCTCGACAGCCACCCGCTTGTCGTCGGCGAGCATGGCGCGCGCCTGGGCCACGCTCTCCACGGCGGGCAGCGTCTCGGCGGAAGGGAGCATCTCCTCGTCGGACATCTCCTCGAGATTCTGTCCGTCATGGAGCGTCCAGTCGCCGGTCGCCATGCCCTTCATGCAGAAACCGCACGCCGAGGTCATGTGCATGAGAAGCTGACCCACGGTCATCCAGTTCTCACCGGTCTCCGGTTTCCATGCGAGGATCTTGTCGTCGACGAGCGCCATGAGGCCGTCGGCAGATTTGTACGCCATCTCGATCTCGGCTTTGAGCAGTTCAGTGAGATTCATCTGTCCAATTCCTATTCGGTTGAAAGGTCTCTAGAGTCTCTGGATAATGGTCTTAATTTTAGTAGCCCCTTTCATCGAGGCAAGACTCATGAAAATTCAATCAGGCGTGATCGGACTCCTGCTGCTCGCGATCCTCCTCGGGGCGAGCCTACTCGGTTGCACAGGAACTCTCCATATGCGGATCGGCAAACAGACTTTCGGCGAGATCGACGGCAAGACGGTCGACCTCTACACCTTGACCAACTCGAGCGGCGCGACCGCCAGGATCACCAACTACGGCTGCATCGTGACCGAACTGCACGTACCAGACCGCGACGGCAACCTCGCCGACGTGGTGCTCGGTTTCGACCGGCTCGACGGCTATCTCGGCAAGCACCCCTATTTCGGCGCCATCGTGGGCCGTGTGGCCAACCGCATCGCAAAGGGGCGCTTCAGCCTCGACGACAAAAACTACACCCTGGCTGTCAACAACGGTCCCAACCACCTTCACGGCGGGCTGCGTGGTTTCGACAAGGTGCTGTGGGACGCCGAGGCGCACGACACGGCCGACGGCCCGGCCCTGACCCTCACCTACCTCTCCGCCGACGGCGAGGAAGGCTATCCGGGCAACCTCAAGACCACCGTGGTCTACACCCTCACTCATGCCAACGAGCTCAAGATCGAAATGACCGCTGAGACCGACGCGCCCACGCCGGTCAACATGGCCAACCACTCCTACTGGAACCTAAGCGGCCATGACAGCGGCGACATCCTCGGCCACCAACTCTGCCTCAACGCGGACAGCTACACCCCCACCGACGAGTGGCTGATTCCCACGGGCGCCTTCGCGCCTGTCGAGGGAACCCCCTTTGACTTCCGGAAACCCAAGACGATCGGCGCCGACATCGCCCGGATCCCGGGCAATCCGGAGATGAACAACCCGGGCGGTTTCGACACGAACTTCGTGCTCAACGGCGAAAATGGCGGCCTCAAGCTCGCCGCCCGCGTTGTCGAGCCCGGCTCGGGCCGTGTGATGGAGGTCTTCACCACGGAACCGGGAGTGCAGTTTTACAGCGGGAATTTTCTCGACGGCTCGGTCACGGGCAAGGGCGGCGCGGTCTACGAGCAGCGGAACGGCTTCTGCCTCGAAACGCAGCACTTTCCCGACTCGATCAACAAACCTGGATGGCCCACGGTGGTGCTCCGGCCGGGCAAGACCTACCGCCATGTTGTCGTCTACGCGTTCAGTTAAACGGTTCTCACTCCTTGCCGTAGACCAGAAGGCGATAGGTTTTGGCCGCCTCGAACGACTCGGAGCTCATCCGGCCGCCCAGGTACCTCGCCCTCACCTTCTCGATGCGCTTCTTGAACTTCCAGTGAAGGATCTTGGACAGAAACGGATGGCGTTCCCTGAATGTCACGTCGGCGAGACCGCAGATCGGCAGGGCGACCTCGGTCATCACATCCTTGACCAGATCGAGGGTGCGGCCCGTTTCCCTCGTGATGTCCACATCGTCCTTTTTCTTCCACGAACCTCGTCTCAGGGCGTCTTCGAACAAGGGCCACTTGTGGCCTCCCTTGACCGACTTGACCTTTGCGACCTGCTTGTCGAAAAAGTCGCAGATCAGCATGTGGCCGCCCGCGTCGAGGAGCGCCTTCGCCTTGGCGAGACCCGTGTCGATGTCGACATACTGAAAGCTCTCGCTGAAAAGGATGAGGTCGTATTTCTTGTCCGTCTCCATCTCCTCGAAGCGGGATTCGAACACCTCGCCCCGCCCGCCAAAGACCTCCCGCACCCGCTGTGCGAGAAAAGCGCTCGGGATCACGCCGTCCACGCTGAATCCCAGATCGATCAGCTTGCGGCCGAAGGTGCCCGCGCCGCAGCCAACATCGAGAATTCTCCCCTCGCTGATCGGGAGCCGGTCGACGATGAGCTGCGAGTGATTCTCCTGTGCCGCGGGGAGGTTGAGCATTTCCACGGGGAGATCGTCGGGCCAGTAGCCAAAGTGCAGCTCCTCGGTCTTGAGCAGGTAGCGGCAGACGATCAAGCCGATCTCGAGTCCGACCTGCCGTGAAAGGTGTTTGGATTTGCCCATCGGGTTTCCTTAATCATCAGTGGTTCAGTGCATCAGAACTTCCGCGAGGTCCGCCGCCATCGAGGTCCATCATAACTCCTCCAATCTACCGGTTGAAACTCGATATTGTTCCCAGCGTCCTTTTTGTCTCTCGATCCCACGCGATCGGCGCTATCTGGAATTTCCGGGAACCCGGAGCCGCGGGGAGTTACTATTTTGCGGTGGTGCATCCTTCGGCGCGCAGGTCGATGAGCTGGTCGAAATTTTGAGCTTTCTGAGGTGGAGGCTGGCTCCCGGAGACTGATATGAAGAAAACGAATAGACGGAATTTCCTGAAAACCGTGGGGCTCGGAGCGGGTGCGCTCATGGTAAGCCCCTTCGCGCGACCTGCGTCCCCACTGAAGAAACACCCCAACATCGTCTTCATCCTCGCCGACGACATGGGATTCGGTGACCTGGCCTGCCAGAACACCGCGTCGAAGATTCCCACACCCAACCTCGACCGGCTCGCGCGCGAAGGGGTCCGGTTCACCGACGCCCACTCTCCGTCGGCCGTGTGCACGCCCACGCGGTACGGCATCCTGACCGGCCGCTACTGCTGGCGCACCGAGCTGAAGTCGAGCGTACTCTGGCCCTGGGACCGGCCGTTGATCGCAGCGGACCGTCTGACCGTGAGCGGTCTGCTGAAGAAAGCGGGCTATCGCACGGCGTGCGTCGGCAAGTGGCACCTCGGATGGGACTGGCCCACTGTCGACGGCTCCCGGATCAACGCCACGCTCCCGCCGGGGCGCCACAACGCCAAGACGAGATCCGCTTTGGGAGAAAAGATCGATTACTCGAAGCCGATCGGCGGCGGTCCCACGGCGCGCGGATTCGACACCTACTTCGGCGACGATGTGCCCAACTTCCCCCCCTACTGTTTCATCGAGAACGACAGGGTCACGGCGATCCCCTCGGAACCGAAACCGGACACCATGTTCGGCCACGCGGGTTCGATGGCAAAGGGATGGACGCTCGATGCCGTCATGCCGGCGATCACCGGGCGGGCGGTCGATTCCATCGCGCAGTGCGCCGAAGACGATAGAGGGAAGCCCTTTTTCCTCTACTTCGCGCTCACCGCCCCTCACACTCCGATCGCACCCGCCGCGGAGTTCAAGGGAAAGAGCGAAGCGGGCGCCTATGGCGACTATGTCTATCAGGTCGACCACAGCGTGGGCGAGATCCTGCGCGCTCTCGACAGCCATGGCCTGCGCGAAAACACTCTCGTGATCTTCACGAGCGACAACGGCTCGCCGGGCCGTGACGGAACCAACATGAGCGGAAAGGTCAACTCCGTGCGCCGCTTCGAGCACAATCCGTCGCGCCCCTGGCGGGGAATCAAGTCCGACGCCTGGGACGGCGGCCACCGCGTGCCGTTCCTCGCCCGCTGGCCGGGCGCGATCCGGGCGGGAAGCGTGAGCGACGAGCTCGTCTGCCACGTCGATCTCATGGCGACGGTCGCCGCCATTGTGGGAGAGGAGCTCCCCCCGGATGCCGGCGAGGACAGCTACAACATACTGCCCGCGCTACGGGGAGAAGAACTCACCCAACCGATCCGGGAGGCTGTGATTCATCATTCGGGCCAGGGTCTGTTCTGCGTCCGTCAGGGACGATGGAAGCTCATCGTCGGCCTCGGCGCGGGAGGTTTTTCCGGCGGAATCAAAAAGCCGAAGGAGGGTGACCCTGAAGGACAGCTCTACGACCTCAATGCCGACCCGGCGGAGAGCACGAACCTCTACGACAAGCACCCGGAAAAAGTCGGCGAACTGACCGCCCTGCTCGAAAAATACAAGGCGAGCGAACGGAGCGCTCCCCGGCGAGCCAAGAGGAAAAAGAAGTAATGAAACGAGTACTCCTCTTGATCCCCACCGGTGTAGATGTTTACGAGATGGCCGCCCTCACCGGCCGGTCGAATGCTGACAGGATCGGCCATCTCATGGGTTTCGGGGAAGGCTGACGACACCGGCTGACGAAGCTGTTAATATCGCGTCATGAAGATCAGGAAAAAGAGGATCTTCCTCGTTCTCCTCGGCGTGGCGGTTCTTTCGGTCATCTTCGTCTGGATCTCACACTCGACGATCGAGAGTTACGGGGAGTGGGTTTATCACGATATCGAGGACGTCCCAGAGAGACGGGTCGCTCTGATCCTCGGAACGTCGAAGATCGCTTTCGGCAGACCGAATCTCTTTTACGAATACAGGCTCGATGCGGCCGAGGCGCTTTACAAGCAGGGCAAGGTGGAAAGATTCCTCGTCTCCGGCGACAACTCGCGAAAAGAATACAACGAGCCGGGAGACATGAAAAACGATCTCGTTGCCAGGGGTATCCCGGAGGAGAAGATCGTTTGCGACTATGCCGGATTCTCCACCCTTGATTCGGTTGTGCGCGCCAAGAAGATCTTCGGCCAGACCGAGCTTCTGGTTGTTTCGCAGGACTTTCACTGTCGACGGGCGCTTTTCATTGCCCGCAACCACGGAATCGACGCGGTCGGTTTCGCCGCGAAGGACGTGGCCGGCCTCGTGGCCCAGAAGACCTACCAGCGCGAATACCTCGCCCGGGCCAAGGCGATCGTCGACGTGAAACTCTTCGATCGCGGTCCCAAGTTCCTCGGCGAGAAGATCGTCATCGACTGAAGGATCGAGAGAAAGGGAGCAAGATAATTTCAGATCGCCCGTTGACGATCCATCTTCAACATCTGGACCGAATCAGGCTCGGGATCCGGCTGCTCCTCGTCTCGATAATCGTTCCATTCGCTTTAAGTGTTCTCCTAGCCCTGGTGAGATACCTCCTATTCTTGAAGAATATGTACGATGGATTACCGATACCTGAAGAATTCCCTTTTCGTGAGTACAGCGAAAGTGCAGCCCAGTTCTTTTTTCTGTTACTGTTCATCTGGTCGGTCTTTTGCCTCTCTCGCCGTCCCGAGTCCGAACATGACAGTGTGGGTTATTCACGAATCAGGTTCTTAGCGCGCGTTTTGGCGCTCGTCGGCCTACCACTCTGCATCTTTATACATCTTAGAGGACTGTTCAATCTTGGAGAGATCGATCTATCGGAAGGCTGGCCGACGTTCTGGTATTTTCCTAACCTTGTTTCGATCGCCTATAGATGCGACCAGCTCGCGGTCCAACTGCTGGCTCTTCTCTGTTTGAACTATCTCAGTCGACTCGTTGGAAGATCACGTCTCTTCACGTGGAACAAGGTATTGATCTGGTTGACCGCGATCACCGGTCTTTTCTCCGAAGCGCTCCGCGTCTATTTCAATGTTTACCTCCTGCCAAGAATCTATGATTCGGACAAGATTGATCACTCTATCTTTGATTCATGGACAACGTTCTGGGGCATCTGGTCCCTTCACCGACTGATCGTTGTCGCCTTCACGGCCGTCCTTCTGATCCTGTTCGTCAGATTCGTCAATCGAGCACGCAGAGAAGCTGCGCAGATGCAAAAGAACATCTCCCTGCTTGACTGACCTTTCTATCCGCCTCCCAGAATCCAGAAGAAGACCCAGATGAGCGCCCCCACCGCGACCCAGCCCGCAAAGAAACCGACCATTCCCACCACGGTCGGCTTGGGGATCTCCAGATCGGCATGCTTGAAGAGCGGCCGCCGCGGGCCGGGCTCGACTCCAGGCGGCAGTGTGAAGGGCGCGGTCTCCGGCTCGCCCGGAGTGACCGGAGTACGCAGGCAGGTGTAGAACTTGTCTAGCTTGTCCTCTTCCACCCGCCGCGTGAAAAAGCTGACCACGATGACGCTGACGAAACCCGCGGTGAGATAGAAGATCATCTGCCAGGGCAGAAGAAGCTTCCCCTCGAATAGCAGGAACGCAGGCAGCGAGTCAGCAAAGGTCGCATTGAAATCCCAGAGCACGATGTCGTCCCACAGCCGGATCTGGCTCGTGAAGAGAAGCACCCCGAAGCTGACCAGCGTCGACCACCACGCCGCCGCCGCTGACGCACGCCGCCAGAAGAGTCCCGCCCAGAAGGGAATCGCCATCATGGCCGAAACCTTCCAGAAGATCTCGAGCCCCTCGACCACGTTCTCGAAGACGAAGGCGAACCAGATCCCCACGAAAACGACAAGGCCCGCCGCCACGCGACCGACCATCATGTAATGGCGATCGTCCCTGTCGGGCGCAATGAAGGGTTTGTAAACGTTGCGCGTGAAGAGCGCCGACGACGAAACCATGAACACATCGCACGAGCTCATCACCGCCGCCAGCATGGAGGCGATGAAGAGGCCGATCAGGCCGGGCGCGATGGTGGGAAGCAGGTCGTGGGCCATCCGGCCGTAGACGAGGTCGATGTTCACATTCTGGCCCATGTAGTAGCCCACGGCGCAGAGTCCGGTGAGCACCCAGGCGATGGTGCAGACCCGCTTGATCAGGATGCCCACCATGACGCCCACGCGCCCTTCCATCTCGGTCTTGCCCGCGCCCGCCATTCCCATGTGGTGGGGCTGGGTGACCCATCCCACGAGCGCGTTGAAGGAGATCACGGCGATGTAGAAGAAGGTGATCTCATGGGGCGCCACGATCTTGAAGAAGTCGGCATTTCCCACTGTCTCGCGCAAGCCCGACATCCCCCCCACGGCGTTGAGCGCAAAGGGCAGGATCAGAAAGCTGAGCACGATGGTGAGCAGGCCCTGAACGAAGTCGGTCATCACCGCCGCGCTCAGGCCCCCGGCGATCCCGTAGACGACGAACATGAGCGTCATGCCGATGATGGCGAAGTCCGGATCGATCGCGCCGCCCGAGACCGCCTCGATCATGGCGCTCGATCCCTTGAGCATGACGCCGATGTTGACCATGAGGGACAGCATGCCGATCACGGCGTAGAGGACCGCCACGCCGCGCCCGTAGCGCGCCTCGAAAAAGTCGGCCGTCGTGATCGCCCGGCACCGCCTGAAGACCGGGGCGAGGAGCCAGAAGAAGGGCGTCACGAAGAGCCACAGCCACTGGTACCAGATCCCCGACGCGCCCGACTTGTAGGTCTTGGCCGCCACGCTCACCGCCTGGTCCGAGTGGGTGCCGGCGCCGAAGGTGAAGAACATCATCATCAGCTTGCCGAACTTGCGCTCGCCGATGAAGAAGGTCGACGTGCTCTTGACCTTGCGCACCGCCCACATGCCGATGGCGGTGATTCCGAGGAGGTAGACGACGATGACGAGCCAGTCGATCCATTGAACTCCGAGCACGATCTCTCCTTCAGCTTTTGAAATTGGTCAAAAAGTCTCTGCCACCTCGGCGAGCGCTTGCAGATTCTCGATCGGTGTGCCGGGCGATACGCCCCCGCCGGGCGAGACGAGGAGCGGCCCGAAACGCCGCGCACCATCGAGGAGCGCTTCGGTGGATGCCCTCACCTGCTCGACCGTACCGCGCACGAGAACATCGAGGGGCGGCACATTGCCCATGAGCACGATCTCCCGGCCGAGGAGCGCGCGCGCCCGCTCCACACCGATCTCGTGGCTGAAGTTGAACACATCCATGCCGATCGAGGCCAGCCCCGGGTAGACCTTCTCGTTGGGAGTGTCATTGTGAAAGATGTGGATCAGGCCGGGAAACGCATCGAAGATTCTTTTGAGCCGCCCGAGGGCAAGTTCATCGGCATCGTTGGGGTTGATCAGCCCCACCACATCGTCGAGCACGAGGATTCCGATCGGCTCTTTCATCCTGGCGAGCTGGGCCGACAGCCACGCGATGCACAGATCGGTCGTCCTGTCGAGCAGCGCCAAACAGTTCTCACGATCGAGCTTGGTCGCCATGAGGAACTCGGTCAAACCCAGAAGGTGGGAGGCCACCGCAAGAGGTCCGCGCGCCGCCGCCATGCGGGGCGCGATGCCCCTCAGCGTCAGTTCGGGCGCCAGGCGCTCGTACTGGCGGAGCGCAGCGGGCATGAGACCGTCGGTCTCGGGATCGGGCAGAACACAATCGAGAAGCGCCTCGATCCCGCCAGGGAAGCGGCGCAGCGACGGCGGTTCGCGCCCCGTCCATCGAACAGGCGCACCCCAGCCGCTCGGCTCCGCCGCCATACCGAACTCGACCCAGCTCCCAGGCACGAAGGCCACGCCGGGTAGAGCGTGCAGCGCCCGGCAATAAGCATCGAGCCAGGTGGCATCGTCGAAGTAGAAGTCGAGCGTGTTCTGTCCCGCGAACCCGGGCAGCCAGGGCGAATCGATGATCAACGCCGTCATGGTTCGGTCCGCCCCGCGGCTCCTCACGAGCTGCTCGAAGCGGGTCACGATTTCGGGATAGGACTCTGGTGTCATTCTTCTCCTGCGCGCAACAGTGCTCTTTGGGCGAATCCTCGATTCTCCGAATATTGCGGCAGAATGCAATAGCCGATCGTCTGGCGCGGCCCCTTCGGGGCGGCAAAGAAATGTGGACCCTCTCTCGCGCCGAGGCATAATGATTTTCGATCAAAGAGGCGATGAATATCCTGTCAAGCCACAACAGGGGCGGTACAGGGAACAATTTCGAGAGAAGGTCGAATGGCTTACTTGCTGATCGTGTCGATCGTCTGGGCCTTTTCCTTCGGGCTCATCAAGGAGTACCTGACAGGTCTCGACTCGAACCTTGTCGCCTGCGCGCGGATCTTGATCTCCTTTCTCCTCTTCGTCCCATTCCTTCGGCTCAAGAATCTCAATCCGCTGCTGGCGATCCAGCTCATGCTGATCGGCATGGTCCAGTTCGGCCTGATGTACGTCGCCTATCTCTACTCGTTCCAGCACCTCGCCGCCTACCAGGTGGTGATCTACACCACCTTCACACCGCTCTACATCACGTGCATCTCGGACATTCTCGACAGGCGCTTCCATCCGCGACTTCTGCTCATCTCCATGATGGCGATCGTGGGGACCTACATCATCGTTCACAAGGAGATGCACCGCTTCGAGATCCAGACGGGATTTCTGCTGCTCCAGATCTCCAACCTCTGTTTTGCAGCGGGGCAGATTTTTTACAAACGCCTGATGAATCGGCACCGTGAACTCAAGGACGCCAACGTCTTCGGCCTGCTCTATTTCGGCGCCTTTCTCGTCACCGCCGTGCCCGTGGCCGTGACAACAAACTGGTCCGAGATCGCTCTCGGACAGGAGCAGGTCTTTTCGCTGCTCTATCTCGGGATCCTGGCGTCGGGCATCTGTTTCTTCCTATGGAATCTCGGCGCCAGAAAGACCAACACCGGCGCCCTGGCCATCTTCAACAACTTGAAGATCCCCCTGGCCGTGACCTGCTCGCTCCTCATCTTCGGCGAGGCGGCCAACCTGAAAACACTGATCCTCGGCGGGGCGATCATCGTCGCGGCGCTTTCCATCAACGAGTACTTCGTCAGGCTCCCCGCACAAAAGAGAGCAGAATAGGCACCACAAGCCTTTTCTGATTCGAGAGTTCCAGCTCGTGCTGAATTCCGCCTCCGAGAAAGACGATACATATCTCGGTATTTATATTTTTGATCCCCCGTGAAATGATTGGGAGATCGAAAAATGTACGTCACGAACCGGGCCGGCCCGATCGAACAGTTATGGGATTTTCTTGGCGGGGATTTTCGAGACGCCAGGTTCACCTCGATCGTTCACATCGCTCAGTGCGTTCTGGTGATCACCGTGGGGTGCATCCTCTGCTTTGGGGGAACCACCGCCGGTGGATGTGGGGGCGGCACCTTCTACACCCCCGTGGAGGGGTTCATCCTGAACGCGAGCAAGTTCGCCTTTCCGTCCTTTCTCCTTCTCGGTCTGCTCGGAATGATTTTCGAGCGCGACAAGCGGATCGGACTCAACGTGTTCAAGCTTGCCTTTCTTTGCAGTTGCGTCGCCTGGTGGCAGACGATATAGCCCCTCTTTTCACGGCTCTAGGAAAATCGATCACTCCACAGTCTCGGCGAGTTGCACCCAGGCGCTATCGCCGTAGACACCTGCCTTTGAGCTGTCGAATGGCTCGAATCCGATCCGATCGACGACGGCGCGATCTTTGATCGAGAAATCGAATTCCTCGGGTGCGCCGAAACCCGGATCGGCCACGATCGAGCCGGCGTCGCAACCCGCCGCCTGCCACTCGGCAAAGTTCTTACCCCCGAAATCGAAGGTCCCCTCGCCCGCATACCAGTAGAGATTCTTCTTGAGCAGGACCTTCCCCTCGATCCAGGGTCCGGCGAACAGGATTCCGCGATCGAAGTAGACGATGTTGTTGGTCAGCGAGAAGGAGAGATGATCTTCCACCCTGGTGTACTGGAGCTGGTACTCGCGCGCAAAGGCGAAGATGTTGTTGCGAATGATGTTCTCTCGGCCGTAGTGCTGATGATAGCCGCCGGTCTTGGTGTTGTAGACGAGGTTCTTCTCCATCACGATCCCTGTCGTTCCCTCGTCGTTGTAGAGCCCCCAGCCTCCATAATTGTACGATTCGATGTCGTGAATCCGGTTGTGGCTCACCGTGGTGGCCGGCGACGGACCGAGGGTGTAGACGCCCCCCATGTCGCTGAGCAGCCCCTTGCCGATCCGGTGAATGTGATTGAAGTCGATCGTGTTGTACTCAGCGAGGCTCTCGGCATACCCCCAGCGCCAGCCGACCGATACGCCGGTGTAGAAGAAATCAGCGATGTCGTTGTGGGTGACCGCGTTGTGGCCGCTCTGACCTATCCAGACGCCGACGGCGGGAGGATAGAGCCGCCCGCCCGAGTGGATGATGTTGTTGTCCACCTCGATCCGCGCCGTGTGGTCTCTTTTGTCCTCTGAAATATGTCCCTCGCCGATCCGCACACCGCCCGCACCGAGATCGTGCAGGTAACAGTGAACCATGCCGCACCCGGTGCAGCCGCGGCGAAACCAGATCGCGTAGCCGCCAACGCGAGAGATCTCGCAGTCTTCGAAAGCGACGTGCCGCGCCCCATCGACCATGACAGACGCGTCGACCGAGAAGGCTGCCTGGCTCGGCTCGAATCCTGCCGGGCCCATCACGCACCGGCCGTGAGTAAAGGAGAGCCCCCTGAATCGGATGTGCTCCACGAACCGGCACGCGGCGGGATCGCCGCGAAGGATGACGAAGTGATCGGCCAGCGGCGCCACGACAACGGCGGTTCGCGGGTCGTCGCCCGGACAGGGCATGTAGAAGAGCTGTCCCGCTCGATCGAGAAACCACTCGCCCGGCGCATCGACGGCGGCGCGAAAGTTCTCCAGATGAAATCGATGGCCCTTCTTCCACGAATTCCACGGTTTCATTCCGCTGCCCGAGGTGATGATCGCGCTCCGCGCGCCGTCCACGCTCTCCACGAAGCGGCGCGTAAAATCCCATTTGTGATAGACCGTGAAGATCACGCGGCGCAACGCGGCCGCGTCAAGAGTCAGAAGGGGCGCCACGTTCTCGGCCGGGATCACGACGGTCTGGCGCGCACTCTTCGGTGCACGTCGCTCGCCACGTTCGAGGATCTCCTCTGTCACGCCGTCGATGTGAAAGAAAGACTCGTTCGGCCACCGAGCGCGGGTGGCGCGTGCACCGTTGACGAAGAGCTGATCAAAGGCCGGTCCTTCAGCTCGGGTCGTCCACAGGCCGTTCTCTTGCACCTCGAATCCGCTGATCGCGCGGCCGCCGCTGAAGATCGATCGACCGGGCTCGATTGCCTCGTAGGTGATCGGCCATCTTTCACTCCCGCTGTCCTCGGGCTCGAACAGGACACGCTCAGTGATCTGATAGACTCCCGGCGCGATCAGAACGCGCACCGGGGCGGACAGCCAACCGGCGGCTTTCATCCTGCGGATCGCGTCGCGCGCTCCGGCGAGGGATGCGACGGGGCCGTCAGTCCGGGCGTCGTTGGGCTCCTCGAACCGTCCCGACCACTGGTCTTCACCGTGGGGCGAGACGTAAATCACCGCGGCTTCGGCGCCGAAGAGACTGCCCTCGAAAATCAGCCAGAACAGAAGCGAACAGATCAGCCCTTTCGTCGACAGGGGTATCATCGCGAATCTCCTTGATTGATGAGTCAGCGCAGTCGGGCCGGCCGATAGGCGATCGATGTCTGCAGCGGAAAGGAACAGGTGCAGCCCGAGCTCGCTTCCGGGATGAGCACCATGCCGCCGGCGGGAATGATGTTGATCCAGCACCCCGGCCGGCTCACATGGTTGATCTTGCGTACCGCGCCCTCGGGCACGTCGCGCATCACGGGATTTCCACCCCGCCAGAAGAGGGCGTGGGCCGACGCCGAAACTCCGCCGCACCCATGGCCCGACCGGTCGAAGCGGTAGTTTTCGAGACGCTCGCCGGTTTTGAGACGGTAGGCATGGGGATAGGTGTAGATCACATCGCCCACGATCGTGGGATGGCGGTTCTGCTCTCCGTGACCGCCGCCCGGGTCATAGCCCGAGTTGTGGCTCTGCCGCCAGAGCGGCTTGCCCAGTCCCGTCTCCATGGCCTGGAAAAAATACCAGAGCTTCTTCTCCACGTACTTTCCACCGCTGAGCAGGAGGACCCCGTCGGAGTAGTTGAGATAAGCGATGAGAGGCATGTCGCTGAGGTCGACCTTCTTTCTGAAGCGCATCCGTCCCGTCGTCACATCGAGAGCCACGAGATAGTTGGCGTCCTCCTCGAGAAAAACGCGGCCCGGCATGCGGCCCCGCGTGTTGGCGCGCGTCGCGGCCCCGTGCGACTCGATGAAGAAGATGCGGCCGTCGCCGATGGTGATGGTCGTGTTGATGATCACGCTCTTCCTGGCATAGGTCCACTCGACCCGGCCGGAAGCGCTGTCGAGGGCGAAGAGCGATCGGCTCGTCACGATCGACATGTTGTCGTACCAGAGCGCGCTGTCCGCCGCGCGGCTCGTTTCGGTGTAGGACGCGCCCGGGATGCGGCCCGAGCCGACAAGCAGGGCGCCCGTGCGGGCGACGTACGACCAGTGGCTCTCCGATCCCCTGGTCAACTGGGGCATGACGAGATCGACGCCCGGCGCACCAGTGGCCGCGTCGAGAGTACTGCACCTGTCGTGATGGGCGACAAAGAGCCTCTCGTCGTCGACAACGAGGTTGCTCGAATCGAGAAAGACGCCGAGACGGCGCGAGCCGGCCACCACGCCATCCCAGAGCCAGGTACCGTTGTAGGCGTCGACACAGATGATGCGGTCGTCGGCCGGAACGAAGAGCCGCCCCTTCTTGTAGAGGGGCGGCACGTTGCGGTGGTGGCGATCGATCATCAGCCGCGGGCCGGGCCGGCCGAACCACTGGAGGTCGAGCGCTCCGCGAACGAGCGCGTCGTTGCTGCACGCGGTATTCGCCGGATCGGCGTAGGTGTGGGTCCACTCACCCTCTCCTTCGAGCGGACCGCGCCGGATCACGGCG
Source organism: uncultured Phycisphaerales bacterium (assembly GCA_964464495.1). GTDB lineage: Bacteria > Planctomycetota > B15-G4 > B15-G4 > CAYZWU01 > CAZUHB01. The sequence goes on from CAYXGI010000001.1 coordinate 92,980, forward strand.
AAGAGGCCGTCCCCCTCGACGATCTCCGCCGGAAGCGCGATGCCTTCGAGCCACCGATCGAGGCGCGCGCGGTCGAGCGGACCGGCGGCGGTGCGGCCGACGAGGGCCTTGCCGCCGTGCGGCCGGAGCAGCCGTTCGACCTCTGACGGCGCTGGAGGCAAGGCGCCGGTCAGAAGAGCCGTGTCGGACACGATAAGATTGGCGAAGTAATCGGGAAACGGAAGGCGCGACAGGTCGCACACGCGCGCGGTGACCCTCACACCGTAAACGCCCGCCCCATGAAAGGCGCGACGCACGTCGGCCACCTTCCGTGGATCGGTATCGACGGCGATCACCGACATCCTCGTTCGGCTGGCGATCTCCCAGGAGAGACGTCCGTCGGCGCATCCGAGCACGAGGCAGAAACCCTGATCCGAATCGGTCTCGGCGAGGATTCTTTTCGCTGCGGCCTCGTAGAGGGGAGTCAGTTCGTCGGCCGCGAAAGGCGATCGGACCGGCGGGAGCTTCTCCGCACCGGGGGCGCGCCCTGTGTCGAAGGTCATGACTCTGCTCGATCGCCTGATCCGCCCACTCCCGATCGACTCGATGCGATAGGAGTACTCCCTCTCCGGCTTGAGTCCTTGGAGACGGATCTCGTGGGCGGTCTTCGAACCGGTCGACTCGATCCTCTCATCGAGCGCGGCCAGACCAAAGAGAACCAGACCAGTCCCCCGCCCCTCTGTCTCCCACGCAATGGTCACGCTGTCCGGACCGGCGGCATTCACTGTCGGCCCCCGGGTAAAGCGGAGTTGAATGGGAAACACCTTCGCCTTGGCCTTGTACCGCGCCTTGACCTCCGACCGTGTCAGCGCGCGCGCGTAGACGCTCACGGCGTGGAGCTTTCCCCGAAACCGGTGTTGCTCATTGCTGTCATGGTAAGCGGCGAGATCGAAGAAGCTTTCCGCCGGGTAGACGATCGCGCCCGACTGCACCGTCGACGCGCCGCGGAGCGCGCCATCGACGTAGATCTTCTGCTCCGCGCCGTCGTAGGTGCCGACCACGTGGCACCACGATCCGGGTTCGAAGGGCGTCGACCCGTTGAGGTAGGTCAGGACCCCGTCGCCGTCGTCGGCCCCCTCCGTCGAGAGGGCGAAGGTGAAGGTATTGTTGCGCGAGCCGAGGAGCCATCCCTTCTCGAAGCCGCCATTGTCCTGGATGAAACCGATGATCCCCCCCCACTCGACGATCTCGTCGATCGCCACCCAGGCTTCGACAGTGATCGAGCGCCGCGGCAGGCCGGCGGGCGGCTTTCCGTGGGAAACAGTGAGGCTCGTTGCACCGTCGAGACAGAGCGCGGCAGGTTCGCGGGCAAAACGTGCGCTGCCCACGATCCGTGCGTGATTCTCTCCCGCGGAGTCACTGATCAGGTTGTCGTCGCATTTCGCCTCGCTGAAAACCCATCGGCTCACCAGTCCCCGATCGTCCGCCTGGAGAAGAGGACCGTGAGCAACGCAGAGGAGTACGAGAATCAGAACCGCCATCCACGGGCGGGCCGCTCGAAAAGTGCAACAGGCGAGGTGCACGAATCGCGAATGTCTACTGTCCATCAGCCTCTACTCCGTTGCGAAGCAGTGAATCGACCCGGTGTCGGAACTGGCAAAGAGACGCCCCCCGGAGACAGCCAGACCGTAAACGCGGCCCGGCGCCGCTCCGGTCCAGAGCTGTTTTCCGTCGGCGATGCTGATTGCGGCCACGCTCTCCTCGCCTCCGGCAATGAGAAGATCGCCCGCCAAGATCAGCGCATAAGGATGAGCGCATGGCGCCTGCCAGAGCGTGCATCCTTCCATGGCGGCTGTCCGTTCGGCGATCGCGCTCCTCAGATCGTCCAGCTCGCCTTTGGGTTTCTTGCCTTTGAGCTGCTTCTCGATCTCGGCCGCGCGCGCCGACAGGACGCGCCGCTCGCCCAGAAGCGCCACGTAGCGCGTCCGGTCGAAGGCGCTGAGGGCGGTCTTCGAGTGCAGGTAGGCGATCGAGCCGTCGATGATCATGCGCAGACCGGGAAAGGTGGCGAGATGATCGCGGCCCGGCGCGGCGCTGAGGCCGAGCTCGCCCCTGTTGCCCGGACCGGTCACCACAAGGTCCTCGGTCACGAGAGCGTAGGCGCCGACCGATCCCTTGATCGCGCCCAGCGCGACGCCGTCGGCGCGATTGAACACCATCGGCGCGGTGCGCCCCGTGGGAAGGTAGAGACGGCTCGCCGAGGCGAGCATGTACCCCTGGGGAGAAAGATCATGCTTTGTGCGCCAGAGTTTCTCACCGGTGCGGGCATCGTAAGCGGCCAGAAAAACCCCTTCCCTGGGGAAGATCCCCGCGCAGCAGTAGGCGATGCGGTCGACGACGATCACGCCGGTGCGCACGGGCGCGGCCGAGATCATTCTGCCGTTGCCGATCACGCAGCGTTCGATGGCCGAGGGATTTCGCTTCCACAGAAGAGCGCCCGCGGCCGCGTCGAGGCAATAGATCGCGCCGTCGTCGGAGCCGGCATAGACCCGCCCCTCGCTCACGAAAGGGGCCAGTCTGACCGGGCCGTCAGTAAAGAAGGACCATCTTTCCGCTCCCGTGCGGACGTCGACACAGATCACCCTGTCGTCGGCCGACGATCCGTAAAAGAGACTCTCTCCCGCCACGGCCACATGAAAGGCACGGTCGTAGATGACACGCGCTTCGAGCCGACTCAGGTTGTGCCAGAAGTCAGCTTTGGCCGGACGGGGCCATGCCGGCTGCGGGGGATTCGGGGGAGTGTGAATCCAGGCCTCTTTCAACGGAAGGGTCAGTGTCTCGTCAGTCACACCGCTCCGCGAGGCATCATGATTGTACGTGGGCCAGTCGCCCGCTATGAGGGTCGCGATAGGAATCGCGGAGAAGGACGCGCCAAGAATCGACGCCAGCGCAAGGTGCAGAACAATGGCAGGTCTCATCGATCGATCCTTCAAGCAATCAGAAGCGCCAGGGGGTGCGATCAGAATCGCCAAGGCGCGCGATCAGAATCGCCAAGGCGCGCGATCAGAATCGCCAAGGCGCGCGATCAGAAT
>CAYXGI010000001.1:96150-222835 GCA_964464495.1 uncultured Phycisphaerales bacterium
GCGATCAGAATCGCCAAGGCGCGCGATCAGAATCGCCAAGGCGCGCGATCAGAATCGCCAAGGCGCCCGGTAGGGCTGTCCCACCCAGCGGTTGGCGGCCGCGTCGTCGGGAAAGAGACCGCGCTCGGGATCCCAGCGCAGCTTACGTCCCGTGCGGAGAGCGATGTTGTTCAGATGGCAGACCGCGACCGAACCGGCTCCGATCTCCACATCGCAGATCGGTTTCCGGCGTGACTCGATGCAGTCGAGCCAGTTCTCGCGATGGTCGCGGCTCCGGTAGAGTTGCACGTGGTCCGAGCCGAGCGGCTCGCTCTTGAGCTCGGCCGGCTCTGTCTGGAGAAATCCACGGTCCACATGAATCCAGCCGTCAGTGCCCACGAACTTGACGCCCCTCCCCTCGGTCGAGCAGATCGTCTTCTGCCCGTTTGCGTAGGTGTAGGTCACCTCGAAGGTCATGGCGGTTTGAAAGAGCCCCTTCGACGGAAACTTGCCCTTTCCCTCGATCTCGACCGGGCCGGTGCCGTCCATGCCGAACCCCCACTGGACGATGTCGTTGTGGTGCGCGCCCCAGTCGGTCATCTTCCCGCCCGAGTAATCCCAGAACCAGCGGAAGTTGTAGGGATGGCGGAGGCTGTTGAAGGGCACCTTGGGCGCCGGACCGAGCCAGAGATCCCAGTCGAGGCCGGGCGGCGGTGGCGAGTCGGCGACCCAGTCCGACTCCGTGCCCTTACCGATGCCGACCAACGCAGTATGGACCTTGCCGATCCGGCCGCTGCGCACCAGGGTGCAGGCACGATGGAACTCGCTCCCCGACCGCTGCTGGCTGCCTGTCTGGAAGACGCGGCCATACTGGCGGACGACCTTGACCAGTTCGCGCCCCTCGGCTATGGTGAGGGTGAGCGGCTTCTCGCAGTAGACGTCCTTGCCCGCCTGGCAGGCGTGAATCGACACGAGCGTGTGCCAGTGGTCGGGCGTGGAAATCACCACAGCATCGATATCATCCCTGGCGAGCAATTCGCGGTAATCGTTGAAAGCGGCGCAGTCTCCGCCCACGCGCGACCGCGCCGCCTCGCGACGCGCCTCGTCCACGTCGCACACGGCGAGAATCTCGACGCGGGGATTGTTTCTGAAACCATTGAGATGGGCCGAGCCCATTCCGCCCGTGCCGATGAAACCGAGCGTGATCCGTTCGTTCGCCGGCACGATCGATGGGAGCATCGCGGTCGCGGAGAGGAGAGAAGTCTTCTTGAGGAACGTGCGCCTGTTCAGAATGCGTTTCATGAAGAACCTCTAAAAAAGGAAATCTCGCCCAAAGATAAGTCAGGACAGTGTTTTTTGAAAGTCCCGTGGACTTTTTATATGGTTCGAGAACTTCTTGTTGGAGGAGAAACAATGATCAGTGGTAAGAACGTTTTCACTGCCGTCTATGTTCTCTGTGCTCTCCTAACCTTGACCTGCCCGGCCGTTCCCTTCGAGGAAGATCCCGCCGAGGAAGAAAAGCCCGCCAAGATACTCTTCGTCACCGGCGTCGCTCAGACCCGCACATCCGAAATCAGCAAGACAGACAGAAGGAGCGCCAGGGGGCGCGCGCGCGACGCGGCTGTTTTTGTCATCTATGGATTCAATTTCGAGTACGTGCAGGAAAAAGACTCCGCCTTCGTTCGGACTCGTTCGGGCGGAACACTGAAATCAGGCCCGGGTCTTTCTTTCGAGCAGATTTCCTTGGGCGCGGTCAACATGCTCGCCTGCACGATCGAGGTGCACCTCGACAAGAAAACCGTTGACCAGATGGCCAAGGAACAGGAAAAGACGGAGCGCGTCCAGGTCGAGATCATGCTCGCTCCGAATCAGGTCCGGTTCGCACCGCTCAGCACAGCAATCACAGAAGCCCTGAAAAATCACTACCGCGAGATCACCGGCGAAGGCGAGAATTTGAAGGGCCACGGCTGGATCGAGGGCGGGCTCAAGATGGAAAAGGTCATCACACCCGATAAGGGCAGCATGCTCAAGGTGAGCATGACCCTGAGGCTGCCCGATCTGAAAGAAAAGTGATCGAGTTGCGCTTTCCTGGGTCCCGGCAGATCAGTCGGCCATCTCCAGGCCGAGCCTGATCGGGACCCAGGAGACGTCGCACCCCAGCCTTTCCATCCACTCGGCTACTGCATCGTTGCAGTTGTAGAGAAACCAGTATCCCTTCTCCGTCTCGACGAAATCGAGTCCGTAGACATTGTTGTGAATCAACGTCGAGAGGTGCGCGTCGAAGCGCTGATCGAGGTCGCCGAGCAGGTCGGCGGCGGCGAGACGCTCCACCACGATCTTCCAGACCGTTCCGCGCTGCTCGAGGCGCGCCAGGCGCTCGCTGCTGAGCGTGCGGCGGCAAAGACATCCCTGCGTCGACCAGAGGACGGTGTCGAAAACGTGATACCAGTTGTCGTGCAAGGCAGCGTACCAGTCCCAGTCGCCGAATCCGTATTCGACGAAACCGCCCGTGGCCTCGGGGAGAACGACGGCCAGGTGCTGGGCGTCCTGGAGCAGGTAGGCGAGGCAGGGATCTGCCGGCGCATCGGGCGGAGTGATCACCGACACGCACGAATTGGTGGCAAGACAGACGACGAGAGCGACAACGGCGAAACCCACCACCAGACGCCAGCGACGCGAACGCCTTGGGGCGGGTTTCGATTCCGCTTCACCACCGGGGCTCTTCATTTATCTGTCGCCTCAAGAGCCGCCCACCACCTTGACCGTGGGCGGGTCGACAAGGCCGACCGTGGGGGGGTCGACAAATCCCGTGTACCGGCCGGCCATCTCGTCCCGGTCGGGCATCGATCCTGTGCCGACGTAGACTCTGTACCTGAGCTCGAGCGTCTCACCTGCAGGAATCGTCTTCTTGAAATAGGATCCGAAGCGGCCGTAATCGCGATAGGCCGAATAGACGGTGGGCGTTGGATTGCCTGGGTGGTTCATGTACTGCACGCTGAAGCGCTGGCCGTACAAACCATAATTCATCCCCGCCCAGGGCAGATCAAAATCCTTCTTTGCGTCCACGCCGTCCCGGTCGAAGTGGTAGACCGCCTTGACCGTGGCGTCGCCCTCGGCCACGTCATTGTGCGCTCGGAACTGGAATCCCGCATGTTCCGGATCGCCGTTGAGAAAGACCTCGCCCAGGGCGGCTTTGAGCCGCGTATGAAAATCGATCAGCAGCAGACCGGGCTCTGGCTGGCGATAGACCGTGATCGAGCGTTTCTCCGCGATCACGGTTCTTCCCGCGCCGTCGACCCAGTCGATCGCCATGATCGACCGGGCCCAGACCGGACCGGCCACGTTGGAGATGAACTCGCGATGCTGCTGGGAGCCCTCCTTCATGTGCCACCAGTCGCCCTCGGCCCCGTCGAGGGTGAGCCTGTTCCAGCCGATGAACAGACCGCGATGATGGGTGTAGAGTCCACCAGGGCCCTTGGTGATCGGCTTCTCGCCAGTCGCGTCGAAGACATGGTGGTAGACCTTGTAGGTCGCGTGCTGGCGTTCGGGAGTTGCCCTGTCGTGGGCATACATGGTGCGCAGCGCTGTGCGTCCATCGAGAAGCAGGTCGATGTATTCGCCCGCGCTGTCCTGCCATGCGAAACCGCTTCCAGCACCCGATGGCCGCGCCTTTAGACGAAGACCCCGATCGAGTGTCACAACCCATTTCGACGTCTTGCCCGCACCGGCGCGATCGACCACCCACCAGAGCCGGATCTTGCCTTCCCTGCAGCATTCGAGCTGTGCGGGAACGGCCGCGTCGCTTTCTCCGGCAGGCGCGACGGTGGCAACGATCTCGTGAAGCGGCACGCGCGAAAAAGCCTCCGGTAGATCAATCGCCACGCAGAGCGGCAGACCGACGCAGTCCGCTCCGACGGAGTCGGCCGAGGGCGCGCTCACCTCGAGGCGGATGAACGCGCGATCGTCCGAGATCGACCGGTCGTCGGCGACCGACGCACACCCCGAGGAGAGCACCGCGGCAAAGAGCCACACGATCAGGATCGAAAATTTCTTCATATCAGACAGTCTCCGGCACGATGTAGGGCTCGCGATAGTCGCGGGTCAGCAGGCGGTTGGCTTCCTTGTTGTCGACGAAACGCTCGGTCTTGCCGTCGAAGCGGAGGTCGCTCTTGACGCGATAGGAGATGTTGGCCAGATGGGGCAGCGCCGTCGACATGTGGCCCTCGTGGATGTCGCAGGTCAGGTACTTCCTGTCATTGGCGCGGAGCGCGGCGATGAAATTTCCATAGTGGCCGCCCCCGCCGGCGCCGGCGAGATTCATCGGATCGGCAAACTCGCCCGCTGTCTTGTTGCTCGGGCCTGGCTCGTTCTTGCGGCCCAGATAAGTCTTCCACGTGCCGCCGTTGAGGTGCATCCACCCCTCGGTGCCGTAGAAGAGATTGCCGATGCGGATCCCGTCGTCGGCATTGGTGAAGAGTCCGCGCGTGTCGAAGATGAGGACCTTCCCGTCGGCATACTCGAAAGTCGATGTCTGGGTGTTTGGAGTCTGCTGATCCGAATCCCACGCGTAGTAACCGCCCATCGACGAGACGCGCACGGGATGCTCGTCCTTGCCCAGCCCCCAGCGGGCGATGTCGAACTGGTGCGGTCCCTGGTTGCCCGTGTCGCCGCAGCCATAGTCCCAGTTCCAGTGCCACTCGTAGTGAAAGCGGTTGCGGTTGAAGGGCCGCTCGGGCGCCGGGCCGAGCCAGAGATCGTAGTGGACGCCCTCGGGCACGGGCTCGTCCGTCTTGTGGCCGATCGAGTTGCGCGGCTTGAAGCAGAGGCCGCGCGCCATGTAGACCTCGCCGATTCCGCCCTCGTGGAGGAACTGCATCGCCTGGCGCACGTTCTTGAGCGACCGGTTCTGGAATCCGACGGAGACGAGGCAGTTGTGCTTGCGCGCCGCGTCGATCATCTTGCGGCTCTCGAAGATGTTGTGCGAGCAGGGCTTCTCCACGAAGACGTGCTTGCCCGCCTGGCAGGCCCAGATCGCGCCGAGCGAGTGCCAGTGGTTGGGCGTCGCCATGGCGACCGCATCGATCTCTTTGTCGTCGAAGACGCGGCGCATGTCCCACTCGGCGCCGGGAGCCGTGCCTTGCACACCCTCGACCTTCTTGACCCTCTCGGCAAAGAGGTTCTCGTCCACGTCGACGAGCGTCTTCACGTGAACGTTTTCCATACCGGCGAAACCGGTGGCGTGGCTCATGCCGCGGCTGCGGATGCCGATCACCGCCATGTTGATCCGATCGTTGGCGCCGATCACGCTCCCCTTGGCGAGGGGCCGCGTCTTGGTCGCCGCGCACGATGCGAGGCTTCCGGCGGCGACGATTCCGGCGGCGGCCTGGGTGCCGCGGATCAGGAATTCACGGCGCGAGGTCTTGTTCGACTTGCGTTTCATTCTCATCTCTCCTTACTCGGCTGCGTTCAGAGGAACGATCCATATATTGCGAAACATCAGTTCGTTGCCATGGTCCTGGAGAAGGATCGGGGCCGGCTCGGGGCCCTCGGGAGTGCCCCGTCCCGTCTTGTTCTCGAATTCGGCGTTGTCGTGGATCATCACACCGTTGTGCAGAACGCTGATCCGCGCGTTCTCGATTTTGCTGACTTCTTTGCCGCTGCGGTCCCACCGCGCGGCGCGGAAGACGATGTCGAAGCTCTGCCATTCGCCCGGCTTCTTCGAGGTGTTCCGGTCGGGCGCGCGCGTGCGGTAGAGGGCGCCGCAGTCCCACTTTTCGAGATCATCGAGAGCGACGCCGAAGGAATCGAGGATCTGAATCTCGTAGCGGCGCTGCAGATAAACGCCGCTGTTGGCCCTGTTGCCGCGGTTGGCGCCGGGTTCGAGAGGCGCCATCTCGGGGATCTTGAACTCCAGACGGAGCCGAAAATCATTGAACGACTCCCTCGTCGCGATGCTGCCCGAGCTCGGCTTGACCTTCATGGCGCCTCCGTCGATCGTCCATTCGATCGCCCCGCCCTCTGCGCCCGTCCACTGGTCGTAACCGCTGCCGTCGAACAGAACTTTTCCGTCATCGGCCGTCTTGGCCAGACCGGCGTCGATGAAACCCTGATGCTTGGCCAGACTCAGGGCGCCCGTGGTGGTGCGGTACTTGGCGATCATGTTCGGCTCCTCCCACGAGGGGAGCGGGCCTTCGACGAGATAGCGGCGGAACCGGTCGACGACCTGGGCGAAGTGGGCCTCGTGGCCGATGCGAAGCGCGGCGGGGATTTCGATCCGCCACATGTCACCCTCAGCGACGAGGCTGATTCCCTCGTAGCGCTCGGCCAGAGCGGGGACCGCCTTTGCGAGAGCGGTGCCAAGAGCGGCGCGGTCCGTGCCAAGAGCGGCGCGGTCCGCACCGGGCGCAGCGCGCACGTAGAGCTCGGGCCTGTATCCCTGCTTGGCGCCCTGCTCGATGACGAGCTCGGCGCGGCTCCCCCGCATGATCGAGTAGTGGGTGTCCTTTCCACCCTCGGGCGCTTCGAAATCCCACGCCGCGTAAACGAGGGCGTGGATTCCTTTGAGCGTGTAGATCATCTCGCCGTTGCAGTAGTACTTGTAGAGTTTCTCGTCCTGCATCCGCTTCTTGAGAAATGAGGGGAAGTCCGCGATGCGGGTGACCTTCTTGAACTGGGCGGGCGTGAGCTCCGTCGGCCACCGCCGCGCGCTGATCAGGGCCACATCTCCTTCGAAATCGATGACCTCTTCAGGAAAACACTCCCACATCACAAGATCGACGAGATGGGTCGCCACGTCGACAGTGCTCTCGCCCTGCTGGGCGGGATCGAAGAACCAGTCGGGCCTCTTGATCGGATTGCCCGACACATGCTTGAAGAGGTAGTGGACGCTCTTCTTCACCACGGCGGGATTCTCGGGCGAGCCTTTTTGCAGCGCACCGAAGACGTCGGCGCAATGGGCGAGCTCCTTCTGGAGGATCGTGGTGATTTCCGAGCGTTCGGTCATGATGTCGTAGATGAGCACGCCCCTGGCCTTTGCCATGCGGAACGCGTCCTCGAGCACCGCGCGGCCCGCCGAATCGACACACATCGGCTTGTCGGCGAGCACGTGGAGGCCGGCCTCGACGCAGGCCTTGATGTAGTGGGGCTTCCGGCTGTTATTGCCCGAGAGGACCACCACGTTGCCCGGCTTCTGCGCCAGCATCTTCTCAAGGTAGTCGCCTCCCCTGTAGACGCGCTCCTCCCAGGTCGTGGGATTTTCCTGCCGAGTGTTGAACCCGTCGATGCGCTTCAGGTGATCGTCCACGTCAGGCCCGTCGGGCGCGAAGACGTGAACGACGGGCGAGACCTGGTCGTACATGACCTTCTGCACGAGGGCGGCGTGAAAATGCCCGGGATCGAGAGTAATCAGCCGGATCTCGTTCTCGGCTCCCGTGAAGACGCAATCCCTCTCATCGGTCACGGAGCACGACGTCACGCAGAGGGCGGTTGCTAGAGCCAGTCCCACGGCAAACAGGGTCGCCTTCATGGAGATTTCCTTTCTCTGTCGAAGAGGACGCGAAATGCAAAATCAGAACCCCCATCTTTACTCGATCCGAACGGGTCCATCAAGTCCGAGCCTGGCTCCGAACTTAGCAATGAGCTCGGCACTTGCGGCACCCGCTGGGCCGGGTTATCCTCGGAAAACCGATTCGTGAAACAAAACGTGGAGGTCCAAACATGCTCGTTCCTTTCCGACTCCTCCTGGCGGGGAGTCTTTTTGTCCTAAGTGCTGGATGCGCGACCGGCCCGGGTGTGAGTTTCGTATCCGGTGACGACAGGATCGATGTGGTCGTCGATGGAGCGACGATCACATCGCTCCGCCACGGTCCCAACCTGACCAAGCCGATCCTCCACCCCTTGTGCACCCTTAGCGGTGTGCGCATCAATCGGGGATTTCCCCTGGAGAAGGTGGAGGGCGAAAAAGAGGATCACCCTCACCACGCCGGCCTCTTCTTTACCTACGACGAGGTCAACGATGACGGTTTCTGGAACAACACCAAGTCGCCGCCGCGCATCGCGCTCGAGCGCGTGGGGTGCGACGAAGAGGCGGGATGCATCGACCTTGTCGCCCACTGGATCGGCAAGTCGGGCGATCTCCTCCTCGAGGAAAAAAGAAAGATGGTCTTTGTTCCGGCAGAGACCGAGTACGCCATCGACTTTTTCATCGAACTCACCGCCCGGGACGAGAAAGTCGTCTTCCACGATACCAAGGAGGGGATGTTCGCCCTCCGTGTCGCCCGCTGGCTCAGAGAGGACAATGGAACGGGCGCCTATCTCAGCTCACGCGGCGGCGAAGGGGCGAAACAGGTCTGGGGCACGCGAGCCGAGTGGGTGCGGCTCGAGGGAGAAAAGGACGGACAGACCGCGGGCGTGGCGATTCTCAACCATCCGCGCAGCGTGAACCACCCCACCTACTGGCACGCGCGCGGCTACGGCCTCTTCGCGGCCAACCCCCTCGGCGAGTCGGTCTTCGAGCGGAGCCACGGCCGAAAAGATGCGAAGCCATTCGGTCTCACTCTCGAATCCGGGGAGTCAGCCCGGTTCGCTTTCCGTGTGATCGTCTACGACGGCTCCCTGGGAAAAGAAGATCTCGAACATCGCTACCAAGAGTACACACTCGATACTGCTAAAGGAGAAGATCAGTGATCAAAAGCGCCCTGTTGTCAATCGTCGCGTTATCGTGCGCTGTTCTCGTTCTGACTGCCGCCCTGGGTTGCAACGGTGCTCAGGAGAAAAAGAGTCCCGAAGAAAAGTGGCGCCTCGCCGTGCAGGCATGGACATTCAACCGGTTCAGCTTTTTCGAAGCCGTCGACAAGACCGCCTCACTCGGGGTGGGCTGGATCGAGGCATTCCCCGGGCAGGCGCTCTGCAAGGAGAAGAAGGGAGCCCGCTTCCATCACACCATGTCCGCTGAGGATCGCGCCGCCGCCCTCGATAAACTCGATAGCGCGGGCGTGACGCTGGTCAACTACGGCGTTGTGGGCCTTCCCAACGACGAGGCCAAGTGCCGCGAGGTCTTCGCCTTCGCCAAGGAGATGGGAATCGAAACGATCGTGTCCGAACCGCCCGAGGACGCATTCGGTCTCATCGACACCCTCTGCGAGGAGTACGGAATCAACGTGGCCGTTCACAACCACCCCACTCCGTCCCACTACTGGAATCCGGACACGGTCCTCAAGGTCGCCACTGACCGCAGCAAGTGGATCGGCGCCTGCGCCGACACGGGCCACTGGTCGCGCTCAGGGGTGAAACCGGTGGAGGCGCTCAAGAAACTCGAGGGACGCATCGTCAGCTTTCACCTCAAGGACTTGAACGAGTTCGGCAACAAGAAGGCCCATGACGTTCCGTGGGGAACGGGCATGAGCGATGTGCAGGCCGTGCTCGACGAGATGAAGCGCCAGGGATTCGAGGGTGTTTTTTCCATCGAGTACGAGCACAACTGGGAGAACTCGCTGCCCGAGCTCCAGAAGTGCGTCGAGTTCTTCAACGCGGCGGTGAAGAAGATCTGATCGGCAACACCTGGATCAATCGGAAGGTTGGCTCCTGAATCCGAGGTGGTAGACGCGACGGGGACAGACCTCGACGCACGCACCGCACCGCGTGCACCCCTCGTGGACGATCGACCGTCTCTTCTGCGCGGCGAATTCCGCCAGGACATCGATTCCCATGGGACAGTTCGCGGTGCACTGGCCGCAAGGTTCGTGATCGAGCTTTTCCGAGTCGAGGCGCACTCGGAACAGGCCGCGACGGCCCGCCAGGCCATGAATCGCGCCCAGGGGGCAGAGCGCGCGGCACCAGATCCGGGGGAGAGCGTATTCGACAGCCACGATCAAGGCGAGGAGGAGGAGGAGATAACCGCCCGCAGAAATGACCGAACCGGCCGCCGCTGCGCAGAGCTCCCAGAAACCAGGATCGGCCACACTGGTCGAGGAGTGAAAAAAGAGCAGGCACCAGGCCACGAGATTGATCGGCGAGATCATCTGAAAAAGCGGAAGGCCCGCAACGAGCGAAAAGGCCAGGACGAAACCGAGGCTCGCATAGCGTGACGTTGGCCGAATAGCATTGACCTTCCGCTTCTGACCTTTCCGAAAAAAGAAACCGATCAGACGGGAACGAAACCCTCCGTTCAGGTCGAGCAGCAAGCCGAGGGGGCAGATCCAGCCGCAAAAAACCGGTCCCATGACAAGGCTGAAGAACAGGAGCAGTCCCCCGCCGATGATCAAGGTCCATTCCACGGCGCGCGCCGCTGCCATGACCTCGATCGCCGCGAGGGGATCGACGAAGGGCACAAGATCGAAGAGCGTGGTCGCTGTTGTCGATCCCTTGAACCAGACGAACCACTCCCTGGTCCCGCAAAACAGAAGCGCAAGAAAAAGGATCGCTGTCGATCGGCGCGCCCACGTCCAGGCGCGAAACCGGCCCTTGCCCGATCTCATGATCCTTCCCTCCGCTCATCGGCCGCGGGCAGAATCGGAATCGATGTCGGCTCGGTCGGACAGGCGAGGGTGCACAGACCGCACCCGATGCAGGCGTCCTCGTTCACGACGGGCCTGAGCATCGAGTCGAAGAAGATGGCCTCATTCGGCAAGGGGCAGGCGTGCCAGCAAGAACGACAGACCACCCGGTTGAAGGCGAGGCACTTCTCCTCGAGGATTGCCGCTGTGCCGATTGCGATCGCGCGGAGGTCCTTCACCGGCTGGAGCGCCTTCGTTGGGCAGGCCGAGATGCATTTGAGATCGTCGTACCCCTGGCAGAGGTAGCAGGGAATCTTCTCCGCATCGAAGTAGGGTGTGGCCAGAGCCACCCCAGCATCCGCTCCAGCCAGATCGAGTGTCTTGAAGGGGCAGGCTTCAACGCACTGCCCGCAGCGGACGCAGGCAGCGAGAAATTCGCTTTCCGGCAGGGCGCCCGGCGGGCGGAGAAGTGAGGGCCGCCACTCTTTTCCCCCGGCGGCGCGGAAGACGGCGCCTGCCGCGCCGCCGGCCACGGCGCCCGCAGCCGTGCCGAACAGAAAACGGCGTCTCGACGTGGTCATGTGCGCTCCAGCCGGGTTAACGCCCTTGGACTGCCGCTCCGCTCGGTATAACCGAGCGCCGCACCTGAACGTGGCAACTGCGGCACTTGGCCTTGAGAAGCACGGGCGGCAGATCCTTGTGGCGCACGATGGGCGCGTCCCTCACGCCTGTCTCGTGGCAGAGCAAGCAGTTGTCGTCGAGCCAGGCTTCCTTGTGCGAGTCCGAAGCCGGGATCATGGGCGGAAAAGCGTAGAGCGCGAAGAGCGCGTCGTCGTCAGCCGGCCTCGGCTCGATCGGTTTCTGGCCCGGAATCAGCAGGTGACAACTGCGGCACTTGGCCGTGAGCAGGATCGGCGCCATGCCCTCGTGCTCGACCGCGGTCGCATCGCCCACACCGGTCTCGTGACAGCGCAGGCAGTCGTCCTTGTACCACGCATCCTTGTGGTACTCCACATCGGACACGGTTGGCGGAAAGGCGAAATCAGCGAAATCATCGTCCTCGTCGGCCTTGGATTCCGTTTTGGCTTGCGCCTTCTTGGTCTCCGCAGACGCAGCCGGTTTCGGCTTCTCCTGGGGCGTTCCATCGCCGGCCGCACCCGGGTTCGGCACAGGTTCGAGGGTGGTCAATGCCACGCCGTCAGCCTGACCGCTGCCGGTGGTCGCCTGGCACGTCACGAAGAGAAGGGCGGCCAGAATGCCGAGCGTGATCATCCATTCCCAACGTCTCATGGTCTTCTTCTCCTCACTAGGCCTTGGCGATTTTAACGGCGCAGATCTTGAACTCGGGCTGCTTCGAACCGGGATCGTATGCGTCGATGCACACCCTGTTGATCAAGCTGGGATCGTCCTCCCAGTGCCAGGGCACGAAGATCATTCCCGGCCGTGGCACATCGACGACGCACGCCTTGACCACAGCCTCGCCGCGGCGCGACGTGATCTTGATGCGATCGCCCGTACGAATCGAATAACTCTTGGCGTCCTTCGGGTTGATTTCCACGTAGCACTCGGGCTGGGCGCGGCGCAGTTCGTCGGCCCGCATGGTCATGGTGCCCGTGTGCCAGTGCTCGAGCACCCGGCCGGTGGACAGCACGATCGGATAATCCTTGTCCGTCGGCTCGGCGGGCGGCTTGGCCGGCCGCAACCAGATAGTGGCCCTGAAATCGGGCGCGGTGTAGAACTTGATGTCCCCGTCGAGAATGGCCGTGTCCGCGTAAGGGCCGCTGTCGAGGAGCGGGTCGTCGCCCTTGACGAAACGGCGGTTTGTCCCGGGATGGTCCTCGGTGGGAGCCGGCCAGCGGATGCCGCACTCCTTTTTCAGCCGCTCGCGCGTTATGCCCATGAAATCATAGGCCGTGTCCTTCGAAGCCAGGCGCATCTCGTCCCACATGTCGTCGGTGGTCTTGAACTTCCCCGAGATGTAACCCTCGGGCACGACGCGCTTCTTTTCGAGGCGGGCCGCGAAGTCGAGCAGGATATCGAAGTCGGACCGCGCCTCGCCGGGCGCTTCCTTGATCTTGGGTTGAAACTGGTAGCGACGCTCGGACATGCCGAAGACGCCGGACTTCTCCGACCAGATGGCCGCGGGGAGCACGAGGTCGGCCAGTTCGGTCGTGCGCGTGGGGTACCCGTCGATGACGGCCACGAAGGGCTTGTTCTCCCTCGGCTCGCCCATCGCCTTGCGGTAAGGGGTCACATTGGGAAGCGATTGACCGGGATTGGTGGTCAGGATGAGAATCGCCTGGACCTCGTCCCGGCCGAGGGAGCGGAACATCTCGATCGTGTTCAGGCCCGGCTTCGACTGGATCGTGCCTGACTTGGCCCCCCAGAGTTTTTCCATCTGCTCCCGGTGCTCGGCCTTCTTGACCACCCTGCCGTAGGGAAGGATGTGGCAGAGCGATCCCGTGTCGCGCACCCCGCCGCAGGCGTTCGGCTGGCCGGTGAGCGAGAAGGGCGTGGCGCCCGGCTTGCCGATCTGGCCGGTGAGCAGGTGCAGGTTGTGAATGAGGTTGTTGGCCCAGACGCCGGTGATCCGCTGGTTCAGCCCCATTGTCCAGAACGACATGGTCGGACCGTGGGCGAAGAGCAGGGCCGCTTCCTTGATCGCCTTGGCGCTGACACCGGTCGACATCACCACCTTCTCGGGCGCGAACTGTTCGAGGAACGCGCAGTAGCCCTTGAAGTCGACCTTGGCCGGCGCGCCGTCCTTGACGATCTTGAACTGAACGTGCCTGTCCACGAATTCCTGGTCGTGCTTCTTTTCCTTGATGATGACATGGGCCATGGCGTGGAAGAGAGCCAGGTCGTATCCCGGAATCGGATTGAGATGGACATCGGCAATGGAACAGATCGGGCTCTTGCGCGGGTCGCAAACGATGACGAGCACGTCGCGGCGCGCCTGTTTCCGGGCGAGGATCTGGTCGAAGATGACCGGGTGGCACTCGGCCGTGTTTGAGCCGATGAG
Source organism: uncultured Phycisphaerales bacterium (assembly GCA_964464495.1). Taxonomy (GTDB): domain Bacteria; phylum Planctomycetota; class B15-G4; order B15-G4; family CAYZWU01; genus CAZUHB01. The sequence goes on from CAYXGI010000001.1 coordinate 109,645, forward strand.
AAAGAAAACCTTGGCATGGTTGATGTCGTCGTAGGAGCCCATCGGCTCGTCCTTGCCGAAGGTCGACACGTAGCCGCCCACGGCGCTCGCCATGCAGAGGCGCGGGTTGCCTTCCACGTTGTTCGTGCCGATGCCGCCCTTGAAGAGACGGTTGGCCAGGTAGCTCTCCTCGGACAAGGCCTGGCCCGAGCCGTAGTAGGCCACGCTGTCGGCGCCATGCTTCCGGATCGCCTTGGCGAACTTGTCGGCGAGAAGTTCCATCGCCTCGTCCCAGCCGATCCTCTCGAGCTTGCCGCCCTTCCGCGCCATGGGATACTTCAGTCGGTCCTTGGAATGAACGATCTTGGGGAGAAAGAGCGCCTTGGCGCAGACGAGCCCCTTGGTCGTGGGATGCTCGGGATCGCCGCGTAAAGCCACGAGGCGTCCCCCCCTGGCTCCCAGCAGCACACCGCAACCGGTTCCGCAAAAACGGCAGACCGATTTGTGCCATTCGATCGAATCAGCCGACTGGAAAGCCTTTGCCATTGCCGGGCCGCCAGCGACCGAAACGACAGCCGTCATGGCGGCTGCCTTGATAAAATCGCGACGAGTCGTTTCCATGATCATATCCTTTCAGCGATCTCAGACGGCGCCGGTCACGGCCTGCCGCACATCTTCGGGTTCTGCTTCATCGTGAACGTAGACGGGCCAGACACCGAGGACACCCTCCACAGCGCGCAGATCGCGAGTGAGGACTCGATGAGCGCCGTCCATGTCTTCGGCTTCCACAAGGATGCCCACTTTTTTCCTGTCGCCGAGATCGAAGGTCGAGACGCCGCGCAGGGCGTCGAGCCGTTTGTGAACAGAGTCGGCCTCGTCGAGTTCGATCCGGGCAAAAGCACCGATAACAACCATGTCCTGTCCGTCCCTTTGTACAGCCCCGGCGCGGAAGAGGTGTCTTGTATCCTCTCCCGCAACCGGAACGGTGTGATTGAGAATCGTGTTACTTGGCGTAGCGCTTCTTGAATTCTGCGGCCGCTTTCTGGCGACGCGCCTTCTCCTCGGGATCGAGCTTGCCCAGGAACCACTTGTGGTCGTCGCTGTTGAGCACCTGGTCGAGCTTCTCCTTGAGAGCATTGGCCGCGGCGACGGTGTCGGCGTTGTCGGAATGGATGTTCTTCTCGATCAGCTCGCGCAGCTCGGGCACCATGTGGGTGTAGAAGGTCTTGGCAATATCGTATGTGCCGTGCCAGTGAGTGTAGTCGGGAGCCATCATGGAGGCGCCATGGCGCGCGCGGCGGCCCTCGTGATGCCAGAGCTCCCACCACGACCAGTCGATCTGATTGGCAAAGGGCGCCTGCACGGCGCGAAGCGGCTTGGCGAACTCGTAGAGCGCCTTGCCCGGCTTGGCGAACTTCTCGTTGTAGAGCTCGACCAGTCCGTCGTACTGGACGTAGAAGTTATTGACCCAGTCCTCGCTGTGGCAGTTGAGGCAGACGTCGTGCATGTTGTTGCGCCGCACCTGCCAGGGCACGTTGGCGCCGGGCAGCCCCATCTTGGCATCCGAAGCCTCGGGCCGACACGAAATGGGAGGCCGGTTGTTCCAGCTTATCCGCATGCCGATGTCGTGGGTCACAGGCTGCGCCTTGGTGGCCGACATGTGGCAGGTGGCGCAAGTCGGCGCCGCCCAGTAGTCCTCGCCCAAGATCCACTTGTTTGAATCGAGGTTCATCTTGTCCACGTTGGAGAAGAAAAGGATTCCGTGTTTCGACTCCTCGTAAATCTCTTTCTGCGGATGGTCGGGACCGAGATGGCACTTGCCGCACGTGTCGGGATGGCGCGCCTGGGCGGCCGAGAAGACGTGGCGCGTGTGGCACGCGTTGCACGATCCTTCCGATCCGTCGGGATTGATCCGGCCGATACCGCTGTTGGGGTAGGTGGCCGGGTCGAGCTTCCCGCCGGCGAGGACCTTGACCTGGGACCCGTGGCACTGCCAGCAGCCGTTGACGGCCGCGGCCGAGTTCCCATCGGGGAAACCCATGGTGCGCAGGCCCCTGTTTCCCTCGACGATCTCGGCGAGAACATTGTCGAGCGAACCGAGGATACGCCCGGCCTTGGAGTGGTGCGAGCCGACGAACTCCTCCACCTCCTTGGAGTGGCAGCGGGCGCAGTCCTTGGGCGTCACCAGGGCGGCAATCGTGTAGCCATAGTGGTCGTAGGCATCCACGTCGGTCCGCTCCGCGCCGTGGCACTCGTCGCAGGCCACGTTGGCGCGATAGTGCTTGCTTTCACCCCACTGCTGGTAGACGACGGGATCGGTCTTCTTGTGGCACTCGATGCACTCCATCGACGCTTTGCTCAACGTTGGCAGGCCGATCGCCTGGGCCCACAAGGTGTTCGCCCCCATCAGGGCCATGGCGACGACCAGGGCCCCCAGGAGTACAAAACGCCTGTTCAACAAGTCCATTTTTCTTCCTTCCATGAGATGATGCTCCCCATCAGTGTTCTGCGGGCCACGCAGCGCTGACCGCCGAACGGGATTCAGTCCCGCTGGAGGTAAGCCGGCCCGTGAGTACAGGAACGGTAACCCGAACTAAAATCGTGTATAGAAGAAGCCCGAAGGCCCAGATTCCAAGACAGACGAGAATCTCATTGAGGGTGGGATTGTATTCCACCACCTCGCCGAGCGGAGACGGGATGAAGGCTGGAACGATCAATCCCATGCCCTTTTCGATCCAGATGCCGGCGATCAGAAAAACGCAGGCCATGTTGAGAAAGCTCAGGCTGCGCGAAAGGGGCAGCAACAGGATGAGCAGAGCGATCGTGTTGAGTGCGATCGCGGTCCAGATCCAGGGCACGAGGCCGCTGTATCCGTGCAGCCCGAAGAAGAGGTAAACCGTCGAGACGATATGGCTCGAATCGCTATAAAACTCGACGAAGAGCTCGCAGCCGAGGAGGAACATGTTCACCGAAAGAGCGACGGTGACGATGTTGCGTAGCAGGCCGAGAGCCTTGTCTAAAATCTCGTACTCGGTGAACCGCCGGATGATCTGCAGGGTGAGGATGACGAAGGCCGGTCCGGCCGCGAAGGCCGACGCCAGGAACCGGGGCGCGATGATCGCCGAGTTCCAGAAGGGACGCCCCCCCAGCCCCACGTAGAGAAAGGCGGTGACCGTGTGGATGCTGATCGCCCAGCCGATGGCGACGAAGACGAAGGGGATGTAAAAGACCGGGCTCGGTTTGCGGCCGCGGTAGGAACAGTAGATCAGGTAACCGCAGACGTGCAGGTTGAGGAGCAGGTAGCCGCCGAGAGCGACCACGTCCCAGGTCAGCATCGACACGGGGAAGTTGAAGCGCCAGAAGATGTGCATGAACCGGTCGGGCCGACCGAGATCGACGTTGACGAAAAAGAGGCACATCATGATGGCCGACACGGCGAAGAGTTCGCCGAAGATGACCAGATCGTGGAGTTCCTTGTTCCGATAGACGTAGACGGGAATCACGAGCATGACCGCCGCGGCCGCCATGCCGACGAGGAAGGTGAAATTCGCGATGTAGAGCCCCCACGAAACGTGGTCGGTCATTCCCGTGACGGCGAGGCCGTTCACGAGCTGCTTGCAGTAGGCATTGAGTCCGAGCAGAGCGAGTACGCTGAGTGCGAACATCCAGACCTGGTAACGCCAGCCGCCCACGAAACTCAGCCGGAAACAGCGCCAGAGAAAGAGGGTGTATTCCTTCATGCCGGCTCCCCCCCCTGCGCGTCTCTTACAAGAGCCGCGTCTCTTCCGAGAGCCGCGTCGTCGGGCATTGCGCTCTTCTGGCGCGGATACTCCTGATCGAAGTAGTAGAAGAAGCGCGGCAGCGTACCCACCTCCTGTTTCAACACGAAGACATGCTTGTTGTGGAGGATCTGGGAGACCTCGCTTTTCGGATCGAGGAGATTGCCGAACTTGCGCGCGCCCACGGGGCAGACCTCGAGACAGGTGGGCATCTTGCCCACGCGGGTCCGGTGGAGGCAGAAGTGACACTTCTCCATCACGCCCTGGGTGCGCGGTCTGTTCGAGAGGTAGTTCATGTCGGGATTGAGTTCAGCCTTCGGATCGGTGAACCCGGGCCGCGCGAAGTTGAAGCGCCGCGCCCAGTAAGGGCAGGCCGCTTCACAGTAGCGGCAACCGATGCACCAGTTGTAGTCGATGACCGTGACCCCGTCCTCCTCCTGCCATGTCGCCTCGACGGGACAGACCTTGACGCAGGGAGGATTGGCGCACTGATGGCACTGGATCGGCATGTAGTAATGATTCTCGTCGGGAACCTTGGCCCGCGAGTAGTGGTGATCGCCCCGTTCGATGTCGACGCTGCCGCGCGGCATCTCGAGGACGCGAATGTACTGGATCTCGGGGCTGCGGCTCTGGTTGTTCTCCTTGACGCAGGCGTGGACGCACTTGCGGCAGCCGATGCAGCGGCCGAGGTTGAGAGCGTAGGCGAAACCGACGCCGTCCTGTGGCTTGAGATCCCTTAGGGAAGCCTGAACACCGTAGAGCGTCTCCACCTCCTTGCGGAGGCGGTCGAGGATACCGCTCATCTCTTCCGGGGTGAGCTCCTTGTAGTGCTTCTGAAAAAAATGGGCGCCCGTGAGCTCGCTTCTGTCGAGCCGGGTGAGCGGGCTGAGCGCCGCGCCGAGTGCGCCGACTGCACCGACCGATCCGCTCACGAATCTGAGAAATCCACGGCGCGACAACTGCGAATCGGACCGTTCGGAAGATCTTTTCGACTGATCGGAATCAGTGCTCATGAATTCGCTTTCTCCTAATGTCGTTCGCCCAGCACCCGGCGCAGAGGGTCGAGCTCCTCGGTCTCCTCGTGCTCCGCTTCGCCATGATCGCCCATACGGATCGTGTTCGGCGGAGGCAGGGGCCTCATCGGAGCCATTGCGGGCACCCGCGGATTGTGCGGATCGTGGCACTCGGTGCAGCCAAGTTGACGCGGTTCGCCTTGAGCCTTGTCCCAGTATCCATTGGTCCTGCCGTGCATGCCCCGTTCCCAGTCCCGATAGGTCGGGCCATGGCACTTGGCGCAAAGAACGACGACGTCGCCATAGTCGATCGGCTCGCCATCATGGAGCACGAGGCGGTTACGGTCCTCGACGTAGTGGCAGTTGCGGCAGAGGTTGTTGATTCCGTGATCGAGCACGATGTGGGTGTGCTTCAGGAGCTTGTCGGGCGCCATGTCCCGCGCTGGAAAGAGGCGGTGGCATTCCATGCAGGTCCGCTCGAAACCGTCGATCTCGATCACTGGAGGATCGGAAAGGATCTCGCGGCGCGGGGCTGTGGACAGATACGCCACAGGTACGATGGTCGCCTTGGTCGTGGGAATCTCGACCATGTCCGCACCCCACAAAAACCAGCAGGCGAGAAGGAGCAATCCTACCCCTGTCAGGAATCCCGCTCCTCCGCGCGGAGTCGATCGAGTATTTTGTGGATCCTTCTTCTTCATCTTTTCACGCCTGACTCGCTCCGGAGCCCTCTCAATCCCCTCCGCCGGTTTCGTCTGAATGGTCCTTGCAAAAGGGAGACGTCATGCTGCCCGGTTCGGCAAGATCGGCAACGGTGCAGGAGCGGAAAGAATCCTCGATGAGCGCCGTGGCCGCATGAATCCGGTAATGCAATGGACAGAGTCTCTTGCCATGCTCCTTGATACCGAGAGGACAACTCTCGGTCCGCTTGAGCGGGTCGACAGCATTGACGATATCGAGAGCGGTGATCTCCCCTGCCGGTCTGGCCAGGATGTATCCCCCGCCGAGGCCGCGCTGCGAGGAGACGAGTCCGGCGCGGACGAGGGTCTGGAGAACCTTGCTGAGATATCCCGCCGGAACCTTTGTGCCTTTTGCGATCTGCTCCGTTGTCTGCGCCTTGTTCCCGTGAGAGCCGAGCCAGAGTGCGGCGCGCAGTGCATATTCGTTTGTTTGCGATATCATGGCCAACCACGGTTAATACCTTGTGGATATTCATGTCCATATATCCCAAACACATAGGGATGTACAGAAAAAAATACCCACGAAAGCAGTAGTATTTTACAGGCATTTAATAAAGAAAAATTCACGTATTTCAGGACAAAAAGAGGTTTTACAACCAAGACCGAATCGACGAGACCGATCGCCACCTCACCGATCCTGTTCGTGCCTGAGGGGAAATCATCCAATAACTCTGATCTTTAAAACCCTTTCATGTCCGGAAGGTGGATTTTGACAGTTCCCTCTCCCCGGGGACGATGTCCTTTTGAGGAAAACGCCAACGCAATCGGCGAATGCGGCGCACTCGGCGAATGCGACGCAATCGGCGAGATGACCTAACCCCACGGCCAGGGAAGGACGTTGCAGCGCTCGGCCCATCGGGTCCAGAGAGCGGCCATGTCGTCAGCGCGTTGCGGGAATGATTCTGCCAGGTTCCGCGTTTCGGTCCTGTCCGCCTCGAGATCGTAGAGTTGCCACGGTCCCTTTTTTCCCCGGGCGACGAGCTTCCACTTTCCCTTGCGCACGGCGCGGTTGGCCTCGTGCTCCCAGTAGATCGCCTCGCGATCGAGGCGCGCGCCTTGAAAGACGGGCAAAAAACTCCGGCCCTCGATAGGCGTGATCGCCCGCCCCTTGAACTCGGAAGGATACGCAGCGCCAGCCGAATCGAGACAGGTGGCCATGATGTCTATCACGTGCCCCGGCTCGTGACGAAGCGCGTCCGGTGAACCGAAACCGCCCGGTGAACCGAAACGTTCCGGCCAGTGAGCGATCAAGGGCGTGGCGATGCCACCCTCGTGCACATAGTGCTTGTAGAGGCGAAAGGGCGTGTTGGAGGCGTTGGCCCAGGGTCGGCCGTATTCCTGATAGGTATCCCCCGGCCCGGGCATGACCGTGGCGTAGTGGCCGAACTCAACGGACCGCCCCTGGTAGGACTTGCGCGCCCGGCTCAATCCGCCCGCGTATCCGGAAGTCTCGAAAGCGGTCCCGCCCTCGGCGCATCCCCCGTTGTCGGCCAGAAAAAGGAGAAGCGTGTTATCGAGCCGCCCGGCCCTGTCGAGAGCCTCCACGATCCGGCCGACACCCTGATCGAGCCGGTCGATCATGGCGGCGTAGACTTCCATGACCGCCCGGTGCCAGTGCTTGTAGCTGGCGTCGTCCCAGGCGGCGACCTTCCCGTCGCGCGCGGTGAGCGGCCAGGCCGGATCGACGAGGCCGAGATCCACCATGCGTGCATGGCGTTCGCGGCGCAACGCGTCCCAGCCGCTGTCGTAGCGTCCCTTGTAGCGGGCGATGTCCTCGGGCAGGGCGTGCATGGGCCAGTGCGGAGCCGTGTACGCCACATAGCAAAAGAAGGGCGCCTCAGGCTGCGCGGCGGAGTGATCGCCGATGAAACGGGCCGCTTGATCGCTGATCGAGTCGGTGTAGTAGAACCCTTCTCCCACCCCGTCGAGCGGCTCGTTGTCGCGCGTGAGCGACACGGGATCGAAGTAGCTGCCCCCTCCGTGGACCGTTCCATAGAACCGGTCGAATCCTCTCTGGCAGGGCCAGTTGTGCGTCGATCTCAGCGCGTCGTTGCCGCTCCAGAGCCCGAGCTGCCTGGTCACGTGCCACTTTCCCGACATGTAGGTGGCGTACCCGGCCTGGCCGAGCGCCTCGGCAATGGTGACGCACCGATTGTTGAGATCACCGCGATAGCCGTCGAGCCCCTGATCGCTCATCATGTGCCCCACCCCGGCCTGGTGCGGGTAGAGCCCGGTCAGCAAGCTCGCCCGCGTGGGACAGCACCGCGCCGTGTTGTAGAACTGTGTGAATTTCAGTCCTCCCGCGGCGAGCCGGTCGAGATTGGGCGTGACGATCTCCGAGCCGTAGCAGCCGAGGTCGGAAAAGCCCATGTCGTCGGCGAGGATAACCACGATGTCGGGCCGCCGGTCGGAGCGTCGCTCCGCGGTGGGTTGCTTCGACGGGTGTTGATTAAACAGGGCGCCGCACCCCGGCAGAGCGAGCGATGCGGCACCCAGGCTGAAAGACTTGATGAATTCGCGGCGTTTCATGAGGACGCTGATCCTCTCTAGGCCTTCCCGGGAACAGGCGCGACCGCTTCGAGATCGACATCGCCCATGGTGTATTCGGTCGGGCCGATCCTGTAGTTGGAGTTCATCATTGCCTCGTAGGTCACCTCTTTTCCGGTGTAGGCCGAGATCCGGCCCATGATGGCGACCAACGTGGAGATGGCCGTGTTCTCGGCCTCGTTGATCGGATCGTCGGTGCGGATCGCGGTGACGAGATCGATGTGCTCCTGCACGTAGGGGGAGACCTTCACGTTCTTGCGCGGCTTGCCCGACTCGTCGGGCGCGTAGCCGTATTTCCACGCCTCCTTGCCGTCGGGAGTCCAGATCGTGTTGCGGCAGTTGGAAGAACCCTTGGTGCCCATGATCGACTCGCTCACATTGGTCACGCAGCCGTTGATCTGGCGGCTCATGCTGTGCACGTGCATGCTGTCGTCATAGACATAGTCGATGCTGAAAAAATCGAACTGGTCGCCCGTCACGCGGCGGTGGCGGCCGCCGAAACCGACTGCCTTGACCGGAATTTTTCCCGTGAACCAGTGAATCACGTCGATATTGTGCACGTGCTGCTCCACGATGTGGTCGCCCGACAGCCAGCACCAGTTGACCCAGTCGCGGATCATCGCTTCCATGTCCGACCACCCCTCCTTCCGGGTGCGGTACCAGAGCTGCGACTGGTTCCAGTAACAGTTGGCCGACACGATGTCGCCGATGGCGCCCTCGGCGATCTTCTTGTAGGTCGCCACGTAGTCGCGCTGATGGCGGCGCTGCGTGCCGGTGACCACGCTGAGATTGATCGCCTTGGCCTTGCGCGCCGAGGCCATGATCGACCGCGCGCCGATAGGGTCGACGGCAACCGGTTTTTCCATGAACACATGCTTGCGCCCCCTGATGCAGGCCGAAAAGTGCTCGGGCCGAAAGTGAGGCGGTGTGGCGAGAAGGACGATGTCCACGTCCGAGTCGATCACCTGCTTGAAGGCGTCGAATCCGATGAAGCAGTTTTCCTTGGGCACTTCCATGCCCTTGTCCTTCTTGAGACGATCGCGGCACCCGTTGAGCCGGTCCTCGAAGACATCGCCCAGGGCGACGATCTCCAGGTTGGGGCCGGCGTCGAGAAAATTGATCGCCGCGCCCGTACCGCGTCCGCCGCAACCGACGAGCCCCGCGCGAAGCGTGTCGCCGTCGGGCGCCCTGTCGAGAAGGCGGGGTAGTTTCTGAGCCTGCTGTCCGGCGAACAGGGTCGGTCCATTCGCACCGAGCGCGCTCACGGCGCCCACGGTGCCCACGGCGCCGAGAAAATGGCGGCGGCTCACGTCTTTTTTCTTCTCCGTCATGTCAAAAACTCCTGTCAAGAAAACGAATAGCCTGTACCTGATCTATCTGAACGAATTACTTGTCTTCTTCATGGTCGTCTTCAAAAGCGTCTTCACAGACGCACACCACGCGGAAGCCGACGTCGATGCAATCGGAGTACCACCAGATGCTCTTGGGTATCTGTGGATCGGTCATGAGCCACGCCTTCGATCGCGTGTGGTCCCGCGCCGCGGAGCGCAGGTCGCCGGCATCGCTCTTGTACGACCCCCCGCGCACAGCGTGCTCCTTCCCCGCCTCGGTCTCGGGGTCATCGTCCCCGGGAAGATACTCGTCGCTGCAGAATTCTCTCACATTGCCGGCCATGTTGAGAAGGCCGAATGGATTGGGTTTCACGTCGGAGGGCAGGCCGGTGCGTCCCCTGCTGTTCGCCGCGAAGAGCACGTGGGATTCGATCGGCTCCTCGTCGGCGCCGAAGATGCTGTTCCAGAAACCGCTCGAACTGAAGTCGTCGGGATCGCCCTCGAAGAAGTAGGCGCCCGAACTCCCCCCCCTGCAGGCGAACTCCCATTCGGCCTCGGTGGGCAGCCTGTACTTCCTGCCCGTCACGACGGTGAGCCACTGGCAGTAGACCTCCGCGGCGTAGTGGGTCATGGTGATCGCCGGCCGCCGGCCGCGCCCCCATCCCTGATCGGGCGCGCCCCAGGGCGGGGTGGCGCCGGTGATGGCGTCGATATCGTCAACAACGTCGGTCACGAGGCGCGAGTCGGACGACCGGCCCTCGGCGGCGGTCTGGGCATAGAAAACCTCGTACTCGTCCCACGTCACCTCGACCCGCGCCATCCAGAAGGGCGCGACCGTCACGGTGCGCGGCGCCTCGTCATCGCGGCGGAACGACTCCGACTCGGGGCTGCCCATCTCGAACGAACCGCCCGGGATGGCGACCATATCAAAGCTCACCGCCGAGCCCGGAATGAGCTCGGTGAAATCCTCGAAAGCATCGACCTTTGCGGGCTCGGTGAAGATCTCCTCTTCCTCGGCCCTCGTCGTCACGAATTTTGTCTTGTGGCCCGAGTTCCTCGTGTAGTGGCCCACGTGAAGGTGGCACTTGATGCAGTTGATCTCGTCCTCGTGCTCCGAGTAGTGAAGGTGGGCGTTGTCCCCGTCGGGCGAGAGCGACACGGGAAAGAGGTTCTGGTGGCAGCGCTTGCACGACTCCTCGAAGGTGTGGGTCACGGCGTACTCGAAGCGCGACTTCTCCTCCCAGTCGAAACTCTCGGGGTCCTTGAAGAGCTTGCCGTAGACGTCCTTGATGCCGAGCCGCGCCTTCTCGTAAAAGTGGTCCAATCCTCCGGGAGGCAGGTGGCACTCGATGCAGTGGACAAAGACGCCCGAGTCATTGTCGCGGTGGGTCGAGCGGATCCACGTCTTGTGGGCCTGCGGGTGGACGTGGCACGACTCGCAGAACTCGTCGGTCGATGTGTATTCCACCCCCTTGTGCCCCAGAAAGACGACGCACACCCCAAGGAGCAGTCCGATGACGAGCTTGTATTTGAGCAGCTTGAAGATCTTGAAGACCTTCAGCGGAAACAGCAGGATGGTGAAAAGGAATCTGCCTTTGATTGTCTTGACCTCCCGACGGGAAACGCTCCAGGCGAACCCACAGTCTACGCCTTTGGCGGGAGCGGATCAATTTTCGAACGGAAAAGCTCGGCGCCGTCACCGGGCCTGGCAGAAGGCGTCGAAACCGCTCGATTTGACGATCTCCGGGCTGCTGGTCTCCCGCGCGGACAGGATCAGACATTCGGTCCCGTCGAGCGATTCGACCAATCGGAGCGCGTCGTCGAGGCCGAGCACGCTGATCGCGGTGGCCAGGGCATCGGCGCTGAGTGCGTCGCGGGCGATCACCGTGGCGCTCGGAATACTCTCCACGGGACGGCCCGTACGGGGATCGACGATGTGGGAGAAGCGCTGCGCGCCAATGGTGAAAAAGCGCTGGTAGTCGCCGCTCGTGGCCACGGCGCGATCGGTGAGGAGCAGAATCAAGGGAGGTTTCTCCCCGGGGCCGGGATCGTTGACCATGACCTTCCACGGTTCCCGGCCGGGGCGGCGTCCCAGAACGCGCAGATCGCCGCCGATGTCGACGAGGGCGCCATCGATCCCCTCGGCGCGAAGCGCCTCGCAGGCGAGATCGATGGCGAATCCCTTGGCGATCCCGCCGAGATCGACAGCCATTCCGTCGAGGGCGAAATCGCACGCCGTCTCGGACAGGTGCAGGTGTTCCGATCCCACCTTCTCCAGAGCCCCGATGATCTCTTCCTCGGTCGGCAGAGCGCCGCGCTTCTCGGCCTGGCGCCAGAGTGTGCGTAATGGAGCGTAAGTCACATCGAACGCGCCGCCGCTCAATGCGCTGAAACGGACAGCGTCTCGCAGGACACGCACGGTGTCGGCGGAGAGCGCGACCGGCTTCAGGGCGCCGTCCCGGTTGAGACGGGTGATCTCGCTCTGCGGCCTGTAAGTACTCATCGATCTTTCGACCGATCGGACCGCACCGAGTGCAGCGGTGATCGCCCGGCGGGCAAGGGCTTCGTCGGGAACAGCCACGACGATTCTGCCTCGCGTGCCCATCGTGTCAAAGAGTGCGGCGAACCGCCCCGGACCGTCCTCTTCGATGCAGAGAATCTCGGAGGCGTCGCCCGAAGCGCGCCGTTCATCACCGCACCCGACGATGAGCGCGAGAAAGAGCGCGCTGACCGTGGCAATCGACATTCCTGACCTTGTGCAAGAGGAGTTCATAATTGCAGCAGTCTACGCGGCAACGATCCGAATCGCCACAGGATTGGAGGCAAAATCATTGAACAGGAATAATGATCCCCGAAGTGGAACTCAGCCACCGGGCCGAGTATAAACAGGTCGAGAGAGCCCGGGGATACCCCCCCCACTGCAAAAGGGACCTGATGAAACCGGAAGAAGCCGCCTACATCAATCTTGTGACACTCGCCCGCGCGGACAGGCGCCCCCTGCGCGAGGAACTCTCTCTCATCGAGGAGTACCGGCAGGTTCTCGGGATCTCGAAAGAGCTCGCCCGCGAGATCGAGCAGAAGAAAGAGATCGATCTCGTCCTTCCGAGAGAGCTCAAGGCCAAACCCGCCGACCGGCTGCACGTCGTCAAGATGATGATCCGCGTCGGCTACGCGGACGGGGCGATCTCGATCAGCGAAAAAAGAGTGCTCAAGAAGGTGGCACGCTCCCTCGGCGTCGGGCCGATCGCTCTGCCCGGCCTTTTCTGGGAGATCGAAAAGGAGCTGGGAATCCGCCGCTCCTTGCGCATCTTTCAGATCGTTGCCGGATCGATGATCATCGTCGCCGGTCTGGCGATCTGGTTCGCCATCGATCAGCTCAGCACCGACACGAGCCGCGAGATCGATGCGGCGCGCCTCGAATTCGAGCGTGCTCAGGCCGGGGAGGCGCTGCGCCAGGTGCGCCAGGCCCGGGAGGACCGCAAGAGGGACGAGGCCCGGCTCGCCAAGCGTCTCGAAGAACTCGAGGCGAAAAACGCCAAGGAACGGAGCGCTGTGACTTCCGAAATCGAGCGTCTCAGGGCGGCGCTCGGCCGGGTGCGGGATCTCAACGCGATCTTCCAGGAGATAGAAAAGCAATCCGATCGATCGGTCTTGCTCATCCTCGCCACTTACGATCTGGTTCTCGGCGCGGACCGTTTTTCCCAGGCTTCGATGGGCACGGGCTTCTTCGCCACATCGGACGGCCACATCGTGACGAACAAGCATGTGGTCGAGCCGTGGAAATTCGACGCCGACCAGGTCGCGCTCCTCGACAGGGGCGCCGTGGTCGACCGCTCCTCGCTCTTCATGGCCGCCTGGACTGCCGGATCGGAGGTCAAGACCCCGAAAGGAGGTTTGAACCTCGACGGGGCATTCACGACAGCCAAGAAAACCCTCAAGCTCGAAAAGACCACACCCGACACCTTCACCGTGCAGCGCCGGCCGCTGAGATCGGGAGCAATCTACAAGGGTAAGTTTCACACCGCCAACAGCGGCGATCTCGCCGTGCTCAAGGCGGCGGCGTCTTCGGTACACGCTCTCCCTCTCGAGACCGACCTGGCGGCGGCGAAAAAACTCGACATGGTCATGGTCCTGGGATTCCCCACGGGGATCCACATTCTAGAAACCACGAGAGCGACCACCTCGCCCTCTCTCGGCGAGATCCGCAAGATCGAAAGCAGCATCATGGTCACCGCCCCCATCGTGCCCGGCAACAGCGGCGGGCCGCTCATCGATTCCGGCGGCAACGTGGCGGGCGTGGCGGCAGCCAATTTCGGCGACGCCACCCTCGGTTCGTGCATCCCCGCCAAGCACATCCTGCCTCTCCTTCCCACGGCGGCCGAACTGGTGACTCGGATCAAGGAGTTCGAGGCGGCCGGAGAGTTTCGCGCCGCCCTCGACGACCTGCGGCTCGCCGGCCAGCGCTGCGACGACGAGGCGATGCGCAAAGCGATCGTCGCGACGCGGTCGCGCATCTTCGAATTGCGGGATGAGAGGATGGCCGAGGCGCGGCAGATCGAGGAAGAGTCGGCGCGAAGAGAGGCGATCGAGAAGATCGTCGCCACTTTCGGAGCCCGCTGGGCGGCCGAGGCAATCGAACTCATCGAGAAGCGTTAGGAGCCTGTCGGATTTGGCCATCCGAAAAGGAGGGTCTCAGGTCGGAGGTGGAAGCCTATGTGGCTGTGAGCAGAGACGAGAACCACTCGTAGCGGAGATACGAATTCCGTCCGGGCCGCGCCTCTCCGAAGAAGAGAGTCACCGCTCCGCGTCTATTAGAAATGCAAAAGAAACTCCGCACCGAAGCCGGCCGGGAAAAGTACGCCAAGCGAAAGCAGACAGTGGAGCCGGTTTTCGGAATCATCAAGCATGTGCTGGGATTTCGACAGTTCCTGTTACGAGGGCTTGCCAAAGTCAATGCCGAGTGGGAGCTGGTCTGCCTGGCCTACAATGTGAAAAGGCTGCGCCGTCTGAATACGGGGTGATCAGGGAGGAGGGAGAATTGAAATCGAAGGAGTCTGTCAGGCTCGAAATTCGACTTTAGGGCCCGCGCGGTCGGAGGTGGTGAGGCTTTTTGCGGCCGACTTCAGTCTGTCCGAGTGACCAAAATCCCGACTCCAATATAGGGCGGGACAGAATGTCGGAGGCCGCAAAAAGCCTCACCACCTCCGACCTATGGGCGCCCTTTTCAGATGGCCAAGTCCGACAGACTCATAGCCCCCATCACTCCTCGTTGTCGCCGGCGCGGTCTTTCGGCCGTCGCGGCCATGAGATCCAGCCCTTTTTCCGGAAGATATAGAGCTGGCCGAGGGCGAGCGCCGCCATGATCATGAGAAGGAGAGGGTATCCGAAGGGCCAGCCGAGTTCGGGCATGTTCCACGACGAGACGTCGGGATCGAAATTCATTCCGTAGAGGCCGGCGACAAACGAAAGGGGGATGAAGATCGTGGCGATGATGGTCAAGACCTTCATCACCTCGTTCATCCTGTTGCTCACTCCCGACATGTAGAGGTCCATCAGGCCCGAGGCGATCTCGCGCAGGTTCTCGAGCATGTCGATGATCTGGATCGTGTGATCGTAGCAGTCGCGCAGGTAGAGGCGCGTCTTGTCGCTGATCAACGGGACGGGATCGCGCACGAGGCAGTTGAGGGCCTCTCTCTTGGGCCAGACGGCACGCCGCAGAGCGGTCATTTCCTTCCGGACGGCGTGGAGATCGTTGAGTGCGTTCTTGTCGTCGAACTCCTGAACGCGCTGCTCGAGGATATCGAGCCTCTCGTCGTAGCGCTCCATGATCGGAAAGTAGCTGTCGATGAGCGCATCGATCAGCGTGTAGCCGAGATAATCCGGATTTCGCCCGCGCACCCGTCCCTGGGCGAGCCTGAGCCGTTCCCTCACCGGTTCGAAGTAGTCGCCCTGCGCCTCCTGAAAGGTCAGGACATAGTCCGATCCGATGAACATGCTGAACTGCTTCGACTTGAGACGCCCCTCGAAGCTCAGCATGCGCATGACAACGTAGACATGGTCGTCGAAGTTTTCGACCTTGGCGCGCTGGTTGACGTTGACCACGTCCTCCAGGGCGAGACGATGCAGTTTGAAGTATTCGCCGATCTTGAGAAGAACCTCGGCGTCTCCAAGTCCGTCCACGTTGATCCAGGTAACGGGCCACTTCCCGAGATACTCGGAGATCTCTTCGACCGACTCGAGCTGCGCCTCGACCAGATCGTCCTTTCCAAAAGCGATGATCCGGATCACCGGCTTGGGAGCCGCCCCATCGATGTGGAGCGTGCCCGGCGCGGTGCCGGGCGGCGGCCGGCGGTAAAATCGGCGCCGTTTACGGGGGGTCGCATTCTGAGTGCTTTTCTTTCGACCGAGCTTCATGCTCCATCTCTCCGCCTGGAACTCTCTCTGATTGGTAGATATCTGGAGTCATTGGCTGAAACCGCTTCCAAAACATTATCATTCCCGCCGAAAGGACACGACTGAATTTCAGCGCGGAAAAAAAACAACCACAAGGTCGCGTCGCCGTGCCGAGACAGGCAGAATGGTGCAACGAAAGGAGGCTTAAGATGAGCCCGAAAAGAATTACCCGCCGACACCTCTGTACCACCGCGTTCGCCGGCGCGCTGGCGGCGCCGCTCCTGAGCGGCCGCGCCGCCGGCCAGGATCCGCAGGACGCCAAACCGGGACGCGAGGCGATACGCGCAGCGCCCAACGAGGAGGAGCTCGGCATGATCGGAAAAACCGCCAAGACCCAGTTCGCCATCAATGTTGAGATGTGGTGGCGCAAGCTGCCTTTCTTGAAACGCATCGAGGAGGCGGCGCGCCTCGGATTTCCGGCGGTCGAGTTCTGGCCCTGGCGCAACAAGGACCTCGATGCCATCAAGGAGCTCACGAAAAAGCTCGGCGTCGAGATCGCCCAGTTCACGGGATGGGGATTCGTGCCGGGGATGAACAATCCCAAGAACCACGAGAAGTTCCTCGCCGAGACCGTCGATGCCTGCAAGACGGCCAACTTTCTCGACTGCAAGAAGATGACCGTCGTGGGCGGCAACGACCAGAAAGGCATGACCCAGGAAGAAATGCACGGCCACATCATCACGGCCCTGAAGGCGGCCGCCCCCATCGCCGAGAAGCACGAGGTCATGCTCATTCTCGAGCCGATGAACATCCGCGTCGACCACAAGGGCCATTGCCTCTACGGGTCGGTCGACGCCGTGCGCATCTGCCGCGCCGTCGACTCTCCTTTCGTCAAGATCAACTGGGACCTATACCACATGCAGATCTCCGAGGGAGACCTCTGCGGCCGCCTTCGCGACGGCTTCGACCAGGTCGGTTATCTCCAGCTCGCCGACCACCCGGGCCGCTGCGAGCCGGGAACGGGCGAGATCAACTACTCGCGCGTGCTCAAGGAGGCGTGGGACCTCGGTTATCGCGGATACGTCGGCGCCGAGTGCCGGCCCCAGAGCGATGAACTCACCGCCGCCCGAAGGCTTGCCCGGTCGGGCCAGTGGTAATCGGCGGCGCGCGCCCGCTCACGGTGCTTGAAGTCGGCGGGCGAGTTGATTATTCTCTTTTCTCTGACTGCCCCGCAGAGCGTCGGGCAACGCCCGCAGAGCGTCGGGCAACAGGATCGAAAAAACTCTGATTTCGGGAAAAGACTATGGATGAGTGGAATAGCATTAACGAGGCGATCATCAAGGGCGACGCCAAAACGGCCGGGTCAACGACGGAGAAGGCGATCGCCGCCGGAGCAGATCCCGAGGATCTGATCAACCAGCAGATGATCCCCGCCATGGACGAGGTCGGCCGCCGTTACGAGGAAGGCGAGTATTACCTTCCCGAACTGCTGATCTCGGCGCGCGCCATGAAGGCCGCTCTCGAATTGATCCGCCCCCTCCTCGCCGCCAAGGGCACCGAGCCGGCCGGCAGGGTGGTGGTCGGCACTGTGGCGGGCGATCTGCACGACATCGGCAAGAATCTCGTCGCGTCGATGCTCGAAGGCGGCGGATTCGAGGTGATCGATCTCGGCGCCGACGTGTCGGCAGCCAAGTTCGTGGCCGCGGCCAAGGAACGCAATGCCCATATCGTGGCCCTCTCGGCGCTCCTCTCCACCACCATGCCCGGCATGGAGCAGGTCATCAAGGAGCTCAACGACGCGGGCGCGCGGGAGAGTGTGAAGGTCATCGTGGGCGGCGCGCCGCTCACCCAGGGTTTCGCCAATGAGATCGGCGCCGACGGCTATGCGTCCAACGCGCGCGCCGCGGTGACCCTGGTCCGGGAACTGATCGCGTGAGCAATCCCACTGCGTCGCGCGATCCGCGCGTATCGCGCGACCCGTGCGTGTCGCGCGCGCCATGCGATGGGTGTGCTTCGACCAGACGCCGCGGTCTTCTCCTTTCCGGCCTGCTCATATTACTGTTGGCGGGCTGCGGTCCTAACAGCACCCAATCCGATCAGGACGAACTCGTTCTTCTCTGCGGCAGCTCGTTCACAGCGCCCGTCGAAAAGCTGATCGCCGCCTTCGGCGCTCGGACCGGAATCGTCATCGTGCCCACCGTGGCGGGAAGCGAGGACTTCCTGCCGCTGATCAAGGCGGGGCAAAGAGGCGACATCATCGTCACCCACGATCCCTTCCTCGACTACGTCGACCAGGCGCGCGCCCTCGCGGGCCACGCCCACGTGGGCGACCTGGCGCCCGTTCTCGCCGTGAGGACGGGAAACCCCAAGGCGCTCACCGCTCTCGACGATCTCGCCAGACCGGGCCTCGATGTCGCCCTTCCCAATCCCGAGTACTCGACCTGCGGCGAGATGGTCTTTGCCCTTCTCGACAAGAAGGCGCTCCGCGACGGTGTGCTCGCCAACGTGGGCAATCGCCTCACCAAGGGACACAGCACGCTCGGCACCTATCTCGAAACGGGCGTGGTCGACGCCGTGATCATGTGGAACGGCGTGGCCCACAACTTCTCGGACAGTGTCGACATCGTTCCCACCCCCTACGAGTACGAGACCGCGATCAGGGTTCTCGTCATCGGGCTCTCCTACTCGGACCGGCCCGATCTGGTGAAGAAGTTCGTCGCCTTCGCTCAGAAGGAAGGCCCGCCGCTTTTCGCCCGATTCGGCTATGTCAAGCATGCGGGGGATTGATCCGATGAGCGCTCCCATCCTTGCCGCACTCATCGCTTTTCTACTCGCCGCCGTCGGGTGCGGTTCTGGGGCCGAAGCCAGACTCCTCCTCTACTGCGGCGCCGGCATCCGGCCGCCCGTGGACGAACTGGTGCGCCTCTTCGAGGAGGAGCGGGGAATCTCGATCAAGGTCGACTACGCGGGCAGCGAGGTTCTTCTCTCCAAGGTCAAGCTCTCCGAAAAAGGAGACCTCTACCTGCCGGGAGACAGGCACTACGTCGACCAGGCCGAAGCGCTGGGAATGATCGCGGCGCGAAAGCGTCTTTTCTTTTTCGCGCCCACCATCCTCGTGGCGAAAGGAAATCCGCGAGAGATTGCCGGTCTCGACGACCTTCTCGATCCGCGGATCCGGCTCGGTCTGGGCGATCCCAGGTCGTGCGCCATCGGCCGCAAGACCAGGAAGCTCTTCGCCCTCAACGGGATCTCCTGGGAGAAGGTGCTGCGGAACGTGACCTACCAGGCGATCACCGTCACCGACCTGGGCGCACAGATCCAGGCCCGATCTCTCGACGCGGTCGTGGTCTGGGACGCCACGGCGCGTTACTTCGGACGCCACGGCGACGAGGTCCCGATTCCGAACGATCGCAACATTATTTCGGCCGTCCACATCGGTTTGCTCGCCTGGAGCGAAGAGCAGGCCGCAGCCATGGCGTTTATCGACTTTGCCGTCTCGGAGAGAGGGATCGATCTATTCAGACGGCACAACTACCGGACCACACGTCCCGATGAAGACTGAAACATCGCAGAACAGAGAGCGACCGCCCCCCCACATGGTCATGGCGAACAGCGCGTTCGAGTGGATCGCGGCGCTTCTCGTCTTCGCAGCACTCTTCGCGTTCATGTGGGAGTACCATCGCTGGCGCGACCGGCCTTTGTCCATCTTCACCGCCAACAAGGCGACGGCGATTGCGGCGAGTCTCTGTTTCTGCCTCGCTTTGACTCTCGGACCGGTGAGCCGGTTCACGGGCCGCCTGACGCGCGCCGTGCGATTTCGCCGCGCCCTCGCCTGCACGGCGGCCTTCTTCATGACGGTCCATCTCTTTCTGTCTCTTCTTCTGGTCGAGAGGTTCGACCTCGCCTACTTTGTCGACCATTGGCTTTCGTGGATCTTCGGCAGCCTGGCACTCGGCGGTTTCGGAGCGATGTGGTTTCTTTCCTTTCCCGCCGCGGTGCGGCGGCGCGGCATTGAAGCCTGGAACAAGGTTCATCGCCTGGGGTACATTTTCCTCGCTTTGATCGTGATCCACATCGTCTGCCTCGGTAAGGTGGCCAACTGTCTCAAGTGGCTCGAAACTCTCGACAAGCCCGTGCCGCCCGGTACGACGGTGCCGTCAGCGGCGATCGTTCTCACGCTGATCGTTCGTCTTGTCGCCGCGGTGCGCAGTTGCAAGGAATCTTCTCGCCAGTGAAAGAGCGAAAAAAAACATCGCCTCCCCGATCACCGCTCTCGCCATTCGCCTGGGTGGGCGTTCTGGCCACCACGCTCTTCGTCGGTTTCATCGTGATCCTGATCGCGGCCGATCTCTTCTACATCGACGGTGCGGCGGTCCTGGCTCTCTTCACGAAACCCTTCATCCTCCACGCGCTCTGGATGAGCCTCTGGACGAGCGTGGCCACCGTTGCGATCGCGCTTCTCTTCGCCGTGCCGATCGGATACACGCTGAGCGGCCACCGCTTTCGGGGCCGGGCGCTGATCGACACGGTCATCGATCTGCCCATCGTCTTTCCGCCACTCGTGGCGGGGCTGACCCTGCTCGTCTTCTTCTCGCAGACCTTTCTCGGCCGCTGGATCGAGCAAGATCTGGGAATCGAGTTCGTGTTCCAACCGAAGGGGATCGTGCTCTGCCAGTTTTTCGTCTCGGCGAGCTTCGCGATCCGTTCAGCCAAAACCGCCTTCGACGAGGTCGACCGCCGCTATGAAAAGGTCGCCCTCACCCTCGGCTGCACCGAGTGGCAGAGCTTCCGGCGGGTAACGCTCCCCCTCGCGTCGCGCGGCATCGTCGCGGGATGCATCCTGACCTGGGCGCGCGCCTTCGGTCTCTTCGGTCCCCTCATGGTTTTTGTCGGCTCCTTCCGGGGCCGGACCGAGGTGCTGAGCACCACCATCTTTCTCGAGCAGTCGATCGGCAACATCGAGCTCGCCCTCGCCGTGGCGCTCCTCATGATCGCCATCGCACTGGTGGCGCTCACCGCGATCCGCGCCGTGGGAAACCATTCCATGGTGAAGCTATGATTCGGGCCGAAGGACTGACATGCACGCTTGGCGATTTCGCGCTGCGCGCCATCGATCTCGACGTGGCCGCGGCCGAGCACTTTGTCATTCTCGGTCCCCCGGGCTCGGGCAAGACGGTGCTTCTCGAATGTCTCTGCGGGTTGAAGAGGATCGACGCCGGCCGCGTTCTGATCGGCGGAGAGGACGTGACCGCCTTCGAACCGCGGCGGCGCGCCATCGGCTACGTACCCCAGGACTACGCCATTCTGCCCCACCTCTCGGTCAAGGAAAACATCGGCTTCGGCCTCAGGGTGCGCGGTGTCGATCGGGCCGAGACGGCTCGAAAAGTCACCGCCATGACCGCCATGCTCAAAATCAGCCACCTCCTCGAACGGAGCGCACAGGGCCTGAGCGGCGGTGAGAAGCAGCGCGTGGCGCTGGCGCGCGCCCTCATCCTTTCGCCCCGGCTGCTCGTCCTCGACGAGCCCGTGTCGGCGCTCGACGAGTCGACACGGCAGGAGATCTGCTCGGAAATCAGCCGCATCCAGAAGCGTCTCGGCCTCACCACCTTGCACGTGAGCCACAATCTCGAAGAGGCTCTGTCCGTCGCCGACCGCGCCGGAGTTCTCATGAACGGAGAGTTTCAGCAGATCGGCACCCTCGACGACCTGCTCCGCCGGCCGCGAACGATCGACCTGGCACGGTTCATGCGATGCGGCAACATTTTCGAGGGGCAAGCGGAGGTGAACGGTTCCGGCTCCGCGATCGGCGTGGACGGCGGACGGATCGCCGTGGACGGAACGCACAGGGGAGCGGTCTGGGTCGTTGTGAGGCCCGAGAACATCGCCGTCGAAAAGCTGCCGGCTGATCGAAACCTCGGCGAAAACGAATTCCCGGTCAAACTGGGGCGGGCGTCGGACCTCTGCAACTACGTGCGGGTCGAACTCGACGGCCCCATCGCGATGGTCGCCCATCTGTCGCCCGCCGCCCACGGTGCTCTCACGCAGCGCGCCCCTCAACCGTTGATCGCACGTCTCGACCGTGAGCAGATCCACATCATCGATCGATCACAGGATTCCCCTCGCCATCGGACACACGCAGACTGAACGCCCAGTCGCCGCTCTGGTCGATGATTTGCAGCAAGACGCGGTTCGGGCCTTTCCGGCCGGGCACGGTCAGAACCGTGCCACTGGGACTCCACCCTCTCGGTGCGTTGAAACCACCCACATCCTGGCTGTTGAACCAGCACTTGAAGCCGTCGTCGCTGCCGATGTGGAGCTTCAGCGGCTGGTCGTGGGCCAACTCGAACTCGGCCAGAGCCCAGGCCGACACCCTGTCCTTGACGCCGAATACCGTCTGGAGGTCGATCTTCGATTGCTCCCCTTCATAGTCGACGCAGCGCGGCCCGGAACCGGGCGGGCGAGAGAGGTCGCGCGGCGTGGCGGCGGCAAAGACATCGGCCACCGAGTCCTGTCCGGCACTCCACGGGACCGGGCCGAGCAGGCGCCATTTCACCACGTACCCGAGGCGGACAAGGATCTCCCCCTGGAGAGCTCGATCGCTGATCGATCCCAGAACAGGCAATAGGAGAGCGATCGTTTTCCGCGACGCGGCCTGATCGCTGTTCGAGAGATTGTCAGCCACGGCGAGAACCACCCTGGCCGTGGCATCCATGATTTCCCCATCGACCGGTTTGTAGTCGGACAGGATCGATCGGGAATTTTTCCAGCACTTCTTCACGAGATCGAGCGATGCGGGGCTCGCAACAGCCGCCATCCCCTCGAGAGCTCTGACCCGGAGAGGGGTGGGCGCCCCGCTCTCGAAGAGGGCGTGGTAGAGACCAAGAGCCTTGTCGATCTTGCCCGAGTCGAAACAGGCTCCCGCCTCGGCGAGAAGGTCAGCGGCGCGGGACGGATCGATCCTGGTCTCCTCGCGATTGTTCACGGGCAGGTTGTCCACATCCTCGCGGATCACCTCGATGAAGTTCAGAATCGGGGCGTGGGGCATTGAACGATCGCGTGATGCCACGCGCACGGTGAGGGTCTTCGCCGCACGCAGGCCGGTGAACTCGCGCACCACGGCCGCACTTTCACTTCGAGCCGACGCGTCTTCATTCCCTGCAGCCGAGAGTGGATCGAAGGCCGTCAGGACCACCCGATCGCCGATGGAGAGATCGAAAGCCCCCGTCCCGGGCGCGTCCGACCGAGCCGCGCAGAATCCGACGCGCACCGTGTAGACGCCGTCGGAAGCGGTCGAGGTCTCTTCGGTGAGGGGAATGATCAGCTCCTCGATACCGCGGCAGCCGGAGACGTGGAGCCAGGGCTTCTCCGTCCCGTCGATCCGCGCGCCGCGGTAGTCGTTGCGGAAATATCCGCCCCCGGCGGCGATCGTCTCCTTCAGGTGAAAATCCATGGCGTAGTCGCCATAGCCGATTGACGACACGACGCGCGGCCGGGGCCAGGCGAGCCAGAGCGTTCCGTCGGCGTCGCGCTTGTCGCCCGGCGCGCCGAGGTTGACGGCGAGATGTTTCACCGGCACAGACGACCCGTGATTCACGAACACGGTCCAGTTGCCCGTGGACTTCTCCGGCATGTGAGTCAGGGCGAGCGAGCAGCGAAGCGGAAACGAACAGGTGCAGCCCGAGCTCGCCTCGGGCATGATCATGAGGCCTCCGGCGGTGATCATGTTGAGCCAGCAACCGGGCCGGATCGCTCCGAAGAGGCTGAGGCCCTTGTCGCCGGTGAGTTCGTAGATCGCCGCCCAGTAGGAGCGGTAGAAGAGGGTGTGGGCCGACGCCGAGGTGACCGAGCAGCAGTGGCCGGGCCGCAGAAATTCCCAGGGCACCCGTTCTCCGGTGATGGGATGGGGCCGGGTGACTATCGCGCCCGTGTGCAGGTCGCAGGCGCGCGGTTCGATGATCATGCGTTCGCCGACGATCAGCGGCCGCCGGAGGTAGTTGAGCGGCCGTGACCAGAGCAGGTCGCCCGTGGCCGCATCGAGAGAGGCGACGCGGCGCCAGGTGAGCTCGTTCTTCAAGAAAAAGCCGGTGTCGTGGTTGCTGAAATGGCCGAAGAAGGCGAGCACCCCGTCGGCCACGGCGCTGCCCATCTTGTCGCCGCCGCAGCCGGTCAAATCGATCGGCTTCCGCCAGACCACGCGGCCCGTCGACGCATCGAGGGCGGTCACGAAGCGCACGTCGCGCTCGGCGGGCGTGACGAGCCGCGCCTCGGCGCCCTCCTCGTAGAGTCCTTTCCCGACCGCCGCTGTCCGGGCGCTCAAAGCCCGGTCCCGTTCTTCCTTTGAACAGCCGCCCTCCACGAAAAAGATCCTCTCGCCGGCGATCGACAGGGAGATGTTGGGAATTCTCTCGCCACGGTGCTCCCAGAGGAGCGCGCCGCTCTCGGCGTCGAACGCAAGGAGCCGATCCCCGCCCATGACGCGATCGGTGAGCGCCTTGCGCGGCGTGCGCTGGCTGTCCCATGTGGGGAAATCGGTCATCGACCGCCAGAGCGTGCCGGCGCGGTGGTAGTCCATGTAGAGGTCCTGTCCCGCCTCCGGATATTTTCTTTGATAGGCGCCGAATGGCTGCGGTTTGCCGGCCTGGGCCGTCCATCGTTCCGCTGCTTCCGGGGGGATCTCGTTCGGCTGCAGCCAGCGGTCGCCGTCGTCGGCGATGAAGTCCTTCCACGGGGCGCCATAAGGATTTTTCAGGGTCTCGGCGCAGGTGGCGTAGAGAATCTTTCCGTGCACGGCCACGAATCCCCACCGCACCGGACCATCGCCCGGATCGCGCGGAATCTCGAAGACTCCGAGCGTCTCGCCCGTTGCAGGGTCGAGGCGATGACATTTATCAAAGGCGGCCACGTAGAGACCGTTGCGCGACAGGGCAAGGTTTCCGCTGTCCACATCGACCCGAACGCGCACCGCGCCCGGAATGCGGCGTTTCCAGAGGAAGGTGCCGTTGTAGGCGTCGTAGGCGGAAATCACCTCTTCGCCCTGGTGAAAGACGCGGCCGTCCATGGAGACCGGGCTCGCTGAACGACCGTGCCTGTCGATGAGCTCCTCCGAGCCGGGCTCGCCGAACCAGACAACGCCGAAGGGTCCCTTGACCAATTCATCGCCCGAGCATGAGGTATTTTGCGGATTGCCGTAGAGCTGGGTCCAGCTTCCGGCCCCGTCGAGCTCTCCGCGCACCGACTTGGTCCACGAGAGGGCGACCTCCTTGCCGGGCCGGCACGCGAGCCACACGCCGCCGCAGGGCCGCAAGATACGGGCGATCTCTTTCTCGCCGAACGCGCTCCGGCCGGTGCGCACCATGGCGTCGGAGACGACAAGATTGGCGAAGTAAGGCGGCAAGCTGTCCACGTCGACGGAATGGACCGTGACGCGCGTCCCGTGAAGACCCGCCGCGCGCAGACGCTCCCGCGCCACGCGGATCTTCTCGCGATCGGTCTCGATCCCCACGATCGTGAACTCGGTCAGCCTGGCGAGCTCGCAGGCGAGACGGCCCGTGCCGCAATCAGCCACGACGCAATAGCCTTTTGTTCCGCCCGCCTCGGCGGCGATCTCGGCCGCGGCGGTCTTGTAGAGTTCGGACAGAGAATCTTCAGGGCGAGCGATGTCGTCTCGGGATCCCGTGATCTCCTTCGGAGCGCTGCCCGAGGGACGGCCGAAACAGGCCACCGCCCCGCTGTCGGAGCTGACCAGGAGATAACCTTCCGATGCCGCGAGGCTGCGTGCCGTCCCGTCGATGGACGCGCTCCACAGCTCGTCGCCCGAGAGAGCATCGAGTGCCAGGACTTTGTCCCGCCCACCGGCATAGACCACGTCGTGGGCGAGGATCAAAACACAAAGATCCTGTCCCGCGAAGTTCCAGCGGAAGCTCGATGCTCTCGTCTTCTTGATCTCGCTTTGAATGGCGAGCAACTGGCCGGGCAGCGGTTTCAGCCGCCTCTCGAGTTTGGCCCGTTCCAGTCCTTCCGCCTGAGGGAGTTTCTTCCTCAGCTCGGTCACGAGGCTTGCCAGTTCTTTCTGTTTCTTGCCGAGCGTTGCGGCCCTTCCCACGGCCTTGGCGTAGGCGTCGCGGTCGATGGCGTAGATCCCCTCTCTGGTGAGGACGTGGGCGGTCTCGGGCGTCATGGCCATGTCGATGCCCGGAAACCAGGCGAAGACGGCGCTTCCCCGCCTGCCTGTCTTGGCGTCGAAGGAGAGCTTGTAGGGAACGCCCGAATAGTCGTCGCCCGCCACGAGGTTCTCCCCGTCGAGCAGCGCCCACGTGCCGCCCCGCTTCGCTCCCGGAGACGCGTAGAAGAGAAACTCCCCGGTTTTCCGGTCGAAGGCGGCGGGCATGGCGCGGCCCGACGGCACATAGACCGCATCGGCAGAGGCCAGAAGGTAGGCCTGGGGTGAGATCCCGCCGTACTCGAGCTCGTGGGCGCGGTCGCCCACGGTGTCGTTCTTCCAGATCAGCGAACCGTCCGATGCGCGGAGTGCGCAGACGAAGATTCCCTCGAAGGGGAATACGCCGGCGCAGAAGAAGACCTCTCCCTTGTCGACCAGAACCGATGTTCTCACCGGCCATGACGAGATCAGGCGGCCGTTGCCGATCACTGTCCCGCTGTCCGGTCCGGCGCGGAACTTCCAGATCAGGCGGCCGTCGCCGGCGTTGAGGCAGTAGACGAAACCGTCATCGGAACCGAAAAAGAGCCGGCCGTCGCTGGAAGCGGAGCCGTCGCTGGAAGCGGAGCCGTCGCTGGAAGCGGAGCCGTCGCTGGAAGCGGAGCCGTCGCTGAAAGCGGGTGCGAAGCGCACGGGGCCGTCCGTGTCGAACGCCCAGCGCACCGCGCCGGTGGCGCACTCGATCGCGGTCACCCGGTCGTCGACGGAGGAACCGAAAAAGGCGAGACCATTGCCCACGATCGCGTGGAACGCATTGTCGGCGTGCGAGCGCGGCAGCTCTTCGGACGGGGCGGGCCACGCCGGCCGGGGCGGGTGGTCTGAAATCCATGTCCACTGCAGTTCGAGGGGAGGCTTCAGGCTCTCAACGGTGGCGCCGGACCGCTGGTTGTCGTTACGAAAGGTGGGCCAGTCCCCGGCCAGAAGCACTCCATGGAAGGGGTTGACGAAGAGCAAGAGCGCGGCGGCAAGACAGAGTGCGATCGAGAGAGAGAGCGAACGGTTCAATTCATGGCTCCTTTCATTCATGGTAACCCTCCAGTCAGGTCCCGGCCGTGGCCAGGCGCCCCTCCTTGAGGTACAAGATCCGCGAGGCGTTCCGGTCCGCCGAGGTCCCGTGCGTCACGACCACCACCGTCCCCCCACTGCTCTGAAACTCGGCCAGATGCGCCATGGCGGCTGCCGCGTTCCGGGGATCGAGGTTGCCTGTCGGTTCGTCTGCGAGAATGATCTCCGGCTCATTGACGAGCGCCCGCGCCATGGCGGTGCGCTGCCGTTCGCCGGCGCTGAGGTCGGCCGGCTTGTGGTCGCGCCGCAACCTGAGATTCAAGCGGTCGAGCAGATCGAGAGCTTTCTTTTTCCCTTCCGGCCCCTCGCCGCCCACGCGCGCCGCGGAGAGAAGCACGTTCTCCACGACCGTCAGGTAGGGAACGAGATGGAACATCTGAAACACGAATCCGATGTTGTTCGCCCGGAACCGGTTGCGCGCGCGGCTGCCGATGGCAAAGAGATCGACACCGCCGGCGAGCACCGTGCCCGACGAGGGATGCAGCATTCCGCCGAGAATATTGAGAAGCGTGGTCTTGCCGCTCCCGCTCGGTCCGCGGATGATGATGAACTCGCCCCGCTCGATCGTGAGACTCATGTTGTCGACGGCGCGCACCGGTCCCCGCTTCGACGTGAACTCCTTGGTCAATGCGTCGACGATGAACATGATCACTCCTGCCTCAGCGAATCAACAGGATCTTGCACCACGGCCATCATGGCCGGAACAAAGGCGGCCAGCGCGGCGAGCAGGGGCGCGCCTGTCAGCGACCAGGCGAGCAGAGCGTAGTCGGGCTTGATCGCCTCTGCGGTGACCTTGAAGATGTCGGGACCGAAACGAAGGGCGAGATCGGTGCCGGCGCCGAATCCCATCGCCGCCCCGGCGAGCCCCGTGAGGACCGCTTTTCCGAGAAAGAGGCCCGCCACCGATCCGCCGCCGTAACCGAGTGCGCGCATGATTCCGATCTCGCGGCGCCGTTCGCGCACATTGTTCAGGGCGAGAAGTCCGATCCACACGGCGCAGACCACCACGACCGACGGCAGGATCAGGTCGAGAAAATAATCGCGCACCATGACCCTCTGTTCGCGGCGCGCCCGGGCGATCGCGCCGAGCTGGATGACCTCCGCCTCGGGCAGGACCGCGGTCAACTGCGCTCTCAGACGCGTGAGTGTTTCCTGCTCGGAGTCCTTGCAGAGGCAGTCGATCGCCTTGATCTCGTTGATCCGGCCGGGCAGGTCGAGGATCTCCTGGGCGTCTTTGATGTGGCACTGAACAGTGATGTCCTCGCCGGTACCGCTTTCGGGGCCGCATCCCGCGATGGTAAAGGGCCGGCCCTCGAGTTCGACCTCCTCGCCCCTCTTGAGATCCAGGTCCTGGACGAGCCGGTACCCGACGTAGAGCGTGCCCTCTTCGACAGGCTCGACGATCGGTGCTTTTTCCTTCCCCGGGGGGAAGATCTCGGGCGTGATGCCCATGAGGATCGCGCTCTTGGATCGCCACTCGATCTTGTTGATCAAAACGGCGGTGATGTGGTTCGACGAGATCGCCTTGTGCGTCGCCAGCTTCCACGCATAGTCCTCGGGCATGGTCTTGTCCGAAAATCCTCTCTCGAAAAAGAGGTTCATGTCCGTGCCTTTCGGAATGACCCGCAGGTTGAGCCCCATGTCGCGCATGAGGCGCACTGTTTCGCGCTGGGAGGCGCTCCCCGTGGTCACGAAGGAGACGAAGAGGGCCACGGCCGTGGCCACGGCAAGCAGACTGAGGATGAAATTCAGCTTGCGGTGGACGATCTCCTTGAGAATCAGGCTGAAGAGGTTCATCGACGACGCCCCGATTGTTTCCTCCGCACGAGGACCATTCCCCAGACGATGACCGCCGTGGCAACGAGCAGGCAGGTCATGGCGAGCGGCATGCCGACAGGCGCGGAGCGCTCTGTTCGTGACGCGTCTTCCTCCGGGGAACGGACTCCCTCGACGGGAAGTTTGCTCCCTCCCGGATCAATGATCGGCGCGCCGCGGCCTTCGAAACCGATCTCGATCTCATTGTATCCCAGGGAAATCTCGGGCAGATCGGCGGAATCGTCCTGAAAAAAGGCTCGCGAGCCGGCGCCCACGATCCGGCTGACCTCATTGATAACCGCGGGGCTCTCGGGATTGAAACCGAGCGTCCTCGCAAGCGGAGCGAGGATCTCCTCGTCCCACCTCAGCGGAATCAGCCGGCCCTGCATCCACGAACGGGGCAGGTCGCACTCGCAATCCTGGCCGCTGATCGACAGGATGCGCGCCAGCAGGGACGGATCGAGGTCATCGCCCGAGATGGGCCATCCGATCTGGCGTCCGCGACCGTGAAGCACCACCACGTGCGGTTTGTCGGCCGGCCGGTCGTCTAAACCGAGACTCCAGAGAAGCACTGCCTCGTTCAAGAGATCGTCCCGCGCGATGGTCACGAGCCGCGGCGGTTCGTCGAGCCGTGCGGGAGCATGCACCGGCTTGGGAAAATAGGGCATCATCTGGGCGATTCGGTCGATCGCCTCGCCGACCACCATGCGTGCCCGGCTGTTCTGTTCTTGTTCTGTCCCCTCGACGAGAACGACCACGCTCAGTGCTTCGACGATCTGTTCCGTGATCGCCACGCGCGCGGGCGAAGCGACGAGTTTCTCGAATGCGCGCCAGATCTTTTCGCGCGAGCGGTCTTCGCCCGGATCGAGGGGCACGGACAGGCAGCGGCCATCGGGCGCCGTCAGAATCGCAAAGGGAGAAGCAGCGGCCATCGCGGGACGTTGTTCCGCCAGCAGAGGGTGGTCCCTGTTCTGGTCAGCGTTGACGATCTCGAACCTGACATTGCTGTCGAGACACTGAACGAGCGCCGCCTCCTCGAGGAGGGTGCGGATTGCCGCGGGGGTCTCGTTACGCACAAAAACGGAAAGCACGTACCCCTCGTGCTTGTAGCAGACAAAGGCCGCATCGCGCACGCTGTACTCACAGGCCGGCGCACTCGGACAGACAACGATAGCCGCGGCGATGAGCCAGGCAGCAATCGTCTTGTCCTGAATCATTGATTCCGCCCTCGGGTTCTGCAGCCATGACCGGTCAAGTGTCGAACTCTCCGCGCAACGCGGGATCCCGAAATTAACAGAACGACTTTTGTACCACGCCCGATCGGACGGCACAACCGCGGTGCGGTGCGGAAGGCGTTATCCCGTCGATCAATAGTCGGAACGCAGCAGCCAGTAGCAGGAGCGGCCTGCGCTGGCGTTCTCTCTCAACCAGTCGTTGTTGGTCAGATCGTTGGGGTCGAACACTCCGGGCGCCACGGTGTAGGCATACCATCCGTCACCCGCGGTGTAGGGTGTCTGTGTGTCCATGGGCGCGGGGTAGATGCCTGCCGAGTGGGGACAGTTGCACCCGATGAAGAACTGGCCGCTCACGGTCACGGCGCTCGACAGTGTGTAGACATTGAGAATGTCGTCGTTGGTGTTGGCCACCACGCCGCTCTCCTGCGCGAGAAGAACCGCGTCGCTCGGGTCGCCGTCATTGGTGGGATCGTCCCAGACATAGACTTCGATCGGGTCGCCGTTGGGCGGACCGTTCATCGAGCCCGACCACCCGAACGCCGAGTGGACGTTGAGGATCGACTCGCCACCGGGAATCGTATCAAACCGGTGAATCCAGCACATGTCGCCGCCGCTGGTGAGTCCGAGGGCGTTCTCCGTGTCGCCGTCGTCGTACTGATAGTTGGGCGGATTGGGCAGAACCTCGAAATCGACGAGATCGTAATCATAGAGCGGAAAATCGAGCTGCCCGTTGGGAATGAGATCGAGCGCCAAGTAGGCGATAAACTGCCCCACGGGAAGGGTTCTGTCGAGAACGGTGCCCGAATAATCGAGCAGTCCGCCCGTCCACGCCGCATGGGTAATGCCCGGGTACCAGTTTCCCCACTGAAAGCTGAAATTCCCAAAGTTCGACGTGGCGAAGACCCAGATATCGACCTGAGTCCCGGCAAAATCGTTGGCCTCGATCTGTACATCGAGTTTCACATTCTTGAAGGGGTAGGTCTTGATGCCCGCGTCCTGGCCGTTGCAAGTGATATCGAGGTAGGGATAGGCGGGACCGCTGATGTCGTAATAGATGGTGCCGTTCCATTCGCGGGGGAAGAAGGAGCGGTCGAAGGCCGGATCGGACTGCCCCGTGTTCGTCGTGAGCGAGAGTTCGGCGTTCGAATAGGTGTGCTGGCCGTTCGTGTATTGGAGCACGATTCCGCCGCTCGTGTAGGTGTAGAGGTCGACGTAGATCCCGTAGACCTGGCCATTGTCGAACTGGATCCCATTGCCGGCCAGATCGATGAAAGTGGGCAGATCGAGACCGGCAGCGGTCGTCGAATAGGAACCGAGAAAGGACCAGGCCGAGGCGTTGTTTTCGTACCCCACCGAGGAGCCGACCCTGTAGTAGACATCGATTCCGGCCCAGTCGCCGGCTGGATCGACATTGACGTCGATCGCCGAGATGGTGAAATCGCTCGCCGAGACGATGTCGAATGTATTGCCCGCAAAACTGTTGTTCGCGGCGAAAATCGTGGTCAGTGATCCGGGTGTGCGTCCGTTGGGAATGGTGACCGGGGCGGGGACGGTCTCGATTGCTCTACCGTCGTCGGTCACCACCACTGGCGCCTCGCTCACGTCCTGTGCAACGGAAATTGACGATGCCGGGTTCAGGCCCAAAGCGATGAAGCACACGAAAACCGCAACGATTGCCTTTTTCATCTCCTTCTCCTCCAGTTTGAAAGATCGATAGAGTGCCCGTGGCAAATTCCGAAACGAGACGGCTCGCCGATGAGCCGGGTCCAGTACGATCGACCGCCCCGAGGCGGGAACATTTTCCCGTTCTCTTTCCGGGCGGTGGTACTTTTAACAGGGTGACGCGAATAGACTAACATTCTCTATTGCAAAAGGCCAGCAAAAGAGGCGCGACGAGGCGAGGTCACAAGTCCATCGCGAAGGCCGCGGCAGCGACAATGGGCGATTTATATATTTATTTCGGTTGATCCGACATCTATGATGTAAACTGTACCTACCAAAGTCTAGTTTTCGTGTGAATCGAACGGGAAAAGAAATTTTGCAGGCCGCCCAGATAGTGGGACCGGTTGCGGTCCACATCGACGCGGTCGTACGCACCCTCGCCCGAATCGAAGCGCCTCTCATAATTCGAACAATGCCTTTCACAGTCTTTCATGTCTGTCTGTTGAGTTTTTTTGGTTGCTGATAGGAGAAATGCACCATGAAGAAAACATTCGTCGTCTTTGCTCTTCTAGTCTGTGTCTGCGCGGTAGGATTCGCTCAGGACAGCGACAGGGTGTTCGAAAAAACAACGACCACCCCCGCCCAGCAAACCCAGAGGGCGCCGGGCTCGCTGACCACACTCTTCGCGTGGAACAACGGCTATGCGGGCAACACCTTTGATTTCACACCGTCCATGGACATCTACTGTACCGCACTCGACGTCAACTGGATTTCGGCGGGCGAGAGCATCGACGTCGACGCCTACTACTGCGTCGGTTCCTGCGTGGGTTTCGAGAACGATCCCTCGCACTGGACACTCCTTGGAAGCAACTCCAATGTGGCCGCGGGCCCCGACCTGCCGACCGCCATCGACCTCTCGGGCAACGGCGTCCAGTTCTTGGGGGGCAACGTCTACGGAATGTATGTCGACGTGTCCAACTACCCGAGCCTCATTGGATTCCTCGGCTACACAAACGGGCTGTACAGCTACTCGAACAGCGACCTGTCCATCGATACGAACACGGGCCAGGTAAGCCCAGCGTTCGGCGGCAGCTTCTATCCTCGTGCGTGGAACGGGACTTTCCACTACGACACCTCGGGTGTGGCCTATCCGATCCTCGACATCCAGTGCAACGGCCAGAACGCCAACGTCGAGATCTGGGAAGGCGACAACGCAACGTTGACCCTCGACCTTCAAGCACGCGACTTCGCCGGTTTTCCTGTCGACCTCTGGGTCGCGATCGTATCGCCGGCCGGCAACTGGTTTACCTTCCAGTGGGGCAACTGGTATCCGGGCCTCGGTCATGCCGCGTGGAGCAGCGGACTGATCGACTGGTCGGGCACGGTTCTCGACATGGCCCTTCCGCTCGGACAGTACACTGCGTACTTTGCTCTCGATGTCTATCAGAACGGTCTCCTCGACGTTCCTCTCTTCGACATGGACGAGGTCGACTTCGAGGTCGTCGTGCCGCCCACGGAGTACAAGTGGGACAGTGGCACGACCGACAACCTCCTCTGCTGGACGAGCGGCGGCGACATGGTCGGCATGCACTGCTTCGACACCATTCCCGGCGGCGAGAACCTGACCAACGTGGGCACGATCTTCGGTTCGGTGCTGTACGCGAACTACGCTCCCGGTAACGGGACCCCCACTGAGTTTTACGTCTGGGAAGCCACCAGCTTCGGCGATCCCACCAACGCCACCCTGCTGGCCCAGGGCACCGGTGTTGTGGGCAACGTCGACACCGACGTTCACTACTGGGATGCGTGCCCCTGCACCATCACCACGCCGAACTTCTACGTGGCCTACAACCTGCACCACGCTGCTTACGAGTACTGCCTGGCGATCGACGGCAGCGTGACCTACGTGCCTGGCGCCGCGTTCTACACCGGCACCAACACGCTCAACGCTTTCGACCCGGTCAACCTGTACGCGAATCAGTATCCGCCGGCCGAGTCGCCCTACGGTTTCTGGACCGCGCGCGCCGAGTACTAATCGGATGATGTGATCGCGCCGCAAAAAGTGCGATCGACAGACTCTGACTTGAACTCTGACTTAAAGAAAAAGCCCCCTTCCCGCGGGAAGGGGGCTTTTTCTTTTACGAAGAACACGCACCTGCCACGGCTGTCGCGAGCAGGGCGGCAAGCATCTCATGCAGGCTGGCTGGCATCGATTTCGATCTCGAAGAGGAGGTCGTCGCGACAGATCACATTTCGCACGACGAGAAGAGGCAGGTCTTTGATGCGGTTTTCGCGGCAGTACCGGACGAAGCGCGGCGCATCACCGAAATTCCTGAAATAGGCGGTGCCGCGAAAGGTGTCATCCCATGCCATTCCGCGCGAGTCGAGAATGGCCTTCACCACCTCCATGGTGCGTGCCACCTGTCCGTCCACGTCGCCGACGCACGCGGTGCGGCCGTCGGGCGCGATGCTCGCCGTTCCCGAAACGTAGAGCCGCCGCCGCCCGCCGGAGGTCACTTCCACGGCGCGGCTGAAAGAGCTGCCGTATTCGAGGGCCGGGCATTGCTCGGGCGAAGGCACGGCTTCGATTCTCAGATCCCGCCCTTGCTTGGCTTTCACGGCCAGCAGGCCGCTGGTAAGCGCAGCCCCGGCGCTGTTGGCGCCTCCCACCCCCGTGCTGGCTGGAACAATTTTTGAAAAGAGATCCCTCTCCCGAAAGAAGGCGCTGCGTACCTCGTTGAACTCATCGTACCACGAGAGGATCTTGTCGTTGAAAAACCAGGTTCGCACCACGTGGCTGAATTCGAAATCGTTCCCCCGAAGGCACTCCTCCATCGTCTCCAGGACGTCGCGCGTCTGGTCCCCGGGAGAGGTGCTCCGATCGCGGGGAAGGAGTCCGCCGAGGCGACAATAGACAGCGTCGTCATCCTCGTAGAGGGTTCCCACGATCCGGCCGTTGTGCTCAATCGATTCGTGGCGGACGCCGGCCAGAGCCCAAACCTGGGTTCCTGCCGCGGCCGGCCCCAGGTCGCATCCCTCCTCGATCCAGGTCACCGGCCAGAGCGGTTCCCCGGGCGCGCGATCGGACAGGGTCCCGCGGTGGGCGCTGCATTCGGCCGATCCTGCAGCAGCGTCTTTGCGCGCGATGCCGTGGACCACCTGGGAGAGGATCGATCCCCCGTGGGAGTCTATGATCTTTCTCACATCGGCAAACATCTTCCGGTCAGAATCTCCGGGAGCTCGCCGGGCGACAACGACGATCTCCCGGCACTTTCTCCCCGACCAGGTGGACAAATACAGAACTGTCGGTAACTGCTCGCTCATAGTTTTTACCTCGCCCGTTATTGGGACAGCACGAAGGCGGCGAGGTCCTCGATCTCTTGGTTGGTCAACTCCTTGGTGGCGCCGTGCGACTGCCGGCGATTATGGATCGTCAAAACATCGATGATACACAGGGCGCGGCCGTCAAAAAGAAATGGCGCGGTGCGCCACACCTCGATGAGCGTGGGCGTGTCAAAGACGCGGCCCTCGTCGCGTCCCTCGCCGAGCCCCACATCGTAGGCATTGAGATCGGTAAAGAGCGGAGTCGCGTGGCACGAAGCACAGCCCGCTTTCTGAAAGACGGCCGCTCCTCTCGCCGCGGATTGGCTCATTTCACCCTCGTGCAGCCAGGGGCTCGGCACGGGCGTCATGGCCGCGAGGTAGGCATCGATGGCGCGGGCGTCCTCCTCGGGGCGGATGGCGAACTGGATATGTCTGATTCCGGCGCGCACCGCGGTTTCGGCCCGGTCGCGCACCCCGGTGATCATCGACGGAGGGGTCTGGTGCGCGAGGAGCAGGCTCTTGGTGTTCTTGGCATTGCCCAGGCCGTCGTTGAGAAGATCCCAGTTGAGTCCGTCGGCACGGCCGTCGGGATGGCAACTGGCGCAGCTCTGCCACATCTGGAAACAGAGCCGCGCATCGTTGAAGAGGCTCTCCCCGCGCCGCTCGAGCGGCATCGGCCCCAGCGTACCGAGAGAGATCGATCGGGCTTTTGGCGATCGCACCGCCTCGATGTCAATCACTCCCACGCTGTCGCTGAAATGTTCGGCCGCGAAGACTTTGCCTCCGACCACGACCAGACCGCGCGGCCCAATACCGGCAAGCGCCACCCTGCGCCGCAGCCCGACCAGATAGGAGAGATCGTTGGGGACAGCGTCCGCCGTGGGCGCCGCATTGGAGACACGCTCACCGCTGGCGCTCCTTTCGAGCTTTTCGTGGAGTCCGGCACGATCGATGACACTCACCTCATGGGTGCCCGCGTGGGCCACGCACAGAAACGCACCGTCAGGCGTGCACGCCACGCCCCATGGATTTGCCGCACCGAGATCGACATCGTCGACGAGCACCGTGTTGATCAGTCTGCATTCTTGAGCGTCGATGACGCTCAAGGCATTGGTGTTCATCCATCCCCTCTCGAGCTGGGTCGTGGGGAGCTGGTAGCGCGCCAGGACATGCGTGACGTAGACGTGCTTTCCATCGGGCGCGGCGCAGAGCGCGCGCAAGTCGGTCGAACCGTTGGGAAGCCGGATGAACGCCGTCGCCCGCTTCAGGGCCGTATCGATAACCGAGATACCTGCCGCCGAATAGTCCCTGTCGGCCGCACCGCCCGGCAGATGGTTGGCCACGAAGAGAAAAGCGCCGTCCGCCCCGAGCGCGGCGGCCACGGGCTCGCGCTCCACATCGATGAGCGCGGTCTGTTCGCCTGACTCGATGTCGATGACGCTGAGGTTGTTGTCGAAGCGGTTGCACACATAGAGCGTCGACCCATCGGAACTGGCCACGACCGCCGAAGGGCTGTGCCCGACGCGCCATGTCCTGGGCGGCGCATTCTGTTTCAGATCGATTTCATGCACCGTCCCCTCGGGAGCGAAACCGGTGACGTAGAGCCGTGTGCCGTCGGCGGAGAGGGTCATTGCCTCGGGCTGTGCGGGCAGGCCGATCGAACGCGTCTTCTCGTTGGTTTTCAGATCGATGACCGCGATCCTACGCGCCGCGCTCTCGGCCACGTAGAGGTATCGGCCTTCCCTGTCGGCCACCAGAGCCGACGGCGCACGAAAATCAGGACGATCGTCATCGACGGCGGCGCTCCCGCCCGCGATGAACGGCGCCGCATGGGGAGCCGGGAGTGGACCGAGCAGAATCAGGGCCGCCAGGCCAGTGCCCCACACCAGTCCCTTGACGATCTGAATTCCTGTCGATTCTCTGTGCATCTTGTCTCACTCTCTCGATCGATTATCGTGAATCTTCTTGCCATTCAACATGGCCTGCCGGCTCCGTTCCTCGGCGCGCAGACGGAGGTCGTACTTGTCGCGCCGCTGCCGGTCGGCCGCACAGGGTTCAAAGCCGTCCATGTCAGCGCGCGGGATCGTGTCGAGCCGCTCTGCGCCGGCGTAGATGATCGCCAGGGCCGGGGCGTATTCGGCCCTGCCACCCGACCTGAGCCGCTCCAGGCAAGGACTCAACTCGGGCCGGTCAAAACTGATCTGCGGTCCCTGATTTTGAGCATGGCCCGCCAACCGGCCGAAGGCCACCCCCGTGAGACTGCTCAGCCGCTCGATCTGGTCGCTGTCGAGCGGACTACGGCCCGCGAGGTTTTGCGGAAAGGCGCTCGCATAACTCGGATAGAAGGGTGCGTTGAGATCGATCCATGTCACGATCCGGTCGAAATCCATCGCGCTGAGCTCCACATCGTGGTGGCCCTCATCGAGGACCTCGACGAGGCGGCTCGCGTGGGACCCCCAGGAATAGGCCTTCTGGATCTGGGCCGGGCCGGCGCCGACAACGGTGATGAGTTTCTTGCGCCATATCTCGTTGTACGAGGTATTGAAGGTCAGGGTCCTGTCCGCGGCAAGGTTCAGATTCCTGGCCGCTTCGAGGCCTGCCTCGAGAGTTCTCCCGGCTCCGTAATCGTGACATCGGACGCAGGCGCGGTCGAAGACGGGCTGGACCTCGGTCATGTAGTTGAAGAGCCGCGGCGGCCCGTGCCACCCATCGAGCCGGCTCGGTTCGCGCCGCGCGGCGAGCGGCATGGCGCTTGTTGTGGCGAGGGGAGACGTCCGGCGATCGTCATGGCACCCGACACATCCGTTGAGTTCGCCGGGACGCGCGATCGTGCCGCTGCGCATCGACTGGATCATCTTTCCCTTGCCGTCGAGGAGCTGAAAGTAGACGAACCGGTCAGCGGGCAGGGTGAAGTAGGCTGAACCGTCGCTCTCGACCGGGACCGTTCCCAGGATGCGCTTGTTGTTGAAGTCATGCCAGTTCATGGCCGGGCAGTGGACCCCCTGCCCGCCCCAGCTCGCGTGCGTCCAGTATCGCTTCTCGGGCGACTCGATCACGCGCAGGGATTTGACCGCGCCCCGCTCCACACCGTCCATGTGGGTGCCCTGGTAGACGTCGACCACATAGAACGCGCCCTCTCGAAGAGCGAGGTTTCTGCGCGCGGGGGCTGCCGGAGGCCGGGGGCGCGGCCCGACCGGCATCGGGTCGAAGCAGCCCGGCGACTCCTCGTGAATCATGACCTCGTTGCCGAAAATGTCGACGAGGCAGATCCCCATCGCGTCCCCCGTTCGCGTGGTGCGCGAACAGAGAAAGTACTTGTCGCTCAGCGGATAGGGATCCTCGTACTTTGGTGTCACGCCGAGGAACGCATCCCAGTTGCCGCGCCCCAGCCGTTCGGACGCATCGGCAGGCCAGGTGCGCTCCACGGGGTCGGTTTCGATCAGGCACGCGTCCGCCGACGCGGCGCCGGCCGTTGCGGCGTCGAGACCGCGGCGCCGGTCGACGATGGCGAGCGCACCCCAGGGACGGTCGTGGCACGATCCGAGGATGCAGAGCGCTTTCTGCGTCCCCGGAATGGGACGGGCGTCGATCACGCCGCCAGGTGAGTTCGTGTTGTTGCCGAAGTAGACGGCGTGATTCGTGCCGTCGGGATTCATGGTCCAGAGCCCCTGGGCGTCGCCGAAGTTGCGGTCCACGTACTCCCACCTGTCGTAGAGGATCCGGCCGTCGGGCAGCAGAGCGGCGTGTCCCTCGAAGAGGGTGCTCTTGCCGACCTGGCGGATATTGGCGCCGTCCCTCTCCATGCGAAAGAGATTGGCCATGATATGGCGGTTGCACATGCAGTACTTGGGTTCGCGCGTCGACGAGAAGATGACCGTGTCATCGGGCAGATAGACCGGATCGATATCGGACACCCCCCGCGCCGCCGTGAGGGTTCTCACCGTCCGGCCGCCCTGATCGATCTCGCAGATGTGGTAGTCGTCGTCGATGTTTTCGCGCAGGGAAAAGATTATGGCGCCGCCGCTGAAGTGGACCTCGGGATCTCGCACCACGCCATCGGCGAGGACGAGCAGCGTCTTCACCGTCCCGCCTGAATTGAAATCGATCGTCTTCAGCGCCGCGCCGCCCTTGAAGCTCGCCGTGTTGATTTCGCCCGTTTGAAAGAGCGTGGCCGTGTTGTGATGGTCCTTGGCGTACTGGTGGCGGACCACGAAGAGGATCGGCCGGCCGCTCACCAGCGGATTGGCGATCAGCGCCTCCCTCTGCAGGGCCTGGAACCGGCCAACGATCGCCTGTCCCCGAACCAGGCTGAGAGGGCTGTCGCTCTCGGTCCGAGAGTCAAGAGCGGCAATCGCGCTCTCGATGCTTTCGAGACGGTCAAGATATGATCGGCTCGATGTGTATTCGTGGGGAAAGCACTGTGCGAGATCGTCGATCGCCCGGCGCAGAGCGAAGGTGTCGAGACTGTGCAGCTCGGCCTTTCCATCGCTCTCCGCCTGCCCGAGGGCCGCGCTGCCGGCCGCGAGGAGGAGGAGGAGGAGGAGAGGAACGATGATTTCGAGGATGGTCGAGAGAGAGTGTCCGCGCACCATGACCCTTTCCTTTTCGTCGATTCAGGAAAGGAGAGGGTAACATTTCGCAGGCGCCAGTGCGACAGTTATGGTTTCACGAGACGGGCGAGGCTCACGATCGCATCCTTGGCCGCGTTCACGCCGAGTGCGGCCGGCTCCTTGTTCGCCGTCTCGTAGGTAAATCGCGCCAGGACGGCGTCGAGTTCGCCGAGCGCGGCCTTGACCTCGTCGCGCGTTGACCGCTCCGCCAGCCGGCGCAAGATACGTATCTTCTCGTACTCCTGAATCCCTTCGCGCAGCCGCTCGAAGCGGATCGAACTGCGCGGCCCGGGATAGACGAGGAAGCAGTCGCCCGCATCCCAGGTTGTGTGCTTCGTGTCGAGGAACGGATCTTCGACCCAGCTATTGAACGCCCAGCGCAGAAAGCCCGAGTAGTTGCGCGCCGCGGCGTAGAGCCCCTGCCAGGCCGATTCCGCCGGCGGCGAAAAGGTGAAGGTGTTCGGCCGGGCCGGACCGCAGCAGACGTAGAAGGTGGTGATCGCACCCCTCTCGTTCCGCTCGTCGACGATCCTGGGATCGAGGAGCGGATTGATGAACACGCACCAGTCGTCGATGTCGTCCTTGAGCGCGGGCAGGTTGTGCCCGGCCAGGGCGATCTTGAAGTCGGGCGCGGCGTCGCGCACGAGGGCGATCGTCGGTTTCATCAGGTTCAGCGGCCGCTCGTCCATGGCGATCGCCACGCGATGGTGCCAGCCTTTTTCCTTCATGTGAGCCGAAAAGTCGGTGAGGAAGGGTCTCCAGAACTCCTCGAAAAGAGGCTCGCCCGGCTCGACTGTCGCCTCCACGAAATCGCCCGTAGACTCGTCGAGGTAACGGATCCTGTTGGTCCATGGAACCATGGAGTAGCAGTTGATCCAGTCGTCGAGGCCGCACCGCGTGCCGAACGCCACGTACCGGTCGAAGACGGTGTAATCGAAAGAGAAGGTCCCGTCCGCGCCGCGCGTCCAGGCGATCATCGATTCGAAGGGATCAAAGGTCTGACCGCCCCAGGGCCGGTCGATGATCGATGTGCTCAGGCATTTCTGACCCGCATCGGCCAGCATGCGCAGTACCGGTTCGAGCAGGTCGAAATGCGCCTTTGACCAGACCGGCACGCGGTGATAGCGCGCCACCGAAAAGGGATTCTGCCAGAGGTCGAGATGAAACGCCCAGTCGGCGGGCGCGGGAAGCACGAGAGGCAGCACTTCGAGGGTGAGATCGAAAGTCGCGGAGATTCCTCCCCGCACGGCGACGGTCACCTTGCCCGAGTAGAGGCCGGGTTCGGCGTCGCGAGGAACATCGATCGAGATCCAGAGCGGCCGTGTCGTGCGTGCGGCCAGATGAAACCGTCCTTCTTCGGCCGGATCGTCGAGCGCGTCGCCCACGATCCCGCCCCGGTCGGCGCCCACGGAGCGAACAGGCCGGACCCGCACCGCGTCGGGGGGTAGCTTCCGGCCCGATTCCGCCTTGAGAGGAACGGTCTCGATCCGCACCTGGGAGAGATCAAACGCAGACCAGACGAGGAGCTGGGCGCTGACCCGCTCGCCGCGCCAGGCCGTTCCCTGCCAGAGGGTCGTGCCCTCGGGCTCGGGGACCGCGTTGCGCGCGTAGCGCCGGTCGATCGTACCGAACCGCCCATGGAGGCCGGCCGGTGTGCGCTCCCACGCCTTGAGGCGGATCGTCTCGGCCTGCATGACGGCCGGGTTCACGTGATACCCTTCGATCTCCACCACATGGCCGCCGCTGCGGTTCCCGGCCGAGTTGCGAGTGAAGGTGATCCGCACGTAGCGCACACTCTTCTCGGGAAAGGCGAAGAAATCACCCTCGGCCGAGGCCGGCGACCTGTTCATTGTCCGGTCGACGAGAAGCGTCCAGCTCTTGCCGAACTGCGATCCCTCGATGCGGTACTGGTAGTAGCGCGCTCCGTCCCAGAAGGTCCAGAGCCGGATCGCGTTGAGCAGGCGCTCGGCGCCAATGTCGACGGTGAGCCAGACCGGAATCCGTTCGGCCGCCCAGTGATCGTTGGCACTGCCTAAACGGCCGTCCACCGCAAAGGTCGCCGCGCGATCGGACCAGTGCTTGGACGAGGTCACGGCCGCGTCCCGGAAGAGATTGACCGAACCGTCGAAGAAACCCTGTTCGTCCGGCTCGTAGAGGGGGTGGGCGCGCCGCTGTGCGGCGGAAGACGCCTGCCGCTGCGCGACAGA
Source organism: uncultured Phycisphaerales bacterium (assembly GCA_964464495.1). Lineage (GTDB taxonomy): Bacteria > Planctomycetota > B15-G4 > B15-G4 > CAYZWU01 > CAZUHB01. The sequence goes on from CAYXGI010000001.1 coordinate 151,561, forward strand.
AGACGCCTGGAAGAACAGAACAAGAAGAATGGCGAAAAGGATCGCTTTGGATTGCATGGCGTCTCAATTCCTTTCTCGGATTAACCTAGCCCGGTCTTGTCCGGCGCCGGGAGTTCCAGAGTGTCAAACCTTCTGACGACGCGCCGCCGTCTGGAAGGAGCAGACTCGAACTATACTCGACGCTCAATTTTAGGAGATGGACCGCTGCACGCAACGGCGCGGCGCGAAAAAAGACGGTTGGCGCGATGCGACGTCAGTTCGACAAGATCTCGCGACAGACAGAGATTTCGGTTGCTCCGACCGACTCTGACATGAGAGTCAAAACGGGCCGGTAACGCAGCGAACCGACGACGGGGATCATTTTCACATAGTAGGCCTTGCCCGCTTCCACGTTCAGTGGCAGGTGGGCGGTCGACTCCCCCCACCGCTCGCAGAGGATGTCACGAGACCGGGAGCGGTGACCCATGGGTAGTAGCTCGCGTCAGCGATGCCGATGAGGGGGACGTCGTCGACTTCGATGTCGAAAACAACAGCGTACTCGTAAGGCATGTGGGGTCGGTAGATGTAGACGAGGGCCTGACCCTCGGGAATTGTTTCGACCTGTTGGAACACACCGCCCAGTTCGACCGACGCGCATCCCTGGAACAAAACGCAGGCCAGAAGAAACGCGATCGACACGAAAAGCAGAGCTCTTTGCGACTTCTTATGAATTATCCTCACCCTAAGAACATGCATCACGACCGGGCCGATGATTCAACATCGGCAGACGCCGCTCGAATCCTGACATGAATTCGTGTGGTGCGGCGGCCGATCGGGCGGGGACCGACTACCACCCTCGCGCCGGGATCCACTGATCGACCACGACTCCGTCGCGAACCACGTGGTACTCGGGAAAGAGGGCCGCCGTGAGGCAGGCGTGATTGGGAATGACGGTCAGGCGGCTGCCGATCGGAAATGAGCCGAAGTCGATCGGCTCTGTCGACTCGACGAAACCATGCTCCTGGGAGAGATCGACCACCCTGAGATCCGGATGGCGAGCAACGACGCCGAAACAAGGTTCCCGGCGAAGCTGAAGAGCGCCCCGATCCTTGGACAGCGCCAGGGCGCCGGCGTCGATCAGCATCCGGTTGCGGCGCGGATAATGACCCGCGACCGTGGCGAGCACCAGGGCGGCGCAGTCATCGATGGAGCACGTTCCGATGTCGGCCTGAAAGAGATCGAAAAAAACATAGTTGCCGGGACGGAGCTCGGTCACGCCTTTCCAGTTCTCGCCCAGAACCGCCGTGGGTGTCGATCCGGCGCTGATCGTGGCGCAGGGCAGGCCCGCGTCGGCCAGAACCTTGCCGCATTGGACGAGGGCGTCGCGTTCTGCCGCGGCCACCGCGACAATGCCGGCGCGATCGACACAACCATAAGAATGACCGCCGTGGGCGAGGATGCCGGCGAATTCGATCGCCTTAGAGGCGTGCATCCTGCGGGCCAGATCGAGAGCCTCGGAACCGAGGGGATCGACACCCGCACGGCCATGACCCGAATCGACCTTGAGAAGCGTCCGGAAACGCACCTTTTCCGCCCGCCCCGCCGACTCGACAGCGTCGATCGTTTTCGGGTGGTCGACGAGGATCTGAAAGGCTTCGATCGACCGACTGAGGCCGGCCGCCTCGGAAAGCTTGTCAGGCGTGATCGGAAAGGCATAGGTGATGTCGCCGAATCCCCTCTCTGCAAAAAACCGCGCCTCGGCCATGGTCGACACGGCGATCGGACCGGGCCGGCCTCCCGTCTGCATGAGGGCGATCTCTTCCGTCTTGTGCGTCTTCACGTGAGGTCTGAGGCGCACGCCGTGCGCGCTGGCGCGGTCGATCATGGCCGCACTGTTCCGCCTGACCTTGGCGAGGTCGACGAGAAACGCCGGCGTTCTGAGCGTTGCGAGATTCATCCTCTCAGCCCCCGTCTCACCACTGGTCGGTGCGGAAGGGCGACGCGGGCAGGCCGTTCTTGTTGATCAGGTTCGGTTCCGCTTCCTGGTGCCAGCCGAAGCGCACCGCGGCGGGCGCCCGGACCGCGTCGCTCCAGACGATGAGCGTGCTCCCATCCACCTCGGCTCGTGCCTTGACGAAACGCTGATCATCGCCGGCGACCTCGAACCAGGAGAGGGGTTTGCCGTCCCGTGATGCGAGACCGCTCGCGGCATGGTCGAACTCGAGCCGAATCTTGCCTCCCTCGCACGCCATCGATTTGTAGAGCGGTCCCGAGAAGACGATATCCTTCTTTCCATAGTCATGGGCCAGCGCCCAGAGCGCCAGCCGACGGCCCACATCGAGCTTGTTGCGTGGATGAATGTCCTTGATGTTGCCGATGTCGACGGTCACCGCCATGCCCGTGTGCGGCACGCTCAAGGTGGCGGCCTGCGCTTCCCACAGCCGGGGGAGCTCACTGGGATCTTCCGTTCTGTATTTGAAAGGAGCGAGCTGAACAAAATAGAAAGGGAAATCGCCCTGGTTCCAGACCGTGCGCCAGCCATTGATGAGCGCCTTCATCTTGTGGTGATAGGCCATTCCGTCGACGCGGTTCGATTCTCCCTGGTACCAGATCGCGCCCCGGATGGCGTAGGGCACGATGGGATGGACCATTCCATTGTAAAGTCCTGTCGGTTTGGAGTGGCTCTGCAACGGATGGACAGGCAGAGCGGGAGGGGTAGGCAGACCGGTGCCGGCGGCGATGGCCGCGCGCGCCGTGCCGATCCAGGCTTCGAGCGGATCGAGCGCACGGCTCACCGCATTTCGGTAGCCCAGATTCGCCGCGTCGATCTGGCGAGCGATTGGTGCGCAATTTTCGACCGAACGGAATCCCTCGGGCGGAGTCCAGGGCTCGATGCGCGTTCCGCCCCACGACGTGTTGATCAAACCGACGGCCACGTCGAGCTCGCGCCTGAGCTCGCAGCCGAAAAAGTAGGCCACGGCCGAGAAGTTCGCCAGCGTGTCGGGCGCGCACGGTTTCCACGAGGCGTTGACATCGATTCGGCGCTGCCCGGCCGGGGTTCGGGGAACATCGAACAATCTGATCGCGCGATCGGCGCAGTTTTCGATGACTTTTTCATGATTGTCGGTTCGGCTCACCGGCCATTCCATGTTCGACTGGCCGGAACAGACCCAGACCTCGCCCACCATGACGTTGCCGAAGGTGAGGGTGTTGGTCGCCTCGACCACCAGTTCGTAAGGACCGCCCGCCGCCATGGCGGGGAGTTGCACCTTCCAGAATCCCTTGTCGTTGGCGACGGTTCGGGATTCGGACCCATTGATCCGTACAGTGACCGATTCTGCCGCATCTGCGCGGCCCCAGACCGGGATCGGTTTGTCCCGCTGCAAGACCATGGCATCGCCGAAGATACTCGGCATTGTGACCGCTGCCGACAGGGGGACGGCCGTGAGAAAAACCACGAGGAAAAAGAGTCCGAACCGGGTCAGGGCGCGGAGAAAAAAGGCCTGGCTAATAGAAGATCGATCCACAATCTGACTCCTTCGCTCGCAATCGGTTTTTGGTGACGCCGGTTTCAGCCCGCACGATTCATCATAATCGCACGCGGAGCGCGTGACAACAGAACAGAAGTCGCCTGTTCGCGGAAAAATCGGTCGTCCACACCGATCGCTGCTTCGACATCGTCCTGGAATGTCGTATATGCCATCATGCATGTAATGTTTTACGCCCAGATTATCCGAAAGTTCACTATCGTCTCGTACGGGCTTGATTATAATCGTCCCCTTGATGGACAGCCGTCCCGTTGTGTCGGACAGCCGTCCCGGTTTTACTATCCGCTCCGTTTAGCCGAGATTTAGAAAGAACAAGATTCAATGAAGCTCCGCGCTGTCATTTGTATCATCCTGACAATTCTCATTTTCGGTGTGGTGCGCCATCTCGGTCCAACCAGGAAGTACGTGGTGGACACGACCGAGCGCGGCATCTATCTCGCCCACGAGGCGAAGCGCTACCATCTCACGCCCCGCCCGGATGCCTCCACGGGGAGCGGCAACCTCGAAGGGGCTCTCCTCGAAGTGCTCGCTCTGCCCGCGCCCACTGGCGACAACCTCATGGAGATCGCGATCGAAACCCGTATGCGGGGGGCGCGCGACTGGGACACCCTGCCCTGCTCGGAAATCGTCGACTTCGAGCAGAACGCACCTGTTCCGCTCACCAACCCTCCGTCGTCGTCGATGGCGGAACGGATCGAGTCGACAGGAGGCGGCGGCGCGGTCTACCGATTCAAGATTCCGAACCATCCCTGGACAACGAAACTCCTCTACCGGTTCGTCACGCGCGATGGGGTGGGGCCCAAAAAAATCCTCCTGGCCAGGGAAGAGCCCAATTCGATGATGCTCCGGTTCAAGGGAGAGATCCCTCGGCTGGTGCTTTATCCGCATATCGTTTTCATGTTCATCGGCATCTGCTTTCTCATGCTCGCCATGTGGAGTGCCGTAGGATTGCTCAGGCAGCGTGCGGAACCGGGCGCGGCGCGCCAGGCCTGGTGGGCCTGGGCGGCGATGTTCATGGGAGGCATTCCGTTTGGAATCTTGATGAATTATTTTGCTTTCGATGTTTACTGGGAGGCTGTTCCATTTGGCAACGACGTCACCGACAACAAGACACAGGTGGCGCTCATCTTCTGGGGACTGGCGAGCATCTTCCTGACGCGCCGCCCGGGACGGCACGCCGCGTTCTTCACGCTCGCTGCCGGACTGCTAAGCCTTGCCATGTACTTGATACCTCACAGTTTGTAAGAGAGTCTGTGAGACTTTCGACACGCTTTAGGAGATAGGATTCGTGGAAAACAACAAGAAAAAAAGCGATCTCAAGTGGATCGTCATCGTCATCGTCATCCTCGCCGTTGTGGCGGCCTGGCTCCTCTACAAGGAGGGAGTGATTCCAGGACTTGGATCGAAGAGCGACCGCACGTCGGTGCTTTTCATCAGCCTCGATGGAATCAGGGCGGACCGCCTCGGCTGCATGGGCTCCGAGACTGACGCGACGCCGAACCTCAACAAGCTGGCGGCGAGCGGTGCACTCTTTCGGCAGTGCACGACATCGGTTCCGATCTCACTCCCGGCTGTCACGTCCCTCATCACAGGGATCGATCCATACATCCACGGTGTCCGGCTCGGCGGGACCTTCCCGACTCCGCTCGGAGAGGGACACATGACCCTGGCCGAGGTCCTGAGCGACCAGGGTTATCCCACCGCGGCGCGCGTATCCAGGCCCGATATCTACAAGGCTTTCAGCCTCGACCAGGGATTCTGGCCCAACGACTTTATCGACTCCCAGTACCAGAACCTGGGCGCACCGGGCGGACAGTCCCCCGGAATGGGACGGCCCGGCGGACCGGGTCCCGGAACCGGACAGCCACCGTCCATGCCACCCGCGATGCCGCTCGACGCCAAGAAGCTCGCCGACAGCGCCATCACCTGGCTGCGCGCCAATGGCGACGAACCCTTCTTTTTCTGGGTACACATTTCCGACGGCAGTGCGCCACACATTCCGGTCGAACCCTTCGCGACCAAGTTCAAGGATCCCTACACGGCTGAACTCGCTTACGTGGACGAACAGGTGGGCCGTATCCTCGACGAGATCGAGCAGCTTGGAATCAGCGAGAACACTCTCGTCGTGCTCGCCTCCGGTTTCGGCGAGGGCCTCGGCGATCACTACGAAGACGTTCACGCCTGGTCGCTCTACGACGAGACGACACGGGTTCCGCTCATCGTCTCCATGCCCGGAAAGATCGCACCCAATACCACGATCGACGCCCAGGTCAGGTTGATCGACACGGCGCCGACCATTCTCGATCTGCTCGGTATGGAGCCGAAACAGGACGCCCAGGGCATGAGCCTGACTCCGCTCCTTGACGGGACCGCCGACGATCTCGGGATCGCCGCGTACTCGGAGACGCTCATTCCACTCTTGGAGCTGCAATTCTACCCGCCCCGAGCCCTGCGAAAAGCGGGATGGAAGTACATCCACGCGCCCACGCCGGAGCTCTACGACCTGACCGCCGACCCAGAAGAAAAAACCAACCTTGCCGAGACGCATCCTGACCGGGTGACCGAGATGCGCGAAGAACTCTTCACTCTGCTCACCGGGGCTCCCACCCTGCCTGAGATGAGCGGGACCGATTCAGCAGTGTCCGACGATCCCACGGGGGCGACTAGCGAGGCCGCTCTGCTCCAAATCGATGCGGCAGATCCCAAGGATCACACCACGGAGGTCCTCTACTACTCGCTCGGGCAGCTTTTTCTTGCAGCCGGGCAGCTCGACCGGGCCACCCACGCCTTCTTCGAGGTGGTCAAGATCAACTCGAAGCTCCCCAAGCCGCTGCAGGCTCTCACCGGCATCATGGTTCAGCTCGACCGGGGCGATGAAATGATCACCTTCCTGCGCGATTTCGTGAAGGCCAAGCCCGATCGCACCGACGTGCGATACAGTTTTGCCGAACTGCTGCAGAGCAGTGGAGAGAACAAGGAAGCCCTCGAGCATTTCCTCATCGTGGAAAAGGAGACCGATGCCGCGGCCGATCCCCTGGCCGAGGAAGCGATGAAGATGCTGAACCTGCGGCTTGCCGATCTCTTCCATGCCAACGGCCAGTTCGAGGAAGCCAAGAAACGCATCAAGGCAGCCATTGCGCAGGATCCCGCAAACAGCGCGCTCCGCCCCAAGCTGATCTGTATCCTCACCGATGCGGGCGATCTCGACGAGGTCGTTGCCGAATCCAGATCGCGTCTTCCCGAGAAGACAAAGGACGGAAAGCCGATCCAGGACCACATGATCCATCAGATGGTGGGCAAGGCGCTCGTCCAGCAGGGACACGTTCCCCAGGCGATCGTTCACATGAAAAAAGCGATCGAGCTCAAGCCCGACATGGCGCTCTACTACGCCGACCTCGGTATCCTCCTCGGACAGAGGGGCGCGCTGGTTGAGAGCGCCGCAAACTTTGCCAAGGCTTGGGAGCTCAAGCCCGAGGTCGCCCAGTGGGGCCAGAATCTGGCCTACGCCCACAAGCTCTCCGGAAACTACAAAGAGTCGATCGCGGCGCTCAGAAAACTCCTCGAGACAAACAAGAATCATTTGAGCGGATTGAGCCTTCTCGCTCTGATCCTGGCAACCTGCCCCCACGACGAACTCCGCTCGGGTCAGGAGGCGCTCACCATGGCACGCAGAGCGTCCCAGGCGTCGCAGAACCAGAATCCCCTCGCTCTGCAGGCCCTGGCCGCGGCCCTGGCCGAGACAGGCGATTTCAAGGAAGCGGTGAAGATCGGCACCCAGGCCGCAAACCTCGCCCGGGGCGCCGGACAGGAGAAGCTGGAAATGTCGCTCAAATTTGTGACCACCCGTTTCTACAAACAGGACAAGCCCTACCGCGAAAGAGATCCCAAGGCGCCGAAGGAAACCGGGGATACCTCGGGCAAATAGTCCTGGCCGTGGTCTCGAAGTCGTATTGGAAGGGAGGTTCTCGGAACCTGATGCGCCCCCGACGGAGTTTGGCGATCGTGGCGGCATTGCTGGTCGTGCTCGGTGCGGCCTGGATGCTCAGGGACCGGATCCGCTTCTTTAATTCCGAGCCGACGTTGCGCGGGGCGGTGCTGATTCTGCTCGACACGGTCCGCGCCGACCATCTCGACTGCTACGGCTACGAACGTGAGACCGCACCGGCCCTGACGCGGCTCAGCAAGAAGGGCGTGCTCTTCGAGCAGGCTATCAGCTTTGCGCCGTGGACGCTTCCGTCAGTGATCAACTTGCTCTCCGGCTGCCGCATCACGCGCGACGTTTTCGAAGGCGGCAAGCTGCAAAGATCGATCGTCGAAACCCTCCACCGCGCTGGTTTCCAGACGGCGGCGTTCACCGAGGGCGGGTATCTATCGAGGCACTTTGGTTTCGACCTCGGATTCTCGCGGTACCACGAACAGGAAGGCAAAGTTCACCTCCGCGAGGATGGCGAGGTCATCGCCAAAGAGACTGGCGAGGGCGGAATCGAAGAGACATTCCGCATGGCGCGCGAATGGCTTGCGGCTCATGGAGATGAACCCTTTTTCCTCTTCATCCATACCTACGAGCCGCACACTCCCTACGAACGGCGGACCTTTACTAAAGGTCTGTCGCCGGGCAAGGTGGGCGAAACTTTCTCCATGGAAAAACTGGGTCCCTTGCGCACGGGGCAGCTCCAGTTCGATGCGAAGGACCTCGAATATCTCGAGGCGCTCTATGACGGCGGGATATTCGAAGCCGATCGTCACCTGGGCGCCTTCGTCGAATTCCTCGATGAGCGGGGCCTGGGAGACAAGACCCTCGTGGTGGTCACGAGCGACCACGGGGAAGAACTGGGCGAGCACTTCCCATCGCGCTGCGGCGACCATGGCCACTCGCTCCACGACACTCTCGTGCACGTCCCGCTCATGGTCCATAATCCGATCGAAAGATATCCGGAGAGCAGGGTGCCCCATCAGGTACGGCTCATGGATGTGATGCCCACGATCGCGGAGATCATGGGAATATCCGTCGAAGAGGAGTCCGCGGGCAAAAGCCTCGTCCCCTTGATGCGCGGCATTGAGAAGACGGGACGGCTCGCTTACGGCACGCAGACCAAAGCAGGGCCTGACCGCATCTTTTTGAGGTATCTCGGATACAAGTATACGCGGATCATCGCCCCGGGCGTTCCGGACCGGAATCCGCTCATACCTCCGCCGCCCCCCCAGCAACTCTACGACCTCAAGAACGATCCCGGCGAGCAGACGAACCTCGTCGGCAGCGCTCCCGAGGTCTTGAAGCAGATGACCAACATCTTCAAGCAGACGCGTAATGCCGGGGGATTCGGAAAAGAGGATTTCACCGTCCCCGAGGAGACCGACAAGAAGCTCAAGGAACGCCTCGAATCGCTGGGGTACACGCACTGATCGTCCAAGAGACTCCCGCCGAACGTGTGGGAGTCTCCCATTGAACGCGAAGGATCCGCCATTGACAGCCGCCCCGAAGGCCAGTGAAAGTTCTCCCATTCCGGGCGAGGACGCTCCTTCCACGGGGCACGATCGGCCGGGGCCGAAACGGTCCATTCTCATTCTTGCCGGCCTCGGCGTGGTCGCGGCCGCCCTTCTCGTCTATCTTCCCAGCCTGTCGAACGAGTTCGTGAACTGGGACGATCCCATCGACGTGGTGAAAAATCCTTACGTCCATGCTCTCGATGGGCCCTCTGTCGAATGGATGTTCACCGAGACGCTCAACGGCAACTGGATCCCGCTCAACTGGCTCTCACACGCCCTGGTCTGCCACTTCTTCGGGCTCGATCCCGCGGCCCATCACGCGGCGAACGTGGTCCTTCACGGAATCAACGCCTTTCTTGTGTTCCTGCTCTTTGCCGCGACCCTGCGCCTCATTCGAACGAGATCTTCCCCCGGCGATTCTTCGATCTGGTACATCCTGACCGCCGCCATGGGCGCCCTCTTCTGGGCAATCCACCCCCTCCATGTCGAATCGGTGGCGTGGGTCACCGAGCGCAAGGACGTGGGGAGCACGCTCTTTTTTCTGCTCAGCGTGCTCTGCTACCTGCGGCACGCGACAGCGCGCGGGGCGCGCCCCGCCGCCTTCGGGCTCAGCCTTGTCTTTTTCGTCTTCTCCCTTCTTTTCAAGCCGATGGCGGTCACCCTTCCCCTGGTGCTGCTTCTCCTCGATGCCTGGCCGCTCGAACGTCTCTCCAAAGGCCTGAGGCGCGTTCTGCTCGAAAAAATCCCCTTCGTCCTTGTCGCCGTCCTTTCGGGGATCGTCGCAATCGCCGCTCAGGGAGGCGCCGTGGCCGCCGTGGCCAAGGTGCCTTTCGGGTTCCGCGTGATGAACGCCTTCCACTCGATCATTTTCTACATGGTGAAGATGATCGTGCCCGTCGACCTCGCGGCGATCTATCCGATCACTGATCCCTCGGACACGGCCACGTCGTTGCCCTATCTGGCCGCCGCCCTCGGGGTGATCGCGATCTCGGCCGTCTGTTTCCTGCTCTGGCGGCGCGGCCTGAGGGCCGTACCCATTGCGTGGTGCTTCTATCTCGTGACCCTCGGCCCGGTGATCGGGATCTTGCAGGTCGGTGTGCAGGCAGCGGCTGACCGCTACACCTATCTGCCCACCTTGAGCCTGAGTTTGCTCGCGGCCGCACTCGTGCTTGCCCCGGGCATCGCTCTCCCGAGGTTCCCTCGCGCCATCGTCTTTCTGGCCGCGCTCTGCGTGCTCGGTTTCCTGTGCGTGGGCCAGATCGGAGTGTGGAAGAACTCCCTCGCTCTCTGGGAACACCAGGTCGGCGTCTATCCGAACGAATCGGAACGGGCCTACTCGAACCTCGGCCGTGCCTACGCCGAACTCGGCCGGACCGACGACGCGATCAACGCCTACCGCCGGGCCATGGCGATCGACACGCCCCACGCGCGCACCCACGATGCGCTGGGGTGCGCGCTTCTCGACAAGGAGCAGATCGATGCGGCGATCGCCGAGTTCAAGCTCGCCATCGCCAAGGACAGGAACTACGCCGAGCCATGGCGCAACCTCGCGATCGCCTCTGTCCGGAAGGGAAAAACCAACGAGGCTGTCAATGCCGTCCGTCAGGCGCTGCGAATCAATCCTCGTTTCAGCGAAGCGTGGTTCAGCCTGGGCAACGCTTTTTTGAGTGTAAACAGACTCACCGAGGCGGCCGATGCCTTTGGCAACGCCCTCGACATGGAGGCGCAGAATCCGACCTACCTCTCCAATCTTGCCACGACCCGCATGCGGCAGAACAGGCTCGATGAAGCGATCGAACTCTTCGCCGGAGTGGTGCAGATGAGCCCCCAGGACGCGAAGGCGATGCGAAACCTCGGACTCGCCTATCTCAAGAAGGGCCTGGTGCAGCAGGCAGTGCCCCATCTCGGCCGGGCGGCCGAACTCGATCCGTCGGAGCCGCCCAACCACCAGCTCCTCGGCGAGGCCCTGGAACAGTCGGGACAGAAGCAAAAAGCGGTCGCGGCCTATCAGAACGCGATCCGCGCCGACGAACGTTTTGCCGCCGCCCACGCCAGCCTGACGCGCCTCTACCTCGAGAGGGGCGATATGGACGCGGCGCGGCGCCATGGCCGCAGGGCGATCGAACTGGGAGTCCCGATCCCGCCCGCCGTCCAGAAGAGGCTCTTCGGACCCTGACCACGGTTTACTTGCCGTAACCGATCGCCCTCAGCCTTTCGACCTGCTCCGGCGTGAGGTGGGCGGGAAGCGGATCGCCCTCGTCGATCGACATCCCCGTCAAGGCGAGATAGAGATCGGCAACGAGCGACTTGCGAAGCGCTGGTTGGGCCGGCGCAAGATTGTGCCTCTCGGCGGGATCGGTCTTGATATTGTAGATCTCGATCTGCTTGCTCGCCTCGTAGATGATCGTCTTGTAGTCGCCGGCCAGCCGGCAGTAATGCCGATCGGGACCCCAGAAGTATCCTTCGGCGAAGACGGGCCGGTCCTGCCGCGGGGCGTGTCGATCCCAGAGCGGGGAGAGATCGAGCCCCTCGAAAGACGCCGCACCGTCAACGCCGGTCAGAGCGCACAGCGTGGGCGCCAGATCGATGTGGCGCACCACCGCGACCACCTCGCTCCCGGCAGGGACGCTGCCCGGCGCGCGGATCAGCAACGGCACGTGGATCAGCTCGTTGTAAAGGGTGTGGCCGTGCTCGAATCCCCCGTGGTCAAAAAACTCTTCCCCGTGGTCGGCAGTGATCGCCACGACCGTCTTCTCGCGCAATCCCCTCTCGTCGAGACCCCTGATGAGGCGACCCACTTCGTGGTCGGTGTAGGCTACCTCGCCGTTGTGCAACGCTTCGAGACGCTCGATCATGGGCCTGTCGAGTTCGAGCATCCCCTGCCTGAATGCGAGGATCTCGCGCGCCTCCCCGAAGAGGGGCTTTTCGCCTGTCCTGTCCTCCCCTCGAGCAAACCGTTCCCGGAATTGGGCGGGCGGCTCGTAGACGAGGTGGGGATCGAAGTAATGGACGAGCAGAAAGAAGGGCCGGCCTTTCATCCGGTCGAGCCACGCCAGCGCCGTATCGGTCGTTCCGGCCGCGATGCGCGCCACGTGGTTGTTCTCGTTACGCATGGCGTCGACCACGTCGAATCCATTGTCCATGCCAAAGGTGGCGGCCGCGAAATCGACATTCACCACGGAGGCGGTCTTGAATCCCGCTCGCTGAAATGACTTGCCCACTGTCTCCGTCTCGGGCCGGAGACGGTTGAATCCACCGATCCGCCCCCCGGCCTTGTGCTGCGCAGGGTAGGTCGACGAGAGCAGGGAGGCGAAGGACGGAAGGGTCCATGGGGCATGAGAATAGGCATTTCTGAAGAGAACGCCTTCGGCCGCAATGGCATCGATATTGGGTGTCAGGCCGAGAGCGCCGCCGTAACAGTCGAGGCGGTCGGCGCGCAGGGTGTCGACGACCACTAGCAGCACACCCGTGGCCCGATCGGTGTCTCCGTGATCGGAGCAGGCAGTCAGGTAGAGTCCCCCAACGCCGAGAGCGAGCAGTGCCGTTGCGAGACCGATGGCAACGAGGAGCCGAGTCATGTCAGACGATCCGTATGTAAGGACCCTCGAGCGGCACCGACCGGCCGATCACGCGCGCCTCCCCGTCACCGCCCTCGTGAAGCTTCTTGATCGCCTCGTCGGCTTTCTCGGGCGGCACCGTGAAGAGGAGCCCTCCCGATGTCTGGGCATCGAAGAGGACCTCCAGAAAGTGTTCGTCCACTTTTGCATCGACCGCGTGCTTGTCGTCGAGGTATTTTCTGTTCTTTCCCGATCCACCGGGGAAGAATCCCCTGGCAGCGAAATCGACGGCTTCCGCGAAATGAGGCACCTTGGCCGCCTCGAGTTCGAAGCAGACGCCCGAGCCGTGAGCCATCTCGAAAAGGTGACCCATGAGACCGAATCCGGTCACATCCGTACCCGCGCTCGCTCCCATGGCGACCATTACCTCGGAAGCGTTACGGTTGAGGCGGCTCATGACCGCTGTCAGCCGCGCGGCCAGATCGCTGCTCTCCAGTTTCTTGGCTTTGAGAGCCGTGGCCAGAATGCCTGAACCGAGCGGTTTCGTCAGGATGAGCGCATGGCCCGCCGGCGCCGTGCTGTTCCGGATGATCGCGTCGGGATGGGTAAAACCAGTGACCGAGAGGCCGTAAAGGATCTGGTCATTGTCCATGGTGTGCCCGCCGAGAAGGAGCGCGCCCGCTTCTTGAATCCTCTCTCCCGCTCCCCTGAGGATCGCCGCGAGGATGTCGATGCCGAGCTGCTTGCCCGGCCACCCCACAACGTTCATCACCGTGAGGGGCTCAGCGCCCATGGCGTAGACATCGCTCAGAGAGTTTGCAGCCACGATGCGGCCGTAATCCTCGGGATCGTCGACCACGGGCGGAAAGAAATCAACGGTCTGGACCACGGCGAGACCGTCCCTGTATCGGATGACGCCAGCGTCGTCAGCCGTCTCGGGCCCCACGAGGAGCCGTTCGTCTTCAGTGACCTTGAGCTGTCCCAGCAGCTCCTCCACCACATCGGGCGGAAGCTTGGCCGCTCATCCGGCGCAGGCCGCGTAGTCGGTCAGGAAGGGCTTGTCGGCCATGGTCAGCGTCCGGCCCGGTCCTGCCGGCTTGTTCTTGGCGACGAGCGCTTCCATGCAGGCGACCGGCGTTTCGATCTTGCGATGAAACGCGATGCACTCCGTGCAATGGTCGTAGCGCGAACAATCGTACCTGCAAGGACAGATCTGATCTTTTTTCTCTTTTTCCGTCATGCTCCTCTCTGTCTGCAATGAACTGCTTCGAGTCAGGGAAAAAAGGCTTATATCAATTCAGGTCATTCTATCTTTTTTTTTCGGAGAAGCAACCACAAGAGGATCGCACCTGGAAACACAATGACGCAGACGACGAGCAAGTCGGACTTCCAGTCTTCTGCAACATGTTTATTATCAGAGAGTTCCCTAGGTTTACCTGGGGTCTCATCTCGCGGCGCGTTTTCATTCCGGGCACTCTCGATTTCGGGAGCAAAGATGTCGTAGGCCTGGAGCCAATCGCGGGGATTGAGACGTTTGTAGAGGCGCGATTCCTTTTCGAGGGAGTCGGCCTCCTCGATCCTGCGCAGAGCGCGACAGCTCACTGACAGGATCTCGACCACCAGGTAGTGGCCGCGCGAGTAGTCGAGAATCTTCTCGATCGTTTCGACCACGCCGGCGTGATCGCCCGCCGCCTGCTGCACGCGCGCCTGAATGATGATGTTTCCGAAATCGGGCAGGTCGCCGACGTCGATGCTCGACTCGGCCAGCCGCAGTGCGACTTCAAACGCTTCCTGCGCGGCCGCCGCGTCGCCCATGTGGTCCCTGAAAATAACGCCGCAGTGCATGTGGGGCAGGGCGAGCTCCGGTTCTTCCGTCGACCATCGCTCGAAGATCTCGATCGCTTTCCGGTGATAGCCCTTGAGAATGAGGCAGTTGGCCGCGCCCACGCAGAAACGCTCGAAAACGCCGTTCCACTCGACAGCGTCCTGGTAGAGTTCCATCGCCTCGTCGACTCTGCCGAGATCGAGAAGGATGTCGGCCCGGTCGCACTTGGCGGCGAGCTTGCCGCCGAGGAACTTCTCCATCAGGTCCCACTGCCCGAGGGCGGCCTCGTAGTCGCCCCTCTCCCGGTAGAGCGCCATCAGCGTCTCGCGCAGCTCCTTTTCGATGACCGCGGCGGTCTCGCTGTCCGCTTGAGCGTCAGGATCCCTTGCGGCAAAGAGTTTCTCCGCGCGTTCCAGAACATCGCGGGCCACGTCGATGTCGCCGAGCATGAATTGGCAAATCCCGATCTCGGCCAACGTTTCGTAGTGGTCGGAAACGAGTTTCTCCGACCTCTCAAGATCGACGAGCGCGTCGTCGTAGAGTTCGAGCGCGCGGAAGGTCGAGCCGCGCGCGCGCAGCGTGGGAATGTCATCGGGATTGTTTTCGAGAATCACATTGAATTCGGCCAATGCCTGGAGGGACGGATCGTGGGGAGCCGCGTCCGCAACAAAGGCCACAAGAAAAACGGTGAGGAGTACCCCAGTCAGCGCTGATGGCGCGATCGAGAGACTGGACCTTTTTGTGTCGGAAAAACGGCGCAATGAGACTTCCTTGATATCACACCAGTCGAAAACCTGTTCGGAGACTCGGCTCGACGATCTTTCGCCTGTATTTGATGGCAAAAGCGGCTACAATACGCAAAGAGCCCGGAAATTAACAGAACCCTGCACGAAATGCAATGAAGCGAGCCGGCCCAAAATACGATCCTCTCGCCGCTCCCTGTCGAGTCTTCCGCCTCGCGGCTGTCTTCGGCTCCGGGGTCGGTGTTCGCCTTGCGGCCGCTCTTCTCCTCATCTGTTTCATTGGCGGCGGATGCACGGGAGAATCGATCGATCCGGACCGACTCGGCAAATCGTTCAAGGAGATCCACCGGAGGATCTACGATATCTATCAGCTCAAGGAGGGGGGCGCGGTCTACGATGTCCTCGCCGAAAGCTGCACGGGAAGGGAACTGGAACGGGAGGTCTTCGAATACCTCAAGTGCCTGCGCGTCCAGAAGGAGCTCGACACCTATGTGTCTATCGTCGACGTGATCTACAACGATGTGCGCGTCCGGACCTTCGACAGCGAACGGGCCGAGATCTTCTGCAAGTGGATCGTGATCGGCAAGGTGCGCCATCCGACGCACATCCACAGAAAGGTCAACCTCAATGAAGCGATCTACCAGGTGGCGCTCCGAGGCGGCGCCATGCGGATCACCGGCTACGACCTGCTCACCAACCAGGCGGTGGAGGTGACCCGGCCATGATCCAGATCAGGAACCTCGACTTCGCCTATCCTGACGCCCGGTTTCGTCTCCGCGTGAAGGAGCTCGATTTCACCGAGGGGGGACGCTACTGCCTGACGGGACCGAGCGGATCGGGAAAGACCACGCTGGTGAACATCATCGCCGGGATCCTCAAGCCGACGTCGGGCTCGGTCATGGTGGCCGGACAGGAGATCTCGCGAAGCCGCGACAAGCTCAATCGGGAGTTTCGTCTCAACAAGATCGGATTCATCTTTCAGAACTTCGAACTCCTCGACTATCTCAACGTGGAGCAGAACATCCTCCTCCCCTTCTCGATCGGCCGGAAGATGAGGGTGACCCCCGCGGTGAGGGAGCGGCTCGACGCCTCTCTCGAACAGATGGGAATGGCTGACAAGAAGCGCGCTCACCCGCGGCAGCTTTCACAGGGAGAGAAGCAGCGGGTGGCGATCTGCCGCGCCGTGGTCAACGAACCGGGTCTGATCATCGCCGACGAACCGACAGCCAACCTCGACGAGCGTAACGCCGCCCGGGTCATCGACCTGATCGCCGGACTGCTCGACAGGAAGAAGGCGACTTTTCTCATGGTCACCCACGATCGGTCGTTCGACGATTTCTTCGACACCATCGTTTCGATGAACTCGGTCGCGTCGCATCGTACACCAGAGAGCGAGGGAGGTGGCGTTGTTTAAGCTGGCGCTCCTTCACCTGAAATACAACCGGATCCTCTCGGCGATCCTCATCGTATGCCTGACGATCGCTCTCTTTCTCCCCATGGTCACCCGGCTCTCGTCATCGATGCTCCACGAGGAGATGACGGCCCGGTCCGACACGACGCCCTTGCTGATCGGCAGCAAGGGATCTCCCTTTCTCCTCACGCTCAACTCGATCTACTTCAAGACCGAGGTCGACGCGCCGATCAACCGCGGCACCCTGGATGCCTACAGGAAACGCTGCGAGGGTCTCGTCATCCCGATCTACACGGGGCACAGGGCAAAGAAATACCCTGTCGTGGGCACCTCCCACGATTACTTCACCTACCGCGGACTCGAGCCGGCCGAGGGCGCTCTGCCCGGCATGCTGGGCGAGGCGGTGGCGGGCTCGGGCGCGGCACGACAGCTCCGCCTGAAGACGGGTGGAAGCGTGATCACCGACTGTGACAATATCTACGACATCTCGGCCGAGTACCCCCTCCTGCTCCGGATCACGGGAATTCTGAAACCGACGGGATCTCCCGATGACAACGTGCTCTTCGTCGACGTCAAGACGGCGTGGATCATGGACGGAATCGGCCACGGCCACGAGGATGCCGTCGCCGCGCCCGAGGCGGGTCACGACGAATCGATCCTCTTCATCGAGGCGAGTGAGGTCAAATACAACTCGCGGCTCAAGAAATACAATGAGGTCACGAGGCAGAACATCGACAGCTTCCACTTTCACGGCGACGCGAGCGACTTCCCCCTGACCGCGCTGATCGTGGTCCCGGCGTCGCACAAGGAGAAGGTGCTGGTCATGGCCGACACGAACCTGTCGACCGATCAGGAGGCTGCTGAGACGGAAAGCCTCGCCGGGCTCCAGGCGATCGCGCCGACCGACATCATCTCCGAGATCCTGGCGCTCATCTTCGATGTGAAGAAGATCCTCGACAGTTTCTCGGGATTGGTCCTCGTCTCGACAGGGGCGTTTCTCTTTCTCGTCCTCTCTCTTCTCTTCCGGCTGCGGCGGGACGAGATGGAGATCATCTACAGAATCGGCGGGTCGCGTCACGCCATGAAAATGATGCTCGGAATCGAAACGGCGATACTGCTCGGTGTGAGTTTTGTCGCCGCCAGTGTTCTGTCAGTGATCGTGACAGCCCTCGCGCGGACCTACTACTTTGCCTGACATCTTGGAGAAAAATTCATGGGGCCGGTGAAATTCTCGATCCTTGCTTTCTGCACCGCGTTGATCGCGGCTCTACCGGTTCGCCCGATCGAGGAAGTGGTCGATCCAGAAATCACCGCCGAAGAGCTGATCAAGCACATCAAATTCATGGCCCACGACGATCTCGAGGGGCGCGCGGCCGGATCGGATGGAGCGCTGATCACCGGAGAATACGTGGCCGAGTATTTCAAGCTCATCGGGCTCGAGCCGATCGGCGACGAGGGGACCTACTACCAGAATTTTTCTCTACCCAGGGGATTCGAGGCGCTGGCCTCCACCGCGGTCAAGGCCGAGAAGAGACGGCGCACCGTCGAGTTCAAATTCGGCAAGGAGATCACCGTGGCGCCCAGTTCGGCGTCGGGCAAGGCCAAAGGCATGGCGGTTTTCGCCGGCTACGGGATCTCGGCGCCGATGTACGGGTATGACGATTACGAGGATATCGACGCGGCAGGCAAGATCGTGATCGTCATGCGCGGCATCCCGGGCGGCCAGCAGGGGCCGTTCAAGAACCGCCGCGCCGTGCGCACCCATGGCACGTTCAAGGCGAAGCAGGACACGGCCGCCGGCCTGGGCGCCAAGGGCCTGATCATCGTCAACGACCCGGACAATTTCGGATCGAAGAAGAAGGACACCCTCGAGAGCGGCCGGAGCGAATCGCAGGGGAGCATTCCGTTCATTCACATGACCTACAAGGCGAGCGCCAAGCTGCTCTCGGGCACGGGCGTCTCCGTCGGCAGGCTGCAGAGCAAGATCGACAAGGGCAAGAGACCGTCGTCAAAAGAGATTCCCGAGCTCATCATCGAGATGAACGCCGGGATCGAGCCGATCGAGCTCAAGGTGCGCAACGTGATCGGCCGGCTCAAGGCGGGCGCCGAGGACAAAAAAGACGAGGTGGTCGCCGTGGGCGCCCATTTCGACCATGTGGGACTGGGAGAGTTCGGATCGAGGGGCGGGTCGAAGGCGCGCGGCGAGGTGCACAACGGCGCCGACGACAATGCCTCGGGTACGGCAGCGGTGATCGAGATCGCCGCCTACCTCACCATGCACAAGAAGGAACTGAAGAGAGACGTGATCTTCGCCGCCTTCACCGCCGAGGAGATGGGGTTGCACGGATCGCAGCATTACGTCAACAAGCCCGTCTCGCCACTGGCCAACACGGTGGCCATGGTCAACCTCGACATGATCGGCCGCATGGAAAAGAGCAAGCTCAACATCGGCGGCGTGGGCACGTCGCCCATATTCAAGGAACTCATCGAACGGCTCAACAAGGAGACGGTTCGTCTCAAGCTCACCCTCTCGCCCGGCGGACGGGCGCCGACCGACTCGAATTCGTTCTACCTCAAAGAGATCCCCGTCCTCTTCTTCAACACCGGCCTGCACAAGGACTACCACCTGCCGTCGGACGACACGAGACTCATAGACAAGCGCGGTGCAGAGAAGGTAACCCTCCTCGCCGCCGAGGTGACGCGCTTTCTCGCCATGGTCGAAGACCGCCCGCCCTTCGCCCGCGCCGACACGGGCGGTTTCCAATCGGGCCCCCACCTGGGGCTCACCGTGAGTCAGCGGCCCGAGGGGGTCTGCGTGACCGCCGTGGAAAAGAAGAGCCCCGCGGCGCGGGCCGGATTCCGTGACGACGACATGATCCTCGAGTTCGAAGATCAGGAGATCCGCACATCGGCCGACTTCTACGGGATCAAGGCCCAGTGCCCGCCCGGAAAGAGGATCGAGATCGTTATCCGCCGCAACGGGCGGGCGCGGACGCTGAAGGTGAAGCTCGGTAAATGACCGAGGCGGCCACGGCAGCCGCGATCAGAATTCCCGCCAGCACATCGACACCATAGTGATAGCGAAGGTAGACCGTTCCCATCACCAGCCCGCAGACCAGGGGGATCAGAAGAGGCCACCCGCGGAGCTTGTGGCGCGCCGCCTGCCAGAGCGCAAGGAGCGCGATGATCGTGTGCCCGCTGGGAAAGATGTCGTGCATGCGGCCCTCGAGAGTAAAGAGGGTTTGTGCCACGCTCTGGGTCACGCCCGGGTCGTTGACGCAGACCGGAGCCGGAACGGTCTCGGGAAAGTACCCCGGTCCGAGGGCTGGAAGCGCGTAATAGCCGAGATAAGAGATGAGCCATCCGAGAACGAGGGCAGAGACCGCCTCATGGAAGGCGGCGCGGTTCGGTCGAACATAAAGAGGCGCGCAGAGCACGAAGGGGAGGACGAAATAGGAGAGCCAGCAGGCGCGCATGATCTCGGTCACGATCGGCGAAGAGATCGTGTCGAAAAACGCACCCGGGTGCCGGCCGAAGATCGCCCGATCCCAGGCGAGGAGAAGGTCGTCGTAGGTGGCGGGATGGACAGCCGGAACGAGCACTCCCAGTTGTTTGAAAATGACGAGCACGTAGAGCGCCGGATACCAGTCGCGCACGATCCGAACCACGCGCAGCCGGCTGCGTTCGGCTCCCCAAGTCAGAAGAAAAATCCCGGCGGCCATGACGGCGTTGATGCCAAGGTTGAAGAGCCACTCTGATTCCGGACGACGCGCAAAGAGAACGATGAGTGCGCTCTCCACGAGGAGGTAGGCGATCACTACCCAGTCGGAAGCGCGCAGAACGGGTCGCGGCCGATCCTGATTCAGCGGCTCAGTCCCGGTGAGTGTCTTCACACAGCCCCCTGCCCGCTCTTAAGAGAGCGCACCGCTTCGGTCACGAGCACGAGCGAGAGAAGGAGGAGAACTCCCGAGGCGCTGCACTTGATCACCGCCGCAGGTGTGGAGAGACCGCCTTCAAAGGTGGTGCAACGGATCATGATCTGGACGAGCGCGAACATGGTGACGACAACCATGAAGACCATTGGAATCAAGACAAAGAGCAACGCTCTGTAAGTCCTGCGCCCCGAGCGTTTCAGCCAGACCGCCACCGTGAGAAGGGCGAGTCCGCCGAGAAGCTGGTTGGTGGCGCCGAAGATCGGCCAGATCATCTTGTAGGCGGGAATGATTTTCCCGCCCGACTCGACTGGAATCGCCACGATCAGTAGTGGAACGCCCAGCGTCAGGATCGTGGCCGCGATCTTGATCGGAAAGGAGCGCGCACCCACCAGTTCCTCGAACACGTACCGCGCCAGACGCGTGGCCGTGTCGAGCGTGGTGAGAAGGAAGGTTGAGATCGCCAGGAGCCCGAAGGCGGCGCCCACGTCGGGCGCGATGCCGACAATCGACAGAAAGCGGCCGAGACCGCAGGCAAAGACCTTGGTCGCCGGCCCTTCGAGATCGGCCGATCCCACCGCGCAGACCATGACGGCCGCGAGGGCGATGATCGCCAGGAGTCCCTCGACGAGCATGGCGCCGTATCCGACGGGCCGGGCGTCCGATTCGCGGGCGAGCTGCTTGGCGGTCGTGCCCGAGGCGACGATCGAGTGAAAACCGGAGCACGCGCCGCAGGCCACGGTAATGAAGAGGGCGGGCAACAGGAATCCGAGCGCCTCGTCGTTGAACGCTCGGAGAGCGGGATACTCGATCTGGGCGCCCGAAAGGATCACGCCCGCGCCGCCGCCGAGGAGGCAGGCATAGAGCAAAAACGAGGAAAGGTAGTCGCGCGGCTGAAGCAGGATCCAGACCGGCGCGATCGAGGCGATGAAGCAGTAACCGGCGAGCACGTAGACAAAGACGGTGTGCATCCCGTCCGCGCCGATCGAGTCGGCGCCCGTCAGAGGCGCTTGCTGCCCGACCCAGATCGCGGCGAAAACGAGGGGGACGAAGATCAGCGTTCCGAGCCCCAGGGATATCTTCAACCTGTGAAGACAGATTCCGAAGACGAGGGCCAGCACGATGTAAATCCCCGCCGAGGTGGCCACTCCCCCATCGGCCACGAAGGTCGATGCCGTGAGGTCGATGAAGGCGGCGAGGACCAGCACGAGCGCCAGCCAGATGAAGAGGAGAAAGAGTTTTCCCGCGCGGGGCGTGATGTTCTCGCGCGCGATGGCGGCGACGGAACGCGCCTTGTGCCGGATCGACGCCACGAGCGATCCCATGTCGTGAACACCGCCGATGAATATGGCGCCGATCACGATCCAGAGCAGAGCGGGCAGCCACCCGAAGGCAATGGCGGCCAGCACGGGACCGACGATCGGCCCGGCCCCGGCGATCGACGAGAAGTGGTGGCCGAAGAGAACGGGCTTTCGCGCGGGACAGTAGTCGTGGCCGTCCTCGAGACGCACGGCGGGCGTCTGCCGGCTGTCGTCGAGACCGAAGCGCCGCGCGAGGAATGAGCCGTAGAGGAGATACCCCGCGATCAAAGAGGCGACGCAACCGACAAAGACCGCAGACAGCATGAAGCCGATCCCTCCCGCAATTCCTGGTTTTCTCTCGCCTCTCCGTTACAAGGAGACGATAGACGATATAACTCTTTTCAGGTAGGATATTGAACAGTGGGTGTCGTCGGAACGCAATGATTGCCTCTGAGAAAGGGGGTAAGATGACTCGCGCACAATCACAACCGACCCCGGGAAAATACGGGCTCAAACGCGAGGCGGCCTCCGTTTTCACGGGGCGCGGCCTCGGATTGTTTCTCTGGGAATATTTCATCATCGCCGCGATCTGTTTTCTCTTCATCCTCTTCACGCAGAGTCTCGTCGAGAGCCGCAACGAGCGCACCATTTATTCGTTCTATCTCTTCCACATCGTTTTTCCGCCCCTGATTTTTGGACTGGTCACGTGGGCGACGGGTTCTTTCAGACCGGGCCGGATGCTCTGCGCGGCGATTCTCGGCGCTCTGACCCTTTTCGCTTTCTTTCCGGTGGCCCAGGTCCTCGGTTCTCTCTGGGTGCTCATGCTCTGTCTCAACCTGGCCTTTCTCTTCCAGCTCGTGGGCGCGCCCAAACCGTTTCGCGGCAAGCGCAAGGTGACCATGTCGGCGGATCCGGCAGCCGAAAACCCCGAACTGCGAGAATCGAGGGCCAACGAGCGACGCCGTGCGCGCAAGAACCGCACCAGCACCAAGCACGCCCGCCCCATTCCGCTCGACCGTTTCTGGCCGAACGAGAGGATCTGATCCCGCGGCGATTGACGGACTTTTTTATGGCTTGTGCAGGGGGAACATGATTCTCTAGGCGGTCATGAACACTCGCGAAAAGACGGCCGCCCTGTCCACGATCCTGAACATTATTCTCACACTGCTTAAATTCATCATGTTCGGCTTCACCGGGAGTCTGGCCATCCTTGCCGAGGCGTGGCACAGCTTCTCCGACATTGCCACGTCGTTCCTGGTTTTCCTCGCCGTCCACGACAAGGACAAGAAAGAGGAGAAACACAAGACATCGGTGCTCGAACAGATCGTGGCTTTCGCGATCGGCATCATGCTCACTGCCGTGGCGGTCATGCTCTTCGTGAAGTTCTTCAGCGCTGACAACCCGCCCGTGAGAAACTCGCTCCTCTCGGGGATCATCTTTCTCGCCTTCGCTCTCAGCTCCTACCTGGTTTACCGTTTCGAGACCGCCGTGGGTCGGCAGGAAAACTCGGTCGGTCTCATTGCCGACGGAATGCACGCCCGGTCCGACATGGTCAGCTCCCTCATCGTCGGCTTCTCGCTCATCGTCTACAACCTCGGCATCGACGTCGACCGCTGGGCGGCGGGGCTCATCGCCCTCTTCATCCTCTCCTTTGCAGTGGAGACGCTCTTCAACTCCTGGCTCTCGGCGACGCGGAAAGAAGAGGGCATCCTTTACCGCCACCAGTCCCGTAAGATCCAGACCGCCTTTCTCGATCGGGAAAACTGGGTCACCCTCGCCGGGCTCTTGAGAAACAGAATTTTTCTGAAAACCATGGCGGAGAAGATTCCGCGCAGGGCGCTCCGCCTCGGGCTCTCGATCGGACTCGTTCTTCTCATATTCTTCCTCGTCTCGTCGTCGTTCTTCACGGTAAACATCGGCGAGCAGGCCGTGGTGGAGCGATTCGGACGGCCGATCGACGCGGCCGAGCCGCTCGGTCCGGGACTCCACTCGAAACTCCCCTGGCCGATCGACGCGGCAAATATAGTCGACACATCATCGATCCAACAGATGAACATCGGCAACGAGGTCGATGCCAACGCCTTCGCCCTTCTCTGGACGCGCGAACATGGTACGGAGATCCCCTTCCTC
Source organism: uncultured Phycisphaerales bacterium (assembly GCA_964464495.1). Classification (GTDB taxonomy): domain Bacteria; phylum Planctomycetota; class B15-G4; order B15-G4; family CAYZWU01; genus CAZUHB01. The sequence continues at coordinate 175,474 of CAYXGI010000001.1, forward strand.
TCGGGCGATGACAACTACTTTTATCCCTACGTGGTCGTCCACTTCCGTGTGAACAACCTCTATGACTATCTCTACCGGCACCGCGAGCCCGACTCCCTCGTCAAGGCGATCGCCTACCGCCAGATGACGCGGCTCTTCTCGACGAAAAGTTTTTACGAGATCGTCCTCGATTACCGGGAGGAATTCGGCAACGACATGGCCCGCGCCATGCAGGAAGAACTCGATCTCTTGCAGGCGGGGATCGAACTCGTGTCGGTCAACGTGAAGGACATCCATCCCCCGATCTCGATCTCCCGGCACTTCGAGGGAGTCATCGCCTCTCTCCAGGACAAGGAGGAGATGATCAACATCGCCCTCGGCTACGCGACCGAATCGCGCCTCGAGAGCGAGGGGGAGAGTTACCGGCTCGAGGAAGAGGCCGCCGCGGACAGCCATGACGCAATCGTACGTTCCGAGGGGGACGCGGGGAGGTTCGTGGCGCGAATCCCGGCCGATCCCAAGGCGATGCGCATTACCCGGATGCGTCTCTATCTCGACGCTCTACGGGAAGCGCTCAGCGGCCGCGACAAGGTGCTTTTCGATCCGCGGGCGGGGACCCCGGAGATGTGGCTCAATTTCGGCGATGCCGTCAACAACGCCGCCTTCGATCTGGAGGACGGCCAGTTCTGACAGGCCAGAGTGGAACAGTAAAATGAAGATACTCATTGTCATCGTACTCGTTTTTCTCCTGGCGCTGGCCGGGATCTGGACATGCACCTTCACGGTGAGCGAGAAGGAGTTCGCCATCGTGACCGAGTTCGGCAAAAAGGTCGAAACGTACAAGGAAGCGGGACTCAAGACCAAGTTCCCCTTCCAGACGGTCATCAGGATCGACAGGCGCAACAACGTCTTCAAGAGCCAGCCGATCGAGCTCCTTCTCAAGGACAAGAACCCGATCGTGGTGGTCTGTTTCATCTGCTGGCGCGTCGATGATCCCGACCTCTTCATCAAGTCGCTCATCACTTTCGACAATGCGCGTCTCAAGCTGGGCGACATGCTCAATTCCCAGCTCGGCTCCGTGCTCGGCGACTATAGCCTGGAAAACATAATCAACACCGATGGATCATCGGTGAAGCTGCTCGAGATCGAGGAGAGGATCGAGGCCAATCTCGACGCCATGGTGAAGGAGAACTACGGTCTCGAAATCGTGCGGAGCGGAATCCGACGCCTCGAGTATCCCGAGATCGTCGAGAACGCCGTTTTCGGCCGGATGCGGGCCGAACGCGAGAAGGAGGCCAAGAAGTACCGCGCCGAGGGGAGGCAGCAGGCGGCGGTCATCGAGGCCCAGACAGACCGTGCGGTCAAGGAGATCATGGCCGAGGCGTACAAGAACGCCCAGATCACCATGGGCGAAGGCGACCGCGAGGCGACGCGCATTTTTGCCGAGGCCTACGGGAAGGACAGCCTTTTCTTCGAGTTCCTCAAATCGCTCGACCTCTACAGCGAGACCTTGCAGGAAAACACGACCCTGATCCTGTCGACCGACTCCCCCCTCTTCAAGTACCTCGACGGCGAAGGAGTGGTCATCGATTCAAAGGAGACGCGCGACGATGGGAACTAGCGTGGGCAAGCACTTCAGGAAAGCCGTTCACAGGGGGGGGTACTTCCTCGGCCTGCTCGTCGTTATTCTTCTTGTTCTCTACTTCCTCTCGGGATTCTACGCGGTCTCACCCGACGAGATGGGCGTGCACCAGCGCTTCGGGAAGACGGTCAGTGACCGCGTACCGCCCGGTATCCACTACCGACTTCCGTGGCCGATCGACCGGATTCACCGTATTCCGGTTCACCAGGTCCAGCGGATCCATATTAACGACTTCGGTTCGGAAGGATTGGGGATCGTTGAATCGCAGCGAGGCTTTCCGCTCGACCGGACGCCCAGATTTCCGCGAGGCTACGCCCTCACGGGAGACAACAACCTGGTCAACCTCGATTGCATTCTGCAGTACACGGTGACCGATCCGGCACGCTACCTCTTCGGCTTCCGGGAGAAACAATCGGAGCGGCTCCTCTACGATGCGGGATGTTCCGCCATCATCCACTGCCTGACCAATCTGTCAGTCGACGCGGTCCTCACCTTCGGCAAGCAGTCGATCGAGCAGCGGATCAAGACCTCCCTTCAGAAGATCATGGACGACGTGGAGAGCGGGCTGGCCATCACCTTCGTGGAACTCAAGGAGGTGCGCGCTCCAGGCAAGGTGAAGCAATACTTCGACGACGTGCTCAACGCCAAGCAGGACAAGACCAAGTCGATCAACCTGGCCCAATCTTACCGCAACGAGGAAATCCCCGCGGCCAAAGCACGCGCGTCGCGGCTCAGCGAGGAGTCTAAAGCCTACAAGAACAAGGTCGTCACCGAAGCGCAGGGCGACACGAGCCGTTTTCTCGACCTCTTGTCGGAGTACGCCAAGTCGAAAGAGATCACTCGCCGCCGTCTCCTCTTCGACACGATGCGCGAGGTTCTCGTCAATCTCAAGAGAGCCTACGTGGTGGCGCCCCACGAGGGTGAACCGATCGATTTGAAGGTCTTTCAGAAGTAGCGGAGAGACGCCATGCCCGTTTTCACAGAAACGGTGGAACGCAAATCGAATCCGGGGACCGACATCTTCGATATCACCGACGACGTGCGGGAAGCGGTGGCGCGATCGGGAGTCGACGCGGGCGTGGCCACCCTCTTCGTGCCCGGTTCGACGGGCGCCCTCACCACGGTGGAGTACGAACCGGGGCTCGTACACGACATCACCGCCTTCTTCAACCGGATCATTCCCGTGGAGATGGATTACGGCCATGAGCGGATGTGGCACGACGGGAACGGCCACTCTCACGTGCGCGCCAGCCTTCTCGGTCCCTCCCTGTCGATCCCCATTCTCGACGGGGCGCTCACCCTCGGCACGTGGCAGCAGATCATCCTCATCGATTTCGACAACAAGTCGCGCATGCGGAAGACGATCATTCAGATCGTGAGTTGACGGGATTGAACAGAACGCGGCCCGCGGCCGTGTCGATGGTGACCTCGAAGCGGGAAAGGAAATCATTGCCCAGGACGCCGTCCATCACGGGCTGGGTCTCGCCCTCCTTGAATCCCTTGAATTCGAAGTCAACGGAAAGAGCAGTCATGTCGAGGCCGGCGAGCAGGAAGGAGCCCGGCTTTTTTCCCCGGCGCCACGCCGCGCTCGACGCGACCGACTTCTTCACCCACGATTGCGCGCAGGCCGTGTTCAGTTGAAAAGAGAAGGGGCCCTTGTCATTGACACGCACGGTGCAGCAGAAGGGCGCGGGTGTCATCGCATAATCGACTTCCCACGGAGAGGGGAGAGCGGGTTTTTCATCCGATCCGACTGCGGTTTCGTCCTTTTTTCCAGGCTCGTCAGCCGCGATCCGGAGAAGGCACTCGGTGTAATCGATCACGATGGTGCGTCCCTGAAAAATACCAAAACCGATCACGCCGCTCAGGGTCTTCCCTTGCAGCACCGAGGCGTTGCGCTTTGAGCACTTGTGCAGATCGTCGCGTTTTTCGACAAAGACGGGGATCGTGTCGAATGTCTCCTTGTGGCCGAACTTGAGACTGATCGTCTTCTCCTCGCCAAGGCCGAGCTTTTCAGCAAAAGAGGTGTCGAGGGCGCAGATCGGATCGGGTCCCATGTCGAGAACGAAGAGGCCCGGAACCACGTTGCCCGACCGGACCGTCAAGACCTCGGCCAGAAGGCAGCCGTCGAGAATCATGAAGCCCACACCGTCCTTGTGCAGACGAAAACCGCCCAGGACCTGGTCCCTGAAAGCAGGCTCCTTCTTGCCGGGCGCATCTTGCGGGATCCCCCGCTCCGCGGCGATCGATCCTGCGAAACCGGGCACGATCAAAATCGCCCCAATGGCGATGCAGAGCGTTGTGGGTCGGACAGGGGACACTTTTTTTGAAAGCCTCCGATCAGTCGAATCCTATCCATCGGATCCAATAAATTAGCCCCAGTTTATACCACACCGCCGTTGCGGCACGGAAGCCTTGATTGCCGGAACCGTTCCATATTATGATGCATTGGCGACATCCTGATCAGTGTGCCGGCACGGCGCGTAACGCTCGCCCAGGAAAATCGGATTGTCGAATTCCGGCAAGGTTCGACCGATTCGTGATTTGGGAGGGAACGGCCTTGGACGAAAACGGAAACGAGCCGACGCGGAACGAACAGAGCGACACGCCGCGAAGCCCGCGAAAGGCGCGGGGTAACGAGGAGGACCTCAACCCCTCGGCGCGTTACAGACGAAAAGCCGTGCTCGGACGGGGCGGTATGGCGTCGGTGCATAAGGCCTTCGACCGTGCGCTGCGCCGGAACGTGGCGATCAAGTCCCTGCGCAAGGACCTCCTCGAAGAGGAGGGCTTTGTCGAGCGCTTTCTCGAAGAAGCACAGATCACCGCCCAGCTTCAGCATCCGGGCATCACCCCCCTCTACGACCTCGGTTATCTCGAAGCCGGGGTACCCTACTTCACCATGAAGCCTCTCTCCGGCCTCACCCTCGAGGAGACCCTCGAGGAATCGGAAGTCTCCGGATCGGCATGGACTCTTCACAAGCTGCTCCAGATCTTTCTCAAGGTCTGCGAGACCGTGGCCTACGGACATGCGCGCAGGGTGATTCACCGCGACCTGAAACCGTCGAACATCATGGTCGGCGAATACGGCGAGGTCGTGGTCATGGACTGGGGAATTTCGAAAATCGTGACCGATCACAACGGGGCCCCCACAGCGACGCCGCCGATCGAAAAGGACGACACCCAGGGAAGCGATGTGGTCACCTTGAGGAATCTCGACTTCGACGAGACCGCGCCGGGCGAGATGGTCGGAACCCCCCGCTACATGTCGCCCGAACAGGCGCGCGGCGATGTGGACAATATGGACGCCGTGAGCGACATCTATTCGCTGGGGGTCATTCTTTTCAAGATCCTCACGAAGAGGTTCCCTTTCGACGACAACGCATACAACACGCTCACCTTCATGACCTTTCAAGCGCCCCGTCCCCAGCTCGTCAACCCGGCGATTCCCCTTGAACTCTCTCGAATCTGCACGCGCTGCCTTTCACCGGAACGGAAGGGACGGTTTCAGTCGGTCGATGCCCTGATCAAGGAGATCAACCTCTTTCTCGATCGCGGTTCGTCGTTCAGAAGGACCACTTTCAAGGAGGGAACGCGCGTCATCTCCCGCGGCGACGCGGCGGACAGCGCCTACTTCATCATCAGCGGCGATGCCGAGGTGCATGACTCGCAAGACGGCAAGAAGGTCGTCTTCGCCACGCTGAGCGCCGGCGATGTTTTCGGCGAGATGGCTCTCTTTACCGGCGAGACGCGATCGGCCCATGTTTCGGCAAAGACCGACCTGACCGTACTGGTCTTCGACCGGAAGGCGATCACCGAGGAGCTCAACAAGGTTCAGCCCTGGATGGGCGACATGATCCACAACCTCGCCGACAAGCTGGTCAAGCTCAATGTGAAATACGCCGAACTGCAAGCACAATCGGAAAGGAAGCCCTGACCGCTTCGCGTCACGCGCGCAACAGATCGAGGATCAAGCGCGGCACATCGAGAATCGTTTCGAGCCCCCTCCGCGCCTCCACGGCGCCCAGCCCCCACAGCACGGTGAGCGCCCGATTGCGCGTGTGGCCTCTCACCGCCAGATCCTCGATGTTGCCGTGATCGCTCGTGAGAATCAGAAGGGTCTTGTCGAGGTCGATCGTCTGAAGCACCGACTCCAGGAAGTCTTCCAGACCCTGAAGTTCCGCGACACAACGGCCCATGTCGCACGAATGGCCCGCTCCATCGGTGCGAAAATACTCGTAGAGAAGAAAATCGTATTCAGCCGATCGACGCCCGAGGATCGCGCCCGCCTCGGCAGGCGAATAGAGAGGCAGATCGAACCCCCTCTCGCGGAGCGATCTGTTGGTAAAATCCTGGTAGATCGAGCGGCCGGCGGCCACGTCGTCAAGAGTAAAAAAGGGCAGGCCGGCCGCGCCGTTTGTCCAGGTCGTCACCGAGAGGGGTCTGGTCCAGATCTCACGGCCCAGCTCGAAGAAACGGGGACGGAAGGCATTGAGGAAGGCGCATTTCATTCCCCGCTCATTGACCTGCTTGAGCAGCGAATGCTCCATGATCACGCGGCGCAGGGTGCTGTTGGGAAAACCGAAGAGGTGCCGGCCGAGCAATCGAGGCGCGTTGATTCCCGTAAGAAGGGCGGTCTGACCCGTGGCGCTCTGCGGAATGCCGTCCACTCCGAGCGCGGCATCGAGACCGAGCGACAGACCGTTGTTGCGCACCCGGCCGGGAGAAGGCCCTTCGTTGAAGACGCTGAGATGTCCCTCGGGCATAGTGGCGAGAGGATTGACGGTTCCGTCCCGCTCCCCCACGCCGAGACCATCTACAAAAAAAAGAACCACTCGCCGATTCAAGCGCACTGCTCCAGATTCCGTTCGATTTTTCGGGACAACTGAGGCTCAAGATATAGCATCTTGCCCCCCACGCCGCGAACTCTCTTTCTGCTCGCCTTCTTGACGCACATGGTCGAATGATTTTCACTTGTACCATGTTGCCATCCAAGAACCACAAAGGGCCGCCTCACAGGGGACCCGAACCCGGGCCGGAGCGCCTCGCCAGCCTGATGGAAGGTGCGGGTATTCCGCTCGATGAGAATCAGATCAAACAGCTCTGGGCATTTCATTCCTTCCTGAGGGAGAAGAACCGCGAACTCAACATGACGCGAATCCACAACTTCGAGAGCATCGTTCTCAAGCACTACGTGGACTGCATGATGGTGGCGCGGCTCATCGATCTCCCGTCGCCGCTGATCGACATCGGCAGCGGTGCCGGTTTTCCAGGAATCCCGCTCAAGATCTTCCGGCCCGACCTCCGTCTCGTCCTCGCAGAGGGACGCGCGCGCCGCGCGGCGTTTCTCGAAGATGTGGTGGGCCTTCTGAAATTCGATGGCGTCGACGTCTACGGCCACAAGGTCGGACCGGCCAACAATCCCTCCGACGACCTCGGAATCGCTTTCGAGGGAGCGATCACGCGCGCCCTCGAGGGGATCCCCGGCTCACTGCGACGGGTTCTTCCCGTGATCGAGGAAGGGGGCCGTCTCCTGTTGATGAAGGGGCCCGAGTGCGACGACGAGCTCGAAGAGGCCTCCCGGATGGGATCGGGCGCGTACCGCCTGGAGAATGACATTCCCTACACCTTGCCCGGATCGTCCCACCACCGCCGCCTTTGCGTCTTCGTGAAAATCGGCCGGGAACTCTCTTCGCGACGCGAGGCGGCAACCGCCGCCTACCAGGGGCCCGTGAAGGAGATCACGTCGGAAACGAATCCCACCTACCGCTCGCTCCTCTCCCTGCACACGGCGCGCGGTATTCGAAAGACGGGACAGGCGCTCATCGCCGGGGCACGTCCCGTGGCCGAGGTGATCGACGCCAGGCCAGAACTCTGCAAGGCGTGGATCACGCCCTTACCTGGAAAGTCGGTCAGCGAGGACCTTGCCGCGGCAGTTCCGCCCCTGGCGGCATCGGCAGACGCGGCGGTTCCGGCCATGAACTGGTTGAGGCTGAGCCCGGCGCTCTTCAAGAAACTCGACGTCTCCGGAACGCGTTCGCCGCTCCTTCTCACAGATCTTCCACCCATGAAGGAATGGTCCGACAGCGCCTGGCCCGAGGGATGCACGCTCTTTGTACCTTTTCAGGATCCGGAGAATGTGGGTGCCGTGATCCGGACCGCGGCTGCCTTTGGTGTCAGCGCCCTCGTGCTCCTCGAGGAAGCGGCCAATCCTTTCCTCCCCCGCAGCCAACGTGCGGCGGGGAGCGCCCTCTTCCGGATAGGCTTGTACAGGGGGCCGTCCATCGAAAATCTCCGAGCTGCCGGAGCCCCCATGGTCGTTTTGTCGCAAGAGGGCCGGGACATGGCAACCTATGATTTTCCGTCCGCTTTCGGCCTTGTTGCCGGAATGGAGGGACCCGGTTTGCCCGAAAGCTTCAGACTCTCGGACCAGGGGCGCGAAGTCCTCTCCATCCCCATGGAGCCTGGAGCGGAATCGCTCAATGCTGCCACGGCCACTGCAATCAGCCTCTATTGCTGGCGTCAACAGCAGCGGGAAACCTGAAAAAAGACCGAAAAAAAGCCCAAAAAAAAAGGCTGGGGCGCCGTTGACGTGACCACTGGCACACCAGCCTTCCCTACTAACCCAGCCAGACTAGTGCTTGGGCTCCTTTATCCCTGAGCTCCTTGGCCTCTTCGGCCATGAGAGTGCCACTAAAGGTCCCGCGCAAAACTCTCTCTCACTGTCCAATCTCTGAACCGGGTTCACCTGGAATTTTTTTTCAAAAGAACATCTCTTCGATGGACTTCGTTCTTCTGTAAATAACGTTGCCGTGCACCGCTCAAAGTGGACGCACCTTTATTCTTTTAATGGGGATTTTTTTTAACTTTGAACCCAGCATGAAGTTGCGCGGAGCTAATTTATGTGCAACTCTTTATTCTTTATGCAGATAGAGTCATTGTCAGTGAGCCATCGTGGCGGCTCATTGAACTCTGACCGCCGGATGCTATGCTGAATGAACACGCGCGATGACTGGCGCTGCACCATCAACTTCAATTAATAGTTTGTCCGATTCGCGGAATCGATTCGGGCAATCACGGGGAACAAGGACGTTTGAGATGACGACAAGACTCAAGATTCTCGGCGCTGCGGCGCTCATTGCGGCCTTCATCCTCGCGCGATCGGACGGCACTGAAGAGACGGGCGCCGTCGATCTGCCGACGCGCGCCGAATCGAGTGGATTCACGGAGACGACGCTCTTCACGGAACTTCTTGAATTCCTCCACATTCTCGACGAGAAGGGCGACACGCTCCGCGTCGAGTTCTTTGGCGAGTCGGCCGAGGGGCGGCCCCTTCCGCTTGCCATTCTGGGTAATCCGGCGCCGGAAGATCCCAAGGAGATCGATAGGGACAGGACCACGGTCCTTTTCATTCAAGCCAATATCCACGCCGGCGAGGTGGCGGGCAAGGAAGCGTCTCTCATGTTGATGCGCGAGATCGTCAATGGATCGCTCGACCATCTCGTCGAGAACACGGTCCTTCTCGTGGCGCCCGTTTTCAATGCCGACGGCAATGAGCTCGTATCGAAAGACAATCGACCGCGACAGAACGGCCCAGCGGGCGGAGTGGGAACACGCGCCAACGCGCAGAACCTCGACCTGAACCGCGATTTCATGAAGGCCGAATCGCCCGAGGTCTGCGCCCACCTTTCGGGAGTGGTGCTCCGCTGGAATCCCGATCTTCTCGTTGACTGCCACACCACGAACGGCTCCCTGCACACCGAACCGATCAGCTACGCCTGGACCCAAAACCCCCTCGCCGACGCGGCGCTGCGCGCCTTCGACAGGGACGTGATGATGCCGGCGATCGCGGCCGACACGAGGACGCGCGATGGTTACGCGTCGATCCCCTACGGATTCTGGGCCGACCGACGCGACCGATCGAAGGGGTGGCGGTCTTTCGGCCCGCAGCTTCGCTTCGGGACCAATTACTGGGGCCTTCGCAACCGGCACGCGATCCTGATCGAGATGTATGCCTACGCGTCCTTCGAAACGCGGGTCAGGGCGTGCCGCGCCTTCCTGCGCTCCATTCTGGAATTCTCCCGCAAGGAAGGGGACGCGATCCGCGCCCTCGTGCGCGAGGCCGATGCGCGCGCGGCCGCAGGCGATCTCGGACTCTTCCACTGGCGGTTCGCCGAGAGCGCGCTCGACGAACCGATCACCATCATGGGTTACGAGCCGGTCAAGAGATCCACGAATGCACCACCGAAGAAGCCCAAGATGCCCGCAGGGGAACCGATCGCCTACTCGGTTCCGTGCCTGGCGAACTACGATCCGGTCAGCGAGGGCCGCCCCCTGCCCGTGAGAGGCTACGTCTTTCCGCGGGGAAACACGATGGTGCGAGACAAGCTTCTGCAGCATGGCATCCTGGTCGAGCAGATCGCAGAGGAGACCGCGGCCGAGGTTTCGGTCTTCGAGATCGACGAGATCATCCCCTCGAAACGTCCCTATCAGGGCCACTGGACGCAGACCTTCAAGGGCAAGTGGGTCGTGCGCGAGAAAACGATCAAAGCCGGAAGTCACTACGTTCCATCGGCCCAACCTCTCGCCATGCTGACCGCGTGCCTTCTCGAACCGGAATGCGACGACAGCCTCGGTTACTGGAATTTTCTCGATCGATATCTGACCAAGAATGCTTTTGATTCATCGCTCATGCCCTTCCCGATCTGGCGCTGGTAAGCGCAGTTGATACAGGAGTCACATCATGTTGCTCACCTTGAGAATTGCGTTCCTTCTTCTTCTTGGGCTCTTGCCTTTGCGGGCCGACGAGCCTACCGCACCAGACACGTCCGCCACAGCTCAGAAATCATCGGCCACTCTCGAACTGGCCACCAGGAATGGAATCCCCGTTGCTCGGCTCGAAGGCACACCGGCCGAGATCGGCGCCGCAATGGGCCGTCTCGTGGCCGAACAGGTAGACTCTCTCTGGAAGAGATACATGAAGCCCATCTCGGATATCTCGGGCGGACCGGAGAGACTGATCGCGGAGTCGCTCAAGATGGACGCCCATCTTCCGGAACGGTTCCGCGAGGAGATGAAGGCCTTTGCCAAGGCCGCGAATATCTCCTACGGCAAGATCCTCACGACCAATGCCTTTCCCGATATCTATCGCAAGGGCGCCTGCTCCTCTTTTGCCGCCTCGGGAGCGGCCACGAGAGACGGCAAGCCTCTTCTGGCGCGCAACCTCGATTTCTTCGGGAACGGTGTTCTCGAAAAGACAAGCATTGTGATCGTGTTCAAGCCCAAAGGACGGAAATCGTTCGTCAGCGTCACCTGGCCCGGGTTTTCGGGTGTTCTTTCCGGGATGAACAGCGACGGGCTCTGCTGCGCGGTGATGGAGGTCCGCCTCGGCAAGGTAACAACGGACGGCATACCGTCGACTCTGCTTTTTCGCCACGTGCTGGAAGAAGCGTCAACACTCGACGAGGCTCTCACCATCCTCGAAGAATCGGTCAAGGTGGCGGGCAACAACCTGATCATCATTGACAGGCAGGGCCGGGCCGCGGTGGCCGAACTCGGTCCCGGTCTCTTTCGCGTCCGCCGCGCCGAGGACGGGATGGTCTATTCGACCAACCACCACAGAAAAAAACTGCCCACGATCTTGCGCTGCGGCCGATACAAGAGATTCGAAACCTTTGCCGAGGAAAAAGCCGGCGCCATCGATCCGGCGGCCCTGAAGAAAATCCTCCACTCCGTCAATCAGGGAATGATCACCCTCCAGTCAATGATCTTCGAACCGGCCGCGCTCCGGATCCATCTCGCCACGGGCATGACACCCTCATCCAAGGCCGAATACAAGGTCCTCGACTTTTCCGAGGATCTCATCGACGACTAGATCTTCCTGGCAGCTTCGGCTGAAAAGAACGGTCTGACGGCGGTGACCCGAGAATTTTTCGCGGGTCACCGCCGTCAGGGCGTCCTTTTCAGCAATCCTAGTGCGAACAACAACCGACGTTAAAACAAAGAGCCTATCTGAAAGACGGCAACGGACAGGACGTAGGCGAGGGCGGTCAGACCTCCGAACTGCAGTAGCGCCCACTTCCACTTCCCCGCTTCGCGCCGCGTGATGGCCACCGTCGCTATGCAGGGCGTGGCGACAAGCAGGAAGAGCATGAGACAAAAAGCGACGAGCGGCGAATACTGGTCGCACAGTGCGTTGCGCAGGCTGTCAGACTCCTCGTCGGTTTCACCGAGGGACATGATGATTCCCATCTGGGCGACGAAAACCTCCTTGGCCGCGAAGGAGCCGAAGAGGGCCGTGCCGATCTTCCAGTCGAATCCCATCGGTGCGATGACCGGTTCGAGCACGCCTCCGATCCGTCCCGCGATGGAGTATTCCAGGTCTTCGGCATTGCGTCGTGCCGCGGTCTCTTCGGCCGAAAGGGGCACGCCCGCGGCGATCTCCGAATCGACGGCGTAGTCTGTCTTCGATGGAAAGGACGACAGCGCCCAGAGCACGATCGAGAGCCCGAGGATGATCGTCCCCGCCTTATGGATGTAGATGCGGCCGCGCTCCCACATCTTGGAGAGCATCGCCTTGAAGGTCGGCATGCGATAGGGCGGCAGTTCCATCACGAAGGGTGCATCCTCGCCCGCCAGGATCGTGGAGCGCAGCAGCCGCGCCAAGCCGGCGGCAAGTACGATCCCGATGATGTATATCATCCAGAGCATCGGAGCCTGGAGTTCGTCGGAAAAAAAAGCTGGAATGAGCAGCATGTAGATCGGCAGCCGCGCACCGCACGACATGAGCGGCAGAATGAGCATGGTGGTCAGACGATCGCGCTCGTTTTCGAGAGTGCGCGTGGCCATGATACCAGGCACGGTGCAGCCGAATCCGGTGATGAGAGGTATGAAGCTCTTGCCGTGCAAGCCGAACCGGTGAAGGAGGTTGTCCATGAGAAAGGCCGCACGCGCCATGTAGCCCGTATCCTCGAGGAAGGCGAGTCCGAGGTAGAGAAGGAGGATGTTCGGTAGAAAGACGACCACGCCACCCACGCCGCCGATGATGCCGTCGACGATCAGGGAGCACAGGATCGACTCGCCCCCGAGGACCTGGTTGAACCAGGAGGCGAGAAAGTCGAATCCGCCTTCGATCCACGCCATGGGATACTCGCCCATGGTGAAGGTCAGCCAGAAAATGACATACATGGCTACAAGAAAGAAGGGAAGCCCTAGCAGCCTGTGGCAAAGGACCTCGTCGATCCAGTCCGACACCTTCCGCGCGTCGGCTCTCATTCCTGTCACGCGCGCCTCGCGCAGAAGGCCGGCCGCGAATCCGTAGCGCCGGTCGGCAATGTAGAGCCCGGGATGCATGCCCGTACTCTCGGCCAGTGTCTCGGCAATGTTTTGCGCGTGCTTGATGATCGCCGCGTGATCCTCGCAGTTCTCCTGGATCCAGCCGATCGCCTCGATATCTCCTTCGAGCAGCTTGATCGCCGCCCAGCGAGGAAAGGGCTTGAACAGCGAACGCCACTGCGCGCCGGCCACCATCGGCTCCACATCGGAGATCGCCCGATCGAGGCGGTCGCCGAGAACGAGCCGCTCCGGATCGGCCGGATCGGACACGGCCTGCGCGATGGCTTCCTTGAGCCCATCGATGCCGAGTTTCTTGTGGGCCACTGTCTCCACCACCGGAAAGCCGAGCAGCGTCGACATCTTCTCCACATCGATCTGCTGTCCCGCCTTGCGGGCTTCGTCGCTCATGTTGAGGCAAAGAATACAGTTGGCGCCCATCTCCATGACCTGAACGAGGAGGTAGAGATTGCGTTCCAGGTTGGTCGAGTCGACCACCACCACGGCAGCGTCCGGTTTGGGATGCATGATCTCCTGCCGCGCGATCCTTTCTTCCGGAGAGTAGCAGGTGAGCGAATACGTTCCGGGCAGGTCGTAAACGTCAAATGACTCCCCCTCGAACTTATAGGCGCCCTCCTTGCTCTCCACGGTCACACCCGGATAGTTGCCCACCTTCTGGCGCGCGCCGGTGAGGGCGTTGAAGATCGACGTCTTTCCCGAATTCGGATTGCCGATCAGAACGATCCGGTGACCGGGGGGAGCGGAGTACTTTCGTGTGCCCAGCATGGTTGATCCTTTGATGTCAGACGGTCACGTCGACTCCGGCCGCTTCTTCCTTGCGCAAGGAAAGCTGGAATCCCTTGAGCCTGATCCAGATCGGATTGCCGCCGGGCGCCTTGCGCTCGACAAAGACCGGCGTGTTCGGCAGCATGCCCATGTCGATGAGACGCTGGCGGATCGCACCCTTGGCCGTAACCTGAACGATGACGCACTCGTGGCCCGGCTCGATCGCCGCGAGGCTGGTGACGCCTTTTCGCGCGCCCTTCCGCCGGCCGCGCCTCTGAAAATCGCACTGGCGCTCGGTACACTCGGCCACGTCGGGATTGATCACCGAACAGCCGTGGAAGGTCTTGAGGAAATCGCCCGACGCGCGCGGGCAGGCTCTCAAAAACTCGAAGAAACGTACCAGTTTCTCGGTAGTCTCGTCGGAGAGAATGTGTTCAATGGCGCAGGCATCCTTTTCAGCGCTCTGGGACGAAACACGCAGGATCTCGTGGAAGAAGCGTACCAGGAGATCGTGGCGCGCCATGGTTTTGCGCGCTACTTCTTCGCCTTCATCAGTGAGCTCGATAAACTCGCGCTGGCGATAGACAACGAAGCCAAGCTCGGCAAGCCGGCGCATGGCGGGCGTCACCGACGACATCTTGACGTCGCGTGCTTTTGCTATGTCCTTGACACGAGCAACCTTACGATCACAAATCAGCAGATAGATCGTCTCGAGATAGTCTTCGAGGCTTCCTGTGAGAGCACCGGTTTCAATCTTGGCCATAGATCGAGCCTCCAATTAGAAGCCTCTATTTAAGTAAGACTGCCTGTCCTGTCAATGAGGCATCGGTTTTTTTACGTGATATTTCCACTGTTCGGGGCATGGCCTGCGTCGCATCGGACTTTTCTGATTTCAGAAAAAAGCTTCTTGATTTTCTTTTGAGAGTCGGTAATGGAAAGGGGCTGGGTGAACTTATTAAAGGTCTTTATCCGCTTTGAATCGAAAGGTCTACATATGGCTCACAAGATTGACGACACCTGCTGTGCGTGCGGCGCCTGCATGGAAGAATGCCCCGAAGAAGCGATTGCCGAGGGCGATCCTATTTACATCATCGAAGCCGGCAAGTGCACCGACTGCGAATCGTGCGTCGAGGTCTGCCCCACAGAGTCGATCCACCAGGTTTAATCGCTCCGGTGGAGCGTTTTTGATGCCGATCATTATCCGGAGCGAGACACGATCCTTTGCTGTTCTCGCTCCGGTATTTTTTCGACAAGATCATTTTCTCTTTTCAGGAGCCCACGACCATGAACAACCAGACCCAATCTTCGACGAGCCGGATTCTCGAGATCTTCTGCGCTCTGTTCCTGATCGGTTGGGCCGCTCTGCCTCTGGCGTGCACAAACGCTGATGAGGACGCTCCGTCGGAAAAGAAAATCGATCTCAGCGATCGGTCCCTCTGGATCGAACGGACCGATGAGAGAGAGGTCCTGGTCGAACGCCATCTCGTCGGCGCGGGGATCACCGATGAACGCGTGCTCGAGGCGATGAGAACCGTCCCGCGCCACTACTTCGTGCCTGAAAGCCATCAGTCGGCGGCCTACAAGGATTACGCACTCGACATCGGACTGGGGCAGACGATCTCCCAGCCTTACGTTGTGGCCAAGATGACCGAAGCGCTCCAGCTCTGGGGCGACGAAAAGGTTCTCGAAATCGGCACCGGCTCGGGATATCAGGCTTCGATTCTCGCCGAGATGGGCGTCACGCTTTTTTCCATCGAGATCATCGAGGACCTCGCCGCCAACGCCAAGAAAATCCTTGCAGACATGGGCTATGAGAAGGTGACGGTCCGCCACGGGGACGGATACAAGGGCTGGCCCGAAGAAGCGCCCTTCGACGCCATCATCGTGACAGCCGCGCCCGACCATATCCCTGAGCCGCTGCGCGACCAGCTCAAGATCGGCGGAAGGCTCGTTCTTCCCGTGGGAGACTTCGATCCGAGCCTCGAGTTCGACCCGCAGGACCTGATCCTGATCACGCGCACCAAGGACGGATTCAAAGAGGAGAAGATCGAGTCGGTCAGATTCGTACCCATGACGGGCGAAGCGCAAGAAAAAGAATAATCCCCAGCGTCGGGATTCAGTCTACGCCCGCAGTGCTTCCCAGCGCACGCAGTGCTTCCCAGCGCACGCAGTGCTTCCCAGCGCCCGCAGTGCTTCCCAGCGCACGCAGCGCGTCCCGGAAGGAACCTGATATGTTGCTTCGCGAACGGAGCGAGGAACGCGAGCAGAGAGAACTCGCGACCTACGCTCTCAAATCCTCGGACAGCCACGGGCGCGTGCACCCCGAAGAACCCGATCGTTTTCGCACGGTCTATTCGAGGGATCGCGACCGCATCATCCACTCGTCGGCCTTCAGGCGGCTCGAGCACAAGACGCAGGTCTTCATCGACAACGAGGGCGATTACTACCGCACCCGCCTCACACACACGCTCGAGGTGTCGCAGATCGCCCGCTCCGTGGCCTACACGCTCCGCGTCAACGAGAGCTTCGTCGAAGCGCTCGCCCTCGCCCACGACCTCGGCCATTCGCCCTTCGGCCACACGGGGGAGACCGTACTCAATGAACTGATGGCCGAACATGACGGCTTCGAGCACAACCGCCAGGCGCTCCGCGTCGTCGACACGCTGGAAAAGAAGTACCCTGATTTCGACGGTCTGAACCTCTCCCACGAGATCCGGGAAGCGATCCTCAAGTACGGCCCGGGCCGGGAAAACATCAACCATGAATCCTTCACGCCAGGTTTGCGTCCTTATGTGGAAACGCAAATCGTAACCATCGCCGACCAGATCGCCTACCAGCATCACGATCTCGACGACGGTCTCAAGGCGAACATCCTGCGCGAGGAGGACCTGATGCAGCTCGCCCTCTGGCGGACGGCGCACGAGAATGTGATGAAGCGCTTTCCGTCTCTCGAGGGCCGCATCCACCTCCTCCAGGTGGTGAACAATGTGGCCAAGATCCTCATCAGCGATCTCATCTCGCACTCCCATGCCTCGCTCGGCGCGAAGGCTGGACTCGACGCCGACTCCTTGCGCGCCCACGATGAAGGAACGATCGATTTCGGACCCGAGATCGACGCGCAGATGGACGAGCTTCAAGTTTTTCTCAACAACAATTTCTACGGCCACGAAGAGCTGGCGCGGGTCCGTGCTCGCTCGGAAAAGGTCATACGCAAGCTGTTCGATATCTATGCTTCCGACACGAGCCGGCTGCCGCCGGATTTCAGTGCTCGCGCCTCGACCTGCGGCCCGGAGCGCGCCGTCTGCGATTACATGGCGGGCATGACCGACCGTTTTGCGCTCGACGAGTGGGAACGCCATCGGGCTTGACCCTTTCGATACGCTCCACGAAGAGGGGAGAAGAAACAGGGCGATGAAGAAAAAGAGTCTCAGAGGCCTGGAAAAAACGCTGGGCTACAAGTTCAAGTCGAAGAAACGTCTCCACGAGGCCCTGACCCACTCGTCGGCAAAGGACGAGGAGAATCCATCGAACGAACGACTCGAATTCCTGGGCGATTCGGTTCTCGGTCTGGCTGTGACCGAGTACCTCTTCAAGAACTTTCCCGATCTCGACGAGGGAGCGCTGACAACGATCAAGTCGTCGGTGGTGAGCAGCGTGTCACTCGGCAAGGTCGCCAAAAAACTGAAGATCAGACCTTTCCTGACCGTGGGAAAGGGGATCTCGCGCCGGCGCACCCTCCCTCCGTCGCTCGTGGCCAATTCGATCGAGGCGCTGATCGGCGCCATCTACGTCGACAGCGGAATCATGGCCTCGAAAAAATTCGTTCTCACCCATTTCGAGGACCTCCTCGGCCGTTCTCTGAAGAGGCGCCAGAGCCAGAACTTCAAGTCGAGACTCCAGTACTACGTACAGAAAAAATTCGGGCTCACGCCTCACTACAAGCTGCTCAGCACTGACGGGCCCGAGCACAAGAAGAGCTTCACCCTCGCCGCGGTCGTCGGTTCGCGGGAGTACCCCCCTGGAAAAGGCAAAACCAAGAAGGACGCGGGGCAGAGAGCCGCACGCGCCGCCTTCCGCGCTCTGCAGGACGAGTATGGACGAATACCCAATCCCGGCGTCTGAGAGGGCGAACCTCGAACGGATCGTCGCGCAATTCGACCGGGGAGGACGTCCCCGGCGGGAGGGACGTCCCCTGCTCCACGGACTCTGGGGCGCGTCGGCCGCGCTGATGACGGCGAAGATCGCCGCCCGATCAGCGAGCCCGCTCGTGGTGGTGACGCCCGACGAACAGGAGGCGACCGCTTTTCAGGAAGACCTCGAGTTCTTTCTCCGCTCCGAGGTCCCTCT
This sequence comes from uncultured Phycisphaerales bacterium, assembly GCA_964464495.1. Lineage (GTDB taxonomy): Bacteria > Planctomycetota > B15-G4 > B15-G4 > CAYZWU01 > CAZUHB01. Next base: position 193,556 of record CAYXGI010000001.1, read on the forward strand.
CTACCCCGCCTTTGATCCACGCACGTCGGTCGAGTCGGAGGCGCGCCTCGCATTCTCGGAACGGCTCGTGGTTCTGGGATCGATCCTCTCTCATCAGCCGCCTCAGGCCATGGTCACCCCCCTCTCGGGACTTCTCGAGCCGGTCCCGTCCGCGGGCGACCTGCACAGGGAGACCTTGACCATCGCGCGGGGCGGCAAGATCGGCCGAGACACGCTGAGCGAAACCCTGGCCCGGGCCGGCTTCGAGCCGACGTCGATGGTCACAGCGCCGGGAGAATTCGCCCTGCGCGGCGGAATCGTCGATCTCTTTCCCCTCGGCCGAACGCGCCCCATCAGGATCGAACTCTTCGACGATGAGGTCGACTCGATCCGCGATTTCGACCTCGAAACCCAGCGATCGATCGCGGTGCTCGACAGGGTCGACCTTCCCCTTCCGGCATCGCAGGTTCTGCGGGCGGCCGATGGAGGACGGTCCGCCTCTCTCTGCGACCTCATCTCCCGGCAGACGCCGGTGATCGTCCTCGAACCGGAGATCACCACGCAGCGTCTCGAACTCTACCGCAGGGAGCTCGATGTGGCGCCGGCGATCGCCGAGGCGGCAGCCGACTTTCTCACTCTCCGGCCGGGGTGCGATCTCTCCCGCACGGCAGCGGGCGACGGAGGATTCTCCTACCGGGTCCTGTCGACACAGAACGCCGCACGACTCCGCGCCGGGGCGAGCGGTCTCGAAGAGACCGGCGGTGATTCGGACGGCGACGATGACCCGAAAGCCCGCGCACATTCGGTCGCGCAGAGCGGAATCGACCTCAAGGCGTCATTCGACGCGCTCGTGAAGGAGTGCGGCAGGGTGCATGTTCTCTGCCAGGTCGACGCCGAGGCCAAACGGCTCGAAGCCGTGCTCGAAAAGGACGGAATCCGCACCAACGGCGCGATCCGGATCGTGATCGGCCGTGTGTCGGACGGATTCCAGTTCCCGGCGCTGGGCGTCTGTGTGGTCAACCATCACGAGCTTCTCCGGCGCTTGCCCGTGCGGCGGCCGCGGCGGGCCAGGGCCGCTCTGCGTTCGCGCGTCCTCGACTCGTTCCGCGAACTGCGCGCCGGGGATCTGGTCGTCCACATGGTTCACGGGATCGCCCGCTACGAGGGCCTCAGCCGGATGAAACGGGAGGGCGGTGGCGAGGAAGACTTCATGATCCTCTTCTTCAGGGACGACGTGGCCCTTTACGTTCCAGTATCCAAGATCCACCTCGTCCACCGTTACGTGGGCGGCGGCGACGGCTCGCCGAGCCTCGACCGGATCGGCGCCTCATCGTGGGGTAAGCGCCGCCGGAAAGTCGAGGGCGCACTCCGCGATCTGGCTGCCGACCTTCTCGATACCCAGGCGGTCCGCTCCGAGGAGAGAGGATTCGCCTTCGGTCAGGACGATGAACTCCAGGAGCTTTTCGACGCCTCCTTCCCCTACGAGGAGACAGAGGACCAGATCGAGGCGATCGAGGCGATCAAGAACGACATGGCCATCAAGCGGCCCATGGACAGGCTTCTGTGCGGCGACGTGGGATTCGGCAAGACCGAGCTCGCCGTCCGCGCCGCCTTCAAGGCGGTGACCGCCGGCAAGCAGGCGGCGGTGCTCGTGCCGACGACGATCCTCGCCCAGCAGCACTACGAAACCTTCCGCACGCGGCTCGGCGAGTATCCGGTGGGCGTCGCCGTGCTGAGCCGTTTTCAGACACGGGCGCGCCAGGCCGAGATCGTTCGCGGCGCGTGCGAGGGACGTGTCGACATTCTCATCGGAACGCACAGGCTTTTTTCGGCCGACGTCGGTTTTCGCGATCTCGGCCTCCTCGTGATCGACGAGGAACAGCGGTTCGGCGTGCGCCACAAGGAACTGCTGAAAAAGATCAAGACGACAGTCGACGTTCTCACGATGACGGCCACCCCCATTCCGCGCACCCTGCACATGGCGCTCGTTGGAATCCGCGATATATCGAGCCTCGAGGCCGCCCCCCAGGGGCGGATGCCGGTTCACACAACGGTCGAGGTGCGCAACGACAACCTGATCAGGCGGGCGCTCACCCTCGAGGTGAGCCGCGGCGGCCAGGCGTTCTTTCTTCACAACAGGGTGGAGACGATCGCGAGGGAGACCGAGTCTCTCCGCCGCCTCATGCCCGATATCCGGATCGACTTCGCCCACGGGCAGATGAAAGAGCGCGCCCTGCAGAATGTGATCGTCCGCTTCATCAAGCGCGAGATCGACGTGCTCGTTTGCACGACGATCATCGAATCGGGCATCGATATCCCCGGTGTGAACACGATCATCATCGACCGCGCCGACACCTTCGGTCTCGCCGACTTGCACCAGTTGCGCGGCAGGGTGGGCCGCGCCCATGTCAAGGCTTATTGCTACCTGCTCACCCCCCACAGGCATGTCTCGTCGATCGCGATCCGCCGTCTCAAGGCGATCGAGGAGCTCTCCCATCTCGGGGCGGGATTCAACATCGCGCTCAAGGATCTCGAGATCCGCGGCGCGGGAAACATCCTCGGCGCCGAACAGCACGGCCACATTCTGGCCGTGGGTTACGATCTCTATTGCCGGCTGCTCCGGGCCACCATCCAGGCGATGACCACGGAGACCGGCAGCGGAGAGCCGGACGAGGAGGGTGCGCTCGCGCTGATTCACGATATCGATCTCGACATCCAGATCACGGCCTTCGTGCCGCCCACCTTCGTCCCCGACGAAGCGCTGCGCATCGAGCTTCTGCGACGGCTCTCGCGCTGCAAGACCCGGCACGCCTTCGCGGAGATGAAGAAGGAACTCGTCGACCGGTTCGGACGTCTTCCGCCGGAAACGGCGCGCCTCATCGATCTTTTCCACGTGCGGCGCCTCATGCTCGAGGCGGGGATCCGGGGGCTCACGCGCGCCAAGGGAAGCAGGGAGGTTTATGTCGACCTCTTCGACAGGGAGAAGTTCGAAGGACGGGCGTCATTCAAGGGAGCAAAGATGAATCAGGTTTCGCCATTCAAGGCAGTGCTCGTTCTGCCGAAAGCCAAGACCGATCCTGACAGGTTGCTGGCCTACCTGAAATCGAGTTTGATGCGCCGCCGCGTCTCTGTATAATCTGCGCGGCCTCTGAAATAGGCCGGATCGGACGAAACAGATGTTGTTCAGAACTACAGGACTGATTCTCGCACTCAGCGTCTCGCTTCTTCTGCCGGGCACGATCGCCGGCGGGCAGGAGAACGCTCCACCCTCGGCGGGCGAGGGCAAAGAGGACTTGGCCGCGATCGTCAGGGGATTGATCATCACGTGGCACGATGTGGACAAGAAGGCGGCGCAACTGAGAGCGAGCCCTTTAGCGGCTGAAATAACCGACGCCATGCTCAGATGGCAGGCCCGCTCCATGCTGGCCGGCAATATTCTCCTCCTCGAGGAAGCCAAGCGCTATACATCGAAGATTGACGATGAGGCGGTGCGCCAACAGTGGATCGTGAACCGCGGCCTCGACCCGAGCTACGTGGACGACAATTTTAAAGCTCTGAAAAACGAATTGATCTCTGACCTATACTTGAAAGCCCGGTGCGGTCGAACCATTCTCGAAGGCGTGGTGCCTGACATGGCGTCCTTTGTCCGTGTCACTCCCAGGGAGATCAAAGAGTTCTATCACAACAACATCGGCCACTACACTCAGAAGGCTTCGACTGTCCTGATCTGGGTCCTCTTTCCCGACGCGGCCTTTGGAGATCCGGCCGAGACGCGGCGCCGTGGGGCAGAGTGCCGCGATCTCTTTCTGAGTCCCGGCGCCGAGTTCGACAACCTGGCCGAAGAGTACGAGGCGCTGAGCGAGCGCTGGCCCGGCTGTATCCCGAGAAAGACGGTAATCGAAGCCGGCAGGGGAAGCTCCTTTCATCTTTCGATCGTGGAATTCGTCGAGAAGGCCGCCGAGGGGGATGTGAGCGGCCTGATCAGCCTCGAAGGCGGTCTGGTGGTGGCGCACATCGTCGACAAGATCGAAGGGAAGGTGTCCACTTTCGACGAGGTTCAAGACAAAGTAGCCTGGGAACTCCGGTCGGAGAAGCGCAATCAGGCACACCTCCTCATCGTCCAGGACCTGGCGCGCAAGGAGAGATTCTTTTTTCCGTCCGACCTTTTCGAACGCGATCAGGGACGGGAAGAAACAGCGGGACGCCCAGCCGAGAAATGATCCTCCTGGCAAGGATTCAAAGGCCATGACTCACCGTACACTGATCGTGTTCAGCCTGGCTGGTTTTTCCCCCTCCCTTCTGAAGTCGGGCGATTGTCCGGAGATCGAGGCTTTCGCCGCCCGCACAGGATGGGCCGCTGTCAAACCGGTGCTTCCTGCTCTGACCCTCCCCATGCAGGCCACGCTCACCACCGGGGTGCTCCCCGGCGCGCACGGGGTTGTGGGCAACGGATACTTCGACCGCGCCCTGCTCGAGCACCGATTCTGGTGCGCATCGGCCGGTCTCGTCGATGCTCCCCGCGCGTGGGACCGGCCGGGACGGACGCGCCCGCGCGTGGCAGCGCTCTTCTGGTGGAATTTCCTCGGCGCCGACCTCGATGCCTACCTCAACGTGGCCCCCTTCCACCGTGCCGACGGCAGCACTGTCTCGTCGTGCGCATCGAAGCCGGCGAACCTCTATGCCAGACTCGAAGAGACGCTCGGCGCCTTTCCGCTCCACCGCTTCTGGGGACCGGCCATCTCGATCGAGGCGACCGAGTGGATCCTGAATGCCACGCTCGAAGTGGCCGAGCAGCGGGCGAGCGAATTGATCCTCAGCTACCTCCCCCACATGGACTATTCCCTGCAACGGTCCGGGCCGGGTTCGGACGAGGCGCGCCGACACCTCGCTGAACTCGACAGCCTGCTCGCCCCGGTTCTCGAGCGCGCAGCGAAGGAGGAATTCGAAATCGTCCTGCTCTCCGAGTATGGCATCTCGTCAGTGACCGTTCCGGTCCAGTTGAACCGGATGCTCAGGAAGGCCGGGCTCTTCGGGATCCGGTTCCTCGGTGAGAGGCAGTATCCCGATTTGGCCGGTTCGCGCGCCTTTGCGCTCTGCGACCACCAGATCGCTCACATCTACCTGTCGGACCTGTCCGATCCGGGTGCGGTGAAGTCGTTGATTGAGTCGACGCCCGGCGTCGATACCGTCCTCGATCACGAAGCCAAGAAACGGAGCGGCATCGATCACGCACGGTCAGGCGACCTCGTGGCCCTGGCCCGGCCGGACGCCTGGTTCGATTATTCCTGGTGGGACGATCCGAGGGCTGCGCCCGACTATGCGCGCACAGTGGACATTCATCGAAAAATCGGATACGACCCGCTCGAACTGATTCCCGCACGGACAGGCAGAGAAATCTGCGACGACCCAACACGGATCAAGGGTTCCCACGGTCTGATCCCCGAAGAGCGCGACGAATGGCCGCTGATCATAACCTCTTTTCCAGAGAACCTGTACAGTGCGCCACCCCGTGAGATCGCCGCGATCGACGTGGCAACTCTTTTGATGAATAATCTTGAACGCCTTCGGGCGGCGAATTAAAATCATCTTTTTGATGAACCGCTGTTTCTTACTGCCGTTGGGAAAGATACAAGGTTCCAAAATCAACCGCGGCGCAGGTCATTATAGCACGGGAAAAATTTCCCGAACCGCCCCTGCGCTTGAAGCATGAGTCATTTCTAATCTAAGGAGCAACTCGATGTCCGAGTTTCAAAACGATCAGGAACTCGTCTACACGAAACCCGCCATGATCTCCGAGGGTGAAACCTTTCAGGACGTCATGCGCGAGTGGCTCAAAGCCGCACCCTGGTTCGTGGTGTCCATCGTGTTTCACGGCCTCATCGCCCTCGTTCTGATGAACGTCGAATGGCGTACCATCATCACCGACGAGAACATGATTCTCGAAGCCTCCTACGAACAGGATGAGACCGAACCTCTTCCCGAGGACGAGATGGACGAAGAGGAAGAGGACGAACTCGATGAAATCGAGGAAATCATCGAAGACCCGGTCGTCACCGAGGACGAGGTGATGGAGGATATCTTCGAGGAGGATGTCGCTCCCATTGACGCGCCCTTCGAAGGAAAGAGCGTCAATGACATCATCGGCATCGGCGGCGGTGCCGGCGGACGCTTCGGCGGCAAGTACAAGAAGCGCGCCGCGCGCAAGGGTGGCGGCAAGGCGACCCAGAAGGCTGTCGAATGGGGCCTCGACTGGCTCAAGCGCCACCAGGATCCCGAGGGCTTCTGGGATGCCGACGCCTTCGACATGCAGTGCACCGACACGCGCTGCACCGGCAAGGGCCAGGCGCTCAATGACGTGGGCGTGACCGGTCTCGCCCTTCTCGCCTTCATGGGCGCGGGGAACACGGTCAGTTCCGGACCCTACAAGAAAGTGGTCAAGAAGGGCGTCAAGTACCTCTGCGACATACAGGACCCTGAAGACGGCTGCCTCGTCGCCAAGGAGGGAATGCACTGGATGTACAACCACTCCCTGGCGTGTCTTGCGCTCACCGAGGCCTACGGTCTGTCCAAATGGCCGATCTTGAAGAAATACGCCCAGCGGGCGCTCGACTACATCCACAAGAGCAAGAATCCGGGCAAGGCGTGGCGCTACAACAACGGCGAGATCGATCCCGTGGAACAGAACGATGTCTCGGTCACGGGATGGATGATCATGTGCATGGCGTCCGCCAAGGACTTCAAGATGCGCTACGACAAGCAGGATATGGAAGACGCCCTCCTCTACCTCGACGAGATGACCGACACGGCCACGGGCCGCACCGGCTACAAAGAAAAAGGCCAGGGGTCGTCGCGCGAAGCGGGTGACGAGACCATCTGGCCCTTCGAGGAGACCGAGGCGATGACTGCCGTGGCCATGCTTTGCCGCGTCTTCGCGGGCAACGTTCTCGGCGACATGGAATCCCAGGTTCCGGCCCTCAATGCGGGTGCGGAGGTGCTCCGCAAGAAACTCCCCGAATGGAACGAAGAGAAGGGTACGATCGACTACTACTACTGGTACTACGGTTCCTACGCCATGTACCAGATGGCCGGCAAGGACTGGGGTGTCTGGAAGACCGCCATGGAAAAGGCGATCGTCAAGAACCAGGTCAAGGAAGGCTGCCAGCGCGGTTCGTGGGATCCCCAGAAGGACCCGTGGGGCGACAATGGCGGCCGGGCCTATTCGACCGCCCTCCTCACCCTCTGCCTCGAAGTCTTCTACCGCTACGACAGCGTCCTCGGCGCACGGTAGATCTTACCGTACTTCGGCCATCTGAAAGAGACGGCTGACGGAACGGTGCAAGCCAAGAAAAAAACTCCCACCTGAAGAAGGCGGGAGTTTTTTTTTGACCCGGCGCGATCAGACGCAGGGCTACTTGCCCGTTTCTTTTGCCAGCTTGTTCAGCCGGTCGTGGAGCCGGGAAATCTTGCGCGACGCCTGGTTCCAGTGGATGACGCCTTTCTTGGCAGCCTTGTCGATCTGCTTCATGGTCTGGGGAAGCTCTTGGCGGGCTTTCTCCAGGTCGCCCTGCTCGAGGGCGGTGGTGAACCTCTTGATGTAGGTTCTGTACGCGGACTTGACCGTCTGGTTACGCGCCTTGCGCACAAAGCTCTGGCGCAGTCTCTTCTTCGCTTGTTTCGAGTGTGGCATGTCGTCTTGAACTCCTTGTCTATAGTCTCCTGGTCAATTCAGTGAATTTATCAATTCTCTTTCAAAGTCTCAATCTTGGCGGCGACATCTTTGTAATTGATGTCGATTTCATAAATCTTCGAGAACCATTCGAGGGCGCCATCCCGGTCCCCCATCCTCTCTGCCACGTCGCCGAGGTCGTAGGTGATCTCCTTGCTCTGCGACCCGCTCTGGCCCGTCGCTTCGAGAGAGGACTTGAACTGTTTCATGGCGAGGTCGAAAAGCCCTTTCTCGCGGAAACAGCCGCCCAGCATTCGCAGGGACTCGACCTTGTGTCGCGGGTCCTTGACAGAGTGCTGGAACGCCTCGATCGCCTCGTCGATCTGCCTGGCGGCGAAGACGCTCTTTCCCAGCTTGAACCAGAGGCTGAGATCGGTTGGGTGCTCGTCGACGCGCCAGCGGTTTTCTTTGATCTGCTTCTCGATCAGTTCTTTTCTGAACGCCTGGTACTCGTTTCTGAGAGCTTCTTTCTCGCCGCCCGCCATCCGCTCCCTGAACGCGGCGAGCTGAGTCCTGAGGAGCAGGAGTTCGGCGTCGCCCGCAAGGCACCGGATATCGAAGGAGCCGGGATCCTTTTCGAGCATGGCGCCGAAATGACGGACTGCGCCTTCATAGTCCTTCTTGCGCATCAGAAGATCGCCGAGATCGCGCTGGGCGCGCTTGTCTTCGGGATCATGCTCCAGTTTCCGCCGTACCGCGGCTTCGTCCTCTTCCAGCTCGTCGGCGGCACGGTGAATGCGCGCGGCTTTCTGCTGGCTGGCCGCCTCATCCTTGTCGATCACGAGATCGAGAGATGATTTTGCCTTGGAATAGGAGCCCGTGGCGAGGGTGCTCTCGGCAGCAAGGTTCTTGCGCATCTTTTCCGCCTCGGGATCGCGCGGCGCAATGGCGAGCACTTTCTCGAAAAGTTCCAGCGCTGCGGGAACGTCTTTGAGCCGGTACATGAGAAATCCGGCCTTTTTCAGGGCGACGATATTCTTCTCGTCGTACCCGGCCACAAATTCGTAGACGGACGCGGCGCCGCCCAGATAGCCTGACGACTCCAACGTCTTTCCCAGAAGGAAATTAACAGAGTCGTTCTGCGGATCGATCATGAGATAGCGCTGCGCGGCCCGGGCCACGAGATCGCTGTTCTTGGTCAGTTTTCCGATAAAAAGGGAAAGGAACTGGGGCATTCCGATGAGAAGGCGCAGAATCTTGGGGGACGGCTTGACCTGGAGTTTACGCGCTGCAGCCTCGAGAAGACCAAGCCTCGCCTCGCGATGATCGGGTTTGATGGCCAGAGCCTGGTTGTACAGGGTCAGTGCGAAGTCAAAATTCTTCTTTCTGACTGCTTCTTTCGCTCGCTCCAGGTGCTTGCTGATGTCCATCGACGGCGTCACCCACTCAAGGATTCTGCTCTGTGTGATAAAGGGGGTTATAAATATCAAAGCGTCGAAAAAGTGTCAATACAAATATGGGGTTGCGCCTTCCCTATCGAGTTGTTATTACTTGAGTTAATTAAGTGAGTTAACGACAATTGATCCACCTGGACCCGAGTAATAATGGAACTCATCTATTATCCCAATCCGCTCCTCATGGACAAAACCCGGCCCGTCCGGCACGATGAGGCTGATCTGGGAGAAAAAATCCGCCGTATGTTCGAGTTGATGTACGAAAACAACGGAATCGGTCTGGCCGCCCCCCAGGTGGGATGGGATGCGCGCCTCTTCGTGCTCAATATCATGGGCTCGGCTGACGGCGAGGAACGTCTTTTTATCAATCCCAGGATCATCACCCGCACAGGGACGGTGAGCGACACCGAGGGCTGCCTCAGTTTCCCGGGGCTCTTCGTAAAAGTCAAGCGCACCCGGGAGATCACTGTCGAATACGAGGATATCGATTTCAAAGCAGGGCAGACCAAGTGCGACGGTCTCCTCGCCAGAGCGGTCCAGCACGAAATGGACCATCTTGACAACGTGCTCCTCGTTCACAGAATGTCCCATACAGACAAGATCAGGAACAGGAATCTTCTCGACGATTTGAAGGAGCGTCACGAATCTTTCGAAGAAGATCCCCAGTCAGAGTGATTTTCGGATATTCCTGAGCCTATGAAGAGACTTCTTCTCGAATCGATCAGCGAGATCACCGAACCGCTCTCCGAGGAGTGCGCCGTCACCATCGGGGTCTTCGACGGAATGCACCAGGGCCACCTCAAGGTGCTGCACACCCTGAAAGAGGTGGGAAGCCGGCTTGGCGTCCTGCGCACCGTGGTCACCTTCGACACGCATCCCGATCGTTTTCTCTCCAAGACCGCCCCCACCCTGATACTTTCGATGGAGCACCGTCTGCGCCTGCTCGAACGTAACGGTGTCGACCTCGCCGTGGTGATTCCCTTCGACAAGGCGGTTCGGGAGACGGCAGCCAAGGAATTTCTCGATCGTTTTCTGATTGGCGCTCTTCGCGCGCGCGCGATCATTCTCGGCCATGACAGCGCTTTCGGACGGAACAAGGAGGGAGATCTCGACTTTCTCCAGAAGCACGCTACAGGGCATGGTATCGAGGTGCATGCGGCGACCGAGGTGAGCGTGGGCGGCAAAGTGATCAGCAGTACGAGGATCAGGGAAGCGATCCGATCGGGCGATCTCAGGCTGGCCGAGGAAATGCTCGGCCGGGAGGTCTCCTTCCTGGGGCCGGTGGTCCATGGCGACGCCCGCGGCAGGCAGATCGGCTTCCCCACGGCCAACGTGCAATGCGAGACCGGGATCGTTCCTCCGTCGGCAGTGTACGAGGTCACGGTTCTCTTCGGAGGGATTCGCCGGCGCGCCGTGCTCAGCATAGGCACGCGCCCCACTTTTCACGGGCACCAGGAAGTGGTTCCCACGATCGAGGTGCATATCCCCGGGTATTCGGGAGATCTCTACGGCGAGATCATCGAGGTTTTTATCGTGCGCAAGATCAGAGATCAGAAAAAATTCGACTCCGTCGAGGAACTGCTGGGCAATATCCGCAAGGATATCGAGTCGCTCGGCCATCCGGCGCCGCGCAGCGAGACCGGGAAGACGTGATCTCGCTTTGTGCGTCGATTCCAACGCCGATCATTGGAAAGAGGCACAACGTTCTTGACGCCCTGATCGCGTTGTGATAATTTCCGTCTTCGTTTTTGCGTTCTAATGCGCCGTTTTTGCGTTCCGACGCGCCGATATTGCGTTCTGACGCGCGCTCTTTGTACGGACCATCTTCGTAGATGAAAAAATGGGTGGGCGGATAGCTCAGTGGTAGAGCACTGGACTGAAAATCCAGGTGTCCCCGGTTCGAATCCGGGTCTGCCCACCAATATATTATATGTTTAGAAAAAAGGACAAGCGCCTCGAGCTTGTCCTTTTTTCTGCTTTGCCCCGCCCGAAGCGTGTGATCGATCGCTCAAAACGATCACGATTCCGGTCCTATCTCTTTTTTTCTTTACTTAACAACTTATTTCAATATAATTTGTCTCATCACGAGCTTTCCGACCCAGATGAGGTTGGTCTGTTGGCACGGCTCGAAACAAGGGGCCTTCCGTCTTTCGGACGGCCAGTATCTGTCCACTGGAGGTGGCGATGCTCGATCTTGGCATGTTGAGCAAATGCTCGAGAGCCTTCGACGCGCTCTCCAATTCAACGAGTCTCAGAATCGTCGACTTTCTTTTCCAGGGCGGCAAGACCTCGGCCGCCATGGCGAATGCTCTATCCCTCGACCAAGGCGCCATAGAGAAGAGTCTGACGTCTCTCGAAAACGCTGGTCTTGTCGTGAGTTGCGGAAATGACCGGAAACGGATCTATTCCCTGCACCCCGCTCTCATCAAGAAAGGTGATTCGGCGAAGAGAATTGACCTGGGATCGTGTGCGATCGATTTCAGGAGTGTCGATAAGGAATCCTTCAGTGGGCGTTTGAAACGTCTCATCACGTCCCCCCCGCCGGCTGATCCTGATTTCCTGGAAAAATGCGCGAGTGTTTTTCGTGTCTTCTCCAATATGAACCGCATTGCGATCATCAATCTCTTGATCATGGGGAACGAGATCGACGAAAGCATAATCCGCACTCTGCCGATCGACGAGGCTGATATCGCCCGGAATGTTTCCATCCTCGAGGCAGCGGGGATCATCCAGGTGGGTAAGCGAAACGGCACAACGACCTATCACCTCGAACCGAACGTCTACAAGAAGGAAAAATTCCTCGACCTCATCGATTTCGGTTTCTGCACCGTGGGCTTCCGATTCAGGCACCTCGACGACTCCAAGATGGAACTGGGCGTGGTGTAGCGCGGGCGGGAAACTGCGCGAGATCGATTCCGAAAACCGCCCGCCCGATCAGCCATGTGGCCAGTGCCACTATGAACACCCCGCACACGTTGAGAATGACGCCGGTGCGCGCCATGTGGCCTATGCGCAGGCGATTCGTGCCAAAGATAATCGCATTCGGCGGGGTGGCCACGGGCAGCATGAAGGCAAGGGAGCACGCCAGGGTGCCGGGAACCATGAGGAGCAGCGGATTGATCCGAACGCTCAACGCGAGTCCGGCGAGAATCGGCAAGAGCATCTCGGCCGTGGCCGTGTTGGACGTGAGCTCCGTGAGAAAGGTAATGACCAGGCTGATCAGGGCAATGAGCAGAAGGGGATGCAGGGCCTGAGCGCCGCTGAGGCAATCACCGATCCAGAAGGAGAGCCCCGACTCCTTGAATCCGCTTGCCAGAGCGAATCCCCCACCGAAGAGAAGGACGATGTTCCACGGAAGGCGGGCGGCAGTCTGCCAGTCGAGAACCTGCTTGCGCCTCTCCGTGACCGACGGAATGAGGAAAAGGATCAGCGCCATGGCCACGGCCACGACCCCGTCATTGAGCCACTCCGGATTGGCGAAAAACCGCGACCATCCAGGGATCGTGACAATCCCGAGTTGCAGATCTGTGCGAAAGACCCAGAGCAGCGCCAGGAGAACGAAGTCGACGAGAACCACCTTCTCCTCGAAGGAGAGAGGCCCCAGTGCGTTGTACTGGCTGCGGATGAGCGACTTGTCGATCGCTCCCCCCGCGGACCGTAAGAAAAACGCTGAAAGAATGAACCAGACGAGGAGGAGAAAAAAAATCGAGACGGGCAGCGCGTAGAGCATCCACGTGGCAAAACCGATCTCGGGTGCGCTCGGAAAGGTGATCTCGAAGATGCGCGCGAAGGAGAGGTTCGGCGGTGTGCCGACGAGCGTGGCGATCCCCCCGAGCGTCGCGCCGTAGGCGACACCGAGGAGGAGGCCGACCGAGCTCTTCCCCATCTTCTCCTCACCGAGAGCGTCCTCGATGTTGACGATCACCGCCAGCACGATGGGCACCATCATCATCGTCGTTGCCGTGTTCGAGATCCACATCGACAGGAACGCCGACGCCACCATGAATCCGAGCAGCAGGTTCCGCGGCCGCGTCCCGAAGAGCAGCAGGATACGGAGCGCGATGCGGCGGTGAAGATTCCAGCGCTCCATGGCGAGAGCCACCATGAAACCGCCGAGAAAGAGAAAGATGACGTGGTTGAAGTAGATAGGCGCCACCGCTTTGCCATTCATGATGCCGAGCAGTGGGAAGGCCGCCACCGGAATCAGCGCGGTGGCCGCGAGAGGGATCGCATCGGTCATCCACCAGACAGCCATGAGCGCAGCCACGGCGGCGGTCCGTGTGACCTCGGGACGGCCCGGTTCGAGATCGACGAAGAGAAGGATTCCCACGAAGAGCAGAAAACCCGCGCCCAGCGACGCCATGGTCCTCTTCCGTGAGCGTTGCGGCTCCGATGCGCTGGTCTCTCCCATGGATGCTGTCCCTCGAGGAGCCTACATGTTTCTCCGGTACTCACCGCCAACGTTGAAAAGCGCGTCCGTGAGCTGGCCGATCGAACAGAACTTTACCGCCTCCATGAGGCCCTCGAAGACGTTCTCGTTCCCCCGCGCCCTGCGGTGCAGATCGTCGAGCTTCTCGCCGGCCACATCTTTCCAGGTCTTGTGCAGCTCGGAAATCATGTCGATCTGGAACTTTTTCTCTTCCTCTGTCGCTCGGATCACCTCGCTCGGAATGATCGTGGGCGAACCGTCGGGCGAGAGGAAGGTGTTCACCCCCATGATGGGCAGTTCGCCCGAGTGCTTGAGCCGTTCGTAGTAGAGCGACTCCTCCTGGATCTTGCTCCGCTGGTACATCGTCTCCATGGCGCCGAGCACGCCGCCCCGCTGGGTGATCCGGTCGAACTCGGCGAGCACCGCCTCCTCGACGAGATCGGTGAGCTCTTCGATGATGAACGAGCCCTGGTTGGGATTCTGGTTCTTGGCGAGGCCGAGCTCGTGGTTGATGATCATCTGGATGGCGATCGCCTTGCGCACCGACTCCTCGGTCGGCGTGGTGATCGCCTCGTCAAAGGCATTGGTGTGGAGCGAGTTGCAGTTGTCATAAACGGCGTAGAGCCCCTGGAGCGTGGTGCGGATGTCGTTGAAACCGATCTCCTGGGCGTGGAGCGACCGGCCCGAGGTCTGGATGTGGTACTTGAGCCGCTGGGAGAGTTCGCCCGCTCCGTACTTGTCACGCAGCGCCTTGGCCCAGATCCGCCGCGCCACACGGCCCATGACCGAGTACTCGGCGTCGATTCCGTTGGAGAAGAAGAAGGAAAAGTTGGGCGCGAAGGCATCCACATCCATACCGCGCGACACGTAGTACTCGACGTAGGTAAAACCATTGGCCAGGGTGAAGGCGAGTTGTGTGATCGGGTTGGCGCCCGCCTCGGCGATATGATAGCCCGAGATCGACACGGAGTAGAAGTTCCGCACCTTCCGATCGATGAAGTACTCCTGCACGTCGCCCATCAGCTTGAGTGAGAAGTCGGTGGAAAAGATGCACGTGTTCTGCGCCTGGTCCTCCTTGAGGATATCGGCCTGCACGGTGCCCCGCACGCGCGAGATCGTGTCGGCCTTGATCTTCTCGTAAACATCGCGCGGCAGAACCTGGTCGCCCGTGATGCCGAGGAGCATGGTGCCGAGGCCGTCGTTCCCCTCGGGGAGATCGCCCTCGTAGCGGGGACGCCTTGTGCCTTTCTTCTCGTAGAGCGCGGCGATCTTCTGCTCCACCTCCCCTTCGAGACCGTTCTCCTTGATGTACTTTTCGCACTGCTGGTCGGTGGCGGCGTTCATGAAAAAGCCGACCAGGATCGGCGCCGGCCCGTTGATCGTCATGGAGACCGATGTCTTGGAACCGGCCAGGTCGAAACCGGAGTAGAGTTTCTTGGCATCGTCGAGGCACGCGACCGACACGCCCGAGTTTCCGATCTTGCCGTAGATGTCAGGGCGCACGTCGGGATCCTCGCCGTAGAGCGTGACCGAATCGAAGGCGGTGGAGAGGCGCTTGGCGGGCATGCCCTTGGAGACGAAGTGAAAACGCCTGTTCGTCCTCTCCGGTCCGCCCTCGCCGGCGAACATGCGCGTCGGATCCTCCCGCTCGCGCTTGAAGGGAAAGACTCCCGCAGTGAATGGAAACGCGCCGGGAACGTTCTCCTGGAGGTTCCACCTCAGGATCTCGCTCCACGCGTCGAACCTGGGCATGGATATCTTGGGAATCCTGAGGTGCGACAGCGACTCGGTGTGGGTCTCCACATTGATCTCTTTGTTTCGGACCTTGTAGGTGAAGGTCTCGTCCCGATAGGACCTGAGCTTGTCGGTCCAGGTATCGAGTATCTCTCGATTTTCCTCGGACAGCTCCTTCTCGGCCGCGGCGTAGAGTTCCTCGAGTTTCTCCTTCGCAATCCTCGCGCTTTGGTCGTCGCCGTCGCCGAGGGCGGCGATCGAGTTCTTGATCGAATCGAGTTTCCGGGCGACCGCGGCTTGCTGCGCGGCCCGGTCATTGTAGTTCCTGACCGTCTCCGAGATCTGCGAGAGGTAGCGCGTTCGCTCCGGCGGAATGATGTGAATCTTCTCGGAGAGATCGTCGGGCTCCTTGACGGAGGTCTCGAAACTCGAGCCGGTCTTCTCATTGATACGCACGATCAGCCCCCTGTAGAGGCTGTCCACTCCCGGATCGTTGAACTGGGACGCGATCGTGCCGAAGACTGGCATCTCGTCGGGCGATGTCTCGAAGAGCCTGTGGTTGCGCTGGTACTGCTTGCGCACATCGCGCAGCGCGTCGAGAGCGCCGAGCTTGTCGAACTTGTTCAGCGCGATGATGTCGGCGAAGTCGAGCATGTCGATCTTCTCGAGCTGGGAGGCGGCGCCGTAATCGGGTGTCATGACGTACATGGCCACGTTGCTGTGGTCGACAATCTCCGTGTCCGACTGCCCGATCCCCGAGGTCTCGAGAATGATCAGGTCGTGGCCGGCCACCTTGACGATGTCGACGGCGTTGCTCACGTACCGCGAAAGGGCGAGGTTCGATTGCCGCGTGGCGAGGGACCGCATGTAGACCCTCTCGTCGTCGATCGAGTTCATCCTGATCCGGTCGCCGAGCAGCGCGCCGCCCGTCTTGCGGCGCGAGGGATCGGCCGAAATGATGGCGATCGTCTTGTCGGCAAAATCGAACAGGAAGCGCCTCACCAGCTCGTCGACCATCGATGACTTGCCGGCCCCGCCCGTTCCGGTGATGCCCACCACGGGAGTCTTCAGACTGCGCGACATCTCCCGCAGCTCGTCGAGAACCCCTGCCACGCTCTCGGGAAAGTTTTCCGCTGCCGAGATGAGCTCGGCAATGGCGCGATGATCGCGCGCCCTGATCTTGTCGAGATCGACGGCCACGTCCTTGCCCGTGGGAAAGTCGGACTGCTCGACCAGGTCGTTGATCATTCCCTGCAGGCCCAGACTGCGGCCGTCGTCGGGCGAGTAGATGCGCGTGATGCCGTGATCGTGGAGCTCGTCGATCTCGTGGGGAAGGAAGACGCCCCCCCCGCCGCCGAAGATCTTGATGTGCCCGCATCCAGCCTCCTCGAACAGGTCGTGCATGTACTTGAAGAATTCCATATGCCCGCCCTGATAGGAGGTGATCGCCACGGCCTGGGCATCCTCCTGAATGGCGCAGCGAACGATCTCGCCCACGGCCCTGTTGTGGCCAAGATGGATCACCTCGCCTCCAGTGGCCTGGATGATCCGCCTCATGATGTTGATCGTGGCGTCGTGGCCGTCGAAGAGCGATGCGGCAGTGACGATCCTCACGTGGTTTTCGGGTTTGTAAACATCCTGTGCCTGCATGTACGATCCCTTCGTCAGTCGCTGTTTGTGCGGCCTTCGTCGAATTTTTTCAGAAGGTTCATGGCCGCGCGCGCGGCGGGCAGTCTGCCGTCGATCACCTCCTGCTCGATGCCGGGCAGGATTTCGGCGATAGCCGGGTGGCCGTAAAAATTGTTCGTCAGGCGCTCGGCAATCATCTGGTGCAGCCAGTCGCGCGCCTGTTCGCAACGGCGGCGGCCGAAGGCACCGCTCCGAGTGGTGAGGTTGCGAAAGGTCTCCACCACCTTCCAGAGCGCGTCCACGCCGTCGCCTGTCAGCGCCGATGCGGTGAACGCCTCGGTTTGCCATCCCTTGGTGGCGGGACGGATGTAATGGAGGGCGCGCGCATACTGCGCGCGCGCCGCGGCGGCGGCGACCTTGTTCTCGCCGTCGGCCTTGTTCACCACGAGGGCGTCGGCGATCTCGATCACACCCTTCTTGATCCCCTGCAACTCGTCGCCGGTCCCGGCCACGAGGACGAGAAGAAAGAAGTCGACCATGGAGCGGACGGCGATCTCGTTCTGGCCCACGCCGACCGTCTCGACGAGGAGCACGTCATAGCCGGCCGCCTCGAAGAGCAGAATCGTCTCGCGCGTCTTGCGCGCCACACCGCCCAGTGTGCCGCCCGTGGGCGAGGGCCGGATGAAGGCGCGCGGGTTTCGCGCGAGCCGCTCCATGCGGGTCTTGTCGCCGAGGATGCTCCCCCGGGAGACGCTGCTCGACGGGTCGACGGCGAGAACCGCCACCTGGTGGTCCGTCTCGGTGAGCGTGGTGCCGAGGGTTTCGATGAGCGTGCTCTTGCCCGAACCGGGGATGCCGGTGATGCCCACTCGAATCGATCGTCCCGCGCGGGGGCTCAGTTCCTTGAGCAGCTCCTGGGCCCGGTCCTGGTGTTCGGCCGCGTTCGACTCGACAAGAGTGATCGCCCGGCCGAGGATGGTCCGGTCCCCGGCGAGCACGCCCTCGACGTACTCCTTGGTGCCGAGCTCCGGCCGCAAGGCCGAAGCGGGCCGCACCGAGCCCTTGGGCTCCTTCGAGCGGGACATGCCGTCGTGACCGCCCACCTTGCCCGGTTTCACGCTCAGCGCCGAGGGGCGCACATCGTGCGCTGAGGGGCGCTTCTTCTTCTGCGGCTTTTTCTTCTTGTCACTCACGAATCGTCTTTCAATCAGCGCCGCAAGGCGTCGAGGATCTTCCTGGCAGCCACGGGGATGACCGTGCCCGGCCCGAAGATGGCCACGGCGCCCTGTTCGTAAAGATCGTCATAGTCTTGAGCGGGTATCACCCCGCCGACCACGACGAGAATATCTTTCCTGCCCAGCTTGTCGAGCTCCGCCACGAGCTGCGGCAGAAGGGTCTTGTGGCCCGCGGCGAGCGAACTCATGCCGACCACGTGAACGTCGTTCTCCACGGCCTGGCGCGCCGTTTCTTCCGGTGTCTGGAAGAGAGGTCCCACATCGACGTCGAAACCAAGGTCGGCCAGGGCCGAGGCGATGACCTTGGCGCCGCGGTCATGCCCGTCCTGGCCCATCTTGGCGATGAGGATGCGCGGACGCCGGCCCTCTGTGCGTTCGAACTCATCGGTGAGCTTACGTATATCCTCGATCTCACCCTCCTCAGCATATTCGCTGCTGTAGACACCGGAGACTGTTTTCGGCTCGGCCACGTGGCGGCCGAAGACCGTCTCCAGGGCATCGCTGATCTCGCCGAGCGATGCGCGCGCTCTGGCCGCATCGATCGACAGCTCGAGCAGATTGCCCTCTTGTGTCTCGGCGCAGCGTGTCAGTGCTCCAAGCGCCTGCCTCAGTGCGGTCTCGTCGCGCCCCCGCCGCAGCTCGGCGAGCCGCGCCACCTGCTGCTCGCGGACGATCCTGTTGTCCACCTCGAGGATGTCGATCGGCGCTTCTTCGTCGATGCGGTGGCGGTTGACGCCTATGATGGCGTCGGCACCCGAATCGATGCGCGCCTGGCGCCGCGCGGCCGCCTCCTCGATGCGCATCTTGGGAAGCCCGCTCTCGATGGCGCGCGCCATGCCGCCGAGCGCCTCGACCTCTTCGATGTGTTTCCACGCCTTGCGGGCGAGCGCATCGGTCAGCGATTCAACATAAAACGATCCGCCCCAGGGGTCAATAACCTGGCAGATGCCGGTCTCCTCCTGGAGAAAGAGCTGTGTGTTGCGCGCGATGCGGGCGCTGAAATCAGTGGGCAGGGCGATCGCCTCGTCGAGGGCGTTGGTGTGCAGGCTCTGGGTGTGTCCCAGGGCGGCGGCTTTCGCCTCGATGCAGGTGCGCGCCACGTTGTTGAAAGGATCTTGCTCGGTAAGGCTCCACCCCGAGGTCTGGCAGTGGGTGCGGAGCATCATCGACTTGGGATTCTTCGGCTCGAATCTCATCATCAGCTTGGCCCACAGCATGCGGGCGGCGCGCATCTTGGCGATCTCCATGAAGTAGTTCATGCCCACTCCCCAGAAGAAGCTGAGGCGCGGCGCGAACTCGTCGATGCTGAGCCCCGCGGCGAGCCCGGTGCGCACGTACTCGAGACCGTCGGCGAGGGTGTAGGCCATCTCCAGGTCGGCGGTGGCGCCCGCCTCCTGCATGTGGTAGCCCGAGATCGACACGCTGTTGAACCGCGGCATGCGGCGCGCCGTGAAAGCGATGATGTCGGCGATGATCCGCATCGACGCCGCGGGCGGGTAGATGTAGGTGTTACGGACCATGTACTCCTTGAGGATGTCGTTCTGGATCGTGCCACCCAGCTTTTCGATCGACACGCCCTGCTCGAGGGCGGTCACGATGTAAAAAGCCATCACCGGCAGCACGGCGCCGTTCATGGTCATGGAGACCGACATCTCATCGAGGGGGATCTCGTCGAAGAGAGCCTTCATGTCAAGGACCGAGTCGATCGCAACGCCCGCCTTGCCCACGTCGCCCTCCACCCGGGGGTGGTCCGAGTCGTAGCCGCGGTGCGTGGCCAGATCGAAGGCGACGCTGAGCCCCTTCTGGCCCGCGGCCAGGTTGCGGCGGTAGAAGGCGTTCGACTCCTCGGCCGTGGAGAATCCCGCGTACTGTCGCACCGTCCAGGGCCGCATCACGTACATGGTCGCATAGGGACCCCGCACGAAGGGCGGCAGCCCGGCAGTGAAGCCGAGGTGCTCCACCTTATCGAGATCGACGCTCGTGTAGAGAGGTTTCACATCGATCTGTTCGTTGGTGCGCCAGAGGAGATCGTCGAGCGAACAGCCGGCGCTCTCCTCGGCCGCGGCTTTCCAGATCTGGAGAGCATCACTCTCAGAGGTAGGGCGAGCGGTGTCGACAGCCAGATCGATCCGGGTGAAATCGGGCAGGGGGCTCATGGAGTCACCCCCAACTTCTGCGCGACCTGACTCAGAACCTCGAGTCGGTCGGAACGGAGGTGAATGAACAGATCGACGCCCGCCCTGCGGAAATCGTCAACGCGCACGTCATCGGTCGGCCGGCCGGCAAGCACGACCAGGGGAGCGGGATCAGCCTTCTTCAGGCGGCCGGCGACCAGAGCGGCGCTCCGCTCGTACTCCTCGTCGAGTCCGCAGATCACCACGACCGGAGATCCTGATTCGAGGGCGCGACTTGCAGCGTCCCCGGGTGATGCCTCTCTTGAAGGACGAATCACCTCGAAGCCGCCGACTTCGAAGAAACTCACGGCGAAGTCGAGGCGCGCCATGAACTTGCCCACGTCGCCCATCGCGGCGAGGTCGCCCATCGCGGCGAGGTCGCCCATCGCGGCGAGGTCGCCGATCGCGGCGAGGTAGACGCGCGCCTCATGGCCACGCGCACGATGCATTTCCACCGCTGCCCGCAATGATTCAAATGGTTCGGCGCAACGACCGATGGGCAGAGGTTTCACCCTTTCAGGTTTCGAGTCGCGGCGCGTGGGCAGGGTGCGGGCGATCTCCTCGACTGTAGCCCCCCGGGCGGCCGCGGCGATCAGGGCGGTACAGATTTCGTCAGAAGCCCCCTCTTTGCCGGACGCGCCCTCCATCGACGAGGATTCTTTCGAAACGGCCTTGCACCGGCTCGGGGGGGGCTCGCGCCGGGGGCTCTCATCTCCCGGAGGATGCCTCTCATCGACTCGCAGGCCGGGTTCGTCCCCGCTCCTCTCGGGGTACTTGTTCGTGCCCACGATCACATCGACACCCCTGGCAGCGGCATCCCGTTTCTCTTGCGCCACCTTCGCCACCGAGTTCTGGACAAAATCGTCGGCCAGTGCGTGCGCCATTCCGCCCCGTGCCTCCACATCCTGGAAAAGACTCCAGGCCGCGCGCGCGAGCTCGTCGGTCAGTTTCTCCACGTACCACGATCCGCCTGCCGGATCGACGACATCGGCCATGTGGGATTCATCGCGCAAGATGAGCTGCGTGTTCAGCGCGATCCGGCGCGAGAAATCGTCGCTCTCCCCGAGCGGCTCGTCGAACGCCGCCGTGTGAAGGCTGTCCGCTCCGCCCACCACCCCGGCGAGGGTTTGAGTCGTCGCGCGGAGCATATTCACGTGACGATCGCGCCGCGTGGCCGTGTAGCCCGAGGTGGATCCGTGCATCCAGAGGGTGCGTTTTTCCGCCGGCAGGCCGCAAGCCTCGAGCACTCTGTGCCAGAGAAGGCGCGCCGCGCGCAGCTTGGCCACTTCGATGAAGAAATGGCTGCCGAGGGCGAAGCTGAAACGAAAGTGCGTGACCGCTTTCTCCGGCCGCACACCGCGCGCATCGAGGGCGCGCAGGGACTCGACAGCGGCAGCGAGAGAGAAGGCGAGTTCGTGCACCGCGCTTCCCCCGCTCTCGTGATAGATCTCGCCATGGATCCAGACCGTACCCAGACCAGGCGCACGGGCCGATGCCCAAGTTGTGGCGTGGGCCACCTCATCGAAGGCGCTCTCCAGGGAGAGTGGAATCATGCCCTCGACGCAGAGCTCTCCGAGGGGATCGGCGGCGAGGGCGCCGCTGAGCTGGTCCGGGGGGACGCCGGCGCGTTCTGCGAAAGCGGCAAGAAGCCCGAGAAAGCAGAGACCGTTCGCTCCCACGTGGAGGTAGACGGGCACCTGAGAGAGATCGATCCCTTGGAGGAGGACGGCCATCTCGTCGAGATCGGCGATCGCCGTTCCGCCACGAGCGGACCGATCAACGTACACATTGACCGCGCCCCCCTCCCGATCGAGATCGTTGTGCATCAGTCTGTTCGCCGAACGCGCCGAGCGCGACCTCTGCTCTTGGGCGATCACCCACTCCGCGCCCTTGCCGCTGATGGGCCGCGTGCCGCGCACGAAGGGGGCGGTGCCCGGACAGTGCCCCACGTGGGGCAGGCCGTTGACCTCGTCTTCACCGTAGATGGGAGACAGGCTGAGACCTTCGTGCGTGCGGGTCTGAAGGCGTTCCTCCAGGTCCGCGCCCTTGAGGAGCCGCTCCGCCTCCCGGCGCCAATCGTCAGGGGTGGCGGGCTGAAATTCGGCGAAAAGGCGGTCAGAGAGGGCTGACTCCTCTCCGCCCGGTCTGTTCTCCTGAGGCATTCGGCTCCCTTCTCGATAAAAAGTATCAAAAGGCCATGCTCTCGGCGAACGGTCGAGAGCCGTCTCTTTTACCATAAATGATTATAGGGAGGGAGTCATCAATGCGGTAGCGTCAGGCTGAAGGCTTTTTGGGCGAGAACCGATCTCTCACTTACCCTTCTTGCCCTTCGCCTGCTGTTTCTGAATTCGCGCCCATGTGTCGCGCAGCGACACGGTCCGGTTGAACACGAGATGATCTCCGGATGAGTCGGCCGAATCGATGCAGAAGTACCCCTGCCGCTCGAACTGGAGCGGAACGCCCGGCGCCACACCGGCCACGAAGGGTTCGACCTTGCATCGATCGAGTCTTTCAACGGAATGGGGATTGATGTAGTCCTTGAAGTCCTTCCCCGCCTCCACGTCCATGGGGTTTTCCTTGGTGAAGAGATGCTCATAGAGCCTCACCTCCGCATCGACGGCGTGAGCGGCCGACACCCAGTGAAGCGTGGCCTTGACCTTGCGGCCGTCGGGCGCGTCGCCGCCGCGCGTGGCCGGGTCGTAGGAGCACCTGAGCTCGACCACCTCGCCCGTGGTCTCGTCCTTGACCACATCGGTGCAGGTCACGAAGTAGGCGTAACGGAGCCGCACCTCGCGGCCGGGTGCGAGGCGGAAGAACTTCTTGGGCGGATCTTCCATGAAATCTTCGCGCTCGATATAGAGCACGCGCGAGAAGGGCACCTTGCGCGTGCCGGCACCGGGATCCTCGGGATTGTTCACCGCGTCGAGTTCCTCATCCTCTCCCTCGGGGTAGTTCTCGATCACCACCCTGAGGGGACGGAGCACACCCATCACGCGCTGGGCGATGCGATTGAGGTCCTCGCGCACGCAGTGTTCGAGAAGGGCAATGTCGACCATGCTCTCCGTCTTGGCCACGCCGATCCTCTCGCAGAAGTTCCGGATCGAC
This sequence comes from uncultured Phycisphaerales bacterium, assembly GCA_964464495.1. Classification (GTDB taxonomy): domain Bacteria; phylum Planctomycetota; class B15-G4; order B15-G4; family CAYZWU01; genus CAZUHB01. The sequence continues at coordinate 216,961 of CAYXGI010000001.1, forward strand.
GCGGGAGTGAAGCCGCGGCGCCGCAGTCCGCCGATGGTCGGCATACGAGGATCGTCCCATCCCGTGACATGGCCTTCGTTGACGAGTTGGAGGAGCCGGCGCTTGCTCATCACCGTGTAAGTGAGATTGAGCCGGGCAAACTCGATCTGCTGCGGGTGGAAGACGCCGAGCTCATCGAGAAACCAGTCATAGAGGGGACGGTGGTTCTCGAACTCGAGGGTGCAGATCGAGTGGGTGATCTTCTCGATCGAGTCTGAAAGGCCGTGGGTGAAGTCGTACATGGGGTAGATCACCCACTCGTCGCCCGTCCTGTGGTGGGCTTCTTTCCTGATGCGGTAGATCGTGGGATCACGCATGTTGAGATTGGGTGACGCCATGTCGATCTTGGCGCGCAGCACGTGGGCGCCGTCGTCGAATTCGCCCGCCCGCATCCGTTCGAAGAGGTCGAGATTTTCCTCCACCGTGCGAGTGCGATAGGGACTGTCCTTGCCCGGCTGGGTGAGTGTCCCTCGATGCTCCCTGATCTCTTCAGCGGTCAGGCTGCAAACGTATGCCTTCGCCTTCTCGATCAACCGTACCGCGAAGCCGTGGAGCTGATCGAAATAGTCGGACGCAAAATAGAGCCGCTCCTCCCAGTCGAAACCGAGCCAGCGCACATCGTTTTTGATCGACTCGACGTACTCCACCTCCTCCTTGGTCGGATTGGTATCGTCGAAGCGCAGGTTGCAGAGGCCGCCCGTATTCTGGCCCGCAATACCGAAGTTGAGGCAGATCGACTTGGCGTGGCCGATGTGCAGGTAGCCGTTGGGTTCGGGCGGAAAGCGCGTGTGAACACGGCCGTCGTTCTTGTTCTTCTCGATATCCTCCGCCACGATGAGCCGGATGAAATCGGTGGACGCCGACGGTGTGTCAGCCTGAGTGTTTTTGTTGGAATCGGTCATCGCTTTTGCTCTCTGTCTCTCAAGAAGATCGGTAATTCGATTGAGTGCAGCTTAAACGGGTAGTCTTCCGGCACGAAAAATTCAAGACCCAGCCTCTAGTTTTCAATGAATTCGGCAGATGTCGTCTCGGCGCGCGCCGAGAAATCGGTCACGCCGCAACTCCATTTCGCCGAGTCGCCGATGAGGTCGGCAAAGGTCTCACCATCTGCAGTTGCGTCCGTCGGACGGGAGCGACAAGGTTGGGAAACATGCATCGTAATGTCATGTAGTTTTTATTCTTACGACAAAACAATTGGGTCCTTTTTTTTAACTGTTATAAATTCATGGTTCAAATCAGTTAAAAATTTTGATACTATTGTCTCAGGCGATCAGCTATCAAGGTATTACTTACAGTCGTTGGTTTACCAAAGGCAGGGGTAAAAATGGCAAACTTTCCTTTCAACAACAGATGCTCTCGATTCCTCAAAGCACTGTCCGACCTCAACAGGCTCAAGATCCTCGAACTTCTCTTCAAGGGCGATCTCTGTGTGTCGGACATGGTCAAGATTCTCAAGGTCGATCAGCCCAAGGTCTCCCATCACCTGGCAATCTTGAAACGGGCGGGCATCATTCTCGACAACAGACAGGGACGTAAGATCATTTACTCCCTCCATCCTGCGCTTTGCAAGAAGACAAGATTCACGGGAAAAATCGATGCCGGGTACTGCTCGGTCGAGTTCCGCTTCCGCCAGGCGGGCGAGACGACAGGTCTCGAAGAAGCGTCCGCAGAATAAGTTTTCATTTTTCAAGAAACCTATCCACGAGGAGAGGGACGGTGACCGTGGCTTTGCCGCGGAAGAAGAAATCGGTGTGCGCGCTCCGCCTCGTCAGCGCGGTCTCCTCGAGATTGAACTCGTAGATCAGTCCGCCCCGGGACTGAACCAGAGCCGGGAGACCCGCTGCCGGATAGACCTGCGCTGAAGTTCCCACCACGAGAAGCACTTCGCAGCGCTCCATGAAAGGGGCGATCTCGTCCATACCGCGTACCGCCTCCCCGAAGAGGACCACGTTCGGTTTGACAGGTTCGAAGCACTCCGCGCAGAGAGGCACCTCGTCTCCGTCGAGATGGGACGCGAGGACCGGGCCGAGCCATCCGCACCGGATGCACTGCAAGTGCTGATGGTCGCCGTGCATCTCGATCACCTTGCGGCTCCCCGCGGCCTGGTGCAGTCCGTCGACGTTCTGGGTAACCACCATGCCGACGGAGCCGGCCTCCTCCAGTCGGGCCAGGGCCCCGTGTGCCGCGTTCGGCTCGACCTCGTTGAGCGACTGTCCGAGGGCGCGATAGAGCATCCATGCCTTGGCCGGGTCGCGCTCGAACACGTCGAGGGTGGCGTACTCTTCGGGTGAAAAAAAAGTCCAGAGGCCGCCGGGGCTGCGAAAATCAGGGATGCCGCTCTCCACGGAGATCCCGGCGCCGGTGAGGACAGCCACTGTCGAGCACGCCTTCAGTTGTGCCACGGCTTCGGCCAGATGGCGCTCGTCGGACTCGGGAACGATGACCTTGACCATGGCTTCCTCTATCTGGTCATTCCCGTGGCCATCCGATTGACTTTCCTCGCGAGATCGAGCGGTGTCTGAATCATCCCCATGATCGCCGCCACAGTGGCCATTGCCGGACTGCTGAACGAGATCGATCCTGGTCCTTGGGAGAGATCGTTCTCATTCATTCCGGGACAGAATGCGGCAGAGAGGAGGTGGCCGCCCGCGGCGATCGCGCCCCTATGTGCCATCAGATTGTACCGGCTCGAAGGCACGCCCACATGGCCTCCGGCACGGATAATGATCTGGGTCAATCCCTCGTCCATGGCGTGGAGCAGAACCTGCTGGCTCCCCACGATGACGTTCAGCGTGACCGCGGGATTGACCAGGTAGTCTCTGAGGAATCTGGCGACGACACGGATATCGTCGATCCGGCCGTGGCTGCTCGCTCCGATGATGACATGATCGACCGGTCTGCCCCGCGCCTCTTCGACGCTCACGGTGCGCCGAACGCCGGCCTTGCTCTCGACTGCGTCAGCCGTGGTACCGACTGGGTCAGCCTCTTTCGCCGCTCTAGCATCGAGAACGATCTGCGGCCTCAACCGGTCACAGTCGATGGTCAGACGGTCCTCGAAGAAGGCGTCCCGGTCGCTGGTGAGCAGAGGAAATCCCTTGTCGCACCGTGACTTGACAAAGACACGTGTCTTCTCGTCCCCGTCAATGAGGACCATGGCGGGTTTCAAAACATCGAGCGCCGCGGCGAGTGAGAGCCTGTCGTGAAGATCGAGGTTGGCCGCCACGCTCCCACCGATCTCCACAGCCTTGTGTTCCACCAGTCCACGATCGACGACATCGGCGATGTGGCTGCCGATGTCGTGCCCCCCCACCCAGCGCTGGAGTTCCCCTTCCAATTCGATTCTCACGGTGGCGGGAACCACGACTTCCACTTCGCCCTCGAAAACCGCCCGTCGCAGGTCTCGCGCGCCGAGAACGATAGGAACGGCCCCGAGTGCGCCGAACATCAGGGTCTGTCTGTCTGCGCCGGTCAGAAGATCACCTGGCCTCACCAGGCCCGAATCGGGAAAGCCGACGGCTGGAATCCCGCCGCGGCCGAGATCATAGAAACAGTTGATTTTCCACGACCGGACGAGTCGCCGGATGGCGGGTGCAATTCGATGATGCCCTCCGCTCGATGAATCTCCCGCCCACTGCTCGAAGGCGATCACCAGTCTCCCGGGGTAGAGCGGCACCTCGCCCTCGGCTGTGTGGCTGAGAGCGTCGAGGGCCGGACCGTAACAAAAGACCCTGTCCGCCTCGGCCAAAATCGTGTCGCCAGGACCGACAGCGCGTTTGCCGCAGTGCTGAGAGATCACCTTTTCTACAAGCGTCATTCCCATAGCGAAAGTCTCTTATAACAGAACGCCCCCGCAGATGGCCCTAGTCGCCCTCTTTTTTCAGGCGATTGGTCATCTTGACGATGCGAGGCGGCTTGACAGGCCTCGATTGCTCCGATGCAATGAAGGGATTCGTCGTGGTTTCCACCGCAGTGATCTTGTCGAGAACATCCAATCCCGAAACGAGCCGGCCGAATGCCGTATAGTTCCAATCGAGGTGCGGCGAATCAGCATGGATGATGAAGAACTGGCTTCCGGCCGAGTCGACGCTCTCGCCACGCGCCATCGACAGAACTCCCCGTTCGTGGGGTGTGTCATTGAATTCCGCCGCGATCGTGTACCCGGGCCCGCCTGTTCCCTCTCCGTTGGGACAGCCGCCCTGGATCATGAATCCGGGAATGACGCGGTGAAAGCTGAGACCGTCGTAGAAACCTTCCTCGGCGAGGCGCACGAAATTTCCCACCGTGCGGGGCGCCTTGTGGGGAAGGAACTCGGCCACCATCACACCCATCTCGGTCTCGATCACCATCTCGATCTTGTCGAGAGGCCATTCGAAGAGTCCGAAGGAAGTTTTTTCCGATGAGAGATCCTTGTAATCCCACCAGGCCCTCGCCGTGTCGCAGCCGTCCACTTCGAGAAGGGGCCCCACATTCACGGTGCGGCTGATCGTGATGTTCTCGCCAAGGACGACAGGGCTCTTTCTGAGGCCCTCCTTGCGGGGCGTGACGACCGTGCCATCGCCCAGCTCGACGTGAAAACAGGCTGAATCGAGCATGGCGGGCGCCAGTCCGCGGCCCGATTCCGAGTGGAGCGTGATTTTCAAACGGACATCTTCGCCCGCCAGGGGCGAGGGAGAGACCATCTCGAAGGAGATCTCCAGGTCCTCGGCTCCCACCGCAAGAAGGGAAAGGACAAAAAGGAAGCCAATGGCGAGGGTCGGCCGTACGGTTCTTGCGAACATCAGCGTGGTCCTTTCAGAAAGTCCTCGTCGTCTCCGCCACAGCGGAAAAATCACTCTCCATCACATCAAAAAAACCGTCAGGCAGCGAATCGGCGCCGCTGCCCAAGAGAATAGAATAGCCTCTCATGAAAGGGGAACAAAAGTATACTGTCCTCTTTCGTTCCTCGATATCGTTCCCGCTTTCGAAATCGGATCGTGATAAAAGTAAAGCGTCCACCCCTGATCGGCCGCCCTATCGAGAAGATCGCGGCGCGCTCTGGAACATTCGGCCGGGTAGAGATCGTACGCCATGAGCCAGGCAGGGTTGATGTGAGCCGCGGTGGGAATCAGATCGCCCACGAAGACGACCGTTTCCGAACCATGGCCGATCCGGATCGTCTGGTGGCCGCGCGTGTGGCTCATCGCGGGCTCGACGGTGATCTCGGGCGCCACGTCGGCCGTGCCGTCGACCGGATCGAAGAGGCCGGCCTCGTTGAGAAGCGCCAGGTCGTCCGTGCGATAGGACGCGGCCCGGATAGCGGGTGGATCGAGGGCGTCCTCCAGTTCGGTCGCCTGAACCACGATCCGCGCTCCTGGAAAAGTGGGCGAGAGAGACCCTGTCTCGCCGCGCTTGACGAGCCCGCCGGCATGATCGAAATGGAGGTGGGTCATGATGACGAGATCGACGTCGCCCGGCTCGACTCCCATGCCGCCGAGGTCGGCCTCCAGCCCGTCCCCCTCCACGCGGTAGATCTTTTTCATCTTCTCGTCGAAGTTGAGGCTCGTACCGCCCTCGAGAAGAATGGTTTTTCCCCCGCCTCTCAGCAGGAGCGGTTCGGCCGCGAGGTGGATCCTGTTCTTATCGTCCGGTTCGGTTTTGTCCTTCCAGAGCGACTTGGGCACAACGCCGAACATGGCGCCGCCGTCGAGCCAGAGGCTCGATCCGAGGACCGGCTGAGCACGGTACCCGCCTGTGTTGATTTCCTTCACTCGCTTTCCTTTTTTGTTGCGGCTCCACGCATCGTGCGACTCCCCGCATCGTGCGACTCCCCGCATCGTGCGACTCCCCGCATCGTGCG
>CAYXGI010000002.1:0-87372 GCA_964464495.1 uncultured Phycisphaerales bacterium
AGTGCTATCCTCACACGGTAGAAGTCAGTGGTTCGAATCCACTACGGCCCACCATTTTTATCTCAGCGCCATCTGAGAAACATTGTGCTAATAAGATCGTACGGAACGGGTAGGAAACACCCTTGAGGAGTTGCCAAAATGCGCGAACAAGTGGAAAAAGCTATTGAAGAAATTCGTCCTCTCCTGCAGGCGGACGGCGGCGATGTGGAACTGGTGGACATCGAAGACGGCGTGGTGAAGGTTCGCCTCAAAGGCGCCTGCGATGGTTGCCCGGGCGCCATCTACACCCTCAAGAACGGCATCGAGCAACGCCTCAAGACTCTCATTCCCGAGGTCAAGAGCGTCGAGGCCGTGTGATCCCCCCCATGGTCAACGATATCGATATCGCTAAACAGGAAGGTGAGATCTCCGCTCGCATCGAGGAAATCAAGCAACGCCTTGGCGATTCGCTTCTTATTCTCGGGCACCACTATCAGAGGTCGCAGATCATCGACCTCTCCGACTGCATCGGAGACTCCTTTGCGCTGGCGGCGAAAGCCGCAGCCACGCAGAGCGCGCGATACATCGTTTTTTGCGGTGTCGCTTTCATGGCCGACAGTGCCGAGATACTCAGAGGTTCCGGCCAGGCGGTCTATCACCCGAACTCGACCGCAGGCTGTCCCATGGCCGACATGGCCGACATCGAGAATGTGGAAATCGCCTTTGATCGGATCTCGCGCCATGCCAAGGGACGGGTGATCCCTGTGGTCTACATGAATTCCGCGGCCGAAGTCAAAGCGTTCTGCGGTCGGCACGGCGGACTCGTCTGCACCTCGTCCAACGCTGATGGGGCATTGAAATGGGCCTACGAGCAAGGCGAGGTGGTGCTCTTCATGCCCGATGAGCACCTGGCCACCAACACGGCCGACAACCTCGGAATACCCCAAGACGCGCGAACCATCTACGATCCGGTTGAGGACGATGGGGGAGAGAACTTTCGTGTCGGGCCGGAAACCGAACTCGTGCAGTGGCGCGGCCACTGCCACGTTCACACTCATTTTACTCCGGAGCATATCGACAGAGCGCGCAAGGCCGATCCAGACTGCCTCGTGGTCGTCCATCCCGAGTGTGCGCGCGAAGTTGTTGCCCTTGCCGATGTGACTGGTTCGACCACGAAGATCGTCAAAACCGTTGATGAAGCCGCCGATGGACGAACTGTCGTTATCGGAACCGAGATCAATCTCGTCGAGCGCCTCGCCAAGATCCATGTAGGCCGAAAGCGTGTGCTTCCACTTGATAGATCGCTCTGCCCGAACATGTTCCGGATCAGTCTCTCAAACCTCTGTCAGTCTCTGGAGGATCTCGATAGCGACACGTTCCGTGTTCACGTCGCCTCCGACATCGTCCTCGATGCGCGAACCGCTCTGGAGCGCATGCTGTCGATCTGCAAATCCAAAAAGCCAGGTATTTGACAAGACTGGCATCATTCCTCTACAATCCCCTCTAGTTCTTTTCAAAGCCCGGTGCAAAAGCTCGAAGCTTTTGGGATTGCCCTTGTGGGCGATCCAGAAGTCGAGGTGTTAGGGAAGATGGTGAAATTCCATCACGGACCCGCCGCTGTAATTGGCGACGAGGACTGCACGATGCCACTGCCGATCATGGGCACGACCCGCCCTTGAGACGTGGGAAGGCGCAGTCCGAGAGTGACCCATAAGTCAGAAAACCTGCCTCGGCCTGTATTTTTTCACTGTAACTTCGTGGAGCGAGTGAAGTGATTGCGGGTAATGGAAAATACCTTCCATTTCTGCCGACCATTCCAGACCGCCGCAGCCCCATCCGGGGCCGCGGACCGTCTAAATCTTCCTCCTTCCTACTACGATCTCTCTGCACCGGGGAGCGGTTTCAGTCCTATTCCGAGTCCCTGATCTTTAAGGAGGAAAACATGAAATTCAGGATCCCTTTAATTGCCATCACTGTCATTGCTGTTCTCTTTGGCGTGGCATTGACCGGGCTGTATTCTCAGGAGGTCTCCGCCTTCATCGACTTCGAGGACGGCGATTCGATCCCCGACTACCAGTTTGGGATGAAGCTGTCGAAGGATGGGGGAAAGCTATTCGTGGCGATCATGGGAAGTTTCTACGATCCCGCCGACTACAACCACAGACTCGTCGAGGTCGACACGGCGACCGGCTCGATTGTGAGGGAGGGCGTGACCGGAAACCTCCCGGAAGAGATCGAGATTCGCTACGATGGGGGGGGGGAGATCGAGAAAATTTTCGTCAGTAACAGCGGCGACGGGACGGTGACCGTGCTGAATCCCGACCTGACATCGAGCGACGTGGTCGATCTCACCCAGGTTGGCGGCGGAATGGGCTACTATCCCTTTGGCTTGGTCATGGGGCCTCAGGGCCGTTATCTCTACGTGTCGACCATGAACATGGGTGAAATCTTCCGCATCGACACGGAGCCGGGATCGAGCTACCTGGACATCGTGGACGTTTATCAACTCTCAGCAACCGGAAACGGCCGCATGGCGTTCTACAACGGAAATCTCATCGTTCCGGGGTCCGACTATTTCGTCGATGGCGCGGTTTTGAGTGTTTTCGATCCGGACAATCCAAGCCAGATCGACGTGGTCGTTCTCGACAATGACCTATCCGGATGGCCGGGCGCCAACGACGTTGCCCTAGTGGGAGGATTCGCTTACGTCCCCGTGCTCGACTACAACTCGAACATGCTGCTCTACGAGGTCGATCTCGACAGTTTTCCCCCGGCGGTGAGCAGAACGATCGATCTGTCCGGTCAAAATGCGTCTCTCTGGGAACACGGGATCGCCGCGTCGCCCGACGGCAATACGCTCGTTGTCACCTGTCTTGATGGTCCGGTGAAGATTGCGGGCCGGAAGGCCGGGCGCCTTCTGACAGAGATCGATCTGGCGTCTCATGGCGCGGGCCAGTGCAACGAAGCTCTGTTCTCGAAAAACGGCAAGAGGGTGTGCGTCACCGATCAGGGAATGAGCAGCGCCTATGTTCTATCGGGTGTTCCCGAGCACGGTCTCTTCGTCGATGGACCGGAAACCGCCTCTGTCGGCGATCAGGTCGATTTTACTCTCGTGGGCGGCGAAGTGGGGGCTCCTGGCCTGTTTCTGGCATCTTTTTCCCGCGGTCCGACAGTCTTCCCCAACGTGACCATTGACCTGGGGCAGCCCTTTTATGTGCTTGCTCAGGGCCTTTTCGACACGGAAAACCAGCTTCCGGGCTTGAATTGGACTATCCCAAACTGGTCCCAGGGCCTGGTTATCTACGTGCAGGGTCTGACACGCGACCATGACGGTCAGATCCGTCCATCCAACATGGGAGAACTCGAAATCTTTTGAGACCGTTGATTCGGTCTGAATTAATAATGCCCGCGGGAGAGGAAAAGTATGTTCCTCTCCCGCTTTTTTTTTAGAATACAGAGTCGGCCGACAGCCGTACTTTGGACGCGCAATTGACCACCAGAGCGGAGAAAAAATAGAATGACCCAACTCCTGAAAGCCAGGGACAAGATCGTGACCCCGGAGATGGTCGAGGTGGCCCGGTTCGAGGGGCTCGATCCAGACCAGATCATGGCCTCCGTGGCGAAAGGGTCTGTGGTCATCCCCAAGAACAAAGGCCGCACTTTCAGTGCCCTCGGAATCGGGGAGGGTCTGAGCACGAAGGTCAACGCCAATATCGGAACATCTCCCCGCCGGACCGATACCAAGGAGGAGATGGAAAAGCTCGAGGTCGCTGTCGACGCGGGCGCCCACGCCGTGATGGACCTTTCAACGGGCGGTGACCTGGAAAAATGCCGAAAAAACATCATTGATGCATCCCAGGTCATGGTCGGCACAGTGCCGATCTATCAAGCAGCCGCCGGAAAAACATTTGTCGACATCGAGGTCGACGAACTCTTCGGCGCTATCGAGAGGCACGCGCGTTCAGGGGTCGATTTCATCACTGTACATTGCGGCGTCACCCAGGATCTTATACCCATGATTCTCGATCAGCACGAGCGGGTCATGGGAATCGTGTCCCGTGGTGGGGGACTGATCACCGCCTGGATGCAGAAACATAATCGAGAGAATCCTCTCTACGAGGAGTTCGACCGGCTACTCGATATCTGCGTCGAGTTCGATGTGACCCTCAGCCTCGGCGACGGTCTCCGTCCGGGATCGGTTCTCGATGCCACCGACCAGCTTCAAATGGCTGAACTCTTCACTCTCGGCAAACTCGCCAAGCGTTCTTTCGACCGGGGTGTTCAGGTCATGATCGAGGGGCCCGGTCATGTTCCCCTCGACCAGGTCGCCTTGAATGTCCAGTTGCAGAAGAAGATCTGCAACAACGCGCCCTTCTACGTACTCGGACCGCTGACGACCGACATTGCACCCGGTTACGACCACATCACGTCAGCCATCGGAGGCGCAGTGGCTGCTGCGGCGGGCGTTGATTTCCTGTGCTATGTCACTCCCGCTGAACACCTCAGGCTTCCCACGGTGGCTGATGTGAGAGAGGGAGTCATCGCGGCCAGGATCGCGGCCCATTCCGGTGATATCGTGAAAGGCGTCAAGGGCGCCATCGACAAGGACAGGCAGATGTCCCAAGCGCGCAAGCGTCTCGATTGGGAGAGCATGTACACCCTGTCCATCGATCCGAAACGCGCCCGGCAGTTGAGACAAGAGAGCGAAGCCTACGGGGAGGATGTCTGCACCATGTGCGGCGAATTCTGCCCGATCAACATCTCCAACACTTTGCAGAAGGAAAAAGAGAACACGCCTCTTCTCTGAGTTCTTCTCTGAACGCGATCGGTTTCTACTTACCGCCCTCGTCTTCGTCTTTTTCAGCGCCATCGGTGGGGGAGCCGCCTGATTTCTCCTTGAGTTCCCGCACGGCTTTTTCCACGGTTTTGGTCACCTTCTCACGCAGTTCGGCCGGGATGAAAGGTGTTGCCTTGTCGATGAACCAAGCGGAGCATTTTGCCGATTGAGAAGTCTCGATGTCGCCGCGAATCGAGGAATCGTCAGGGAGTGTTGTGAGCAGGGCGAGCACGATAACCGTGACGATCGCCCCACCGGTAAGAATTCCCAGAACACCGCCGAGGAGACTATTGTATGTGCGAAGTTGCAGGTTTTTGAGAATCTTCCTGAAGAGGATCGCCACGATCGTCCCAACGATGAACACACCGAGGAAGATCGTGAAATAGGAAATGTAGTTTGTGTATTCTTTCCCTTCGAGAGACGAGAATGTGCCTTCCAGTGTCTTCGCAAAGGGATGGGAGAAGGCGTTTGCCACTGCCATACCGACGAGGATGGTCGCGATTCTCAGAACTTGCCACGTGAATCCCTTGAATAGCCCGAGTACCAGGAAAAACACGACAATGACGAGGCTGACGATATCGACAGCGCAGATGTTTTCTAATATCGATCCCATGGCGATCTTTTCTCCTATTCGACAAATCCTGAATTTTTAGGCGGTGCCTTCTCGTTGAGCAGGTTCTCTCGTGGCCTCCACAGTGGCCAGAGGAAGAGTGATCTGAAAAGCCGCTCCTCCGTCGCTCGAATCGGCCTTGAGGACCAGATCTCCCTGGTGGTCTCTGACGATTCTCCGTGAAATAGAGAGTCCCAATCCGGTCCCCGAACCCGCTCCCTTTGTTGTATAAAACGAATCGAATATTTTATTGCGCACTTTGTCAGCGATCCCAGGACCTGAATCAGCGACTTCAATGGAAGCATTATTGCCGATCCTGTCGAGAGTGATATTGATCTCTTTCTTTTCACTGCTTCCCAGGGCTTGTTCGGCATTATCGATGAGGTTGAGGAGCACTTGCAGAAGGAGAGTTCGATTTCCCGAAATCGAAAGCTGTGAGTCCTGGGACACGTCGAGTTTGATGTGGTAGACGATGCCTTTTCTTCGAAGAGAGTATTTCTTGAGTTCGAGAGCGCTGATGATGAGTTTCTCCGAGGATATGATTTCGAGTTCGTTTTCACCTTTGCGGGCGAAACCAAGAAAGCTCTTGATGACCTCTGAAATCCTATCTGACTCGGATTTTATTCGTCCCGCTTCTTCGTGGGTGCCCTCATTGAGTGTACTGTTCATCGTCATCAATTCTGCACAACCACTGATAATCGCCGTGCAGTTCCCGATCTCGTGAATGACCGATGAAACGAGCTCGCCAACCGACGCAAGTCTGGCCATATGCTGGTTTTCATCTCTGAGGACGGCCTTTTCGGTCTCATCGTGAAAAAGAACCAGAGTGTACCGGTTTTCGCCTTCTTCGAAAGGGACCTCATGAACCCTGAAGAGGAACGTGTCGCCGGCGAGTGTCTCGATTTTGTAGAGCGGCGCAGTGCGAGTCGCGCCGAGAGAAGAGTCTGGCTCATTCTGATTTTTGTAGCGGCATTGATCAATGAACTCGAGAGAAGGTCTTTTACTTAGGGTAGCCTTGGTCTCGCCGGTCATCTCCAGAAAATGCTTGTTGAAACGGAATATCTTCTTTTCCGAATCAACAACCACAGCAGGAAAGGACGTTTCTTCCATGAAGGAATCGAGAAGAGAATTCAAAGTCCGCCTCTCCGAGATAAGTTTTCGAGGAATAACCACCCAAAGCCATCGTAGTCTCTTCATGCATTCTTAAGGCAGGGTAAGACATTTTCAACGAGAAATTTATGCAAATCGGGCAAGCGGGCATGGAATCACGATCTGCTTTGGAAAGACGCGGGCAGGATGCGCGCGTAAAACACTACGTCCGATAATAGTTCTTATGTTGTGTTGCGTGTTGTGTCGCCCGTGAGAGTCAGGACGCCCAATTCGCCTCATAGTGAGGCTTAGGCGGCTTTTCACTACGATTTGTCCCTCTCCCTGTTTCGGAGGCGGTTCCAGTACTCGATCCGCCTGGAGATCTCCTTTTCGAAGCCGAACTCTGTTGGCTCGTAAAAGCGGAGTCCTTCGATTTCCTCCGGCAAGTACCGATCGGGAACAAAAGCATCGGGTTCATCGTGCGGATAGCGGTATCCTTTTCCGTATCCAACCTCTTTCATCAACCCTGTCGGCGCGTTACGGATCTTCATGGGCACTGGCAGATGACCAGACCGTTTGATTTCTTTGCGCGTCCTGCTGAGCGACGTGTAGATCCTGTTCGACTTCGGCGCTGTCGACAGGTAGACGGCAAGTTGCGCCAATGCCGTGTCGCATTCGGGCATACCCAGGAAATGAACCGCGTTCATTGTCGCGATCGCCACGACGAGCGCGTTCGGGTCAGCACACCCGATATCCTCCGACGCAAATCGCACCATGCGTCGCACCACGTAGAGCGGATCTTCTCCAGCCTCGAGCATTCTGGTGAGATAGTACACCGAGGCCTGCGGATCCGATCCGCGCATCGACTTGTGCAGCGCTGAGATCAGGTTGAAGTGTTCCTCGCCCGCCTTGTCATAGATAAGGCTCTGCTTTCCCGACGCCTCCTCCACATGTTCGAGCATAATTTCGTCAGCACCGAGCGATGTGGCCAGCAGCGCTGATAGTTCGAGGTTGTTGAGCAGAACCCTCGCGTCGCCCATGGAGAGACCGAGAAGAAATTCCCGCGCTTCGCGGCTGAGTGACGCCGGATGGTCCGAAGCGATGCCTCTCGTGTCATCGCCCAGCGCTCTCTCCAGGATCGAGTCGAGTTCCTCCGTTGAAAGGTGTGCGAGGGTGACCACCTTGCACCGGCTCAGCAGAGCAGAGTTGACCTCGAAGGACGGATTTTCGGTCGTGGCGCCGATGAAGGTGATTGTCCCATCTTCCACATGATGCAAGAGAGAATCCTGCTGCGCCTTGTTGAAACGGTGAATCTCATCGACGAAGAGTATGGTGCCCTCATCGCTTTCGGAGATCCGCCGCCGCGCGGCGGTCACGTTCTCTTTGATATCCTTCACGCCCGCGGTCACGGCCGACAGATGGATGAACGCTTTCCCCGTCACCGTGGCGATCACCTTGCCCAGGGTGGTTTTGCCCGTTCCCGGCGGCCCCCAGAGGATCATCGACTGAACGCGATCTTCGTCGATCGCCAGGCGCACGGCGCGCCCCTCGCCGATCAGATGATCCTGTCCGACAAAGTCCTCGATCGTTCTGGGCCGCATCCTTTCCGCCAGCGGCGCATTCCGCTGGTAGTACTCGCGCGCTCTCTTTTCGAACAGACTCTCTTGTGTGCTCATCGCTCAGAAAGCACCTTGTTTATCTTGGGAGGCACGTTTCCCGAGAAATCGTATTCCCTCCTGGATGATGCTTCGATCTATGTGGTGAACTTCGCAGCGCTGCCCGATCCCTGACGGAAGCGTCACATTCAAGATCCCGCCGAGGTGCTCGCGGAACTGCTCCAGCGCATCGTTGACGATCAGCGAATCGGCTTTTTCCCACGCTGCCAGATGATCGGTCCACGTGAGAAGGCCACACTCTTCCATGGCCGAAAGGATGTGCTCCAACTCACTCTCCGAGATCAGATCGTGGCGCATGGCGTAGTAGGAATCGAGACAGATACCGATCGCCACGCACTGCCCGTGGCCGAGCTCGTAATTGGTCAATGTCTCCAGCTTGTGGCCAACCCAGTGCCCAAAATCAAGCGGCCGTGCAGATCCGAATTCGAAGGGGTCCCCACTGGTGCTTATATGTTCGAGATGAATGATCGCGCAACGATGAATGACCTGTTCCAAGACAGGCGCGTCGCGCGAAGCCAGGGATTTCGCATTGTGGCAGAGAAAATCAAAAAACGAACCGTCCTTGATGAGCGCGACCTTGAAGGCCTCGGCTACGCCACCTATCCAGTGTTGCTGGCTGAGGGTGGACAGAAATTCGTAGTCGTTCAAGACCGCGAAGGGCGGCGCAAAGGTGCCGACGAAATTCTTTTGCCCATGTTCGTTCATGCTGTTCTTGACGCCCACACCGCTGTCGCATTGCGAAAGGGTCGTCGTGGGGATCCGGATCAGGCGAAGACCGCGATGAACAATCGAAGCGGCGAACCCGACCATGTCGAGAACACTCCCGCCGCCGATGGCGATGATGAAACTCTGCCGATCGAGGTGGAGATTGCCGATCGCAAACATCACGTCTTGCACGGATTTCCAGTTGTTCTTTGCCACCTCCCCACCGGGAAGAATTTCCGGCGTCCCTGTCAATTCTATGTGGTCGGAATAGCGATGAAAATACGCCTTGATCCGATCTATCAGCCCGGGGTGGGTGTCTGTCACCCCGGAATCGATATAGACCGCCGCGCGGTGGCGGCGGTCTTCGTCGAGCCGATCGAGCGTGTCGACGAGCAAGGAATTTTCGAGTTCGGTCACACCTCGCGTGAAGTACACGGGATACTCGAAGGGCACCGAGATCCGGTTGACGAAGGCGGGCTCCTGGTCGTGCTGTCCTTCCTGATCTTGCTGTTTTCCTTGGTGATGCATCGAGCTGGACTCCACCGCTCAGGCCTTCGAAATCGCCGTACCTATCAATCTTGGCATTCTAAGAGGTCAGGTCTCCCGGAAACAGGCAAAACAGCCAAAGGTCGGCCGATCTTTTGTATTTCCGTGGGACGGGCCTCTTTGTTAGTTTATTCCCTTCGCCGGCAGGTCACCCTCAGTAGACGCCGGCCTCAAGGCTGACAGCGGTTGGAAGACGATCGCCATGCTGGGCTTCATCAAGGGGCTGAAAAAGCTGGTGCAGGATAATTTCCTCACCAAGCTGACTTCGATCTTCGTGTCGGGCACGATCGGCCAGAAGGTGGCTGTCGTTCTCGGCGCCCTCGGAGTCATCATCGGACTCTGGAAAGCGTTTGTCTTTCTTCTCATTACCGTGGCGGGCGCGGTCATCATCCAGCTCGCCATAAAGGATTATGAATCATCGAGAAAGGACTCCGATTCCGAATGAACAACGGTGAAGTTCTGATGGGCAACGGCGCGATCGCGCGCGGCCTGATCGAGGGAGGCTGCGACGGAGTTTTCGGGTATCCGGGCACTCCGAGTTCGGAGATCATCCCCGAGGTGGTTCGGTTCAAGAAAACCCTCGACCTCCCCACCTATACCGAGTGGTCGGTCAATGAGAAGGTTGCTTTCGAAGCGGCGCTCGCCTTCGCCTGGTCGGGCAAAAGGGCGGCAGTGGTCATGAAGCAGGTCGGTCTCAACGTTGCGTCCGATCCGCTCATGTCGTCGGCCTACACGGGAACGGCAGGCGGTTTCGTGGTCATCTCGTGCGACGATCCAGGCCCCCACTCGTCGCAGACCGAGCAGGACAGCCGCGTCCATGCCATGTTCGCAAAGATACCCGTTCTCGATCCGTCGAGTCCGGACGAAGCGCGGTATATGACACGCTATGCGTTCGAACTGTCGGAAAAATACCGCGTTCCGGTCATGATCAGGGCGTCGATCAGGATCTGCCACGCCCGTCAGTGGATCACCTCTGAAACGATTGCGCCCGCTGAGCGAAAGGCCGCGTTCAAAAAAGATCCCAAGCGATGGGCGGCCACCCCGAAATTCAGGCTCATCCTTCACCACGAGCTCAACGACAAACTTGCCGAGATCGCCCGCGCCGAGCGCGCCGATCCGGTCTGGAACAAGCGTGAGGGAGCACAATCGGGCCCCCTCGGAATCGTCGCGGGCGGACCGTCCCTGGCCCATTTGCGGGACATCTTGAAGGAACGGGCTCTGGAACTCCCGCTGCTGGCGGTGGGAATGAGTTATCCTCTCGATCATGGCCTGCTCGACGAATTCGCCCGCTCCTACGACCGTGTACTGGTTCTCGAGGAACCCGAAGACGCGGTCGAGAGCCAGTTCACCGACCGGAGCGACCTTCTCGGACGTCGGTCGGGCCACGTGCCATCAGCAGGAGAAATAACACCTGAGAAGGTGGAATCCATTCTCGATCGCGCCCTCAAGGAAACGGGTCTTTCTGCAGCAATCCCAGGCAAGGACGATGGCGCGCTGGGCGACCTGGAAGCGGCGATAGAAAATCTCTCCCTCTCACCACGGCGGCCGACGCTCTGCGCTGGATGCCCCCACCGCGCATCGTTCTTCGCGATCCGCAAGGCGATCCCGCGCGCCATCTACACGTCGGATATCGGGTGCTACACCCTCGGAATAAACCTGCGCGCCGTCGACACCTGCGTCGACATGGGCGCCGCGGTGAGCATGGCGGCCGGCTTTTCCCAGGCCTATCGGCAGGATGATGAAAAGAAGACCGTGGTGGCCACCATCGGCGACTCGACCTTCTTTCACTCCGGGCTCTCGGGCCTGCTCTCGTCAGTCTACACCGATGCGCGGTTCATCCTCGTGATCCTCGACAATGCCGTCACGGCCATGACCGGGATGCAGCCCACTCCAGGCACCGGCGTGCTCGCAGACGGCGCAAAGGGCAACGCGATCGCGCTCGAGGACGCGGTGCGGGGAACGACGGTCGAGTTTCTCGAGGTCATCGATCCTTACGATTTCAGCGGCATGAAGCAAACCCTGAAGAAGGCCGAGGAGTATATCCATTCACCCGACGGTGGTGTGGCCGTGATCATCTCCCGCGCACCTTGCCTGATCAACGAGAAGAAGACTCACGACCAGTGGGCCGGACAGCGCGTCGATGTGGACGAGACGAAATGCGAGGGATGTGGCTTGTGCGTCAAGGCGTTCGAGTGCCCGGCGCTTGTCCAGGAAGAGCCAAAGGGACCGGTTCATGTCGATCATTCTCTTTGCGTGAACTGCGCGTCCTGCGTGGTGGCTTGCAAGGAAGAGGCGATCGTTCTCAGAGATAACCGAGTTTCTTGAGAGCGGCCTTTTCCTCGTCGGTCTCGGCGCGCTTGATGAGGTTTTCCTTGTAGTTGTCGAATTTGGTACCGACATCGGGGTACTTTGCTTTGGCGAACCCTATGATATCCGTCATGATCAGCACGGGAGCATTGGCTCTATCCATTTCATTGGTCACAGCGAGTGCGTGTTTGTACGAATTCGGTTTGGCCATCTCGTCGGCGAAGTCCTTCTCCAGTGCAAGAAAGCTAACCTTGGCTTCCTCGTGGAGTCCGAGTTGAACCTGGCACTTGACCGACTCTAGAGCAGCCTTGAATCGCTTGTCCTGGGCAACCTCGCCATCTCCCTTCCAGTCGAGCAGTTCCTGGTATAGCTTGAACGCTTCTTCGTAGTCTTGGGCCGCCATGGCCTTGTCCGCGGCTTTTTCCTGTTCGGCCGGGGTCGAGGCGCCGTTGCAGGCCGCGAAAAGGAGAAGGGACAGCAATGAGATCACGAGGGCGGTATTTTTGAGAATCATCTTGTTCGTACTCCCGGTGACGCTAACAACCACGGATTGTGTCTCTGCCCCAAACAGGCAGAAAACTTTAATAGACCACAGGTTACATTACGGTTTTTCGACCGCTCGGACGATAGAATGAGCAGCTCATTGTACGGACTCCAGTTGGTCGATGACAGAGAGATTTTTACGAGACATCGGATTATTCGATTGGTTCCCATTGATCCGATTGCAGACTCCTTATCTTGATACACTCCCTGGCTGAACGATTGACTTGTACGGTCTTTTGAGTAAAGTTGCGCTTTTGTCCACCGCCCGGTATTCGGACTTTCGTATATGTGGTCTTTAGAGAGAATCATGATTCAGAGAACACCCAAACCTCTTGTTATTCTCCTCCTGGTCGTCTGGATCAGCCTTTGTGTTTGCGACAGGGCTGATGCTTATATCGGTCCGGGAGCCGGATTCGCGTTTCTCGGCACCTTTCTCGTATTCTTCATTGCCATCGCTTTGGCGCTGGTCACGATTCTCATGTGGCCGATCCGTGCCGCGATCCGTGTTTTTTACAAGAGGCGCGCCCTGACGAAGAGCCTCGTCGACCGCGTCGTGGTCGTCGGTCTCGACGGGCTCGATCCGGCCCGCGCGAGGAAGTACATCAACGAGGGAAAACTACCAAATTTTAAGAAGCTCATGGACGAGGGCTGTTTTCATCCTCTGGCCACGACAATTCCGTCCATGTCGCCCGTTGCGTGGTCGTCGTTCCAGACCGGGGTCGATCCCTCGAAACACAACATCTTCGACTTCCTGGCACGCGACCCGAAATCCTACCTTTCCGTGCTTTCTTCGGCCGACATCAAGGACAGCGGCAATGTCTTCAAGATCGGAAAATTTAGGATCCCGCTGGGCAAGCCGCGCATCAAGCTTCTCCGGAAGGGAATTCCTTTCTGGAAGATCCTGGGCGACAAGAAAATCTTCAGCTCCATCATCCGCGTTCCCATCACTTTTCCACCGGAGAAATTTTACGGCGTGAGCCTCTCGGCCATGTGCGTGCCCGACCTGCGCGGCACGCAAGGAACGTTCTCCTTTTACACGACGGAAAAAATAGCCGGTGACACCACGCAAGGTGTCCGCATTCCGGTCGAATGGGACGGCGACACGATTCACGCGGAGGTCACCGGACCGCCCAACTCGCTCAAACAGGGCACGCCCGAGATGAAAGCGCCGCTGACCGTCACGGTCGACAAAACCGACGGCACGGCTCATTTCGACGTGGGCGAGGAGCCCTTCACGTTGAAGGAGAGGGAGTACTCGGACTGGATCCATGTCATATTCAAGGCCGGTCTCGGAATCAAGGTGCGCGGATTGTGCCGCTTCTACGTGATGGAGATGGAGCCGGAGTTCAAGTGCTACATGACTCCGATTCACATCGATCCCGACAATCCCGCCCTGCCGATCTCACATCCCTTCACCTACGCGACCTATCTGTCCAAAACCTTCGGGCCCTATGCCACCCTCGGCCTCGCAGAGGACACGTGGGCGCTCAACGAACGGGTCATCGACGAGAAGGCCTTCCTCGACCAGGCGTACCTGATCCACGGCGAGCGCGAGAAGATGTTCTTCGACGCTCTCGACAAGACCAAGAAGGGCACTGTGGTCACCGTGTTCGACGCCACCGACCGGATCCAGCACATGTTCATGCGCTACACCGACCCCACCCATCCGGCCAACCGCGACAAGGATACTGAGATCCACAAGAACGCCATCGAGGATCTCTATGTCCGCATGGACGACCTGGTGGGCCGCGTCATGAAAAAGATCGAAGGGACCAAGACCATGATGATGGTCATTTCCGACCATGGATTCAAGGTCTTCCGACGCGGCATCAATCTCAATTCGTGGCTCATGGCCAATGGCTACATGACCATGAAGAACGGGGCCGAAGGCAGCGGCGAGTGGTTCGAGAATGTCGACTGGAGCAAGACCAAGGCCTTCGCTCTCGGTCTGTCGGGGATCTACCTCAACGTGAAGGACCGCGAATCGCGCGGCATCGTGGAACCTGGCGAGGAGGAAGCCCGCCTGAAGGAAGAGATCACCGCCGGTCTCATGAAGATCTACGACGAAGAGGACAAGCAAGATGCGATCAACCGTATCTACGATGCGAAGAAAATATTCAACGGGCCTTACGTCTCGAACTGCCCCGACCTGCTGATCGGCTACAAGATCGGCTACCGTGCATCTTGGGATTGCGCCGTGGGCAAGGTGGACCAGACGATCATCGAGGACAATACCAAGAGCTGGAGCGGCGATCACTGCATCGATCCGGTCCTCGTTCCGGGAATCTTTTTCTGTAACTATTCGATCGATACTGAGAAGCCGCGACTCATGGATATAGCCCCCACCATCCTGCACCTTTTCGGGGTGGCCAAGCAGCCCCACATGGATGGTGTGACGCTGATCGAGGGCAAACCGGAAAGAAAAGCACAAGCGAGCGATCGCAACTGAGGAGAGTATCTCAAGAAGATGAATTCCAAATTCACATCGACTCAATTAGTGGTGGCTGTTCTCCTTCTCCTCGGCCTCTTCACGATACTCGGCGGGTGTGGAGAGAGCGCGGAGCACAGGGTCATCTTCGTCGCCATCGACGGCATGGATTACAAGCTCACCAGAAAATGGCTCGACGAGGGATTGCTTCCCAACCTGGCCGCCATGAAGAAGGAAGGCGACTTCCGGTCGATGGGAACGAGCATCCCGCCCGAAAGCCCGGTGGCGTGGTCCAACTTCATCAGCGGACAGAATCCGGGTGGGCACGGGATCTACGACTTCCTGCATCACAAATGGGAAAAGGATCCTGAAACCGGAGCCACCCGCCTCATGCCCGTTGATCCGATCGTGGAGACCGAGGATGTGGGGCTCTCTCTGACCATGTTAGGGCGTTACTTCCCCCTCACCGGCGGAACGCAGATCAACATGCGTCAGGGAACGGCCTTCTGGGAGATACTCGAGGACCACGGCGTCCCGGCCACGATTTACAAGATTCCCGCCCACTACCCCCCCACCGAGACCGGACAACAGACCATGAGCGGCATGGGTACTCCCGATTTCCAGGGCGGTTACGGGACATACTATCTCTACACCGAGGACCAGTTCGCCATCCCTGGAAATGTGACAAAGGGGGTTCTCGTGGCGAACACGATCTACGACAACGTGTTTCGCGATTTTCTCTACGGTCCGCCGAACGCCAGCATCGCCGTGGAAGAGGGCGAAATCCCCCCGGAAATGAAAGTCCCCTTCTGCGTCTATATCGATCCCGAAAGGCCGATCGTCAAGATCGAGATCGGCGAGGACGAAGACGACGCCATTCCGGTCATTCTCGCCGAGGGCGAGTGGAGCGACTTCATCGCCGTTGACTTCGAGGTGATCCCTTACGTAACCAATCTTTCGGGCCTTGTGCGATTCTATCTGGCCGAGGTGCGGCCGAATTTCCGGTTATTCGTCGACCCGATCAATATCGATCCTCTCTCCCCGAGCGCCGAAATCACGACGCCCTCCGGCTGGTCGGCCGAACTCGCCGACAGGTACGGTCTTTTCGAGACAAAAGGCATGCCCGAAAATACGGCGGCCTTGAAAGACGGCGTCCTCTCTTACGACGAGTACCGCGCCCACTCCATGTTGATCTACGAGAAGCGCAAGGAAATGCTCCACAAGTTCATCGAGGATCATGACAGCGGCTTCCTCTTCTACTACTTCTGCAGTATCGACCTCGACCAGCACATGTTCTGGGCGCTCATGGACGAGAAACATCCCTTCCACGACAAGAACGAGTCCGATTACAACAAGAACTTCATCAAGACCCTGTATCAGGATATCGACGGCGTCATCGGCGAGGTCCGCCGCAACTTGCGCGAAGGGGACACTCTCATCGTCATGTCCGATCATGGATTCGCGCCCTTTTACCGGACCTTCAACCTCAATTCGTGGCTTCTCGAAAAGGGTTACCTCCATCTCAAGGAGGGCGCGGACAGGGCCAAGCTCGACGAGCTCGATTTCGACGACGTCGACTGGTCGCGCACCCAGGCATACGGCATCGGTTTCGCGAGCCTCTACCTGAACGTCGTGAAGCGCGATCCCGAGGGGATCGTGAAGCCGGCAGAGGTGGACAGCCTGGTCGACGAGATCTGCGGCAGGCTGATGACCGAGAAGGATCCCGAAAACGGAGAGCCGCTTTTTTACACGATGTACAAGGGCCGCGAGGTCTACGACGGAGCGGCGATCGAGAACGCTCCCGATATGGTTGTCGGCTTCTTCAGTGGATACGGTGTGTCGGACAAGTCCGCGCTGGGCGAGTTCTCGAGCGAGATCCTCCAGGACAACATGAACCCATGGAGCGGCAACCATCTCATGGCCGCCGAGGAGGTCCCCGGCATCCTCTTTGTAAACAAGAAGATGATCCTCGACGAACCCAAACTTTACGACCTCACCGTCACAATTCTCAAAGAATACGGTGTCGAAAAAACACCCGAGATGATCGGCAAGCCGATCTGGTAGAAATGGAGAAAATACAATGTTCGGTTCCAAGATAAAAATCGACAAGGACCTGCTGGAGAAGATCAAGAAGTTCGCGTCGATCGCGGGATATTCTTCTCCGGAAGAGTTTGTCCATCACGCTCTCGAAAAGGAAATCGCCAAGCTCGAGGAATCGGACTCGGACGAGGACATCAAGAACAAGCTCAAGGGATTGGGTTACATTTCCTGATCCGTCGCGAAACAAACGCGCAAGCTCGTGGGATGAATCGGAAGTATCGCTAACCAGGAAACGCCATGTCCATATTCAACGCGATCATGAACAGCCTCTTCGACGTGATTCTCTTTCCCTTCAAGGGAATGGCGCCCGTTGTGGGGCTCACCGTCTTCTCTATCCTCGCGGGGATCTTGCTTCTCCTTCTCTACAAGTACACCTCGCCTCAGAAGAGGATCAAGGCGGTCAAGGCCCGAATCAAGGCCGGATTGCTGGCGATCCGCATCTTCAAGGATGACCTCGGAGTACTCTCGGGCGCGATCGGGCGCCTCTTCTTGAAGGACATCCCCCATTACCTCGGCTGCAACTGCCTCCCGCTCGTGCCGCTCATCATCATCGTTGTTCCCATGCTGGTGCAGCTCGATTCGAGATACGGTTTCGCACCTTTCGAGGCGGGCGACCGGTTTGTTCTCGAGGTGACCCTTTCGAAGGAGGCTTTTTCGGCCACCGACGGTTCGGCGGCGGGCGCCGATCCGAAAACGGCGATCCTTGGCGACGTGGTGCTTGAACTGCCCGAAGGCCTCATCGTCGAATCGGGTCCCGTGCGAATCCCGGAAAAGGGAGAGGTCGCCTACCGCATCAGAATCGATCGAGAAGGCGATTACGATATGAAAATTCACGCTCTGGGCGAAGAGTACACCAAGAGTCTCGCGGCGGCCGCAGATCTTCCACCTGCGATCTCGTCGGCTCGCTTCAGCGTGACCGAAACATTGGACCTGCTCGAAAATCCTGTGGAATCTGCCTGGCCGTCCGATTCAGCGATTCAGTCGGTCAAGATCCGAGATCATTCCCGAAGAGCCATGCTAGGTATTGATGGCGATTATTTTCCGTGGGGAATAATATTCTGTCTCGTAGGACTCGCCTTTGGATTTGCACTCAAAGGCGTTTTCAAGGTCAATATCTGAGACTCTGCTCGCTCAGCTGACCTTTGTCCCCTCCCCGTCGACGAGGCAGCGATAGGTCTTCTCGATACGATCCCAGTTGTACTCGCGATCGAGCGCCCAGAAGCGTCCCATCACGGAGACCACTTTGCCCACACCGAGCTTCCTGCCCTCCTCTTCCACATCGCGGATGTAGGCGGCGCCCGCCTCGGGACGCTCGCCGCGGCGGCCGAGGAGAGAGTGGATATAGACCTCGTTGACTCCGTGATCGCTCGCCATTTTCATCAGCTCGATGAGGTGGTGGAGTGAACCGTGGGAGGAATAAAAGGAGACGATGCCCAGAAGGTGGAGCGGCTTGTTCTCCTTCTTCGCTCCCTCGATAGCCCAGAGGAAAGCGGGATTGGCTGCGTAACTCCCGTCTTCGAGGGCGCGGTCGATGCGCAGTCGATCGGAATAGACAACCCGTCCGACACCGATGTGAAGGTGGCCGGCCTCGGAATTTCCCACGGTGCCCTCGGGCATGCCGACGGCTTCGCCCGAGGCGGCGATCGCCGCGAAAGGTTTCTCGGCGATGTAGCTGTCCATGTTGGGAGAGTGTGCCTCGACGATCAGGTTTCCCTCTTTCTCCTCGCGATAGCCCCAGCCGTCGGCGATCATCAGAAGCGCCTTGCGCTTCGGCTTCTCGAACTGGACCTTTCCCGTTGCAGAATCGAAGAAAGACTCTCCCGTCATCTCGGCCGGTTGCCCGATACCCATGATTTCCAGAATCGTGGGAGCCACGTCGGTAAGCGAACCGCTCTTGCGCAGGACAGGAGGCTGGCCATCCACTGTCCCCTTTCCAATGTAAATGAAGGGGACGAGGCTGTCGGTGTGACCTGTGTCGACCTTGCCGTCAGGATAGAGCCAACGCTCGGCAGAGCCGTGATCAGCGGTGATCACCACCTCTCTCCCCGCCTTCCGTGCGGCGTCCACCACTCTTCCAACACAGCCATCGACCGTCTCGACCGCGGTGATGACAGCGTCGCGGTTTTCGATGTGGCCGACCACGTCCACATTGGCGAAATTGGCGATGATCAGATCGTGTTCGTCGTCATCGATGGCGCCGACGACAGTGTCGCAGACTTCCTCGACCGACATCTTGGGATGCTGCGAGAAGTCGTCCACTTTCAGTGAATGAGTAAATCGGTGTTCCTCGCCCTCGTGAGGATTCTCACGCTTCCCATTGAGAAAGTAGCCGAGGTGAACGGCTTTCTCCGTTTCCACGACCTTCAGTGTCTTCAATCCCGCTTTACTGACCATCTCCACCAAGGTATTCACCGGCACCTGCTGGGGTTCGAAGGCAACCTTGACATCGAGCTTCTTGTCGTACTCGATCATCGTGACAAAACGGGATGTCAGGCCACCCGTGTCGAAATGAGTGAAAGCTGGATCGGTCAGGCACTCTGTCAGCTGAATCTCTCGTTCGCCGCGGATATCATAAAAGATGACGTAGTCTCCGTCCTGAATCCGCCCGACGGGCCTGCCCTTCTCGTCGGCGAGAAGGATGGGATTCATCGCCTCATCTTCCTCGCCTGCCCTGTAGACGTTGAGAACCGCTTTGGCCATGGGGGTATCGATTTTATTGCTTGTCTCTGTCATGATCAGACTCTCTCAAATGTTCTTCTGAATCGCGTTTAGGAACCACGAAAATGGAAGGCTCATCATAATTATGATTCGTCGAACTTCAACCTCCCAACCTTGAGTATTTAGCCGATAAATCTTGTTCGCCCATAAATAGTGCCGAAGCGCGTTGACGATCGAAGCGGGGTTGATTATCGTTCCTCTATCACAGGATGGACTGAAGAAAGGCTGAGTATGGATCTCAAGATAGTCATCTGCGGAGTGGGCGGCCAAGGTGTGCTCTATTTCGCGAAAAACCTCTATGCCTTGGCGGTTGCGGCTGGAGCCAGCGTTTTGGGAAGTGAAACACATGGCATGAGCCAGCGCGGGGGCTCGGTCGTCTCTCACGTAAAGATCGGGGATTATTCCTCACCCATGGTTCAAGCTGGCACGGCCGATATTCTCTTTTCGCTCAGATTCGAGGAGACCTATCCTCATCTCACTTTTCTCAGAAAAGGAGGGACTCTGATCGTCAATTCGTCGAGCGACCAGGCGATGAAAAACGAGATGGTCGAAGCTCTCGCCAAAAGGGAGGTGAAAATCCACAGGTTCGACGCTTTCTCCCGAGCGACGAAACTCAACGCACCCGCCTCCGCAAATTTGATCCTTCTGAGCCACTCCGTGAATGAAGGACTGTTGCCTTTCACTATGGCTGATTTGAAAAACGCGGTCGAAACAGTGACTGCACGGGCTCGGCTGGAGGCGAGTTTCAGAGCGATCGAGGCCGGGTTGGAGTGACGGGGAATCGAAAACTCAATATTTGCGGAAGTCGTTTTTTTACTCGTGGTGAGATAAAGAGTTATGTGCACAAAGAAGAAACACCGAGGTCTTTTCTGGGATGACTTCGAACTGGGCCAGGAGTTTCACTCTCCTGGCAGAACGGTTACAGAGACTGACATTGTCCTCTTTGCGGGACTCTCAGGCGATTTCAATCCGCTGCACATGGATGAATCGTTCGCCCGGGAATCGTCTTTCGGCAAAAGGATGGCCCATGGAGCATTGATTCAGTCTTTGATGACTGGAATGATCGCCCAACTGGGCATATTCGAAGGGACAACCATAGCTCTGCGGCGTCTGGACTCCAAATTCAAGAGCGCAGTCTTTTTTGGTGACACTCTCTTCGCATCGATTACCGTCGTTCAGAAAAAAGGACTGAAAGGCGGTCAAGGACTCCTGTTTTTCAGCACGAGAGTAAAAAATCACAATGAGCGAATCGTCGCCGACGGTCAATGGACGCTGCTCCTCAAAACCCGCCCAGTTGATTAGAATCTCTCCTCGATTCACCAGCGGACTGTCCTGATTTCCCAACAACTCGTGGGGACTTGCGTATGGTAGGCTATTAGTCGGTGTAGATGACTTTCCCAGTCTCCCCGCGAATGGTAACTCCATGCAGAATCATCACAGAATCGTTGTTTCAGAATTTTCCTCGAGCGAGGTTACTCCTTGTACAGAAGTTTTTTTTAGATTTTTGTTGAAATTATCATCATAACTACATTATATTATAACAACTTCTAAATATAGCAATTAATATATTGCTACTGATATATGTAACGAGTAGGAGTTCTTGAATATGGGAGACACTCTTCTTCAGTCCCTCAAGAAGGCGGCACGATCGGATATCGTATCGTTGACATTCAAGGATGGAAAAACCATCGAGGGAGCCATTCTCTTCAACGAAATCAAGAAATCTGGAAAGATCATCAATATCGTGGAAGAAATATCAGTTGACTTTGATATCGATGATGTTTCCCGCGTAAGATTGTAATTCGACACAATCATGCGGTTCAATCAAGCACCCGTTTTTCAGCGGGTGCTTTTCTTTCTTACGTTGGCCGGTTTCGTTTTTCGTTACCCTTTGGTAACCAGCGCAAGCCGATTGCAGACCAATTACTTAGATTCCCCCAACTCTCCAGACGAAACTGGTATCAAGAAGGCAATTCTGTTTAAATCAAGCCTATTACGGCCTTAAAATTGGTTTGAATATTTTTACAGAGAGGGCCGTAATTTGCGACGATCTCAAGCGATGTCGAATGAACTTACAAATCAACACATTCTCATTTGCGACAACCTCATGTAATTAGAACTTAATTTAAGGAGCCCCATCATGAAGAAAGTCGTTCTATTTCTCGCCTTAATCGGCATTCTGGGCTTTTTCCTCGACGATGTTGCCCTCGGTCACGGCGGCCAGTACCGTGGACCCGGTGATACAGTCCCACCTAACTTGGGCGGCCCGGGCGACTCGACTCCTCCCGGTAATTCAAGCGGCCCTACCACTCCGGGCCCTGCAGGTCCTTCAGCTGCTGGCCCTCGCGGACCAGCCACCCCCACTGGTCTCTCCGGCCCCACCGGCCCTCGTGGTGCGAGAACGGGGGGTATGAGCCGCAAACGCTACAGTGGTGGCATGGGTTATGAACGTTGGGAGTTCTGGTGGGAAAACAACAAAGATGCCTACCTCGACCTCAAAAACCGCCTCGGCGGAACGAGCAACGTTTCGGGATCTGGCGGCTTTCTCGTGGGCCGCGGTCGTAAAGACCAGGCTCGGACATCCAAGAGGCCCACTGTCGACATGATCAAATCGGAAGTTCTTCCTTCGCTGAAAATCGGCCTGCAGGCCGACCACCCCGATATTCTCGACTCGGCCGTTCTCGCGGTTGCGCGCATCACGCGAGCTGAGGATGCCTCTCTCGTTATCGACGACATCAGGGCTCTTCTCAATTCGAAGTACGAAACCGCACAGCAGTCAGCGTGTCTCTCTCTGGGCGTTCTCGGTTCAGCCGAGTCGTGCCAGACCTGTTACGATCTGATGATCGATAGTTCTGAAGGCCGCAAAATTGTTGGTGGAGGAAAGGTGCCCAGGCTGGTCAGGGCCTTTGCGGCTCTCTCTCTCGGCCTGATTGGCGCCGAGCAATCGGCTCCCAAATTGAGACTCGTCATCGAAAAGGAAGACGAGAAGACCCAAAAGGACCTCATCGGCTGCGCAATCACCGCTCTGGGACTCATGACCGACATCGATGCGAAGGATGAGAACGTTCGTTTCCTTATCCGTCTGCTCGAAAACTCGAAAATGGATCCCTTCCTCAATGCGTACATACCGGTCGCTCTTGGCAAACTGGGCAACCCGGTTGCACTCAGCCCGATCGTGAAAGCGTTCAAGGAAGATAAGCAGAACGACTGGATCCGCCAGTCCTGCACCATCGCGATCGGCCAGCTGGCCACGATCGAAGACGAGGAGGTGATTAACCTTCTCCTGAAGTACGCCAAGGAAGGCAAGGATGTCCAGACACGGCATTTCTGCTTCGTCGCTCTGGCCCAAATCGGGACGCGCGATGACGACTACGCAACCCATCAGGAGACTCACAAGAAAATCTCCAACTTCTTCCTCTCCGAGATTGCCCGCCCCAGCAAGACCCAGCACCTTTCCTGGGCCTCGATCTCCAGCGCGATTCACTCGCTCAAGCACAACGCTCTGCAAGCTCCGGTGATCAGCAAGATCAGGGAGAAATTTTCCGAAACAAAAGTACCTTCCGAAAAAGGAGCCATCGCGGTCAGCCTCGGCCTGCTCAACGCTACGGGCCACGCCAAAATGATTCACGACGCGCTGCTCGACACCAAGAACAAGGCTCTGCAGGGACATCTCTGCATCGGACTCGGTCTCATGAACTATGGAAAGGCGGCTGAGAAGCTCCGTGATTTTGCTGCAAACGAAATCGTCTTTCGCCTTCGTCTGCAGGCAGCCACCGCGCTTGGTCTGATGGGTGATACAGAAGCTGTCGACGTCCTCGTCAAGGCACTCGAGACCGGTCAGACCTTGAGCGTGACCTCTTCCGCTGCCAAAGCTCTCGGTCTCATCGGTGATTCGAGTGCGATCGCGCCTCTCAAGAATATCCTCGAGGACTCGAAAGCCAATAATCTGGCCCGTGCTTTCGCGGCAGTCGCTCTGGGTATCATTGGCGAGAAAACGAATCTGCCTTGGAATGCCTGCATTTCCGAGAATTGCAACTACCGCGCCAAGGTCGACGCCATTTCCGAGGTGCTTGATATCCTCTAAGCAATAAAATGTTGCGAATGCATAAAAGAACCGGGCTTTGTGCCCGGTTCTTTTTTTTTCTCATTTCCTCTGTTTCAAGTCGATCGCCAGGAATAGGAGAAGGAGCATCATCGCCCCGATAATCGCTCCCCAGTAAAAGCGATCGCAGCGCTCCCTCAGTCCTTTGAGCAGCCGGACTCTTTTGATCTGTTCTCCCAGCAGCGCCTGATTTTTTTGGAGAGAGGGATACCGAGGATCGAGGAGAGCCGTTTCGCGGTAGAGATCACTGGCATCTCCGAGCCTGAACTCTCTAAACGCGACGTTGGCGAGCATGAAAAAAATGTAAGGTGTCGGCCCCTCGATATTGAGAACGCGCTCAAAATACTCTCGGGACTCGGAAATATCTTCTGATTTATACCTGATGAAACCCAGCGTTTTCAAAATACCGATGTCGTCTGGATCCTTTGTCAGGCACTCTTCCAGCGGCCCAATCGCCCGCCCGATTTCCCCTGCGTTGAACAATTCCAGAGCCTGGGAGCGTGTCTTGTCGAATTCACTCTTATCGAATGATGACATCTGCGCCGCAAGTGGAAGGAACCAACCGATGAGAACAGCGCTCCAGAGAGCCATTTTATCGATTCTCCGAGATCGACTCGACGAGGTGGTTCGAACGCGCCATCAGCACTCTGTCGCTCATCAGTTCGAGTGGAGCATGATCATCGGTCAGATTGAGTTTTGTCGCGTCAAACACCACCGGACGGGTCAAACCGAAAGCGGCGATCCTATCGAGAAGAGGACGCAGTGAAGCGGGAAGTCTTTGAGAGCCGATTTTCGAGGGACAGATGTGCCCTCTCCCCTTGACAGCGTAAAGCATGAAATTACGGCCATCGGGAATTCTGGCCAGGGAGACCGAGCCAAAAACCTTCGCTGCCGTGTTCCCGATCGCGGCGATCACCGGCTCGTCGCGGCTGAAACCGCTGAGGTTGATACCGAAAATCCCACCCTCCTTCAAGTGGTCGTGAAGGAGGCGAAAAAACTCCACCGTGGCCAGATGAAAGGGTATATAAATCTGCTGAGAATAGGCGTCGACCACAATGACATCATATTCGGTAGTAGAGCAATCGAGAAACACGCGGCCATCCACGTCACTGAAGACCGTCATCCAGGGGTCGGCCAGAGCGAGATCCATAAGGTCATAGCCGGCCCGAACTACCTCTGGATCGATCTCCACACCGTCGATCTCCAGACCTCCGCCTGAACCGAAGAAATGAGCATACTGCCTCGCAATAGTTCCTGCGGCGAGGCCGATGATGCAGACCTCACCGGGATTTTCCATACCGGCAAGCCCTGGCAAGAGCGAATAGTAGTCATAGTACTGCCCATGGGTCAGGATCTCGTCTTTAACGTAAATGGAGTGAAAAGAGTCGAGTCCTTCATT
Source organism: uncultured Phycisphaerales bacterium (assembly GCA_964464495.1). Taxonomy (GTDB): domain Bacteria; phylum Planctomycetota; class B15-G4; order B15-G4; family CAYZWU01; genus CAZUHB01. Next base: position 25,040 of record CAYXGI010000002.1, read on the forward strand.
GATGCAAAGATGAAGCGTTTCGCCGTTGTCTCTTTCGACGACCCGGATGTACTGGTAGCGGCTCTCAGTTTCCCACAGAACAGAACCGTCGTCGGCAAACCCCCTGTCCGGTGCCAACGGTCCCAGACAGAGGCTTATCAGAACGACCGCCCCCCCCATGGTCTTTTCCTTGAAGCGGCCGAGCACGATGAAGCCGAGACCTGCAAGTGCGATGAGGAAAAGACCGGCGGCATAAAAGGTCCCTTTCGAACCGAAGAACTCGACAAACAGATAGGTGGTCAAGAAAGTTCCCGTAATCGAACCAATCGTCGAAGCCGCATAGATCGAACCGCTCGCCCGGCCGACACCATCGTAAATTTCAGACGCCTGCCTTACGATGAAAGGCAAAGCCATGCCGAGAAGAAAAACAGGAGGGGCAAAAACGAGCAATGTCGTCGCGAACGATCCCCGTACGAGAAGGGAAAATGCTTCCTCCAGTTGCAGATTTCTCCCCAGGAAGAAGTGAGAAACCCAACCGATCATTCCCGGAATCGCGAGGCAGAGTGCACCGGCGAGGACGAGGATGAAGAACAACGGCTTCAACGACTTTGTGGCATCGGCCAGACGTCCGCCAAGATAATTGCCCGCAGCGATCGCAGCGAGGATCACACCGATCACATTGGTCCATACGAAAACGGACTGGCCGAAATAGGGAGTGAGAATCCTGGCTGCGGCGAGTTCAACCACCATCACAGCCGCACCAGCCGCGAAGGCGATGAGGATCAGGAAAATGAGCCGTTTATCGAACGACCGGGGCCTCAAATGTCCTCTTCTTCAATTTCGATGTAGTTCGTGTAAATATCGTAATTGCCCGCCAGATTGGTGAACATCATGTCGAGCATTCTGTCCATGTTGCGCGCTTTGGTCCCCTCGAAGCGGGTCTTGCCGTTGAGATTGACGATGATGGGCCTGTCCATATCGACCACATTGTCGTTGAGGAAAATCCTGAGCTTCCCCACCCTGTTGGTTTTGATATCGAAGGTGTTGGACGCTTTGTCCACCTCGGCAACGACGCTGGGGACATCCTCGTCCCCCTCTTTCATGGAGTTCGTGTTGTTCATGACCAGAATCTGCAGCCATCCGTTCGAACTGTATTCGAGACTGATCGTCTTGAGAGCGATCTTGGAAGGCGCAGCCGCCTTCGGAGTGCGATCGATGAGGTCCCTGATCGCCGCCAGCCCCTTGTCGTCCAAACTCGAGGAGTCTGTGCCCCCACCGTCGACAAAAGTCGCTTTCGGCCCGCCGTCGCTGCCGGTCATTGCCCCGGCCCAGTCGGACGCGGCCTTGGCCTGACTTGAATCATTGGCTTCAGTGCTGATGTAAACGAACTGGCTATCGCCCCCGTTTTCCGAAAACATCGGTGCCAGCGGCGAATCGATCGCAACCGCTCCTGCAAAGAGGCTCGGGTACCAGGTGGCGTATTTGAACGCGGCCAGGCCGTCCTTGCCTTTGCCGAGAACAAAAACCCGTCCCCGATCGAAGACCATCTTCTCCGTGAAGACCCGCACGGCGACAAACGCCGACATGCGTCCCCATTGCAGTTTCTCCCAGTCGACGGCCGCATCGGTGACGTTTTTGTTCTTACGTCCCGACAAGGGGCCTACAGGCACGATGATGATCGCTTTTTCAAAGATCTCCTTGCAGACGGGATTCTTGCCGTTGAAGAAACTATCCAGCTCGGCTTTGATCTCTTTCAAGACCCTCGTCTTGACTTTGGATTTGACCTTGGTCTTGGAATGGAGGTAGATGAGAACAGGAAAACGCTCTTCGGCGTCAGGCTTGTACCCCTTGGGAATGGAGATCATGTAGCTGTACGCCTGTGCCCCACCCGATTCGTCGGTGAATTCGCTCTCCTGAAATCCCTCCTTGCCGGCCTTAGTCTTGATGACCTTGTCCGTCTTGTCGATCGCCCATTCCTTGAGCCTGTAGAACTGGTCGGAATACTTCAGTATATCTTTGATGCTCTTCTTATCTTTGATTGTATCGAGTGCCTTGTTGAATTCACCGAGCCGTTTGGATTCCTCGGTGCGATCATCGATGATCTTGGCGTCGATTATCTTTTTGAGGATTTCGCCCAGTTTCTTGGCATCCCGTTCCTCAAAAGAAAAGTCATCTTCAGCGAAAGATGCAGGCGAGATGAAAAGCAATGTTCCGACGAGTGGGAGAAGGAAGAACGCAAGCGGTTTCATACCGAAAGTCCTTTATAAAAGAAAACCAGAATAAGCTTAAATCCCGGTCAGTACTATTCATTACAACGATGAAAAAGCAGTGTAACGGCCTGTGGTGAAGATGTCAATCGCCCCTATTGACCAGAGAAGCGGCGTCGGATCCGCTCGAGGAGAATCAACGATTTCTCACGGTGAGGATCCGCTTCCAGAACATGCGTCAGATATAGGGCGGCTTTTTCCAGGTCATCGGCCACAAAAAAATAATAGGCTCCGAGATTCTCGCACGCATCGAGATTGCCATCGATGGAATAAGCTTGTTTGAGCAATTCGAGCGCTTTCCGGGTGCGTCCCGTACCCATCATGTGGAGCGCACGGTCATTGAGCACCTGGGAATCGCGTGGAGAGGTTTCGAGTATGAGTTCGTAGGCTCGATCAGCCTCCTCGATACGACCGCACTGGGCCAGGGCGAGGGCCCGGTTGGCAGCCAGAATCGAGTCGAATGGCAGGATAGGAAGCAAAGAGTCGTAGATCTCGATCGCTTCCTCGTAAAGTCCGGCGGCGGCCTTCGTGAAGGCCAGAACCCTCAATCGGTCGAGAGAAAGCTCGAAATAGCGCCCCTCCTTTTTCAGCTCCGTCCTGTAACTGACCACGGCATCGTCGAAGAGACGCTGTTTTTCGCGGAGCAGCCCTTCAAAATAGTGGGCCCCGTCGAAGGCGACATCGATCTCCAGAATCTCGGCGATGTGACGGCTCGACGAAGCAACGTCTTCGAGTCGGTATTCGACGACGGCGAGGTAAAAAACAATATCCCGCCTCTTGGGAGCGACCTCGAGCAGGCTTTGATAGAGCGAAGCAGCCTCGAGATAGCTCTCCCGCGGCTCGAAAACCGAATAAGCCAGCGGGGCGATCTCGATCCGCAGAGGATCCTTGGCCGCGAGCGCCACCAGCAGACCCGCTGCTTCCGGATAGTCTTCGAGAGCGATGAGCGCCCTGACCTCGCCATGCATGGCGTCGAGCAGATTCTCGTCTTTTCCGCGCGCATCGCGGAACAGGTCGAGTGCTGTTTCGGGATTCTCGCATCGGAGCTCGATCTCCGCCAGAATGTAGAGCGGATAGGCTTCGCCGGGATAGGTATTGACCAGAGACCGCGCTTCGCGGCGCGCCCCTGTGAAGTTTCTCAAAAGAAAGAGACTGAACGCCAAGTGGTTGCCGGCTTCGAGAGAAGAAGGCTGACGATCGAGCGCGATGCGGAACGCATCGGCCGCCTGATAGAGCAGGCTCTGCCGGAAGGTCCCCTCGAATCCGGTCAATCCCCGAATCGCGCCCGCCTGTCCCAGATAGACCTTGCCGAGAAGAACCCACGCACCGCCAGACTGATCGAATTCTTCCGTCAGTCCGAGAGCAATGTCCATGAGACCTGCGGCAGCGTCGGCGGCGATGAACCTGTCAAAAATCTCGTGAAGCCTTTCCCAGCTCTTCGCTTCGTCGGGCGACGCCCTGAGTTCTTCGAGGGCTACTTCGAGATCATTTGTCCCGGACGGTTCTTGCCCCCAGGCCCGGTCATGAGCACAAAGGGCGATTAAGAAAAAGATCAACAAGCAGGGACTAAATGCCTTCAAGCTGGACTCCCCCCTCGCCCCTCTCGACTTCACCGATAATGTACGGAGAGTAGCCAAGATCTCCGAGTGTCTTGAGGCACTCTTGCGCGGCCGATCGGTCGATGACAAATACGAAGCCGATACCCATATTGAAGGTTCTGAATGCTTCCTTCTTGTCGAGTTGGGCCAGCGCCACGACCAGCCGAAAGATTCCAGGAACATTCCACGATCCGATATCGATCCTCACGGAGAATCCCTCGGGGAGTGCGCGCGGTATGTTGTCTATGAAACCGCCTCCCGTGATATGAGCCATCGCCTTCACACAGCCCATCTCCTTCATAGCGTTGACAGCGCTGAGGTAACTCATGTGAGGTTCGAGCAACTCGTCTCCGAGGGGACGTCCCAATTCGGGAGGCGCCGAGGAGAGGTCGTGCTTCTTCATCTCGAAGAAGACCTTTCTCACCAGCGAATAGCCGTTGGTATGCAATCCGGAAGACGCGAGACCGACGAGGAGATCGCCGTTCTTGACCGACGAACCGTCGATAATCTTATCGCGATCGACGATTCCCACGATAAAGCCGGCAAGGTCGTACTCTCCCTCGGCGTAAAAATCGGGCATCTCGGCGGTTTCTCCGCCGATGAGAGCGATCTTGTTCTGCGCGCAGGCATTGGCGAGACCGTCGATGATCGATTGAAAAACCTCGGTTTCGAGCTTTCCCACGGCCAGATAGTCGAGGAAAAAGAGGGGCTGGGCGCCCTGCACGATAATATCGTTGACGCAGTGGTTGACGATGTCCATGCCGACCGTGTTGTGGCGTCCGGTCATGAAGGCGATCTTGAGCTTCGTCCCCACCCCGTCGGCGCTGGCCACAAGAACCGGCGCTTGACCGCCCAGTCCGTCGATGCTGTAGAGAGTCCCGAAATTCTTGATGTGAGAGAGGACGCGGTCGTTGAATGTCGAGGAGAGCTTCTCCTTGACCGCACGCAGGGATCGGGTGGCCTTGTCAATGTCAACTCCGGCATCTTCGTAGGTCACCTTTCGCTGTTCCTGTTCCATCTCAGTAAACCCTTACTTAGAGATAATTTCTGAAAGAAACTCTGTCGACTCTCGGCGTTCGGCCCCCATCGAAGACGGCCGCCCATTTCTGACCGCCCACCCAGAATAGTTTACGGATAGGCTTCAAAACAGGGCAATACAATTTATAATCCTCACTTTAATGCGAGCGTTAAACCAAAAAAGTCGTTTACTCTTTTTTTTAACTCCCTCGATCATTAGGTATTGATGAAGCGCGTCGTAATTCTTGGTTCGACCGGATCGGTTGGAAAGCAGACCATCGATGTCCTCAGGGGCTTGGCCCACTCCTTCGATGTGGTCGGCCTTTCGGGAAATTCCAACACGGAAGCTCTCGTCGAGCAGGCGCGTGAGTTCAAGCCTGCCGCTGTCGCGGTAGCCGCAGCCGCCCCCAAGCGCCAACTCGCCTCGATCCTCGATCGACTGAATATCAGCCTTCTGAGCGGCCCCGATGCCCTCGTCGATCTGATTCGGCAGCAAGAGCCCCACATCGTGGTGCAAGCCGTCTCTGGGGCGGCCGGTCTCCCGTCATCGATGGCAACGATCGAACAGGGAGCGCGGCTTGCGCTGGCAAACAAGGAATCGCTGGTCATGGCCGGACACCTCCTCATGCCGCTCGCCGCAAAGAGGGGGGCCGAGATCATTCCGGTGGACAGCGAGCACAGCGCCATCTACCAGTGTCTCCAGGGCCGCACCGGGCGCGACGTGCGGCGTGTTTTTCTCACCGCATCGGGCGGCCCCTTCGTGGACACTCCGATCGATGATCTCAAAAAGATCACTCCAGAGGAGGCGGCGCACCATCCGACGTGGAACATGGGCGGCAAGATCACCATCGACTCGGCCACCATGATGAACAAGGCTCTCGAGATTGTCGAAGCCCGCTGGTTGTTCGAACTCGAACCGACCCAGATCGAGGTGATCGTCCACCGCCAATCGATCGTTCACTCCATGGTGGAATTCGCGGACGGTTCGATCCTGGCGCAGATGGGAATCCCCGACATGCGGGTTCCTATCCGCTACGCGCTCACCCATCCCGAACGTCCCGAACTTTCGAGGGATTTTTTCGATTTCAACCGATGGAGCCGTCTCACCTTCGAGCCGCCCGACAGAAAGCGATTTCCCGCGATCGATCTGGGGTTCGACGCCGTTCGCAAGGGAGGTCTCCATGGAGCTGTGCTCAACGCGGCCAACGAGGAAGCGGTCGGACTTTTTCTCAAGGGCGTGATTCCCTTTGACGAAATTTCTAAAAGAGTGTCTCTTGTACTCGGCAAAACCAAGCACATTCAATCGCCCACTTTGGAAGAGGTCCTCGATGCGGACCGCTGGGCGCGAGAGGAATCGACACAATGTTTTTAGGCGTCGAGAGCGGGGGGTTCGATCTCCTCGCCTTTCTGGAAAAAACCTGGCTCACCGTGGAAGTCATCCTCGGTATCGGCCTCATGATATTCATCCACGAACTAGGCCACTTCCTCGCCGCGAAGAAGTCGGGCGTCCGCGTGGAAACCTTCTCGCTCGGATTCGGGCCAAAGCTGGCCGGATTCCGCAAGGGAGATACCCTCTATCAGCTCTGTGCGATTCCCCTGGGGGGGTTCGTCAAGATGGCGGGCGAAAATCCGGGCGAGGACCTGAGCGGTGCGGCCGACGAGCTTCCGAGCAAGACCCCCCTGCAGAGAATGTGGATCTTCAGTGCCGGCGTGCTGATGAACTTTGTCTTCGCCTTCATCACCTTCCCAATAATTTTCGCCACTGGTGTTCCTTTCGTCAGCCCCGAGGTCGGTTTTGTCAGACCCGGTGGTCCGGCCTGGCAGGCGGGCTTGGAGCGGGGCGACAACGTCCTCCGCATCAACGGCAACAAGGTCTACGAGTTTCACGATATCCCGCTCAACATCGCCCTGGCCAAGGAGGGCCCCGTCGAGGTCGTATTCGATCGTGCCGGGAAGACGCTGCGCGTCGACGTCACCCCGGAAAAAGACGACGAGATCGGCTTTCAACAGATCAGGATCACCAGTCCCTCCATCTACCATGCAACGGCCGTCACCGAGGCCGGCCCCGCCTTTCGGGCCGGCTTGCGCGAAAACGACCAAATCCTCACGATCGATAAGATGCCCCCCGACGAATGGCTCAACGATCGCGGCGCGTCGAGCGAGGCGCCCGTCACTCTGGAGATCGCCCGGACGCGAGACGAGGGGGAAATATTCATCGAGATGCGCGTCGTTCCCGAGATCATGGCTGATGAGGAAAAACGCAGGATCGGAATCAAACGGTCCTTCGATTTCACCGTGAAAGGTTTGCGGGGCGATCTGGCCGCTCTGGACACCGGTCTCGAAAAAGGCGATATCATCGTCAGCGTCGGAGATCGGGAGATTCTCACCAAGAGCGATTTCAACGAGGTGCTCTCGGAGGAACCTCTTCGATTTCACATTGTCCGCACCGACGATGCCAGTCGCGCCGCTGGGAATCCTATCGTCTACGACGAGAGACATCGCGATGCGCTGCAGCGCGATCTGGCCACTGCCTGGGTCGACCGGAATAACCGTGTCGAGATCATTCCCGATGCACCCCTCTCGAAGGCGGGATTCAGCGGCTCCGTGACGATCCACGCGATCAACGGCCGCGATATCAAGACCTTCGGTGACATCGTTGACGCCATCAACGGCGCTGACGATCAAAAGATCAGCCTCGCGATCAGTCGGGCCGACTCCTCCTCCCAGGAGGACGTGGTCGTCACCACCGAGGCCATGAAATTACCGAGCCTGGGATTCGATTTCAATCTCACATCGGTTCTGCTCACGCGCAACCTCAACGTGGTCGATGCGATTTCGGCCGGCTTTCACTGCGCCCTCTACCAGATCAAGAACTGTTACATCACGCTGTCGCGGATCCTGAGCCAGGATGTCTCCGCCAAGAACCTCGGCGGTATCATCACGATCTCACGCACAACCTACTCCTTCGCTGAACTCGGCCTGGCCCGGCTCTTCCTCTTCCTCGCCATCCTGTCTATCAACCTGGGATTCATCAATATCCTCCCGATTCCCATTCTCGACGGGGGCCATCTGATGTTTCTGCTGATCGAAAAGATCAAGGGATCCCCGGTCAACGAGAAGGTCATGGGCTACTCCCAGATCGTCGGGCTCGTGTTGATACTCGCGCTCGTGGTCTACGTGACTTACAACGATATACTGCGTCTGTTCAGCTGATCATTGCGGACTGGTGATTCTTGGCCGTCCCCGGATTCTTGAGACTGTTTAGGATCTCGATAGCCTTCACGCCCGCAGCGGACGTGACTCTCGGCTACGCGTGCGCCCTCGCCTGGCAGTCGGATCGCGGTCTCGATATCGTCGTTCTTCTCACCGGCTGCCTCGTGTCGAGCCTCATCTTCGGTTCCGCCGTCGCCGTCAACGACATCGTGGATGAGGAAAAGGATGGTCGAACGGCGCCCGGCCGCCCCATCCCCTCCGGTGCGATCACTCCCGCCCTCGCCAAGAGAATGGCCGTGGGGACGGCCCTGAGCGCCCTGATTCTTGCCGGAACACTTGGACTCTCAGCCCTGGTCGCGGCCGCGGTAGTGATGGCGCTCACCGCTTCCTATAACCTCCTGACGCGGTCCAACCGCTGGCTGGGCGTCGGAAACCTTGCCCTCATCAGGGCTGTGGATTTCGGTTTCGGAATGGTCTGCGCCGGCGGATTCGGGGCTCTGGCCGATCTTCTCCCCGAGTTCCGGTGGGCGATTCCCGTTCTCTACGGTCTCTATGCTCTAAGTCTTTCGGGGGTGGCGCTCGGCGAGCGGCTCGATCGTCCGAGCCATTCCATGACCCTTTTCTTCTCACTGATCGCCGCGGCCAGCGCCGGTTGCTTTCTCTGGTTCGCACTCCGTTCCTCTCCCCACTTCTGGCCACCGACCATCACCCTCGTCATTCTCCTCTCGCCCCTGTGCGTGCGCCTCCTCAGACCGACGGGCGCTGTCGAGCCGATCGTGGGTCATCTCGTCTCGGGCTACCTTCTCATGGCCGCCATTCCCGTTCATGCGCTGCTCTCGCCGGTCGCGGGGTGGACTCTGGTCGCTCTTTTTTTTCTCTCCCGTGCGATGAGCCGTTTCTTCCCGCCGGCGTGATGAATGGGGACCGCACTATTTGCGCGGATAACACCGGGCAACATGATCCCGCGCTTGTCGCGTCGTTTCGAGCTTTCCCTCGTACTGAAGCTCTGTCACCTCGGCAAGGATCTGTCCCATGAGCGGGCCGGGCGTATAACCCATGGCAAGCAGATCGCGCCCCATGAGCAACGGTTCCTTGACCGCGGGTTGACGCCCCCACTTGCGTCTCATCAAGGCGATGTATTTGATGTTGTCGAGTTTCCCATGGCTCGCGATGCAGTCGGCACGGTGCAGTTCCACATGAGCCGCGGCCACGGGGGATTCGAGGAAGCGGCGCAATTTGGATTCGCGCATCTTCTGGAGATTGACGAAATGCATGTGGCGCCCTACCAGTTCGACCGTCGCTTTCGTCTCCTTTCCGGAGAGCCTCAAACGCCGGCAGATCCGTTCGGCCATCGCCGCGCCTTTGGTGTCGTGTCCGTAGAAGCGGATCCTGTCGGTCGAAGACCGTGTCGCCGGCTTCGCCACATCGTGAAGAAGCGCGCCCAGGGCAAGGGCGAAGTCAGGCTTGCGGAGCGCTTCGAGTACGCGAAAAGTGTGCTCCAGAACATCGCCTTCAGGATGATAGCATTCGTCCTGCGTCACTCCCTCGCAATCAGCCACCTCGGGCAAGATCCCGCGAAGCAATCCGAGATCGTGCATCATCCGGATTCCGGCCCCCCGTTCGGGGTGAACGAGGATCAGCCGCAGTTCGTCGGAAATCCGTTCCGCGCTCAGTTCGGTCACCCGATCCGCCGCGTTTCTGATCGCCGCCGCGGTTTTTTCGTGAAGACCGAATCCGAGGGTGGTCGCGAAGCGAACGGCGCGCAGCAAGCGCAAACGGTCTTCGGAGAAACGTTGCGCCGGATCGCCGATCGTTCTCACAATCCGCCGGGCGATGTCTTTCCGACCTCCCACGTAATCGAAGATTTCCCCGTCAAAGGGATCCATCAGGAGCCCGTTGATCGTGAAGTCGCGCCGCGCCACGTCCTGTCTCTCATCATCGGTAAAGAGGACGCGATCAGGATGACGACCGTCGCTCCCCCCCAGATCCCTGCGAAAGGTGGCGGTCTGATACACCTTTCCGCCCATCCGGACCATGACCACGCCGAAAGCCGCCCCGACCATGAGTGAGCGGGGAAAGAGCCGGGAGATCTCATCGGGGAGTGCGCTCGTGCAGATGTCGTAGTCCTTGGGCCTCTTTCCCATCAGGGCGTCTCTGACGGAGCCGCCCACAAAATAGGCCTTGAATCCAGACTGCCTGAGTCTCTTAATGATTTTTTTAGCGACTGCTTTCATGGCATGTTGAAAATAGTTTTTCGAAGGGGTCGCGGCAAGAGATTAGTCGCGCCGGAGAGTTTGACGCCCATGATTTCACTGCGCACCGCCTACTTCAATGCTGGAGAGATCATCACTCTCTGTCTCCTGGGATTCTTCGTTTTTTTCATCCTCTTCTCGTTTTCACAAGCTCATACGATTCTCGACAATGAGGACCTGTCGAGAAAAGCGATCGAAGAGATCTTCGCGCTGGAAGAAGAAGTCTTCGAGAAAGAAGGATCTTATATCGGACTGCGGGAACTGATCGCGCGATCGGACAATTTGAGCCGATTCAAGACCTATCCCAACCAGATGAAAGACTACGATTCCCAGGAACTCGCCTCGGATGGGAAATACTTCTATCTCCTCAAACTCGAACGGACCGAGGCGAAGTCCGCGCTCCTGGGCGCCAATCTCTCAGAGCGCATACCGGTGGGATTCCAGTGCATCTGCTGGCCGCGCCACTTCGGAACCACGGGCGAAACATGCTACTACGTGGACGACGCCGGTTTCTTCTCTGTGTCGCCAAACACCTTTGGAGAACTGGACGGCATAAAAAAGCACTCCACCTTTCCACCAGACATGAAACCGGCTGCCGAAGCGGTGCCCATGTCAAGATCGGATAAGAGCGCACAGTGGTTCAGACTTTCCGATCTCAGCCAATCGAATCCCTTGCCAGATCCCTTCGACTAGAAGTAATTCCAGAAGACCTTGTAGGCCAGGGCGGCGATTATCCTGTCCGGACACTCGCGGTGGAACTTGAGAAGTTTCTTACCGACCGCGTCAGCTCCCTTCGTGCCGTTGACCTCGATATGAGCGAACGATTTGATTGCTTCCTCACGAATCCAATCAGGCCGCTCGCGATCGCCGGCCAGGGCGAGTAGGCACTCCGCCCCACGCGGATCGCCCAGATTACGCAGCCCGTTCACGACAAGGTATGCGGCGAGATCGCTGCTTTCGCTTTCGAGATATTTTTCCCAGCGCGCGAGTACCTCCGGGCCAAGGGCATGCACCTGAAAGGCCGCAAGCCGGTCGAGTGAGAATTCTCCCACTAAGGTCGTGCGCGCTTTCCATCCTCCGCCGATCACCTCGAAAAAGAGATCTATCGCCTCGGGCGCCGCTGCCGTGGCCAGGCCCGAGAGGAGCGCCATGCGGTCGCTCGGCGTCAGACTCGAATCGTCCACGAAACGCCGCATCACGAGGGCTGGCGCCTCGGGAGACCTGACCACCGCCGTCAAGATCTCTACCGCTTCCGAGAGTTCAGCCCCCACAGTACTGGGCAGCTTGCGCAGATAGGGAACGGCCACGCCCACGTCGCCAGCATTGTAGAGCCCCTCCAGAGCTTTGAGTCGCACGTCGGGTCTCGGATCGTTGAGAAGAAACTGAAGGACCGTTCGCGCCCTCTGAAGTTGCTCGCCCTCGTCTCGCTCCAGGTGGGCGATGAGTGATATCGTCAGATAGATCCGCACCGTGTCCGCGCGATGAGATGCCAGATTCTGCAGAATATCAATGGGCGGCAGCCATCGCGCGATCTCCAGGAACTTCACACCGTTGGTCAAGCGCACCGGGCCCTCGTGAGTGAGCATCTTCTCCAGTTCGGCATTCGCTTCATAAACGCCAAGCCTGAGAAGCGACTTGAGCGCCAGCGTTCGGACATCGAGATTGGAATCCTGGAGACAACCGAGAAGGAACTGGCGGGACTCGTCAGTGTCGAAATTCCCCAATCCCTCGACAGCCATTCGACGAACGTGGAGATCTTCTCCCACCCCGGCCAGATCGCGAAAGAGAGCGAAAACAGCAGGTGATTTCTTTTCGGCCAGGCTCTCCAGGCAAAACAGTCGCAGCCTCTCACTCCCCTCTCGCGCCTGCTCGACCAGGATCCGCGTACTTTCGGGATCGTCGAATCCCGAGAGGCTGCGTATGGCCGCTCTGCTGATGATCTCGGCAGGATCGGTGGCGCAATCGAGCAGAGTGGCCAGAGCCTTGAGTGATTTTGTTTCGGCAAGAAGGTCGACGTATTTCTTGGCCAGTGAGGGCCGTTCCCTCCGGAAGCGGTTGATCCTGTTGATCGTCTCGAAGAGGGTGGCGTCCTGATCCATCTCGACGAGCAATTCGATCGATCGGCGGGCAGATTCGGTGGTTCCCCAAATGATCCGATCGAGGCAGCGGCCGCGCCGGTCGCCCACCCCCTTGCCGAGGTACTCAGCAGGCGCGTCAATGAGTTTCACGGGGCGGCCGAAGAGAATCGGCTGTTCGAAATTCTCTTCCTCCTCGCCTGGAAGAAAGATATAGAGGAGGGCGACGAGAGTTGTGAGTACGAGAACGATGACTGTGGTTTTCTTCTTCATTTTTTTTGAGCCAAGTTTAAGGGCAGACCAAAGCCGATGCAATCGCCTTCACAAAGATCGCACGACGATCTGACCGATCACCTCCGACTGGTTTGTGCACCGATGGCTGGAATCTCCACACCCATCTTCCGCCAGCTCTGCGAGGAAAAGGGCGCTTCTCTGACGGTGACCGAGATGATCAGCGCGCGCGCGTTGAGCATGGGCAATCAAAAAACTATAGGCCTCCTCCGCAAGGGAGGTGGCGAGAAAAATGTGGCTGCCCAGATTTTCGGCGCCCGTCCCCGCGACCTCTCGGCCGCTGCCGCACAGGTCGAAGAGGCTGGTTTCAAGGCTGTCGACGTGAACATGGGGTGTCCCGTGCGCAAAGTGGTCGGTACGGGAGCGGGCGCGGCTCTCGCCCGCACCCCGGCGCTCGCAGCCGAGATCGTGGCCGCCATCAGGGACCGGATCTCCATTCCCGTGACGGCCAAGATCAGGTCGGGATGGAATCACGATCAGATCAACGCTCCCGAGCTCGCGGCGCGGCTCGAGAAAGCCGGACTCGCTGCCCTTTTCGTGCATGCCAGGACGAGGGACCAGGGATACAGCGGGCACGCCGACTGGCAGGTGATCGCCGATGTTGTCTCAGCAGTGAACATCCCCGTCGTTGGCAACGGCGACGTGAAGAACGGCCCCTCGGCGCTCCGCATGCTCGATGAGACGGGCTGCCAAGGGATCATGGTGGGACGGGCCGCCCTGGGCAATCCGTGGATCTTCTCTGAGATCGCCTGCGCCCTGAACGCCGGTCGGCCTTTCGCACCGCCCGACCGGCGCGAACGCTTCGAGCTTTTCGTGCGCCATCTGCAGGGAACGATCGAGTGGGCAGGCCCGACTCGCGGTGTGAGACAATTTCGAGCGTGTGCGGTCTGGTACACGAAAGGCTTGAAAGGCGCGCCCGCGGCGCGACAAAGAATCCACCATGCCCACTCAGCAGAGGAGATCGTCGAGATCGTCAAGGAACTCCATGGTATCTAGCCGATCCGGGCACTGTACTTCGTAGCCAATCTGTTGAGTCCAATTGGGTTAGAGTCCCTCCAACCCCGTCCTGCTCCGTTCCATCAGGAGTCTTCAACGAACCGACGGAAGGCAATTTTTTTGATTGACGGCGAAATCGATGGTTGCTATTTTCTTTTTCTTGCATATAGTCTGACCGAATCAATACTTAGGTTACTGTTTTAAAGACTCTTTGATCAAGACATCACAAACGGAGGACGGAATGCTCAAAAGGCTGTTGGCCCTTTTCCTTCTCATATCATTGTTGGTTTCTGTTTCGGGCTGCGCCCTGATCTGGGGGCACGACGGCGGGCACCCGATCTCCCAGTATCTTGCCGAAGATAAAGAACAGGTCAGCACCGGCACATTCTGGAGCCAGCGCCACTTCAAGACTCACTGGCAGATCTTCTTCGACGGCGTCAATGATATGCACAAATTTGTCGACCGGCATTTCTGGAACTACGACTGGGACAATCCCGATTACAACTAGTCCCTGTGCGGTACAGTTCTTGACGGTCCTCTTTCCGGTTTCCGTGCGGTCCCCCTTGCGGGTCGTTCTCACGGTCTCGTTCGTTTGTGTATTTCTGCTCACCCTCTATTCCGGTTGCGCCCCCCACGGCCTTCTGTCTTTGAGGCAGGAGGCTGACGGCCATTTCCGCGAAGCGCTTCGCCTGTCGGGAATCGAAAATCTCTACGCGGAGAGAAATCTTTCCAACGCCTTCGATTCCGCATCCCTCGATACCGCCCTGGTCGAAGCACGCATTGCGGTCGACATCGATCCCTTTCACTTCCCCGCTCATTTGCTCGTTGTCGAACTCCTCTCCCTCCTCGACAGGAAGGACGAATACCGGGCGCAGTTGCACTACCTTCTCGATATCTTTCCCGATAATCTGCTCATCAGGCAGGAGGTTGCGCGTATCGAGATCGAAGTGTTCGAGAACAGCCACAACGCGGTGGGGATCATCAACGAGGGCCTCCAGCGTTCTCCGAGCAACATCGTTCTTCGCCTGCTCGATACCGAGCTCATGGTGGAAGGGGGCGCGGAAGAGGACGAAATTTTCGAGCGGATCGACGAACTCGTTGCGTTTCGGAGCCTTCGCGGAATCGGTTTGACAGGCAACGACGCAGGTCTCTTCTGGTTCCGCATCATCAGGCTGTGCATCATCCTCTCCGAAAAGGATCTCAACGACCGGACCGTCAAACCTCTCATCGAGCTGGCCCACAAGTCTCCCGAACAGCTGCAGATCTGCTTGCGGATTCTCTATCAAGCGGGGTTGCTCGGATCGGCCAAGGATCTTTTTGTCCACGCCTGCGACGCTGACGACGCCGATTTCAACCTCAAGCTCGCCACGGCGCGGTTGCTGGTCCTGCTCAACGAGAGACAGCCGGCAGCAGACCTCCTCGAGGAGCTCAACGCCGAGGCGTCTGCCGACGAGCAGACAGAGCTCACGGTTCTCGAGGGCCACATACTCTTTCTCGACGGCAAGCCTGAAGAAGCGCTCCGTCTCTTCCGGCAGATTCTGGCCGACGATCCGGCTCACATCGGTGCGATTCAGGGTTTCTGGCTGATCTACGAACGCACACCTCTCGTTGGGATCGACGAGGCCGTGAAGGTCCTGGAGCAGGCCGCCGCAGTCACCCGCTCTTCGGCGGTGAGGAATCTACTCAGGGAACTGGCTCAGAGCATCCAGACGCTGCCGCAGAATCGAGAGATCCAGCCCGATCAGCCGCTCTCACCCGAAAAGTAGTCGGCGGCCTCCTCGACAACACGCCCGGCGTCTTCGGACGAGCGCAGTTCGAACCACCGAATCTCGGGAAAACGCCGGTACCACGTTTCCTGCTTCTTGACGAATTTCAGGCTGTTGCGGTTGATCTCTTCCTCGGCCTCGCCGCGGGTGAGGTCGCCCTTGATGTGAGAGATGATTTCCCTGTAGCCGATCGCTTTGCCCGATTCCGGGCCGAACTCCGATCCCTCGAGAATTGTGCGCACCTCGTCGACGAGGCCCTTGGCCAACATCCGCGCCGTGCGCTCCCTGATCCGTTCCTCGAGCTTGGCGAGAGGCCATCTCAAGCCGACCGTACGGGCAGGATTGTCGATGATCCGCGTGGTCCTGTGGGTTTTGAGCCATGAGAGCGGTTTGCCCGTGACCCGGATCACCTCGAGCGCCCTCACGAGACGCTTGATATCGTTTTTGTGGATCTTGTCCGCCGAAGCCGGATCAGCGCCCCTCAGGCGGCCGTGGAGGTGTGCGGTTCCCATCGCGCGCGCCTCGCGGAGCAATTCGTCCCTGATGAGGGGATCCGATTCGGGAGCGGTGAACAATCCGTTGAGAAGGCAGTTGAGATAAAACGCCGTGCCTCCGAGAAAGAGGACCTCCTTGCCCCGCCCGTGAATGCTCTCCACATGTTCGCGTGCTGTTTCGAGGAAGGAACCGACCGAAAAGGACTGTGTGGGATCGAGAATGTCGAGCATGTGAAAGACAGCCCTCGATCGGTCCTCTGGCGACGGCTTGGCCGTGCCGATATCCATTCCGCGATAGACCTTCATCGAATCGAGCGAGATGATTTCAGCGTCGATCCTCTCGGCGATGGCGATCCCGATTTTTTTCTTACCGCAAGCGGTCAAGCCGACAAGGTTGAACAGAGTGCGCGTGCCCATCGGTTTATTCCGGCTGGTCGAGGGGCAGGATGACCGAAACGGAAAGATTGTCCGGATCGAAATGAGTGTGGAGGCGTTCGATGAGTTCCTCATGGGTGACTTCGCGAATCATATCGGCCAGTTCGGAGGGCCACAACCCCCTGAAGAAGCAGCCAAGGAACGAATAGGCCGTGCTCTCGATCGAGTTGAACATTCTCACGTAGTTGCCCAGATACTTGTTCCTGATCCTCTCGAAGGTCTCTTTTTCGATCCCCTCGGTGCGCGCGGCCGCGAGGATATCGAGCAGCCTCTGCTTGAGTCTCTCGGGCTCCCTGGTATCCGCACTGATTATTGTATGGCCCGAATCGCCGTATCCCGAGTAGTAGGCCGAAAAGGAGTCATCGATGACATCCTCGGCATAGAGCTCCTCGTAGGCGGGCGATGATCTGCTGAGCAGACAATCGAGAACGAGCTGGGTGCGGAGCTCGACCATCTCCGTCTCTCTCCCGCTGTCACAGAACGTGGCGTCTTTGAATCCCATGAGAAACTTCGGCCGGTAGACGATCATCTCGGCCTGCTCCACGGGGGATGCGATCGAGCGGTCCGTCTCGGTGAAGAAGCGATGGTTCAGCCCCTTCTGGTCGGCCTGGCGGCCGTCGGCGTCGCGCGACGCCACTTCGAGAACCTCGTTGGGATCGAAACCTCCCACGAGGACGAGCGCCATGTTTCCCGGCCTGTAAAAGGAGCTGTAACATTCCTCGAGAAAAGATGGGGTGATTTCGGCGATCGATTCGGCAGTACCGGCTATGTTCTGCCGGATCGGGTGTTCCCTGTAGAGCGACTTCAAGAGGTTGAAGAAGACGATCCACCCTGGATCGTCGTCGTACATCTTGATCTCCTGCTGAATGATCCCCTGCTCCTTTTTGACCAGTTCGTCCGTGAAGTATGGCGACTGGACAAATGAAAGAAGCAGGCGCAGATTGTCGGCAACCTTGTTCGTGCAGGAAAACATGTAAGACGTTGTCGTGAATCCCGTGCTCGCGTTACAGAGCGCGCCGTTGGCCGCGAAACGATCGCTCACATCGCCGTCGGCATCTTCGAAGAGCTTGTGTTCGAGAAAATGAGCTGTTCCGTCGGGAAGCGCACGCGGCCCATTTCGGCCGTTGGCCGGCAAGACATTGTCAGCCGAGCCGAACTTCACCCCCATCAGGCCCATCGTCTTCGAAAAGCCTCTCTTGGGGTTCATGACCAGTGTCAATCCCGAGGAGAGCTTGACCGTCGAGAACTGTTCGTCAACGTTGTTGTCTATCGATTGAAGCACCATCTCAACCGGCAGTTCCTTTCAGGAAGAAGGTCTTTCCCGGGGAGACGAGCCGTGCCGCGGCCACGACATGCTCGGGTTTGACCTTTTTCAACTTGTTCATGATCTTGTCGAGGCCTGTCTCCCGTCCTGTGAGACTGGCCACCAGGTGATAGTCGATGAGCTGGCTTGGGCTGTCCTGCACACCCTGCAGGCCCGAAAAGAGAGCCTTTCGCGCGTTGGAAAACTCCTCGTC
This sequence comes from uncultured Phycisphaerales bacterium, assembly GCA_964464495.1. GTDB lineage: Bacteria > Planctomycetota > B15-G4 > B15-G4 > CAYZWU01 > CAZUHB01. The sequence goes on from CAYXGI010000002.1 coordinate 42,940, forward strand.
CGTGACCCGCCCCTTGACAATATCGTCCATCTGCTCCGCAACGATCTCCAGGATCCTGTCGAAATTGTCCCGGTGAATTCCCGCCCCGACCCTGAGAAAGCCCTTGACCTTGTCGTAGACGGAATGCGCGTAGTAGGCCAGGCTCTCCTTTTCGCGCACATTCTTGAAGAGTTTGGAGAAGGAACCTCCGCCGAGAATCGAGTTGTAAAAGAAGAGCGCATAATAGAGTTCTTCGTCGCAGTCCCGTTCGACATTGAATCCCATGACCAGCTTGGATTGCTCCAGAGGCTGCTCCTCCTCGATCACCTCGCCATTTCCTCCCGTTTTCGTCCCTTCCGTTGGGGTGCTGTGGACAACGCTCCGCTTGACCCCATCGAAGACGGTGGTCGCCAGTTCTCGGGCCTTGTCCCGCTCCACATCGCCCACCACATAGAGCACCGATGGAGCGCCGGCGATGAATTTCTTGAAAAAAGACCACGTGCGTGCAGAGTCGAGAAGCGCCACCTTCTCGGCGTCGCCCCACTGGAATTTCCCGAAGGGCTCTCCCTTGAACATCTCCTCAACAAGGCGAATGTTGGCGTAAACGCCCTTGTCGTTGATCTGGCTTCTGATCAAGCGCTCCAGGTTCCGCTTCTCGCTCGCAAAAAGATCCTCGGGAAAGGATCCGTTGTCGGAGCGGGGATTGGTCAGAACATCGTTGAGCACGCCGATGCCGTCTTTCAAGAGCCCCTCACCGCCGGGAACAAGACGGTCGTTGACCATATCGACAGCTGTGACGAATATCTGCCGCTCGTCGAGCTTCAACGTATCGAGGCTCAGCTTCGTGCCGTAGAGAAATTCGAGTTTGCGCGAGATCTTCGCAAGGGTCGGATATTTTCCCGAGCCCCTCTTGAGGATGAAAGGCAGGATCGCCTCTTCCTCCACATCACGATCCAACCGGCCCATAAGGAAGGCCTTGACGGTCACGGTCTTGAATTTTCGGCTGTGCAGGAAGTGGATGTCGTACTCAGCACCGCGTTCGAGCGTGTCGAAGGAGCAGGTCTCTTTATTGAGCATCGATGAAATCTCCACCGGTGCGGGTAATCAGTAATCGAGTGGCGAAAAGAAAAAGGATGGTCTGCGCGAGCGGTCGAAGACCGCCTCTGCAAAACGCTCTTCAATTTGGACCTCCCCACGAAAAGAGTCAAAGAAATTCATCGTCAAAAAGAAATCTTTTGAAATCGGGCAGGACCTGTTATAGACAACCGGTTGTTTCCATCATCGAAACCGCTGTCCGGCCGGAGTTCCGGTATTGGCTTTTCCATCAGAAGCGAAGATCATCGAGGACACGATCATCTTTCCCGCGGCCATCGATCCCGACGCGGCAAAGATCGTGAAAAGGCTCAAGAGGTACGGCCATGAAGCCTACCTCGTGGGCGGCTGTGTGCGCGACCTCCTCCTCGGCGCCATTCCCAAGGACTTCGACGTCTCCACGTCGGCGCGCCCCCGGCAGATCCGCAGACTCTTCCGCAATTCGAAAATAATCGGAAGGCGCTTCAAGCTGGCCCACATCATGTTTCGCGACAAGGTGATCGAGGTGTCGACTTTCCGGAAACTTCCGCCCGACGAGAATTCGAAACATTTCAAGAGCGAGGGCCTGCTCATCGTGCGGGACAATGTCTACGGCGAACCGCGCGATGACGCCTTGCGGCGCGATTTCACGGTGAACTCCCTCTTCTACGATCTCGAAAAGGAAGCGGTCATCGATTTCTCCAACGGTTTCGACGACCTCAACAAGCGCCTCCTGATGACGATCGGCGATCCCCACGTCCGGTACTGCGAAGACCCGATCCGGATACTCCGGGCTGTGAGATTCTCGTGCCGTCTCAAGCTCTGGATCGAACCGGAGAACGCCGTCGCCATGAAGGCCCATGTGGGCGAACTCCAGAAGAGCGCCCCACCCCGCGTCAAGGAGGAGATCATCCGCCTCCTGGCATGCGGCGCTTCGCGGCAGGCGCTGCACATGATTTTCGATCTCGGCCTTCTTGGAGTGATTTTTCCCGAGCTCGAATCATCGCTCGACAAGAAAGCGTCCTGGTTCAACAGCGAGCGCACCGGCACGGAGTTCCTCGTCGCCCTCGGCGCCGCGGTCGATCCTCTCGACCGGGGGCGCCGGCGCTATTCTGATGCCCTCTTTCTGGCGGTCCTCTTCTCCCACCACGTTGGCGTTGCGCTCAACGAAGCGCTGTCGAGCGGAGTGGCGATACACGACCGCATCGCGTTCATCGACAATGTCCTGAGGCCGATCGCGATGCGCATGGGCGTCTCGAAAAAAGACCTGAACAGGATCAAGCACATCATCAATGGTTTTCACCGGTTCGATCGCAAGAAATGGCGCGGCCGTCCCCGTCCCGGGGAATTCGTCGCGCGTGATTATTTCCGCGAAACCCTCGAGTTCTACAGGTTCGTTGTCGAGGGATTGGGACGCGACAAAAGCGCCTTCCATCGCTGGCTGAACAGATGGAACGAGCAGGACGCTCCAGACGCCCCCCACAGCCCGATGAAAGAGAAGACCGGACGGAGCCGAAGAAGACGCCGGCGCCGTCCCCGCAGGCCGCGGGTGCAGGACGATTGAAAAACGATCAGCGGCGCCTCAGCCGTCTCGGTCTCACTCCTGTCTGCTTCAGCGGTTTCTCGCGGTAGTTGGCGAGAACATACTCCTCCCATTCCCTTTGAAAGGTGATCACATTGAGGCCGTAGGCTTCCTTGAGAGCGTCACGGCACTCCTTCTTGTCCTTGATCGCCTTCATGAAGAGCTTGAACTTGCCCGGGTCCCTCTTCTTGAGCAGGAAGTCGACAAAGGACCAGACGGTCTGGTGATCCATGCCGTGGAGAGAGGTCACGCTCTTGTTGATCAACTCGGCGAAGGAGGGAAGCTTTCCGGCGGCCAGATCGCGCCGCACCTCGTACTCCCAGTCGGTGTTTGAGACCTCCTCCTCCTCGCCCTCCTCGTCGCAGGTGTTGGACGCCCTCTTGAAGTAATGAACTTCAAAGAAATGAGCCAGCCCCTCGTCGGCCCATCCGGCGGTGGACGCCATCCACTCCATGCGGTAATAGGAGACGTTGAGGAGATGGCTCAGATGATGAATGAGGTGCTGGTGAAAAAGCTCCTCCTCGGGCATGTTGGCCTTGTCGTAGAAGGAGACGAGGATCGACGGGTTGCCCGGCATCTTGGCCGCGTTCCAGCAGTTGAGCCCAGTCAGTTCCTTCGCCGCCTTGAAGCTGTGCTTCTGCCTTTCGAAGAGATAGACGTAATGCGTCTTGTTCCGGATCTCCCTCTCGTCGATCCCGAAGAAATTCATGAAATCGTTGTAGAAGGTCTCGAGTCTCTCGGCGTAGAGGTGCATCGCCTCGTGCATCCTGTAAGTCTTCTTCTCCTTCGTGACGATCTTGGGAATATCCCAGGCGATGACGAAATGATCTGTTTCCACGTAGAGGAGTTTCGTGTTGAGGAAGGAGTCTTTTTGTCTGCGCCGTTCGAGCCACTTCGTCTTCTTGGCGACGATGGCGTCGAACTGGCGCCTCGCTGCCTCGGCGAGCGCCGGATTGCGGCATCTCTCGCACGGATACCAGGCGTTTCCATGGCCCTTCTTGTCCTGTTCAAAGATGTATGAACAGTGGACGACCTTCGCTTCCAGGGCGGCGAGCGCGGGCGTCAGGTACTTGTTTTCCACCTTACCCGTCGTCTTGCACTTGGAACAGCGCGGTCCGTCGGCGTCCTGCGCTCGGGTCGTGTCATGGAAGGTCAGAGAAAAAACGAAGACGATGAGCAATCCCCATGCGAGACAGTGTCCGCTCCGCACCATGATGTCCCTCCTCGCTGTGACGAATCGTTCTTGCAGAGTTCGTCGGGCTGGCGGTAATTGCCGGGATGGATGCACTCTGGCCGGGCTCGAGAGCCGTTCATTAGGCTATCGCGCATGGAAAAGAACTACAACACTTTTGTCCTTTGCCGCCGCGTGGGGGCCTGTCAGATCTGAATCCCCCCGGCCAGTTTGATCATCTCGGCCCTGATTGTGGCCATGAGCCTGTCCACCTCGATGAGGGCTTCCCTCGCCGCCTCCAGTTCGAGGGCGATTTCCAAGCTCCTGGTAATGGGGGTGCGTCCCGTCTCGACGAGGCCCTCGACGAGACCATGTTGCTTGGCCAGCGAGGGGATGATCGAGTTCGTGTAGAGATCGCGGCTCGCGGCGAGAGCCAGCCAGCGTTCGCGATTGCCGAACCACTCATCGAGCGCGCGCGCCGCGGCGCGCTCGAGGGATGCTTCGGCGCCGCGAATATCGGCCTCGGCACTCATGATCGCGCCCTGCTTGCGGTCGACGAGGGGGAGTGGAATCTGAATGAAGGCGCCCATAAAATCATCGCGCTCGGCCATGCCCTCGGCGCCGCGCGAGTATCCGACCCCCACCGTGATGTCGGTCCACTTGCCTGACTCGGCAAGCCGGAGATTAGCCCGCGCCGCTTCGATCTCGCCGTCGAGACGATTCAGTTCGGGACTGCGCGTCAAGATCGACGCTGCGCCCTCGTCCCAGGACGGTGGTTCCCACGCCGGCGCGCCGTGGCGGCATTGAAGGATCGTCCCCGCGGGGAGTCCGAGAAGCCCCTCGAGTTCTGCAATGAATTTTTTCTCGTCGCCCCGGTGCTTGAGAAGCCGATCGGTTGCCTTGGCGACAGCCACCTGGAAAGTGATGAGATCTTGTTGGGGAAGCCGTCCCTTTCGATTCATCTCCTCGGCGATGGCCAGAAGGCGCATTCGCAGCTTTTCGGCCCGCTCATTGCTCTCGGACTTGTCCCGCGCATGGGCTGCATCATAAAAGAGCGTCATTGCCTCAGCGGCCAGATCGCTGCGGACCTGAAAGTAGGCGGCCTCGGCCGCGTTCCGCCGGGCCTCGGCCAGATCGACCCGCGCGCCGGCCTTGCCGGCCGTCTCGATCCGCTGCGCGATGCGCACCTTGTTGCGGGCGTTTCCGAATCCCATATCGTCGATGGGCATCATCTCGGTTTCGAGAGTCAAAACCGGATTGGGCATGTACGATCCCTGAATCAGGTTGCCTGTTTCGCGGGCGATCTTTTCCCGCGCCTCCTTCAGCGCCGGTGCCTGTTCGAGCAGATCCAGTACCATGGTTGCTTCGAAAACAGACGGATCCCTCTCGATGATTTTCCGAACCGCGGGCCGCGACAGCGGAGACGGGGCGCCGGGATCGACGTGACGCGGACCGGGATTCGATTCAGGAAGGTCGGCGCAACCGGCCAGGAAAAGAGTGGTCAGTAAAAAAAATCCGCGCACCATGTTTAGCTCCTACTGGTACCTGACAGCGTCGACCATCCGGAGTCGCAAGGCCCTGTAAGCTGGCATGAAAGCACCGATCAGGCCGATCAGCACTGTCGTTCCCAACGCCCAGGCGACAACGGTAGCTTCGACTTCCACGCGAAAGGCCGCCATGGGAATCTTGATCGGGAGCCCGTTGGCGAGAAATCCAAGGCCACACCCGAGGATCCCCGCCGTAAAGGTGATCAGGAGGGATTCCGTCATGATCCCCATGAGCACGGCTTTCTTTGAAAAGCCGATGACCTGAAGAGTCCCAATCTCTCGAACGCGCCCCATGACGGCGGTGTACATCGTGTTCATTCCGGCCACCACCCCCCCCACGACAATGATCATGGCGAGGGCGTGGGCGAACTGGCGAAAGAAATCGAAACCCTCGGCATAGTCGGCAAAGTACTCCTGCTCGGGAAAGGCCTTGACCCCGAACTGCTCGTCCGTGCTGAGCCGGTCGCAGAGCTCGGCCATCCGGCTCGGGTCTTTGAGCTTGATCTTCATGAACGAATAGTCCTGGCGCTTGAGGTAGAGCCGGAGGTCCTGTTCGTGCGTCCAGAGCTCGCTCTCGTTGATCGTTCCCGCTGCCTCGAAGGCGCCCACCACGGTCCACGACTTGTTGAGAAAGTAGAGTTCCCGGCCGATCGACAGATCGGTCTGATCGACGCCGATTCGCGTGCCGGCGAGCTTGCCCACGAGCAGTTCGCGCATACCCTTGCGCGGCAGCCGTCCGTCGATGATGCGCACATGGCTGTTCAAGCCGAGGCAGATCGCCGGGTCGATGCCGTGAATGATTCCCCGCTGCTGGCCGCGCCGGAATTTTTCCGCCTCCTTGACCTCCACGTTGAGGCCGATGTAGGCCTCCTTGGAAATCAACGGCACCTGGGTCTCACCCCACGTCCCCGACGTGGTGATTGCCACGGCGTCGTCGTAGAGCTTGTTCTGGATCAGCTCGCAGTCCTGATCGGAGATCGACGAGAGCACGAAGGTCTGCGCTTTCTTGGAGATGATGATCATGTTGTCCGGATCGCCCGTTTCGCGGAAGGTCGCCGCCATGGAGCTGCTGAAGGCGAGCACGAAGACGAGAGCCGACACGACCAGCGCCAGACCGATGGTGGTGAGCAGTGTGCGCGTGCGGCGTCGAAAGAGATTTCGAATGCTGTAACGCAAGGGAAGCCGTGCCATATGATTATTCCACGTTTCTCAAAGACGTGACGATGTTGAGCCGCGATGCGTTGAAAGCCGGGATCAAACCTCCGGCAAAACCAACGACCAGAGAAGCGCCGATCCCGAGACCGAGGATGACGGGCCGCATGATGATCGGGATCGACACGCCGCGAAGGGCCAGTTCCTGATTGGAGAAGGAGATGATCACGAAGGCGGCCACACAGCCGAGTGCTCCTCCGAACAGACTGAGCAAGACCGACTCTGCGAGCACGAGTCTCAAAACGCGGGGCCGTCCAAATCCCATGGCTCTCAAGATGCCGATCTCCTGCGATCTGTCGTAGGTCGACATGCTGATCGTGTTGGCGATGCAAAGAAAGATGACGAGCGCCGAAAAGACGATCACGTACCCCGCGTACTTGAGCATGTCGTCGAGATCGTCGAGAGCCTGATCGAGGGCGACCTGAGCCGGTTCGGTGTGCGTCTTGATCGGAAAGTCGAGGTTGTCGATCGCGGTGCACACTCTCTCGGCGTCCTCGCGATCGGCGATCTTGACGTAGATCTGGTGGGAAACGCCCCGCGACCCGTCGACGTCCTGCAAGAAGACCCTGTCCGCCAGGATCACGTTGCGAAACGCTGGATCTCGCGGGGTAAAGGCGCTTGCCATGAAAAGGCTCAGCCCCTCGAAATCGGCCATGGCGAATTCGCCATCTTCTTTCCAGACGTACTGGTCACTGTATTTGGTGACAATATCGATGCCCAGCAAAGCGCCGTTGCGCTTGGAGCAAAATTTCTCCCACGCCCCGGGTTCCAGATCGAACTCGATCATGTCCCTCAGGTCGTCTTTATCGATTCCTGCGATCTTGACCAGACCGCCACCCGACGAGGCTCAGTGATTCATCTTGAAGAAGATCGGCGCGGCATTGACCACGCCGGGGACTTCACGCTCGATACGGCGCGCCATGTCCTCGTCGCCGGGCATTGAACTCTTGGTCGGTCAGTAGACGTCTTCCTCGTTGACCACGAGGATCGTGCTCGCGGCGCCGGCGACCATCTGATTGCGGCTGTCGAAGATCGTCGTCAGGTAGGTAACGATGAAGACCGCCACCCCCACTCCGAAAATCGTCAGCATGGTCCTCACCGGGTTGCGCCACACGTTGCGGATGACGTAACGCCAGAATTTGAACATGGCTTTGCCTTTCGTTTTTCCCGGCAGCGATTTGTTCGACTCGGCCGCCGGAGCCCATCGATGGTTCGTTGAGGATCACGGGGCTTTGACTTCCTCTTTCAAAACACCCTTGTCGAGGTAGAGGATCCGGTCCGCGTAGGAGGCGGCGCGCGCATCGTGGGTCACCATGACCAGGGTCTTTCCAAATTTCTGATTGAGCTCTTTCAGAAGGTCGAGAATCTCCGTCTCGCTCTCCGCATCGAGATCGCCCGTCGGCTCATCGGCGATGATCACCTTGGGATCGGTCACGATGGCGCGCGCGATGGCCACCCGCTGTTCCTGCCCGCCCGACAACTGCCGCGGATAGTGATCGGCGCGCTCGGCGATTCCGACAGCTTTCAGTGCCGTATCGGTGTGCGTCTTGCGCTCTGCGCGCGACAGGGGCAGGAGCAAGAGGGGCAGTTCCACATTCTCCCGCGCCGTGAGAACGGGAACGAGGTTGTAGAGCTGGAAGATGTAGCCGACGGAACGGGTCCGCCACTGAGAGAGTTCGCTGTCGCTCATGGAGGAGAGGTTCTCGCCTGCCACGGTCACCGAGCCGTTCGTCGGCGTGTCGATGCCGGCGATCAGGTTGAGAAGCGTTGTCTTTCCCGATCCCGACGGTCCCATGAGAGCAAGGAATTCGCCCTCCGCCACGTCGACGTTTACGCCCCGGAGGGGGCGGATCTCTTCGCTGCCGCGGCGGAAGACCTTTGTCAGGTTCTCAGTCCTGACCATCGTTTGAGTCATTGTTTTTCCTCATGAAGCGGATTCGGGCGATCATTTCTGGGTAGAGGTTTTCCGAGGGGGCGTGGATCTTGACCTTGACCTGGATCGTGTTCTTCTTGAAGTCGGCCATCGGTTCGAGGCGTATCACTCGCCCCTCGTAGGCGCGGTCGAGTTCGGCATCGGTGAAGACCTCCACCGTCTGTCCCACGAAGACACCGCCGATGTTTTCCTGGCGGACGTCGACGCGCACCTGGAGATCGTTGGGATCATAGAGGCTGACGATTCGCGGATTCTGCGCCGCGATCCATGTGCCGGGCGTGACGAAACGTTCGAGGACGGCGCCGTCGAAGGGGCTCGTCACCGTCGCGTAGGAGAGCTGATTGCGCGCCAACTCGACATCGGCGAGGGATCGGTTGTAATCCGCCTCTGCGGCCTCGATGTCCTCGACGCGACTCCCCTCCTCTTTGAGAAGCAGTTCCTGCTCGAGCGCGTTGCGCCGCGCCAGCGACGTTTTGCAGGCGGCCTCGTCCCTGTCGAGATCCTCTCTGCTGACCGCACCCGATGAAAGAAGAGACCGCGTGCGCTCGAGGATCTTCTTCTTGAGGGTCACGTCCGAGTCGAGCGCTGCCAGGTCTGCCCGGGCCTTCTCGACTTCCTGAACGCGGAAGCCCGCCTTGAGCCGCTCCATGTTGGCGCGTGCAGATCCGGCTTCCGCCTCGGCCCGCCTGAGGGCGTCGGTCAGATCCTTCTCGTAGAGCCGGGCAATGACATCGCCTTTCTTGACACGCGATCCCTCGAGCACGAGGAGCTCGTCGAGACGTCCCGGAATAAGGCTGCTCACCACCACGGGATGGTAAGAGGGGACCTCGATCCAGCCGCCCTCGGTGAACGACTCGGGTTCAGGCTCCTCCGGTTCGGGGTTGACAGGATTGTTCCCCACGGCGGCGACCGGGTCCTTTTGCACGGTCTCCTCATTTGACAGGGGCCAGAAATCGGCAGCCAGATAGCCGACGACCAGCCCGGCCGGAAAGAGCAGGATCACGATCAAAACCGGAAAGCGCGCCTTTTTCCCGGTCGTGCCGTGGTTGATCTTGAGATCGTTGAGGTCGACTTCGCTCATGACTGTTGACTTCCTACCAAAATAGCAGGGTATTCTATTAGCCTCTAATTCTAAAAACAACTTCTATAACTTATTAACCACGTAAATATCCTGAAGCAGTCAAGCGCTTCGCCATGTGGGGTGCGCAATTGTGCTCGTCATCGCGAAAAGCTAAGGTGTTGTTACCGAGAGAAATCAGCAGCATGGAGACCATTGACAATGACTCGAATTCCTGGAACCTCGAATAATACCTGTCTCGTCTCCTTGTTGGCAGTTCTTTTCCTGTCTCTTCTGATGGAGAGTCTCCCCGCGCCGGAGGAGGACGACTCTGCCCGACCTTTCTTCCACAACGTGGCAACCGAGACCGGCGTGGCTCGACATCCCGCTCAGCGCGTCGCTTTCGTCGACCTCAACGGCGACCACTACCTCGATTGCGTGGTAGGGTGCATCTGGAAAGACAATTCAACCCATTGCTACTTGAATCGCGCGGCTGATAAGAAGGACTCTCTTCCGATTTTTTCCGATTTCACCGCGGAGTCGCGGATCGCGTGGGATGCGAAAAAAAAATCCAATCGCTCGGCGTCTGTCATGGTCTTTGCCGACGTGGACAACGACGGAGACGTTGACGCTTTCTCCGGCATCGATTGTTCAGCAGGCGCCAAAGAAAAGGGCAGCGACATTCAAACAGTCAGCGCGATCCTGCTCAACGACGGCGAGGGGCTATTCGTTCTCGGCACGAAGTCTGGTGTAGGCGAACACCCGGCAACGACCTGTGCGGCCACCTTCTTCGATGGGGACAACGATGGGCTCATCGATCTCTTCGTGGGCAACTGGTACAGGGAGTACGGGTCATCGCTCGACAGCTTTCAGGATCGGCTCTACAAGGGGATCGGCAAGGGACGATTCAAGGAGATCACCGAGAAAGCAGGTATCGAGACCGCACAAACCGCGGGGATGCGCGAAAGCTCGAAGCCGGTCTACGGCGCCGGCCACTGCGATTACAACAACGACGGTCTTCAGGATATCCTCGTCTGCGTTTACGGCAGGCAGTGGAACTTCCTCTGGAAAAACAAGGGCAAGGGCATCTTCACCGACGTTGCCGCCGCGACCGGATTTGACGGAGACACGATCACCCACGGCCGCTACCCCGAATCGATCAAGGAGTACTTCAGAACCCAGCGCGGCATCGAACGCGAAGACGAGTCGCCCTTTCGGTCGAATGGCAACACCTTCAGCGTGGCGCCCGCCGACTTCGATTGCGACGGAGACATCGATCTCTATCTCGGCGAGATCACCCACGCCTGGGCGGGCGACTCATCGGACCGATCGAGCCTTCTCGTCAATCAGGGGGCCGAGATGGGATTCATCTTCGAACGGCATGCCGACGCACTCAGGCGCGAACACACATCGCCCGACAAGTGGAACCAGGGCGACATGCACGTGGCATGGATCGATTTCGACAACGATGGGCTCCAGGACCTGCTCGTCTCGTCAGGCGACTACCCCGACGGACAGTACCTCCGGCTTTTCGCGCAGCGCGACGATCACTCCTTCGAGGACATCACCGGAGCGTGCGGATTCGACTGGGAAAGTTCATCGGCCATCTCGGTGGGCGACTTCGACCGTGACGGCGACGAGGATATCCTTGCCGGACAATCATGGATGCGCATGCCGCCTGAGCGCCGCAAGGGGGACTATCCGGCTCCGGCTCTCTTCCGAAACGATGTGGGCAACAGGAACAACTGGATCACCATCCAGCTCAGGGGAAAGGGCAAAGGCGGCGCCAATGCGCTCGCCATCGGAGCACGGATCGTGGTCGAGGCCGGCGGCCGCGTTCAGATGCGCGAGATCCGCGGCGGCTGCGGCCACGCGGGCCAGTACGATCCTCCCGAGGCTCATTTCGGCCTCGCCAGGGCGGAGTCGATCGATCGAATCACCGTACACTGGCCAAACAGAAAGCAGACCGTCACCACAGTGCAGAATATCGAACCAAACCGCTTGGTGCGCATCGCCGAAACCGGCAATCTGACAGAGCTCCTGCCCTGATTCGAGGCTCTCTCCAGGCCCAATTTATAGCCCTCTCGCCGGCCTTCGTGTGGTAGAATTCATCAGTTGGCACAACGTGAAAGCCTGAATCCATGACAGTACGGCAAATATCTTTTCAACCGATTATCGGTGAAACGAATTCGTAAAGGAGAATCCACGATGCGGCACCTGTATTGGAAAATCATCCTGGCATTGACAGCGTTTCTTCTCTGTTCGGCCCCGGCAGGGGCGGTTTACACGTGGGAGCACACCGCATTCGTCGAAACCGCGATCCAGAGCTCAATGGGCCGTCTCATCGCCCATCCCACCGATCCGAACACCCTCTTTCTGGCCACGTCCAACATGCCCGATATCCTGGGGGGCACTCTCGATCCGGCCGACGGTCTCTGGATGACCTCCGACCTGGGCCAGACGTGGACAACGATCAACGACTCGGTCCTCCTCACGACCTACATCATTCTCGACATCGCCGTCTGCCAGGCGAATCCCGCTGTGATGTACGTGGCCACGATCGAGGAAGGCATCTTCAAGAGTGTCGACGGCGGTCAGAACTGGACCGACGTGAGCGGCTCTTTCCAGTACAGCGGCGAGACCTTCCCCAACACCAAGTGGGGCGTCATGGCCGTGGCAGTCGATCCGACGAACGCCGACAGGGTCTACATCAGCGTGGCCCAGATCGGCGAACTCGATGTCTTCAATCTCGCCCCGAGCCACCCCGGCTTCTTCTACAGCACGGACGGCGCCACCACGTGGCTGGAGAACAACAGCGGACTGCCTCCCCGCTACGACGATATCTGGGATGGAACGTCGCATACGTCGGTGGCCGGCAGCATCGTGGTCCTCCCCCAGAAGCCGAACCTCGTGATCCTCGGTATGGCCGACCTCGAGGTCAACACGGCGTTTTTTTTCAACAAGACGGCCGAGACGCGCGGGAGGGTCTTCGCGAGCAACACGTCGGGTCAAGGAACCTTCTTCGAGGTCAGCGGCGGATTGCCGACTCAGATCAAGCAGAGCCCCGAGATCAGCGGCAGCCTTGCGCGGGTCTCTTCGTCGACCATGCTCCTGTCGCACACGACCGGGTCCCAGCTCGGTGTCTGGGGCTCGCACGTGAGTCTCACCTTCGATGTCAGCCTCGACGCCACGCTCACGGTCACGCGCAACAAGGGACTCTTCTTCACGCCCAACGGCTATTGGCAGGAGAGAAACAGCGGCCTCCCCCACGTGGCGAACTGGACGGACAACACGTCGAGCACGAACAGCACGATCAAGTTTGTCGACACCTACAACATGGGCAACGTGGCCGTGGGCAAGGGTGAGTGGAACAACGTGTGCCTGTCGGGCAGCAACCGCTGCGACATGGGCGACGCCACGACGAACAATACCAAAGTCTACGCCACGGTGAACTCCGGTTTGCCGTCGTGGCTCAAATCATGGGACTCCGGCCTCGACACCTCCCCCACTTACGGGTACACCGAGGCGAACGCAACCATGATCACCTTCAATGCTGATATGTCATACGGTTTTGCCACGGTGCGCTGGTCGGACGACGATCAGACATCGCTCTTCAAGGACGACAACGGCGTCTACAGGTTCAGGGTCTGGTAGGAGAACGCAGATTCACGATCGACTGACGATCTCGTAACAGGCACCGTCGAGACAGACTACCGTCTGCGCACCGGCCGAAAGGTACCGGGCTATCTCGGGGTGCTCGGTGACCAGGTCAAAGTACTCCTCGCTGAGGAAAACGATCCGCGTGGCGGCAGTCCCTTCCCTGTAGGCGCTATCGTACCAGACATCGTCGATCTTGAAGAAGGTCTTGTCCCCGATCTGGCGGATCGTCTGCGCCACGTTGAGGGCGCGGCCCAATTCGCTGTCCGCCTCCTCGCGCGCCACGCCTGCGCGCAGCTTTTTCAGTTCCTTGCTCGTGTCGACCGCTCCCTTGCCCGTGGTTCGGCCAAAACCATCGGGAATCCGGACCAGCGCCTCTCCGGCGGCGGGGAGCTGCCTGCCGCGGTCACTCCACTGTTGCATGGGCGATGCAGGGCCTTGAGCGAGTTTTTCGTCTTCCATGACGAGCAGAGCCGTGTAGGGGGTGACGATTCCGAATTCACTGGCCAGGGCAATGATCTCGTCGACCACCTCGCGCGCCGGGCCCGTTGGTTTCTGGCCCAGTGCGACATTGACTCCCCCAAGCCTCAGTTGGTCGAGGAGGTAGCCGATCTTGGTCGTTGCCCAGAGGCGCGGAATGGCGGCATGCTCCTTCGAAACCTCGGCAAAGGCGCACTCGTAAACGAATTCCTTGGCCACGTTGTTGACCGCGCCGCTGAGCGTGACTACCTTGCTCCCCGCTCCCTTGTAGCGGCCGTGAATCACGAGCTGCGATCCACGGAAGAGATCGGGCAGGCGGGGTGGAAAGAGATCGTAGGTCTCGATGCCGTCAATGGCGATCTTCACGTCGGCCATGACCGGCGACGCGATCTTCTCGTAGAATGCCGACACCCTGACTTCGATGTTTTCGTCGGGCGCCACGTACATGCGCTCGCCGCGGTTGTCGAGGGCGAGCTTGTCGAGAAGGTGGGTGTTCACATCGTAGCCCACGCCGAAGGCGAAGAGCCGCGTCGCCGGCCCGGCCTTGGTCCGGGCGAGAGCAGCGAGGTCCTCGGCCTTCTGGATATCACCCACGGTGGGAAGCCCGTCGGTGAGAAAAACGACCATGAAAGGTCTCGTCCCGGCAGCCGATTGATCCTGGAGCCCCAGCGCCTCCTCGAGGGCGGCCTGGATGTTGGTGCCGCCGCCGGCCTTCATGTCGGCGATGAAACCGAGTGCTTCTTCCACGAGGTCGCTCGTGGCAGGCTGCAGATCCTGCCGGAACTTGCGCGCCCCGGTGGCGTAGGAAACGATGTTGAAACGGTCCCTGCCATTGAGGCTCTTTACGCAGAAGCGGAGCGCCGCCTTGGCTTGATCGATCTTCCAGGGCTTTTTGTCCGGCTCCTTCATGCTCCCCGACGTGTCGATCACGAAGACCACGTCCTTGTCGACCACCTCGGCTCCCGATGCTGCCTGCTTGGGTGTGACGAAGAGGGAAAAATAACCGTCCTCGCCCCTGCGGCGAAACGACGCGAGGGTGGCGCCTAAATCCTCGTCTGACAGGGAGTAATAAAGGATGAAATCCTTGTTCGGTGTGACGTTGCGTTTCTCGTATCCCACGATCGCCTTGTGATCGCCCTTTCGCACCACGTCGACCGCGTGAGAGGGAGAAAAGACTGTTTTGAGGGAACGCTTGCTCTCGAGTCGCACCGAGATCGCCACCTCGTCGAGCGGCTGGGAGGAGAACTTTTCCGTGGAGAGCGGATAGCGGTAAATCGACAGACCGGCGTCAGTGCTCACCGTTTCCGAGTAGGTGATCTTGACGCGCTTCTCGCCTCGCGGCTCGATGGGAAAGATCCGCATGCGGAAGAGGCGCGTTCCCATGTACTCGAGGATGGCCGGGTCTTTCATGCGGCGCACGATGTCGGTGTAGATCTTCACCGCCTCGTCGCGGGGCAGGATCTCGCCCTCCACCTCCTGGCCGTCGATCCACATGCTCATCTTCGAAATCGCGGCATCTTCAGGCAGGGGAAATATGTAAGTCCCCTCGAGCCGCATGTTGTTGGGATTGACGAAAATCTGATCGACAGTGGTCGTCGCAAAGTGGTCGCGAATCACTGTGTCCACGTGGTGGTATTTCACTGAAAGAGGAACGGGCGTGACGCCCTGCCGGGGAGGGTGGAGAACGATGAGCCCATCTCCGTGGGCCAGCGGCGCGCTCAACAGTAAAAGCAAAGAAGCCACAAAGAACGTCCGGTTTATTCTGCCCATCCTATCGGTCCCTCCAGATGAAATTGCATTCCGCTCCGCTCGACACAACACTCCTTTTCCAATGGTCCTGTTAGATAGACTTGAATTGATAAGGTTCCTCATCCCAAAATAAAAACGTGGAAAATAGTCACGAAGGCCAACACGTGCGATCAATCGCAAAGCGCGCAATCAATCACAACGCGCGCGATCAATCGCCGAAAAGATTGCCCAGTTTGCCCAGAACCGATCCCTCTCCCTTGCTGCTTCCGCCCGCGCTCGGCGCGCTGGCCAGGATCCGATCAGCCATGCGTGAAAAAGGCAGACTCTGGAGCCACACCGTGCCAGCCCCCCTCAGAGTGGCCAGAAAGAGCCCTTCGCCGCCGAAAACCATGGTCTTGAGGCTCCCGGCGCGTTCGATCGAGTATTCGATCCCGGGAGTGAAACCGACGAGGCAGCCCGTGTCGACCCTGAGCGTCTCGCCTGCCAGTTCCCGACGGATGATCGTGCCGCAGGCGTGGATGAAGCACATGCCGTCGCCGAGCAGCTTCTGGAGAATGAACCCCTCACCGCCGAAGAAACCGGCGCCGAGGCGCTTGTTGAAGGTGATCGAGATCTCGGTACCCATGGCGGCGCAGAGAAAAGCATCCTTCTGGCAGATAATCTCCTCACCGATGACGCCCATGTCGACAGGGATGATTTTTCCCGGGTAGGGCGACGCAAACGCCACGCGGCGCTTGTCGCCCCCATCGTTGGTGAAATGGGTCATGAACAACGACTCGCCGGTGATCATGCGTTTCCCCGCGCTGAAGAGCTTGCCCATGAAACCCTCGTCAGGTTTCGAGCCGTCGCCCATGCGGGCCTGGAATGTAATGTCCTCCTCCATGTAATTCATGGCACCCGCTTCGGCGATAACTGTTTCGCCGGGATCGAGTTCCACCTCGACCATCTGCATGTCATCACCGATGATATCAAAATCAACCTTGTGGCACTTCATCGCGTCTCTCCCTTTTCGTTTCATGGTCAGGCAACGAGAAAACGGCCTTCACAGGCCGTTTTCTCTGTTTCTCGCACCCTGCGCGTAATCGTTTGCGCCCTGCGCGAATTCAGGAAACGAGGGTTTCTGCGGCGTGCTCCTCGACAGCAATGATCCTCTCGTAAGGAGTTCCCACCTTCTCGAACAGGCCCGCCAGTTCATCCTTTGACGACGCTGTCCAGCAACACATGCCGAATCCTTCTTCCCAGTTCAGGTAGGAGCGTTCGAACGTGGCACCGCTTCCCCTTGAAGCGTTGACGACGTCGGCTCATCCCTTTTTGAGTTCGGCTTCCGACATGGTCGGCATGGTGATCACAAACTTCATAATGCACCTCCGATCTTGAAGAGAGTGTTACCCCGCGCGTGGCGGAGTCGTGATCCCGGCCCCAACCAGAACCTTTGAGGATCACTTGGTAAGATTACTTATAGTCGGTTCAGTATAAAACTCAAGCTAATCTCCGATGATTTTGACGAGCACCCGTTTACGGCGCCGACCGTCGAATTCACCGTAGAAGATTCGCTCCCACGTTCCGAAATCGAGTCGCCCGCCGGTGATGGCCACGACCACATCGCGGCCCATGACGCTCCGCTTGAGATGGGCGTCGGCATTGTCCTCACCCACGTTGTGGGCATAAGACGCCACCGGCTCGTGGGGGGCGAGATGTTCGAGCCACTTTTCCAGATCCTGGTGCAAGCCGGACTCGTCGTCATTGATGAACACACTCGCCGTGATGTGCATGGCGTTGACCAGACAGAGCCCCTCGCGCACACCGCTCTGACGGACGAGGTCTTCGACGTCATCGGTGATGTTGATGAACCCCCGGCGGGACGGCACTTCGAACCAGAGGTACTCGGTGAGTGATTTCACGTCTTTCTCCTTCAGTGAGATTCTTCGTCTTTTTGAAAGGCATACTTTTCATCCATGGCGGATCTGAGCAGGGTGATGAGATCGGGATCCTCCTCAGTGCCGCTTGTCCAGACAGCGTGCGCCTTGACCGACGTTTTCAGGCATTCGATGGAAGGCGCATAGAATCCTCTCGGTTGCACCACGATCGCTCCCGCACCTCCGGAAAAACAGTCGGCCCAGCCGCCTATCCCCGACAAACCGGCGACGAAGGAAATCTCGGGATCGATGAGAGCGGCGTAGAGAGCGGCCTGTGCGGCGCACGGACCACGACCGATCACTCCTACCACGGGCACGTGGGCTCCCACCACGGGTACATGGCGTTTCAAAATGGCCGCTGCGCGAGCAACGTCCCATCCCTGGGCAAAGGGAACCGCCGTGCCGAGGTAGGCCATGAGCCGCCCATCTATCTTCTCGAACTCCCCTGTTCCGCGCACGTCGATGGCGAGGCACTCGATGCCGGCGGCGAGAAGCGCGTCGACCGGCATCGATCGCATCGCGTCATGCTTGCCTCCATCAGAGATGAGCACGACAGCGCCGAGCGTCTCTCCGGGAGGAAGTCTCACGATTCCCGGGATCGTCAAGCCCGGTTCCGATTCGAAACAGAGCGCCTCGCCGGACTCTTCCAACGGGGAGCGCACTATCTTCGAGGGATCGATCTCCCCGTCGGGAAGACCGCCATTGAGAGCAACGACAGCGTCAAAGAAGAGTTCTCCTTCCGAACAGCTCTGCGCCGCCGCGATCTGAGCCATGGTAAGAAGCCGATCGGGCGGTTCGGGAAGACAGAGGTACTCGCGCGCGTCGACGGACGCTGTGGCGATCTCCCCCTCGGGAACAGGCTCCCCAACGCCAACGCCCTTGAGGTGTTTGTTGAAAAATCCCAGCGCCGCCTCGCGCATGGCGCGGTTGTAGTCATGGCCGCTTTCGAAGATTTGCCAGCGCGCGTTATGCCTCGCATTGAAGAGAGACCAGATCTTTTCAATCTTTTCTCCGGTCCGCCGCGTACCGTCAGCCGGAAACTCCGGATCGTTGCTCGCGCCAATGACGAACAATGGTGCCGGAGCACGGATCGCCAGGACGTCGGAACGGTCACCGACCTGGAGGACGCCGGGAACATGATTGCACGCACAGCCATTGTGGGGATTCACTTCCATACTGGTGGCATAGCAGACCGGCACGGCACAGGTGAATCGCTCGTCGGCGGCGAAAGCGTAGAGCGTGGCGAGCCCACCGCCCGAAGCCCCGGTGAGGCCCACACGGGAGAGATCCGCCTCGGGCCGCGTGGCGAGATAGTCGAGGCCGCGCATCAGATCCCAGACATAGACGGTCGTGGCGTTCGTTGCGCCCTGGATGAGGGCGAAGTCGAAGTGACTTCCCGCCCATCGCCGTTCGATGAGCGCATCTCGTTCGAAGCTCTCTCCCGGTGAATCGACGACGAGGACCACGTATCCGGCACGAGCCTGGGCGATGGCGCGCTTCTGAACACGCGGTTCCATCTTCTTGTCGCGCCAGTGACCGTGCGGATTGACAATGACAGGAAGCGGATGCTCGACGGCGGCCAGAGGCAAATAAAGATGGGCGGTGACCGGAAATCGGGGCCGGCTCTCGAAGACGATTTTCTCCACACGATAGCCATCGCCTTGGATCACACCGGTCACCCGGGCGTTGAGGGGAGTTCGATCCGGGAGCGGATCGAGACCGAGGCAGCGCATCAATTGCTTCTTCTGCGCCGGCCGTTGCCTCTCAAACGCCTCCCGTGTCGACGGAATGGGACGAGCCGCGGCTGCCTTGGCTTTCTTCTCGAGGAAGGACTGTAACATGGCTGGTGCCTTGCCGCCGAGCACGGTGACGTCCGTCTCAGCCTGGCCCGCCTCGTCTTCCGTCGTGATCGGGCCTCCGGCAAAGAGAAGCAGCAAGAGCAGCGCGCCCGCTTTCATCCCGCCACCACCTTGACCAGCACCTTGCGCGTACGGGGCCCGTCAAAATCGCAGAAGTAGACACCCTGCCAGGTGCCGAGCCGCATCCGGCCTTCCTCGACCGGGATAACCGCTGTCGCCCCCATGAGGGACGCTTTCACATGGGCGGCACTGTTTCCCTCGGAGTGGGCATACCCCCCCTCCCAGGGAACAATGCGGTCGAGCACGTTGATGATGTCGTGCTGAACCGACGGATCGGCATTCTCGTTGATCGTCACGCCCGCCGTGGTGTGCGGCACGTAGACGTAGCACAGACCGCTCTCCACACCGCTCGCAGCCACCACCGCGCCGACCTGAGCGCTGATGTCGACAAAATCGGTACGGCCCCCCGTGCGGATCGAAAGACGCTGGGAGATCATGCTCCCCCCTTTCTCGAAGTAGAACTAAAAACCTGATAGAGTGTTCCTGATGAAAGCCACGCCGAACTCATGGCCGCGTCTCAGACCGGTCTTTCCCAGACGGCGATGAGTGGATCTTGAACTCTCTCGCGGCAATGATAGCCTGACAAGGTCGGTTTTTACAGAATCACTGGAACAGTGCGGGTCCGAAAAAAGGATTTCTTCGATCTGCCGGCCCGCGAGAGAGAGGCGCATGATGAAGAAAATCACACTCCACTTTCTTGTCCTCTTCGTTCTCCTTCCCGCTTTTTCGTTGGGCGAGGAGTCGGATGCGCTCGACGAGGCTCTCGGCCTCGTGGGAATGGCGCGCGCCGACCTGGGCTGGACGCCCAAGGCGTGGTGGCCGCGCTTTCCTGTGGCGCCTTACAAGCTGCGTGCCTTCGATTCCCTCTTTGCGGCGCCTCTCGATACGGTGGCTTTCACGCGCGCTCTAAGTGCGACAGCCTACAGAAATCTCGATCCCGCCGAGCTCGACAAAAACCAGGGACGCGCGAGTCGCAACCTCTTCCTCGCGGTGCAAGCACTCGGCATCGATCCCAAGTTCGGTGGATTTCGTGGTTATGCAACCAACCTCCTTGCGCCTGAGAAACCGCTCGACGAAGCGATTCTCGATCTGATCGCGGCCTCGGGCCATCCCACGAAGATCCACACCTTCGGCATGGACCTCCCCTATCCGACTCCACACGAGGGTCTCGCGGCGCAAGTGGGCTCCCTACCCGCCCCGGTGAGCAAGATCGTGGGGCGCCTCGTGCTCAACATCGTGGACGCTCATCACTGGGCGGAACTCGCCTTTCGAAATGTGGACGGAAAGGACAGAACCAAGGTGGCGCGCCGTTTCGACGTGGGCGAGGAGATGATCGATGCCTACGATTTCGCGCCCGAGATCGACGACATGGCGCGCACCTTCGACGAGGCAAGCCTCTGGTATGCGGCGCAGAAGTGTGTGCAAGGCCTCGACGACGCGCGCGTGGCCCTCGCGGCGGTCGACCTCGGGGAGATTGCGGCATTGAGCTTCGACTGGGAGACCCCCTGGGGTTGGATCAGGATCCGCGGCTCGGGCAACGATTCGGTCGACGGCCACGATGCACTGCTCCTCGTCGATCTCGGCGGCGATGACAGGTACCTGGGAGGCGTGGCCGCGTCCACGGCGGACCGTCCGATCGGACTCGTTCTCGACATGGGCGGCAACGACTTCTACGAGTCGAATGAGCCCGCCCAGGGCGCCGGGCTCTGCGGTGTGGGGCTCCTGATCGATGTGGCGGGCGACGACACCTACAAGGGCAGCCGCTACGCGCAAGGCGTGGGACAGTTCGGACTCGGCCTTCTTGCCGACCTAGGCGGCAATGATATGTACTACAATGGCTTCAGCGGACAGGGATGCGGCTACTTCGGGATCGGCCTCCTCTTCGATTGCGCCGGAAGCGATATCTATTCTCTCATGGCTGACGGACAGGGACTGGGCGGCGTCTCCGGTGTGGGCGTTCTGGCTGACCGGGATGGAAACGACATGTACACCGCGGTGCGCGAACACTCGGTCACCGGCCGGCCCTCCTATCATTCGCCGGAGCTCGATGTGGGCGTTTCCAATGCCCAGGGCTGCGGCATGGGCCGCCGCGGCGATGGCGCCGACGGCCACTGCTGGGCGGGAGGGCTGGGCGCCCTGCTCGACGGCGGGGGTGACGATATCTACCGTTCGGGAAACTGGGCGATGGGCACGGGGTACTGGTTCGGGATCGGCCTTCTTCACGACCGCAGCGGCAATGACGTCTATCACGGTGTGGCTTACACGCAGGCCACGGGCGCTCACTTCTGTATCGGGGTCATGATCGACGAGGCGGGCGACGACCAGCACCTCGCCGAGGAGAACTCCACGCTCAGCATCGCGTGGGCCCACGATTTCACGATCGCCATCCTGATCGACAGCGCCGGCGACGACCTCTATCGTGTCAACAAGAACGGCCTCGCCTATTCGATCAACCGGAGCGTGGCGCTCCTCGTCGACGGCAGCGGCGACGATACCTACGAGAGCGGCGATCTGGTTCGTCCGGGATTCGCCCAGAACAACACGAGTTTCCGTGCACGCGACGGGGTGTCGACCTACTTCGGGCAGACCACGTCGATCGGCTGCTTTCTCGATCTGGACGGACTCGATTCTTACTTCGGTGGTCTGCAGAACGACACGCACTGGCTCGATCCCGACGACTCGCCCAACTGGATTGATCGAAACTTCTCCGTCGGTGTCGATCGCAGCGATGGCCGGGTCGACTTCAGGCCCACCCCGGTCCGGCCACCGTCTCGACCGCGCCGCAAGTAAGTGAGGACAGAAAGGCACTGACACGATGGGAAGAATGGCCATGAAATATTTACCGCTCACCAAGAAACGGTGGAAGGACTTCGAGAAACTCTTCGGCCCGCGCGGCGCCTACAGCGGCTGCTGGTGCATGTGGTGGCGCCTGAAACGGAGCGAGTTCGAAAAGCAGCAAGGAGAGGGCAACCGTCGCGCCATGAAGGCGATCGTCGAATCAGGAAAGATCCCGGGCATCCTCGCCTATTCGGGAAGCGAGCCGGTGGCGTGGTGTTCGGTGGCGCCAAGGGATGACTACGCCTCGCTGAACCGCTCCAGGATCCTCAAGAAACTCGACGACACGTCGGTCTGGTCGATCGTCTGCTTCTTCGTCGCAAAGGAGTACCGAAGGCAAGGTGTGATACAGGGACTCATCGAGGGCGCCGTCGACTATGTGCGCCGCTGCGGCGGCCGGGTGATCGAGGCATACCCGACGGTGCCCAGGAGCGACAAGGTTCCACCCGTGTCGAGTTTCATGGGCTTTCCGGCTCTGTTCGAGCGAGCGGGATTCGCCGAATGCACCCGACCCTCTCCGAGCAAGCGCATCGTGCGCTACACTATCGAATAGAGATCGGCTCCGAGCTCTCGACTATAAGAGGGGAATGTCGGGATGAGGCGCGGTTCTCAGAAAATCTTCTCCACCCGATGAGTTCTTCCGGCGAGCAGCGATCCCTCGTCGATGAGATTCTTCGAGAGGTAGATAAGGCCTTCGTCGGAATGCGTCTCCGTGACCTTGACGTGCAAAGACCTGATACCACCCAGCCAGCGCCGGCCGTCGGCCACGTAGACCAGGTCGCCGACTTCGGCCGCCAGACGATCGAGCATCTTCTCCGTTAGGGCGATTCCATCGAGTCCATCTCTCGGTTCGAGGCGCCCCACAACATCCCTTCCCGGCGTTTCGTTCACCTTGCCGCCCTTGTATTTCTCCTTACCGCGATTGATCGTCCCGATCACCAGGCCCTCGATCTCGGCAAGCGGCTTCGGGCGCGTGAACAGGGTGACAGTCACGCCGATGGCAAGCGAGCCCGCGAGCCCGTATAGAGCTCGCATGAACTTGAATCCGCCCGCAGGATCGACGCCGTGCGCGAAGGGTGAAATCAGGACCGGCCAGCGGATCGATGCCGCCACGAGAATCAGGCCACCGGCGAGGGTCCAGAAGGCGGCGCGCGGCGTGTAGCGTTTCCAGAAAGCGCCGAGCACGATGGCGACCACCATGGGCGGCGTGACCGCGGCGGTGAACCATGCATGGGCCTGGTAGATCGAGTTGAATGACGCGAAGAGCGGCACGAGCGCGATTCCCACTCCGGCCGATGAAAGGGAAACAATCCGCGCCACCTTGAGGTAGTGGCGGTCAGGCGCGGAGCGCTTGAAGTAGGGTTTGTAGATGTCGTTCACGGTCACGGCCGACACCGCGTTGATCAACGTGTCCACCGTCGACATGAGCGCCGCCGTGAGCGCTGCCATGACAAAACCAAAGAGGCCCGGTACGCAGACCTTGTCGGCCACGGCCACGAAGATGTGGTCCGCGTTTGTACCGGCGGGCAGGATGCCGGCCGACACCATCGACCGGCCGAGCCAGCCGGCATTGGCGATCGCCAGGGTGGCGAGCGGCATGAGAACGAGGAGAAGGACGGTGAAGGCTTTCTTCCCCTCGCGCGCGCTTTTCAACGAGAGGAAGCGCAAGATGAATCCCTGGTTCATCATGTAGAGGGCGATGTTGTTGGCCACGCCGTCCTGCCAGAATATGCCCGAGAAGTGGAAGGAGTGCGGCTCGTTGAAGGACGCGAAGGGAAGTCTGTGCGCCGGCGGCAATCCCGCCCAGAAAGAGTCCCACCCCCCGAGTGCGTGCAGACCGAGGCCGAAGAGGATGAGCCCTGCCACGAGGAGGATCACCCCCTGGGCGAGATCGGTCATGATCACCGACGTTTGCCCCCCGGCGGTGACATAGACCGCGCAGACCACGGCCACCACCACGGCCGACCAGAATGGATCGGTTCCGAGCATCGCCTCGAGCGCCACACCCATGGTGAAGAGGTTGATGCCGATGTAGCCCACCATGTAGAGCATGATGATGATCGTGGCCATGAGCCGGGTGGGGCTGTCGAATCTTTTTTGAAAGTACTCGGGAATGCTGACGCACCGGGAGAAATAGATGATCGGGAACCACCCGAAGAGCAGGATCGTCATCACGATCCAGTCGTTGAGATAAGTCATCGACGACGACATGCCGTAACGATAGCCCGCCGCCGAGTACTTGATGAAGCTGTACGAGCCCACAATGGACGCCACGTAGCTGAACGCCACCAGCCACCAGGAGAACCGCTGGCCGCCGAAAAAGAAGTCCTTCGTGGAACGGGTGAATCGCGCAAAGAATGCCCCGAAAGCGAAGATCGCCACGAAGTAGCCCACGATGATGCCGTAGTCGAGCTTGGTGCCGATGATGGTCGTCGTTTCCACCTATCCGCCTCCGGAAGCGACGATCTGCCAGACGAGGTGGCCGCAGAAATAAAAGGCGAAGATGGAAATCACGAAGTAAGTGGTGAGCCGGTCGTAAACGTTCTTCCACGAGTAATCACCCGACCGCCAGGCGATCACCAGCCCCGCAAGGAAGATGATCCCCCCCACCGCATACTGATAAACAAAACTCTCCCAGTTCAAAGGTAACTCCCGATCAGCACCCCTCTATGAAAGGCCGAACACCTCCACCACCATGACAGCCACCCCCATCAGGGCCGACCCCGCGATCAGGCCGGAGCTTATCGATTCTTGATTCTGGACCACCACCTCGTTGACCCGCTGTTCGGGCCGGGGATAGAGCCTCGCCACGAGCCAGAACGCAAAGGCACCGAGAAACATGGAGAGACAGATCGTGAAGGGAATCATGAAAGCCAGTCCGATCCCCACCGGCGTGAGCGGAAACTTTCCCTTGGCGCGGATCCGGATGAGCTCGAGAACGATCCCGAGGAGCCCGCCGATCACCGTGGCGTAGATCGCCGATTCAGGAAGATTGCTGAGCCCCTTGGTGAGGACCTCGGCCACGGCCTTCCAGACCGTGGCAGCCGGATAGGGAAATTGCTCGTTGATCAATCCCGCCGGGTTGTTTCTCAGGAAGAGCGGGTAGAAGACGAGCACCGAGAAAATCGCACCCGAGAAGGCGCCGATCACATGGCCGATCGCCTGGAGGCGCGGCTTGGCGCCGAGCATGTAGCCGGGCTTGATGTTCTGGATCAGGTTCGACGCGCTTCCCGACACCTCGGCGGTGATCCCCGCCGTGGCGATGTTGGTCGTGATGTTACCCGGCGCCAGAACACCGTAGGTGAGCTGCGTGAGCTTGCCGAGCGGTCCTGTCGGTGTGATCGAAGTGATCGCCGTGGCATTGACGCCGATCAGCGTGAAGATGAACACCATGGGGATCGCGATGATCCCCATCAAGAAACTGACCCCGAAGAACCAGTGGGCGATGAACACGATGTATGCACCCACGATGAAAGCACCCACGACCGAGACCTTGACGGGCAGCTCGATGTGGGCGAGGCAGTCCTCTTTGCGCTTGTTCTTTTTCCCGAAAATCCCGCCGAATACGCTCAGGAGGACCTGGGGCTTGGCAAAGAAGCTGAGCAGCGACGCCGTGGTCATCATGGCCACACCGCTCCAGAGCGACCACTTCGTGATCTCTGTGAAGCCCACACTCATGACGCCGTCAGCGCTCACCGTGGAAACGATGTCACCCGCCCCGACCATGATCGGCGCGAGGATGCAGTAATTGACCACCCCCCCCACGAGAAGCGACAGCCCCGCGTTGATCCCGATCAGCCCCCCCACGCCGAACATGGCGAGGTCGAGGGTGGGACGCACGGTGAGCTCCTTGAGCGGGATGCCATTGATATTCGGCATCCACCAGCCGAACTTCTCCACGAGACAGTAGTACCACTCGTCGAGGAGTTCTGGGAGTGCAAGGAATCCGGCCTTGATCGTTGCGAAGATCGAGTGCGACTGCCAGAGCTTGATCAGCGCACCTGCCAGACCGGTGATCAGGAGAAGCCGTGCCGGCAGGTGGGCCCTATGATTTTTCGTCTCGCCCGACTCCTCACTGTGCAGGGTGTCGAGAACCACTCCGGCCGCGCGCCCCTCGGGAAAGGGCATCTGCTCCTCGTTGATGAAACGTCTCTTCAAGGGGAATGCAAACAGAACGCCCATCACGTTCAGACCGATGAGCCACATGACCATCTGCCACCAGGGAACGACCGAATCGGTGATGATCATGTAGGCCGCCATGCTCGCGATCATGGGAGCGTTCATGTACCCCGCGTTGCAGGCGATCGACTGGAGAATGTTGTTTTCCAGGACATGGTAGTTTGCGCCGAGGCCGATTCTGCTGAGCGTCTTGAAGATCACGAAGGCGAGGATCACCGCCGTGATCGCCGTGCCGAGCGCCCAACCCGTCCTCGCCCCGATGTAGAGGTTGCAGATCGACAGGACACCGCCGAGCAGGAATCCGCTGATCACCACGCGCGGCGTGAACTGGCGCACGTCGCCCTGGTAGACGTTTTCGAGCCACCAGCGATCCTTCTCCTCGGACGACATGGTCTGGATCTGTTCGTCGGTCAGCTGTTTGATCACCACGGTTCGCTCCCATTCTGACAGGAAAGGCAAAGATCGATCACGTCGAGGATCGGATCAATGTTCGGCAGTTTCATAGCGCGCATAGAAGGCGCTGTCCTCGTTCCTGATGCGCGTCAGAAGTTCCTCGTCGAGGCTCTCGCGCCACTTGAAGTTGGCGCTCTCGAAACGCTCCGGAATAGAAGCCGCGAATCGGTCGCCGAAGCGCAGGCCGCAGTCGCCGGCCAGGCGCCGGAGCAGCGTGCGCGGCTCGTTGCAGAGTTCCTCGTACGACGCTCTGAAGACGCGGCCCTCGAGCTCGGCCGCCTCCTTCTCGATGGCGAGGGTTGCCACGCGAAACTGGCGCGCCGCGGTCACGGCATGAGGCAGATCGACCATGTCGCGCCACCCTGGGATGTAGACGCCGAACCAGCCCCCGCCCCGTCCCGTGCGCTTGACCTTCCGGTTGAGTGTGGAATTCACCACGGCGCGCCAGTCGCGCGACATGTGAACGAAGAGCGCGTCGGGAAAGATGGCGTTGATCCACTGCATGCGGAGCGAGAGGCGGGGGTACTTGGCAACGAAACGGTCGGCCTTGCGCAGGCGGAGCACCCGTTCCACGAGTCGCCTGTACCAGTCGATCGCCGCGGGGGGGGCGTCGGCCGCCCCCATGGTGTCTTCCATGCCCTTCTTGAAGAAATCCCAAACGGATTGGGCCTCCACGGGGAAATCGGGCTTGAAAAGTCCCGTCAGGAGATGGGCCACCCCCGGAAGGCGGGGCAGCCGCTTGTTCATCGGCGTGAGATAACCCACGTCGTGATGGCGCCCCAGAAGCCGGTAGAGAAGGGTTGTGCCGCTCCGGTGCGGTCCCACGATAAAAATCGGTCGGTCGACGGTCATCGTTCCTCCGGGAACCAAGATTTCTTTCGGACCACTATATCGAATTGAACTGCCCCGGCAAGGGAAGGTCCCTTTCAATTCCGATTCTGTTCGTGATATAGTTTTTTCACTCCGACAGGCTTTGTCGGACCGACAGGCTTTGTCGGATTGAAACCGATCTTAACGGCTGGGAGGTCTCCATGGGTGATGAATCGGAAATCGCGGTTCTTGAAACCGCGTCCAATCCCTTCGTGGCGCAGATGATCGCCGAAGCGCTCAAGAGTCATGGCATCGCGGCCTATGTGGAGGGGATCTCGCTGATCGACGAATTCGCCATGTCGCAGAAGGCGATGGGACTGACCAGCGTCGACATTCAAGTCCACCGCGACCGTCTCGACGAAGCGCGCGAGATCCTGGCCGCCCTCCGTGAGGCGGGAAAGCTCATGGCCGACGAAGCCGAGAAGGAAGACAAGGACGATCACGACTGATCGTCGTCGCTCGCCGCCTCTGCGGAACCGCAACCAGTATCGAGGCCACAATCGGAGGCCGGCTTCTTTTCTCCGCCCACGGCGGGACCGGGAGCCATTCATGTGGCCACGCCCATGCGGGGAAGAACGACGCGCTGCAGCAGAATCCAGACAGCGATGATTACCGCGACTGTGAGCAGTCCTTTGAATAGTTGCATGTTATCCTGGTTCCTCCGGAACTGGTGGATGACGAATATCTTCTAAACTAATATAGCCTCCATTCCATAACGAGCAAGGAGAGCCATGAGAACGCTCTTAGCGCTTTGTGTCGGCCTGTCACTCTGCCTGACCTTCACAGCCTGCTGGACTCCGGAACAACGGACCGAGAGAGCATCGTTCCGCATACTCACATTCAATATCCGTTACGGCACTGCCGATGACGGTGCGAACAACTGGCAAAATCGCAGAGATCTCGTTGCCGAGGTTCTCGCCGACGCAGAGCCCCATCTGGTGTCGATCCAGGAAGCGCTCGATTTCCAGCTCGATTTTCTCCTTCAGCGATCGCCCCGATACAAGAAAATCGGCCAGCACCGCGACGGCGGGACCAAGGGCGAGTTTTGCGGCCTTCTTGTTGACACCGCGCGTTTTCGCGTCCTCGACGCGGGAGAATTCTGGCTGAGCGAGACACCGCACGCACCCGGATCGATCGGGTGGGACGCAGCCTGTCCGCGCATGTGCGTGTGGGGCCATCTCATGGACCGCGCCACCGGCCGCAATCTCGTCGTCTACTCCACCCATCTCGACCACCGTGGCGCGCGCGCCCGGCGCGAGGGCGTGGGCCAGATCGTTCACAACATCGTCGACGACCGCATGCGGCGGACCGTGCCCACTCTGCTCGCCGGCGACTTCAATGCCGGTGAGACATCGGCGCCCATCGCGTTTCTCGAAAACGCCGGTTTCAGCGATACCTATCGGATCATCTGGCCCGACGCCGGACGATCAGGCACGTTCAATGCGTTCCGCGGCAGGGACGATGGGGACAAGATCGACTATATTTTCTGCACCCGCGGGTTACGGATTCTCGATGCTGCGATCATCAAGACGCACCGCGACGGCCGCTATCCGTCCGATCACTTTCCCGTTCTGGCCGTTGTCGAGGTTCTTCCCTGACCGGGACGACTTCTTCCCGTGCGGAAAGGGAATCTACTCGTCGAGCGCCCGGCGCACCTGTTCGAGGAGTGACTCGGGAGTGAATGGTTTCTGGACGAAGTGCAAACCTTTCTTCGCCACACCGTCCTGCACGACTGTTGCACCGGCGAATCCGGACATGAAGACCACCTTGAGATCGGGAATCAACCGCTCCAGTTCCTCGAAGAGCGCTTTGCCGTCCATCCCGGGCATGACCACGTCTGTGAGCAAGAGATTGAGCGATCCCTTGTGCCTTTCGCAGATCCCGATGGCATCGCGCGGATCGGATGAGGAGAGGACGTTGTAACCGTGCATATCGAGAATCTTGCAGGCCACCTTGCGCACCAGATCCTCATCCTCGACAACGAGTACGTTTTCAGTCCCGATCAGCAGCGACGAGGAGAAAGGCCGGTCGCGATCAGCCTCGACATCGCGATCGATACCGGGGAGGTAGATCTTGAAATCAGCGCCTTGGCCCGGTTCGCTCGATAGGGTGATGTGCCCCTTGTGCTGCTTCACGATTCCGTAAACAGTGGAGAGGCCGAATCCCGTGCCCTTTCCCTGTTCCTTGGTCGTGAAGAAGGGTTCGAAGACACGCGACAGGGTTTCAGAGTCCATACCCTGCCCTGTATCGCTCACCGTGATCAGCACGTAGCGGCCCGGTTCGACGTCGGCCAGCGTCCGCGCAGAGGCTTCATCCAGGACGACGTTGGCCGTCTTCATGGTCAACCTTCCTCCAGCAGGCATGGCGTCGCGCGCGTTCACGGCGAGGTTCATCACGATCTGCTCGATCTGACTCGGGTCTGCCATGACTTTTACCAGAGGCTCCTCGAAGACCGTGACCAGCTCGATGTCGTCGCCGATCAGACGGCGCAGCATTCTCTCGAGATCGGCGATGATGGCGTTGAGGTCGAGGACCCTGACAGAGAGCACCTGCCTGCGGCTGAATGCGAGGAGCTGCCTCGTGAGTTCAGCCGCTCTCTTGGCTGCCTGATTGATGAAAATGACGCTCTGCCGAAAAGGATCGTCTTTGCCCATCTCCTCGATGGACACACCCGTATAGCCGAGAATGGCAGCGAGAATGTTGTTGAAATCGTGTGCGATCCCGCCCGCCAGGCGTCCCACCGCTTCCATCTTCTGCGACTGGCGCAACTGTTCCTCGAGCCGCTTCCGCGCCGTGATGTCGCGCACCACGGCCAGCAGGCGGTCGCGGCCGCCGACGACGGCCCGTTTGAGATTGACCTCCACCCAGAAGTAGGTTCCCTTCTTGTCGTGTGCCATCCATTCGAAGGTCTGCGGTTCACCGGCTGCCGCTCCGAGCCGCTTCGACCCGATAGAGTCTCCCTGGGCGAAATGGGGCCGGCCGGCGAAGAGGTCGTCGAAACTGAGACCGAGAGCCTCTTCCCTGGTGTAGCCGAACATGGCGCACATCTTCTCGTTCACGTCGAGAGTTTCGCAGCCTTCGAGATCGTGGACAGTGATGGCATCGTCCACTGCGTCCAGAATCGCACGGTAGTTCTCCTCGGACGCGCGCAGCGCCTCCTCGGCACGCTTGCGCTCCGTGATATCGCGCACATACTCGATCACGCCCTTGGTCTGTCCCGTTTCCCGGTCGACAAGAGGAAAGGAATAGAGGTCGAGCCATCCGATTTTCGCGCCTCCCGGTCCGATCTTGGGAACAACATGGCAAGAGACATCGCCAGTGGTAAGCGTATCGCGCGTGGGACATTTCTCGCACGTCTCGTCCCGGCCGTGGTAGACCTCGAAACACTTTCGTCCCACGAAGGGCAGAGCATGGGCATACCACTCTTCCATCTTCCTGT
Source organism: uncultured Phycisphaerales bacterium (assembly GCA_964464495.1). GTDB lineage: Bacteria > Planctomycetota > B15-G4 > B15-G4 > CAYZWU01 > CAZUHB01. The sequence goes on from CAYXGI010000002.1 coordinate 73,989, forward strand.
TGACGGTGATGATTTTCAGATCGTTGTCGAGTACGCTGATGCCGTCCTGGATGCTGGCGAACACATCTAAAAGAAAGTTTTCCCTCTCGCGCAGAGCGTCCTCTGTTTTCTTGCGATCGGTGATATCCCGGAAACTCCAGATGCGGCCTGTTCTTTTCCCCTCCTTCAGGAAAGGGCTCGAGTAGCGCTCGAAGATCCGCCCGTCCTTGAACTCGATCGTGTCGAGGGCCGCGTCTGTCGACTTGTAGAGTACCTTGACCTTCTCGATAAACACGTCGGGATCAGTGAGCTGATCGAGAACGAAGTCGAGCAGTTCCCGATCGGCTCCCGCGTCGAGAAGCTCCTTGGGAATATTCCACATCTCGAGGAAGCGCGCGTTCCAGTGGGTGGCTTTGCCCTCCTGGCTGACAACGAGGATGCCGTCCGCAGTCGATTCGATCGTGGCCTTGAGAGTCGCCTCGCTTTCGTGCAAGGCCTTCTCCGTTCTCTTGCGCGGTGTGATGTCGATCGCCACGATCAGATGGCCGCGACTGCGCTCTCCGGCCTTGAGCGACGTCAACCGGATCTGAACCGGTATGAGGCAGCCCTCTTTCGTCATGACTCCGCCCTCGACGATCGCGTTCTGTTCCGGAGGGGTGGACGCTTTCCTTGAAAGGTGCGTCTCCAGATCGACATCGAGGATTTCTTTCAAGCTCAGCTTCTGCAGCTCGTCCGAGTCATAGCCGGTCATTTCCAGAACAGCCGGATTCGTGAAAACGATGCGATCGGTCTCGTCCGTGACGAGCACCATCTCGCTCACGTTCTCCACGATTTCGGACATGAAACTCAATCGCTGGGTCAGGTCGTGGCGTTCGACCGACTCTTCGAGGTTGAGATCGGATTCGAATGTGTCCACGTTGCTCCGATTGACGACCAGAAACCCCGTGTCGATATTGCCGGGCACGTTGATCAGGCCCTTGCGTCCGCCTAACAGAGGCGATCCGTGATTGTAGGCATAGAGCACCTGAAAGGCATGATAGGTGAATGCCTCACGACGCTGGCAGAAAGCGGCCTGAATCGTTCCCGACCGGATGTAGTCGAGATGGTCTTCCTCGGAATCGACGCAGACGAGGCTGACGGCGCCCACCTTGCGCGCCCTCTCCACGGCGCGCGCCGCTCCGGGCCCTCCCTGGCCGTCGAAGCAGGCGATCCCTTTCAATTCTGCGAGTTGGGCGAGGGAGTGGGCGGTGACCGTCTCGGCCTTCTCCGGTCCCACATCGAGATCGTCGACAGGACCGACAATCTCGATCTCACCGAAACGGGCGATCCCGTCGCTGAACCCCTTGAAGCCGGCCTGCATGTTGACCATCCCCGTGAAGCCGATCATGAGCGCCTGTCCCGCGCCGCCCATCCGTTCCGCGAGCGTCTCGGCCATGGCCTGGCCCATCCGGAACCAGTCCGTGCCTACATGAGCGAGGCGCTTGCTGTCCGGCACATCGGAGTCGACTGTCACCACCGGGATGCCGTTGTCCATCGCCTCGTCGATCGCCCGCGCGATCTCCGCGTCCCCCCAGCCGATGACCATGATTCCCGCCACGCCTCGATCGATCCCGTCCCGCACAGCGTTCACGTAGGGCTCGACTGAATCGTCGCGCGATCCAACGATCGAGATCTTGACGCCGTAGCGGGATGCAAGCTGGTGGAGGACCGGATGCGCCCGACTGGTGAAGACTGGTTGGTGGCTCAGCTTCGATACCCAAAGATACTCTTCCATGGCTCGCCTCGACTTCGGTCTTGCGATCGTCGTTCCTCGCCAAAATAACAGTTCCGATTGACAAGATCGCAGGGAAAACCTATTTTCCAATTCTCGGGATTCTGGCGCTCGTTTCAATGAATTCGATGCGCGTCTTCTACCTTCACCAAAAAAAGGAGGCGGTTATGGGCGGCGACGATATCGCAAGCGGCGAAAAGACTGCGAAGGGCCCGAGCAACGTGCCCGATCAGAAGATGCAATGGATTTTCTGGACCTGCTTCATCGCCCTGGTCGCCACATCATTCGGGTTCATCATCAGGGTTTTGACTCTCGGAGACCTTCAGGGGCCTTTCAATCTCGACAAGACCGAGATGGGTGAGATCTTCGGAGTCGGTCTCTGGCCGTTTGCCATCAGCATCATTCTCTTCAGCCTGATCATCGACAAGATCGGCTACGGCAAGGCGCTCACCTTCGCCTTCGTCTGCCACGTGGTCTCGGCGATCGTCACGATCATGGCCACGAACTACACCATGCTCTGGATCGGAACTTTTATCCTCGCCCTCGGCAACGGCACTGTCGAGGCGGTGATCAATCCGGTGGTGGCCACGATCTTTTCCAAGGACAAGACGAAGTGGCTCAATATCTTGCACGCCGGGTGGCCGGGCGGTCTGGTGCTGGGCGGACTGGCCGTGCTGATCATGGGGCCCAATGTGAGCTGGCAGATCAAGGTCGGTTTGATTCTGATTCCGGCGGCGATCTACGGCCTGATGCTCCTCAAATGCGTCTTCCCCGTTCACGAACGGGTCAAATCCGGAATATCCTACAAGGCGATGCTCCAGGAAGCGGGCATCATCGGCGCCCTCATCGTGGTGGCCATCATGACCGCCGAGGTCGGCAAGATCTTCGAATTCTCTCTCTTCGTGAAGATCATCATCGGGGCCGCGCTGATCGTTCCCTATGCCGCCTACGTCCGGTCTCTTGGCCGCCCCATGTTCATCTTCCTCTTGCTGATCATGGTTCCGCTGGCCACGACCGAGCTTGGAACGGACAGCTGGATCACGCCGCTGATCGAGCCCGAGATGGTCGATCTGGGCCTGCAAGCGGGCTGGGTGCTGGTTTTCACTTCTTTCATCATGATGGTTCTGCGCTTCGTGGCCGGGCCGATCGTGCACAAGCTCTCGCCTCTCGGTCTCCTCACCATGAGCAGCGCCATTGCGGTGGCCGGTCTCTTTTCGCTCTCCCTGGCGAGCGGTATGATGATCTTTGCGGCTGCCGGGCTCTACGCACTGGGAAAGACCTTCTTCTGGCCCACCATGCTCGGAGTGGTTGCCGAACGATTCCCCAAGGGCGGCGCGCTGACCATCAACGCGATCGGCGGAATGGGTATGCTGAGCGTCGGCGTCATCGGCGCCGCGTTCCTCGGCAATATCCAGGACAAGCAGATCGACAGCGATCTACTGGCCCAGGACTCGGCGCTCCATGCGCAGGTGATCGGTGATGAACAGAACAGTGTTTTCGGCTCCTACCGCTCACTCGACAATGACAAGCTTGCCGGGCTCGATGTCGAGGAGACGGCCGTCATCACGGGCATCCAGGGATTGGCCACAAAAAACGCCCTTAAAACAGTCGCGGTCTTTCCCGCGATCATGTTCGTCTGCTTCCTCATCTTGATCTTGTACTTCAGGTCGAAGGGGGGTTACAAGGCAGTCGACCTTGCAGCCGGCGAAGAGTGAGCGTGAACAGGGCCGGATCCGGTCGTGATCGATTGGATCCGGCTCCTTTTCATTGCGAAAGAGCGCCAATGCCGCGCCAACCATGAAACCGACTGCGTGCGCGCCCGGAACAGGAACGAAACCAGCCTCCAGATCGGACACGAAGAGAGGCGCCCTGCAGACTGTTTCATATCCGACCTTGGCCACGAACAGAAAAACACAGACACCGAGCAAAAGATATTTGATCCGATTGCGCGTCTTGATGGCGCTCTTCATCCTCCCCAGGGCAAGGAATCCGAAAAGCGCGGAGTCGAGCCCCGAGAGACCGCGATAGCAAGAGAGCTCGGGTATGAAGAAAAAAACGTAAGTAGAGATCGCGAGCGCAGACCCAATCGTGCAAAGAACGAATCCCTTACGGTCCATTCCTTCGCACAACGCGCCGAGCCAGACGAATGGAATCAGGTTCCAGAGGAAATGTTCGAAGGAGAAGTGTGTCCAGTGGCAGGTGATCAGTTGCCAGAACTTTCCGGCGGCGATGCCGTAGCGGCTGTACTCGAGATGAACGTTCCCCAAGGGCACGAGATAGACTGCCACGGCTACAGAGCCGAGGAGGATGGTGGCACCAAAAAGATGCCACCATCCTGCCTGCTGAGATTTTCTCGATCCGTCAGTCTTCATTTTATTCCGATCCCGGTTTCTTTTTCCGCGGCCGAATGGAGCTTCCGGCGAGAAGGATCGATCCGAGGATGAGGCCCACCGTCGCGGGATCGAGCGCACCACCCCCGCCCCCGCCTTTACCGCGGGAAGGTCTCGGCGCCGGCTGGTCGAACATCGGTTTCGACTCGTCGGTCCGGCGCTTTCTCACTGCCTGGCCGCTCTCGCGTGCAGTTCGGGCCCGCTCGGTGCGCGCCTGTTTCTCCACGCTGATCCGCTGCTGGTTGCGCCGCTCGATTCCCTGGCGGGCGAAAGCCTGATCGGAGAGAACCACCATCGACGTTTCATCGGTGACGAGCTGGTACTTGACCCCCAGGTCCTCGATCGACTCGCGGTACTCGTCCTCCGCCTCGGTTTCGACGGCCGCGGCCCGTTCCAGCTCTTCGATCCGGTTGAGCGCCCAGAGCCTTTCGATCTCCGGATTGAGTCTGTCCACGTCGGGAAAATCAAAAACTGTTTCGTACGTCCTGTCCTCTCCTGTTAAACGCGCCTCGAGTTTGATCGTGGCCTTGCCCCCGGACGCGTAACGCCCGAAGAGCACGAGCTGCTGGCCGCGATAGATTTTTCCAAAATGCTCCGACGGCTCATCGAGAAGATCGATGCCCGAAATCTTGAATTCCGCGTCGTGAAGGCACTCGTGGAGGATCTTGCTCTTGGCGAGCACGATCTGGCCGATGATGTCGTCGTCATTCGACACGCCGGCCGAGAAGCCGCCGCTCGCCTCGCAGATCACGCGCATCAAAGGCCAGTTGCCGCTGTTGCCCATGACGAAGCCGAAGAGACGGACGTCGTACTGCTTCATCAGATCGTTGAAAGACGCCGGTGAGATCTCGCCAGTGTTGGTCACGGCGTCGGTCACCAGAACGAGACTCGTGGCTCTATCGTCGTCGAGGCAGCGAAGCGCCTTGCGAAGTCCTTCGTAAAGATTTGTGCCGCCCTTGGTTCTCAGTTTCTCAACGACTTTGATCGAGTGCCTCACGTTCTCCGGGGTGGCGTCGAGCCAGCCTCCGGTCAGATCCTGGGCGCCCGTGTTGAAGGTGACGATTCGGAACCGATCGCCTTGTTTCATCTTTCCCAGCGCCTTGGCGACCCCTTTGCCGAGCGTCCGGATCTTGCCCGACATGCTCCCGGAGATATCGAGCACGAAGAGGTAGTCGGCGCCACTGTCGAGCTCTTTCAGGTCGATCCCGGGAGTGACCACCAGCATGAACGTGCCCGGCTTGTCCTTCGCGGGCTTGTAGGGGATGAGTTCCACCCGGCCGGGAAGTCCCTCTGCAAGGCGGTAGTAGAAGACGAAGTCGCGGTCGAGCACGGCCTTCTGTTTTTCGAGCCGAACCGTGTAGCGGCCTTCGCCATGTTTTTGAACGGACGCGTCTTGTTCGTGACCGGGCACGCGCACGGCGGCGATCGGCCACGCCGATTTGAGCTCCACCGTGACCGAGAAGAAATTTTCAACCCTTTTGTTCTCGGTCCAGAAGGAGTGGGCGGCCTCGTCTGTTCCACCTGCCTCGAGAGGGTAGACGTAACGGCCCACACCGGTGTCGATCTCGAGGGGCTGATAGTAGAGAAAGCGGACCCTCGTCTCATCGTGGGCGCGCACGGGGTAGACAAAAAAGTCAAAAGTGTAGAATTCGTTTTTCTCGGCGAGGCCCGCGTCACCGCCCTTCGATTTCTCTTCCTCGTAGAGCTGCCCCGCTTTGTGGCGCGCCAGGACTTCGCCATGAATCTCCTGCTCTCCCATGGTGCAGGTCACTTCAGAGAGGCTGGCGCTCTTCGGCAGAGGAAAGGAGTAGATCGCCTCGAGGTCTTGATTGTTGGGATTGAAAAGGTCTGGACCACCTCTGTGACTGCAAAACCGTTGTTGATGGTCACGTGAACCTGATGGTCGCGAATCCGGATCGGTTGGCCCACCGACCGCGTGGGGGTGAGCGTTCCGGCCGCGTCAGCGTTTTCTGTTCCCCAGAAGCCGATGGAAAACGCCAATAGCGCGGCGAGCACAATCAGAGATTTTCCGGTTCTTTTGGTTCCACTCATTGTTCGTTCCTCCATTGGTTTGAAAAAGGACTTGTTCGCTGAGATGGCGAGATTCGTGCCACAAGGGAGGTAATTTCTAATTGCCTGAGATATATAGGATTAAGAATTTTTCCAATCCTGCCAAATTAAGCCTGTCAATTTATGATTGCAATTATTGAACAGAGAATGGACAAATATTGCATGAAACCGAACAAGCCCCTTGCTGCCCGGGACCGCGAGTTTTTCTCTCTCGTTGCGCAGGCGATCTTTGCGAACCCCTTCAGCGATGAGAGAGCCGCGGTCGACGTCCGTCTCGCCGGTATCCCGGGCCCCCTCGACGACACGGCCGCCCAGGAACGCCACGCTCTCTTCATGCCGCGAGTCGGCGCCCGTCTCGAAGAGCTCGATAAGCTAGGGTGCGGCACGATCGAGGCTTTCTCGGGCGAAGACCGCAAGATCGTCGAATATGCCTGGCTCTTCTATTTCTTTCATCGCCACATCGGCGATTTCGACGCGCTCATCCAGAGCCAGCTCGCCGCGGGCGACGAGCCGGTGGCCGTCCCCTTCGCCAGGGACCTTCTCAGCGCGATCCGTCAGAGAGGATTCAGCAAGAAGGACGCACTCCGCCTCATGGCGCTCTTCTTCCAGCTCAGACGGGCGTACTATTTCATCGCCAAGGGACTCGTCGGCCGGAGCCGCTCGATGAAGAAGCTCAGGTTCGCGCTCTGGAACAATGTCTTCACCCACGACATAGGCCTCTACGAGCGGCATCTCTGGAACAGCATGGAGGATTTCTCCACGCTCCTCCTCGGCGAGACAGGAACGGGTAAAGGAGCTGCCGCCGCCGCCATCGGCCGCTCCGGGTGCATCCCCTTCAGCGAGAAGAAAAACGCCTTCGAAGAGAGCTTCACGCGGACCTTTCTGGCCATCAATCTCTCGCAATACCCCGAGAGCCTGATCGAATCGGAACTCTTCGGCCACAGAAAGGGCGCCTTCACGGGAGCGGTCGACAACCACGAGGGAGTTTTTTCCAGGAGCAGTCCTCACGGAGCCCTCTTCGTCGACGAGATCGGCGAGGTGTCGACAACGGTTCAGGTCAAGCTGCTCCAGGTCATTCAGGAGAGGACCTTCACACCAGTGGGCAGCCACGCCACGCGGCGCTTCGAGGGACGTGTGATCGCCGCCACGAACCGGCCCCTCGAGCAGGCGCGCGCAGAGGGGGGCTTTCGCGACGATTTCTTCTACAGGCTCAGTTCGGACGTGATCATCGTTTCCCCGCTCCGGCAGCGTCTCGCCGAGGATCGGGGCGAACTCGACGATCTCCTCGTTCTGCTCACGCGGCGGATCGCGGGCGAAGCGTCGCCCCAGGTGATCGACATGGTCAAGGATGCGCTCGCACGCACTCTCTCGCCTGACTACGCCTGGCCGGGCAACGTACGAGAGCTGGAGCAGGCGGTGCGCCGCATCCTGCTCACGGGCGCCTATCTCGGCGAGGTGTCGCGACCGGGACAGGACGCGAAGAGCACTCTCATCGAGGGAATCGAATCCGGAGCGCTCACGGCGCGGCAAGTGATGAGCGCTTACTGCAAGCTGCTCTACGAACGGTACGGCAGTTACGAGGAGGTGGCGCGCAGGACGCGCGTCGACCGCCGGACCGCCAAGAAACACATCGACGCAGACGACCTTTGACCCGCCCACGGAAAGGATCGAGATGGGATTCATCGAGCATATCCCCGGAACGCGGCCGATCGCCCCCCCCCGCACCGCACCATGATCGGAAGGGCGTGGGCGTGGTTGGACTTCACGAGGGACGCACCCTGCTCCTGGCGCTGAACCGATGTGCGGCAGCCTATGCCGTGTCAGGATGCAATCTCGACGACGACAAGATCGCCGCCGCGAAGAGCGAACTCCCCCATATCGACTACACAAACGACTATGACGCCATGCTGGGGCGCGATGACATCGATCTCGTCGCGATCTACACACCCGATGCTCTTCACACCGAACATATCGTCCGCGCCTTCGATGCCGGGAAGCATGTGATCTGCACCAAGCCGTTCGTGATCTCCATCGAGCAGGCGCGGCTCATACTCGAAGCGGGACGCCGCAACGGCCGAAAGCTCCTCGTCGGTCAGAGCACGCGGTTCTTCGAGCCCTTCGCCCGGCAGCGCCACGCTCTCGAAAGAGGTGAATTCGGCGGTCTCGACGGGATCGAGATGGTCGACGCCCACTACATTCACAGGATGGATTGGTTTTATCGCAAGAGCCCCTGGGCAGTGTCGGACACGGACTGGATCTTTCTCGGAATGAGCCACCCCATCGATCTCGTCTGCTCGTACCTGCGGCCGATCAGGGAGGTGCACGCCTACAGCACGCGCTCCAAACTGGGCCGGGAGCACGGTCTCAAGGGGAGCGATATCTACTGCGTCAATCTCATCGCGGGCGACGGCAGGATCGGCCGGGCCATGGGTCATTACGGATGCCACGAGCTCCCCTCGGCGCGCAACTGCATCGAGAACATGATCTACGGCAGCGGAGGGACGAGCCTCGCGCAGTACCACGACATGAAATACACCCACACTGCCGGGCCCGACGACGCGATGACCGAGATCATCGAGGACCACCTCTACGCGGGCCGCCACTACTATTTCAACAGCGAGGTTCACGGCATGCACTACGGCGAGTTCGCCAATTACACCGAGGCCTTCGCGCTGAGCTTGATCGAGGGAACAGACTGCTCGCCCGACCTCGAAGAGGGAGTGGAGATATTCTGTGTCATGGAAGCGGCGCGCCAATCCGCCCGAACGGGCAAACCAGTGACAATCGGCCCCTTGCTCGCGAGCGTCGGTCTCGGGCCCTGATTGAGGTGCGGGCTCTCATTCCACCACTTGCGTCAGATGCACCATCCTGTTACGGTGGCACGACCCAATTGTCGATCCCGCACCCCGATGAGATCGAAAAAGAAAATCATCCAAGGAGCAAACCAATGGTCGACCATTACACATCGATGGATGCCTTGTTTGGAATGAACCGCCGCGTGTTTCTCCGTGGTCTCGGCGCCACGACTGTTGTGGCCGGTGGAATAGTTTTGGGCGTCCCCTCCTGTACTTCCGAAACGGACGCGGATATCGAAAAAAAGGACGTAAAACCCACCCCTGAGGCAGAGCCCGAGGTCGAGACGAACCTCGACGACTTCATGAAGGTTCCCCGCGCGGAAAACGCCATACCCGGCCCTTTTCCGGGCAAGGTCGTCGAGGTGCGCAATCCAGCGGCGATCAAGGAAGACAGCACCTACGACGCCGACGTGGTCGCCGCCATGGTGAAGCGCGGCATCTGCCGCCTCACTGGCAGGAACATGACCGAGAGCTATCGCCTTCTGTTCAATCCTGAGGACGTGATTGGACTCAAGGTCAATCCCGTGGGACCCAATATCAACACGCGCCTCGAGGTGACCGATGCCGTCATAAAGTGGCTCGTCGACGCGGGCCATCCGAAAGGCAATATCGTCATCTGGGACCGGTTCTTTCCCATGCTGGCCGAAGTAGGCTACACTCAAGAGAACTTTCCCGGCGTGCGCATCGAGGGGATCCAGGACCTTCACATGGACCGCGAGAAGGACGCCGAGCACAAGAGCGCCGGAAACTTCGACATGGACGCCTACTACTTCGCCAAGGGCGTTCTGGGCAAGAGCGTGCGCGGCTACAAGGATGACGAGTTCTATCTCAACCAGCACGTGTTCAACACGGAATACTCCTATTTCGGAAAGCTGATCACCAAGGACCTGACCAAGATCGTCAACCTGGCCGCCTTCAAGAACACTGGAAACGGCATCTCCATGGCGACCAAGAACATCGGCTACGCGGCGACGTGCAACACGGGGCGTCTCCACGGCCCCCTCTTCTTCGACGTGTGCACCGAGGTTCTCGCCGCTCCCTGGGTGCGCGACAAGCTCGTCCTCAACATCACCGACGGCCTCCTCGGCCAGTACGACGGCGGACCCGGTTTCAACGCACAGTTCGTCTATCCCAACCACACGCTCTACTTTGCGACCGATCCTTTCGCCGTCGACATGGTCTGCCACATCGAACTGGTGGCCAAGCGCAAGGAGATGGGCGTGAAGGTCGACGAGCATCCGCGCTACACCGCATACCTCCACAAGGCTGAAAAGCTCGGCCTCGGTATTGCCAACATGGAAAAGATCGAGCACATCAGGGTGACCACGTGAGATTGCTCGGGCTGGTCGTTGTCATCTCGATTCTGACCGCCTGCGGCGGTGAGACAGACAGAGGCTCCGAAAACCCGGTGAGCGGGCCGAATCTTTTTCCTCCCACTGGAGCGATCGACAACTGGAAGACAAGGAGCGGAACGAAACGGTTCAGCGGCGCCGAGCTCTACGGCCACATCAATGGCGGGGCGGAGATCTTTCTCGATCTCGGTTTCGAGCGGCTCGATGTACAGAAGTACGCGCAGGGCAAGCGAACGATCACAGTCGACATCTATCACATGGCCGATCGGGCTGCCGCTCTCGGAATCTATCTCATGAAGTGCGGCAAAGAGACGCCTTCGGATGTCGTGGACGCGCGCCATACGGTGAATCAATACCAGCTTCTGGCAACGGCCGGCGCTGTTTATCTCACCATCACCGATGTGGATGGCACGGAACCGGCGGGCGCAACGCTTGCGAAATTCGCGCGCTACATCATGAGATCGGTTCCCGACGCCGGCAATGAAGACCTCTTTGCCGCGCTGCCCGTCGGCGACAGGATCGTCGGAAGTGAGAGGATTATTCGGGGACAGTTCACCCTTCAGGCGATCTACACTCTCGGCCCGGGCGACATACTCCAGCTCAACGGCGAGACAACCGCCCTCTGTGCTCGATACCGCTCCGGCGCGAAGGAGAGCTTTACTCGTCTCGTGGCAGACTATCCCTCCGCCGCTGCCGCCAAGAACGCTTTCGATCATCTGGGGGCGAACCTCGACTCCTATCTCGAGGTCATCACGAGTCGCAACGGTCAGCTTCTGTTCAAGGATTATGCGGGCAAGTTCGGACTGGTCGAGCTCGATGATGCGCGGCTCGATCTCTCGATCGAGATGGCCCGTCAACCCGAGTGATCCGATCTCGGAACGATCATCCCCCGAGCAGACCGAGAGCGGCGACCGTCATCGCCTTGACGCCGGTCTTTATCGTCGGTTCGGGGAGCGGGGCGAAGTGGGGCGAGTGCAATCCAGGCAGGCGACTGCCGCTTCGTCTACTCTCCGCTATCTTGTCCGGATCGCCGGCGCCGAGCCAGAAGATACAGGCGGGGATCTCGTGCTGATCGAGGCTGTACCGCGAAAAGTCCTCTCCCGCCATGCGACGTTCGGCAGTCACCACATTGCCGGTGCCGAGAGCGGTCTTCCACTCCTCCACCAGTTTTTGCGTGAGGGCAGGATCATTGTATGTGGCCGGTGTGTGCTCGTCGTCGGAAACAACCACTCTGGGTTTCCGATCGTCGGGGACCCCCGCTGCGCGCGCCGTTTCCGTCGCGATCCGTTCGATGGCGGCGAGAATCTTCCGGCGCACCTCTTTCTTGTAGGTCCGCACCGTGAGCTGGAGGCGCACCTCGTCGGGAATGATGTTGTGCTTCGTGCCGCCGTGAATCGAGCCCACGGTCACCACGGCAGGATCGAGAGGGGAGATCTCGCGGCTCACTATCGTCTGTAACGCCAGAATCACCTGCGCGGCGAGGACGATCGGATCCCTGGTATCGTTGGGGTAGGCGCCGTGGCCGCCCACTCCAAGGATGGTGACGTCGACCGAATCGACACTGGCGAGAATGTAGCCCTCGCGCACGCCGATCTTTCCCGCTTCGAGGCGGGGATCGTCGTGCAGAGCGACGGCAAAATCGGGCCGGCCGAACCGGACGTAGAGTTGGTCATCGAGCAGGGCGCGCGCTCCGGCCCCCATCTCCTCGGCCTGCTGCCCGACGAGGAGGAGCGTTCCCTTCCAGCGATCCTTCATCTCAGAGAGCATGGACGCTGTCCCCAGGAAGGAGACCATGTGGATATCATGGCCGCAGGAGTGCATCACTCCTGTTTCCTCGCCTTTCTCGTCGCGCGCTCTCTTGGTGCTCGCATAGGGGAGTCCCGTCTTCTCTTCCATGGGTAAGGCATCCATGTCGGTTCTGATCAAAAGGGTTGGCCCCTCTCCGTTCTTCATCAGTGCCACAACGCCTAGAGGCTCCCGCCCCGCCTCGGTGAACCGCCCCACTCCTTCCGTGACCGTGTACCCCATGGCGCGCAATTCTGCGGCGATCAGCTTCGATGTTTCCTTCTCCTGAAAGGAGAGTTCCGGATTGGCGTGCAGCGACTTGTAAAGACCGACGAGCGCAGGGAGCGCCTTGTCGATTTTCGCGTCGAGTGAGCCATCGCCGGAACCGGCCGCCGACAGGCAGATGACGATCAAAGAACAGGCGCTCAAGACTGTGACCTTCATGACTGACTCCGTTTTGAGGATTAGCCCTGCGGCAATCGATCCACCACTCCCGATCGAGCTTCTCCGGGAAAGTTTAACACAGAACGAGACCCTGTCCTTTTAGGGGATATTTGGGGAAGTTTGCTTCGGGGACGGAACCGATGGAACCGCGAATCGGCCCACCAGCGACCACTACCGGAATTCGCTCTTGAATGCCTGGCTGTTGTTGCCGTCGGACTGGCGCCAGACCACAAGAGTCTCACCCGAGTTGTTGGTCGCCACACGCGGTTCGTAGGTGGTCTCGCCCGAGGGACTGATGTTATCCAGTATGTCGATCGGCTCGATCCACTGCGCCTCGCGGAATTCTCGTTTGAAAACCTGGTAGCTAAAACCGTCGGACTGACGCCAGACGATCACTGCCTCGCCGTTGTCAGCCATGGCAACATGGGGCGCCGACGCTCCCGGCATCGACGAAGAGGGAGGATCGGGGCTGATATTGTCGTCCAGATCGAGAGGGTGCGTCCACGAACCGCCACGGTACTCGCTCATGAAAATCTGCTGCTGGTAGCTGCTATCCAATTGCGCCCAGACCACGATGGCGTCTCCGTTGAAGTCCATCGCCACGGTCGGATCGTAGGTGTACGTCCCGTCGGGGCTGATGTTGTCGTCCAGATCGAGAGGGTGCGTCCACGAACCGCCACGGCACTCGCTCATGAAAATCTGCAAATCCGTTCCGTCTAACTGTGGCCAGACAATGAT
>CAYXGI010000002.1:87472-110679 GCA_964464495.1 uncultured Phycisphaerales bacterium
GATCGAGAGGGTGCGTCCACGAACCGCCACGGTACTCGCTCATGAAAATCTGCAACTGATTGCCGCTATCCGATTGCGACCAGACCAGGATGGCGTCTCCGTTGTCATCCATGGCCACTCCCACGTCAGAGGCATTCTTGCCGGGAGGGCTGATCGAGTCGGTAAGGTCGGCTGGATGGCTCCAGATCCCGTTGCTGCGTTGACTCACGAAAACCTGCAGGTGAGTGCCGTCGTGCTGGGACCATGCGATCACCGCATCGCCCGCGGCGTTCATGGCCACGCAAGGACACTCCACATCCTGTCCGTCGGGGCTGATGTTGTCGAACAGGTCGGAAGGGTGGGTCCATCCTCTTCCGGTGTACTCGCTCTTGAAAACCTGTGAATTGGAACCGTCCGATTGACGCCAGACAACCAGAGCGTTGCCCTGAGCGTCAATGGCCGTGCTCACATCATAGACTCCCTGTCCGTCGGGACTCATATTATCGACGAGACTCAATGGGTGCATCCACCTGTCGGTACAGACCACGTTGATGTTGGTGATGTTGACGTTGTTGATTTTGCCGTTTCCGTTTATGACCGCAACGTTCTGGATCGGAGACTTGGAAAGGACAGTCACGTTGTAGGCCGCGTCCTTGGCAAGAACGGTCGCAAAGGTAAAAGGCCCGTCCGCCTGGATCGTGAGATCGTCGCCGCCATTGTTCTGCAAAATTAGAGTTCCCTCGAGGCCGGCCACGACACCGCCGACGGAAAAATCAGTGTTCTGCCCGCCGACACCGGGACCTCCGCCTCCGCCACCCCCGCCGCCGCAGCCGACAAACGCCACGCCCGGGCCGAGCAGAAGAAGTGTTGGAATGAGCAGGATTCGTATCATTTTTCTCATCATCTCGGTCCTTACCGCAGAAATTGTAAGTTACAGCCAAACAGATAGATTCATCCATTGGTCGAGATTTCGGTCTATAACTATGCGCCGCGAGGAGAGCATCCCTGATCCTGGTGCGGGAAAGGATAGTGTCCTTCCTTTTTCCCCGGGGCGCTCCAGGTTTATATAGTATACCACGTTTTTTCAAAGACAGAAGGAAGTAGTTCATCATAAGGCAATCGTCTGCGCTCATGGAGCGCCTCGAAAAACTCCAATGGGCATATTTCGATAGGTACAGCTTATCACATGCGCGGCGATCATGACTGGAGAAACACTGTAGTGTTATAGGTAATATCCCCAAGTCGTCGTCATGTAAGGCATTCTGCCGGGGGATGAAATCGTTTAATTCTTCCGATTTTGATAGATGTCCATTATAATTGGCGCTGTTTCCGATGCCTAATCTCCATTCATGATATCTTTTTTGGAAGGTCGCGCATTATGAAGCTTCCCAAACTCGTCGTTCTATTCGTGCTCCTCTCCGTTTCTCCCCTGCTGGCCGCGGAGTGGATTCCTCTCCTTCCCGATCAGCAGGAAGGATCCGCTCCCGAGATCACGTTGATCAAGAGCAACGCCGTGGAAACCCAGATCGAAATCACACTTCCCGGTTTCTATCTGGAAGAGACTTCAGAAGGCTATTCGCTTTACGTTCCCGAATGGCCGATGACGCTCGACACTGGAATGCCTCATCTTCCGTGCGCCGCCATGCTCATGGCCCTTCCCGAGCAGAGCCCGGTCAGCGTCGAGATCGTGGACAGCGACGCGACCTTCTTCAACAACTGCTTGATCAGACCGACTCCGGAACCGACCACCGACAGCCAGTCGCCTCAACCCGAGCCGGCGCGGCCATGGCAAGGCGCCTACCCCGGCGTGGCGGGTGATAGCATGACTCTCGGCGCGATCGGCAACCTGCCGGTCACCGCCCTGCGGGTCTATCCCTTCAGGTCAGATCCTTCGTCCGGACAGCTCACCGTCTTTTCCCGTATGGTGGTGTCGATCCATCACGATCACGGAACCACTGCGTGGTCCCATGTCCCGATGACCGAACGCCAGGTCTCCCGCTGCGCCAATTCACTGATCAATTTCTCGGCCGTGCCCCACACGCCGAATGCTTCGAAGGGCAAGAGCGAACCGAATTACGTGGTCATCACGAAGTCGACGCTCGTTCCCGCGGTCCAGCCTCTTGTCGACTGGCGCGCCATGACCGGATTTCACACCGATGTGAGAACGGTGAGCAATGCGTCGTCCCAGGACGTGAAGGACATCATTCTCGAGTACCCTGACGTGGAGTATGTCCTTCTCGTCGGCGACACGGGCGACATCCCCCTCGGTTACTTCGGCGGAACGCCCGGCGACCACTGGTACGCATGCACAACGGGCGGATCAAACCCCGACATCTACGCCGATCTCTCCATCGGCCGTCTCTGCGGCTCCACCGTGACGCGCATCTCCCACCAGGTCGACAAGATTCTCGACTACGAGAAGGACCCGCCCCTCGGCAACTGGCTCAAGCACACGATTCTCGTCCCCCACAGGGAAAACTATCCCCAGAAGTACACCCTCTGCAAGAACCAGATCGCCACGAGCATGTCCTCGTGGAGCGACTGGACCGTGGAGAAATGCTACGGTGGCGAGAGCGGCGTGAACAACGCCCTCGTCAAGCAGATCATCAATGCCGGCACCAACATCGTCAACTACCGAGGACATGGCGACACGCAGGAATGGTGGAGTTGGAACAACTACGGCGAAAGCTTTTACAACAGCGACGTGGCAAGCCTGAACAACGGCGAGATGCGGCCCATCGTGTTCAACATTGCCTGCTACAACGGCAACATCTCCTCTGACAGCTTGTGCGAGGAATGGCTCGACGCGCCGGGTGGCGCCACGGCCGCTCTGGGCGCCACGGAGCCCTCCTACACCGATCCGAACCACGATTTCGACAAGGCCCTCTACGAGTGCATTTTCAGCCTCGGGATCACCGACATCGGCGGTATGCTCGACTACGCTGACAACAAGATCCTCGGCCTCTGGGGCGGTATCGGCGAAACTAACGTGAAGATGTATCTCTGGTGCGGCGACCCGGCCATGAAAATCTGGCTCGACATTCCCGACACCGGCATGACAGCCACTCACAACGCGACGATCAACACGGGCATGCAGGTCTTCGATGTCTTTGTCGAGGATAGCGGCACTCCAGTGGTGGGCGCCACGGTCTCGGCTTTCAAGGAGAACGAGATCTACGAGTCGGCGATCACGGGCAGCGACGGCCACGCCTTGCTCACCATCTGGCCGACCACTCCGGGAACGATGCTCGTCGCGGTGACTGCCGGCAATTATCTCCCCTACGAGAGTACCGTCAATGTGGACAGCATGCCCGGCCCGATTCCGGACATCAAGATCGACGGCGCCGACGGTCCCCTCAACAGGTTCCATGATCAGAGAGTGAGTATCACCGTCTCCCTCGATCCGGCGGACCAGACCGGTGTGCCGCACGACTGGTGGCTCTTCGCGAAAACTTCGACCCTCTCTTACTGGTGGACGCAGCCCAACACGTGGACCACGACAGAGACCCTCGCCCATGACGGCCCTCTCGTCGAGATCACCGACTACCTGATCTCGCGCGTCAAGATCCCGGCCGGCGACTGGGTTTTCTACTTCGTGATCGATGAACTCAATGGAAACTTCGAAGGAACCTTCATCGACGTGATCGAGGTGAAGTCCTGGTAAGCGGATAATCGAATCGACCAAAACCGACAGAGCCGCGGCCGGCGTGAAACCGGCCGCGGCTCTTTTTGTGGGCCTTCCGTTACCTGGTGATCTCGAATTCGATCCGAGAGGTGCTGGTGAGCCCTCTCTCGTCAGCCACGAGAAGGACGAGCGATTCGACGCCCTCGCCCTCGGCGTGATAGCTCAGCACGTCCTTCGCCTCGATGATGCCGCCCGCGGACATCTCCCAGCCAATCAGGAGAGGAGTGCCGACCGACGACCGGTTCGTCACACTCACGGCGAGCGGCACGATGCTGTTCGTCCTGATCCGCGTCGAGGCCGCGTCGAAACGAACGATCTCGGGCCACTCGTTGGAGCTGATCCAGTCCTTGAACAGCCGCTGGGCAACGAGCGCCTTGTCCACGGCGACAGCCAGATCTCTCAACGCGCGCGCCGCCTCGCGGTCGAATGCCTTGAGAAGGACCACCACGTTGAAGCGCGTGAATTCGATCGAGTGAAATCCCTCCCCACCCGTGAACCGCGCGGCAAAGCAAACATCGCCCACACCCTCCATGCGGATCTCACCGTAGGGAAGCGCGGGCGGATCGAAAGGCGCCATCGAACGGGGACGCGCCAGGTGGTTGAAGAGGATTTTCTGCGCAGCGGCGCAAGAGCGGGCCACGGCAATCCCCGCTGCCGCGCGA
The DNA here is from genome assembly GCA_964464495.1 of uncultured Phycisphaerales bacterium. Lineage (GTDB taxonomy): Bacteria > Planctomycetota > B15-G4 > B15-G4 > CAYZWU01 > CAZUHB01. Next base: position 91,799 of record CAYXGI010000002.1, read on the forward strand.
CGGTCGGGGGAGGCGAAATTGCGCTGGACGATACGCTCGTCGTTGACTTCAAGCCAGATGTTGTGGTCGGCCGACAGGCTGAATCTCTCGCCGAACACTTTGTCCTGTTTCAGCCCAGCCACGACAGGGCCGGTCTTGGCCGGCCAGCCGGCCGAATCGTAGCGCAGCGCGAGCCGGCTGGTCCATTCCTTTTCACCGGCCCGTTCCTGGGCGGACGAAACGCTGCAAATCACGGTGAGAGAGAGCAAAAGGCATGCGGTTATATTTCGTGTTCTCATCATGATCACCCCGCTCAATAGATTTCGATGTTGCGGCTGACCGGCGGGTTGGCCCGGCCGCCTAGGGTTGTCGTGAAATCGATCGCGATCAGCTCGTAGTCGGGCCAGTCGTAACCGGTCAGACGTCTGATCTCCACGTCGGGATTGTTGGGGTCGCGCACCCAGTAGTGGTCGCCCGGATCAGCGTACTGGGTCATGTCGCTCCCGAGCTGCACGTAGATCTGGGTCTCTGTATTGCCCATGATCGTGTACTCCTCGTAGGGATCGGGGCTCGTCGTCTTGGTGTTGGGATTGATGAGCATTCCCATCCACTCGCCGGGAATCCAGTTCGCCGCCGAGTCGGTCAGGACGATGGCCGTGAGACCCGTGGAGACCACGCCTCCGTCGGGCGGAAAGGCGACCGACGTGTCGATATTCGAGTCGAAGTCAGCGCACATGGTGCCGTCCCAGATCGTGCCGTTCGATCCGGCCTCGGTTGCCGCGAAGGCGTGGTTTCCGAACTGGGACCGCTTGCAACTGCTCGACGAGCCGTCCTGATAGGTCATCGGATCGTCGCGATAGTAGGAGTTCATGAAAAAAGGATTGTTGCTGTAATCCTCTCCCCGCCCGATCGGGTCGATGCAATTGAGATACCCAAAGTAGCCGGACGTGTAGGGATATCCGGAGAGAACGAACTCGGTCTGCGCACCGAGCAGGTCGGCGAGAGTGTGCACGATCGCGCCCCCGTCATAGCAGCACCCCACGCGCGGATTGGCGCCACTGTTGACGTCGCTGATGAAGAGGGTGAGGTTGAAATTCCAGTTTCCGTTGATGTAGCAGGGCGCGCCCGACCAGATGTCATATTCGAAGCAGGGGCGATCGAAACAGAAAGCCGTGACATCGTCGAGAACGGTCTCCACGTTTTCGGCGCCGGTGTGCTGAAGAATGAGGTCGAGAGCGTCTGTCCATGGATTCTGATCGTTCACTTCCACTGTATCCCAGGGCAAACCGGGAGTATCGAGCACGGTGTAGATCGAGTGCCCTTCAGAGGCATTGAGCCATCGAAGGGCGGAGCCCCATGGAGTCTCTATTGCGGCCACCCACTGCCAGTCCCATCCGTGGAGACCGAGACCGCGCGGCGCGGCCGATCGCGTTTGAAAGGTGCAGTACTCCGGATCGGAAACACCGTTACTGAAATCGATCCACCGGCCCTTCACGCTGCCCAGCGGGCCGGCCCATGTCGTTCCGATGAAAGCGCGCCGCACACCAAGGGGGGCCTCAAACCGTGCGCGGATCGTTATCGGCGTATTCTGGACATAGAGGGCCGCGCCGCTGCGCGTACCATCGACCCATTCCGGTTTGGGAATCGTCGTGGTCCGGTTGACGCGTAATGGAATGGCGCTCCCGGCGGCATGGTCGAACTCGATGTGCGTTACGCGGAGAGAACTTCTTTGTCCCTCTTCGGCCGCGGCAGCCGCGGGCAGCGGCTCTGCGACTGAAAGGATCGGCAGCAGAGCCAGTAACACGGCCAGCACAGGCGCATGTCTCGATCTGTGGATCATGGCGGATCTCCTGTCTGAGGTCGCCCTACCTCGGTGTGGAACGCAGAACTGTTCCTCGCGGGTGCACAGGGGCAGCAAAAGGGCGAAGGACATGATAACAAAAGACTTATTAATTTTCATTCATTTTTGATTATCCCCAGAACAGTTCGCCCGACGCCGCTCTCAGTCGACCTCGACGAGCCGCGTTCCGCCTCGGAGCCGTCCATGATGACCCCGTCCCGAAGAATCGAGCACCAGATTACCGAAGATCCGGTCCATATGCAGCAAGAGCACGGTTCCCTCCTTGCGATCAAGGCGGCGCTCCGGCTCGAAGGCCTCGGAATAGACCACACCGGCGGAGAGTCGAATCTCGTCGACCAGGCCGCGTGAAAAAGAGGTGGGACGGCCTCGTTTATCCACGTCTGCGCCGACGATGAAAGGCAGCGAATTCCCCTTCAATGGCCCAGACTGCGCTGCCTGTGCAACCGGTTCGCCATCGACGTAGAGTCGAACTGTTTCTCCATCAAAGACGCCGGCGAAATGGAGCCATTGATCCGTTGCGGCCTCGCCCCCGACAGAGACGGCATTGGTGTAGCCTCTCTTGTCGAAGTAGACGCAGAAACCCGGGGACCTCCTGCCTTTGTCGGTCAGAAAGAGACCGTAGGCGCTGCTCTCTGTCTTCGCAAGCAAGGCGGCGCGCGAATTCTGCGTCTCGAGTTTCGCCCAGCACTCGATGGTAAAAGGTCCGTCCCAGTTCAGATCATCGTGAGGATCGACAATGACGCAGTCGTCCACACCGTCGAGGCGCAAGGCGCGGTCGTGGACCGTCCCCGGTGCGTCGTGGAGGAACGCCTCGGGCACGGGAGGCAGTGCGTACGGCATGATGCGCTGGGTGTGAATTTCCTGAGCCCCTCCCTTGTCGAGGCGGTAGACGGTTCTCGCATCGAGAGCCACTTCCGGAAGGGGTTCACCCGGTCGCGGGATGATCCCGCTGATCGTGAATTTAACGGTCTCAGTCCCTCCCGCATCGAGAGCCACGGCGCACTCCAGGGGATCGATCCGCCAGCCGTCGGCCCTGGCCCCGGTCCAGGAAAGAGTGATATCGAGCTCTTTCGACGTGGGATTGGTCAGCTCTATTTCCACGCGATCGGTGATTGCTTCGAGGACAGGCGCGTTGAAGGCGCCCACGCTCTTCAGATACGCGCCGTCCTTGATGGCCCAGACGTCCGAGCTTTCCTGCCCTGAAACGAAATCAGGATCGAGTGTTGCGCCGACCGGAACGCACGCCATGGTCCATCGGCCGTCGCGAACGGAGACGATGTTGTAATGATCGATGGCGCCCGCTGCCGGAAGGTCTTCCTTGTAGGCGCCTGTTGTGGCCATGCAGTAGTAGCGAATACCGTCCCTCTCCCCTTCCGACCTGTAACGGTGCCAGTGGCCGGCGAAGACGGCCGTGACCTTGCGGCTCTTGGCCAGAACCTTGTGCACCGGTTCCCACACATCACCGTCATAGTTCCAGCGGGGGTGATGAAGAAAGACGAAAGTCTGTCGTGATCTGGTGGCGGCAAGGTCCTGTCTGAGCCACTCGAGCTGCTCGGCCGACATCTGCTGATCCTCGGGCGGATTCCTGAAGGAGAGCTTTTCATCGGAGTAGAGTGCGACGAAATGAGCACCACAGTAATCGAAGGAGTAGTAGAGCGGCCCAAAATGCTTCTTGAAGAGCGCCTCGTTCGACCGATCGGAACGATTGCCTCGATTTCCGTAAACGTCATGGTTGCCCGGAACCGGATACCAGGGCATGTTTAAACGCGCCATGACCTTCTTGAACGCTTTCATCTGGCTGTACCATTCGGGCGCCGTATTGTAGCCGTTGATCAGATCTCCAACGGTCATGACCAGGTCGGGATCGAGGCGATTGATCTCGATCACTGCCTGGGCGAGAACGGCGAGTCCCTCCTCCGGTCCGCCCGTGCGGTCGCCCAGGATGGCGAAGGTGAAGCCGTCGCACTCCTCCGGGTGAATCAATCGATGGGTATCCTCGAACGGCGTGTTGACAGGTTCGTCGGAAGCGGCGACAAACTCCATCCCACCGAAAAGAATGATCTGAACAATTGCCGCGCACAGGGGGAAACGAATCCGATCGATCACTCGAAACTCTCCTCTCTCTGAGATGGTTTTGAGAAAAAAGCGAAAGCCCCTTCGGCGCTTCCATTATCTCGTCTCATCGAAGAAATTGGAATTGTTTTGGCGGAAGGGGCTGATACACGCGATCGGTGGTTATCTCGAAGGTTGCGCCAAGAGCATCAGGGAACGACCTCGATCTCGATCGCGTTGGACGCAAAATCCCACGGACCGGCGAGGGCATAGGCAAAATTGATCTTCCTGCCTATCCATGTCGGAATGGGCGGTGCGCTCAATGTGGCGCTCCCGTTTCCAGAGGAATCGAGGGCACCCCAGAAATTCTGAAAAACGGCATTGTTCAGATGATCGAGCACGTAGTCGGTAAACCAGTCGCGGTTGAGGGGAAGCGTGACGAGGCCTCCGGGCAGAAACGTGCCGGGCGACGTCCCGCTCAAGCCGCCCACGAGCATGTAGTTGCGGCCCATGTTGGCTGTGCCGGCCATTAAGTCGAAATTGACCGAGCTTCCATTGTTTCCAAAAAGATTAATGGTATCGACGGTCAGCGTGCAATCGACCACTTCCACCGTCGCTGTCATGGAGGGATGGATGGAGCAGTGATAGTCGAATGTTCCCGAAGAGGTGAACGTGAAACTGAACTGCTGACCGGTGGTCAGCGTGCCCGAATCCCAAACAGCGGTGTCGGACGTCGATGTGTGCGGGGCCGAATCCTGATTGGTCCACCTCACCGTATCGCCCGTACAGACGGTGAGAGGCGTCGGATCAAAGGTAAAATTGACGATGTCCACGTCGATGGTGGCAGCCGTGGCCTGAATGGGAAGAGCAGCAGAGACGATTAATAGCGTGCTAATGAATAAAGTCAGCGTCTTCATTGTCGCGATCACTCCTCTTATTGGTTAATCAGTTTTTTCGATTATGTCAGACATGTAAGTGCCTAATAGATCGGAAACAGAGCGACGCAATGTGAAAGTGGCAATCTCCACGCAAGGAAACATCGCCGCCAGGCATGGCCCTTTGTGATTGACGGAAACCGCACCCTTTCCTATTGTCATTTTTTTCTGTGCTCACACTGCTCGGGCGGAATTCACAGTGTCGCGTCATTCTTCAAAGTTCAAATTCATCATCCTCGCCTCGGGGCCTGTGCTCGGCATCGGCGCTTTTCTTCTTGTTGCGTCTGTCATGCATGCGCTCACGCCGTGGCCGTCCGACTACGGCCTCGGAGCCAAGTTCGAGTTCTTTGCCGAACACAAGGACGAATACGAGATCCTCTTCTTTGGTTCGAGCGTGATCTACCGATCGGTAGTGCCCGCCGTGATCGAGAACACACTCCGCGCAGGCGGAGAGCCTCTTCGGTGTTTCAACTTCGGCAATCCGGGCATGCGGGCTTTTGAAACCGACCACCTCTTGAAAGAAGCTCTCGCACTCCGCCCGGCAAAGATCAAGTGGGTGATCGTCGAGGCGCGCCACTGGCAGGATTCGATTTTTTCTGAACATGCCTGGACAAAGCGCGCCGCCCACTGGCACTCGAGCGATGAGCTCTCTCTGGCCCTCGAATCGGTCCGACTCTCAGACGCCGCCCCCCCGGGCAAGTTCTTCATGGCGATCGACCATCTGCTCCACTGGGCTTGGAATCAGACTGCCTACGGCCGAGGCACCGACATTGCCGTCTCTCTTTTAGGAGGCGATGTCCATGAAGACGAGAAGGCACAACTCGCCGCGCATGGAGGATACCGGGCTCTCGAAGACGAGGACGACGAGGATTTTTCCCGGCGCCACGCGATCTTTCTCAAGAATCAGGACAAATTCAAGCGAGGCGTCGCGGCTCTGGAACGCGCCAGGCGGACGCCGGGCAGCCTCGATGGGTACAACCTCAGAGCGATCGAGACGCAGATCGCAGCGATCCGCGCCGCCGGAGCCGAACCGATCTACATCATCCCGCCCGGCCCGCCGGGACTCGTTTCCCAACCCGCTGTGCTCCGTCTCCTAAAGGCGGGGCTAATTCCGGCGCTTCTCGTCTACAACGATCCCGCCACCTATCGCCGTCTCTACTCGATCGGTTTTCATTTCGACAGCAACCATCTCAACCGTTCTGGCGCCGCCTATTTCAGTCGCCTACTGGGTAAAGATCTCTCTCTTCTCATGACCGGGAAAAGGAGCGACTAGATGCTCTTCACCGAAGCCCGGTTTCTCCTCTTCTTCGCCCTCGTCTTCGGTGTGCACTGGTTGCTCCGCCGAAACAGCCGGCGCAAGGCGTGGCTCCTCCTTTCGAGTTACGCCTTCTACGCGGCATGGGACTGGCGTTTTCTCTCGCTCATCGCGATCTCCACGGCCACCGACTACATCGCGGGCAGTGCGCTCGGCCGGTCCAGACCCCGGGGGGGGCGCCGCGGCTGGTTGATCGGCAGCCTGGCAATTAACCTCGGTCTGCTCTGCGCCTTCAAGTACTTCAATTTCTTCATCGAGTCGGGTGCGGCCCTGCTTGACTCTCTGGGCCTTCCGGCGGCACCCTTCACGCTGGAAATCGTGCTTCCCCTGGGGATCAGTTTCTACACCTTTCAGTCGCTGAGTTACACGATCGACATCTATCGCGGTCAGATGAAGCCTGTACGCAGTCCGCTCGATTTCGCGCTCTTTGTCGGCTTCTTTCCCCAACTCGTGGCCGGACCGATCGTGCGTGCGTCCGAGTTCCTGCCGCAACTGGCCAGGAAACGCATTCTGCGTGACGTACCCTTTCGCGCCTGCCTCACCCTCTTTCTCTTCGGTTTCATCAAGAAAGCCTGTATCGCCGATCACTGCGCTCTCTATGTCGATCCCATCTTTGCCGCTCCGGAGTCGTTCAGCATGCTGTCCCAGTGGCTGGCGGCCAGCCTCTATGCGGTTCAGGTCTATTGCGACTTCTCGGGCTACTCCGACATGGCGATCGCCACGGCCGGCTTTCTGGGCTACCGTCTGCCGGAGAACTTCAATTTTCCCTATCTGGCAAGCAGTCTCACTTTCTGCTGGCGGCGCTGGCACATGACCCTGACACGCTGGTTTCGCGACTATCTCTACGTACCGCTCGGCGGGAACCGGAAGGCCCGGGCGCGCACGTACGCCAACATGATCGTCGTCTTCGCGCTCTGCGGGCTGTGGCACGGGGCAAGTTGGAACTACGTGATTTTCGGACTCTTCCATGGCGTCTTTCTCGTTGTCGAACGCATCACCGGTCTCGGACGGTCGAGCGATCGCTGGCATCCGCTGAGAAACCTTTACACCATGGCTGTCTGGATCACGGCCCTGGCCATTTTTCGAACGCCCGATCTCGCCACCGCCTTCGGCATGGTGCGCGACATGTTCGGTTTCGGGGCGAACACCTTTCTGCTCACGCGGGCGGAGCTTGTCTGGTTCGGCCTCCTGGCCGGATTCGCCGCGGTTCAGGCGATCATGTACGTGAAGATCAAGCACGGACAGATGCGCTCCCTGCCAGGCTGGGCGTTCGGTCCGGTCTACGGCGCATCGGCAGCGCTCGCCCTCGCCTTTGCCAACGCCGGGTACACGCCCTTCATCTATTTTCAGTTCTGACGGTCCATTCAGGATCGCCCCCCGGCCCAGCCGGAGCCGGGCAAATATGATTCGCAATCAGTGGGGGCTTGAGCCTATACTGTCGTGGCGCACTGTTGTTCGGTTGGATTCGACAGTCTCTCTCTTCATAAAGGACGACGTCCCATGAAACACAAAGCCCTCTTCAGCCGCCGCCGCTTTCTCAAGGGTACGGCCGCCGCGGGCGTCGCTGCCGCCTTCCCGTCGATCATCCCAGCTTCCGCTCTCGGGCGGCAGGGACAGATTGCGCCGAGCGAACGGATCGTGATGGCCTGCATCGGTGTGGGATCGCAGGGCACGGGAAATATGAGGGGATTTCTGGGTCGCAAAGAGATCCAGATCGTCGCCGTGTGCGATGTGGACAAGAACCATCGCGACCGCGCCAAGAAGATCGTGGACGACAAGTATGGCAACAGCGATTGCACGGATCATCTCGATTTTCGCGAGGTCATCGGACTTCGTGGTCTCGACGCTGTCTCCCTGGCGCTCCCCGACCAGTGGCACGCCGTTCCCGCCATCGCCTCGGCGCGCGCCGGGCTCGACATCTACGGCGAGAAGCCGCTCGCCCGTTCGATTCGCGAGAGTCGAGCTATCTGCGACGCGGTTCATCGCTACGGACGGGTGTGGCAGACCGGCAGTTGGCAGCGGTCGCAGTCCCACTTCCGTCATGCCTGCGAGGTGGTCAGGAATGGACTGATCGGAAAGATTCACAAAGTCGAGGTCGGTCTTCCCACGGGAAGCACGACAGGAAACAAGCCGACCAAGGAGGTTCCCGAGGGACTCGACTGGAAATTCTGGCTCGGGCCGGCGCCATGGCGCGAGTATTGCGAGTTCGGCGGTAACCGCTGTCACTGGGACTGGCGCTGGATCATGGATTACTCGGGCGGACAGCTCACCGACTGGGCCGGCCACCATATCGACATCGCCCACTGGGGAATGGGTTTTGACCGGACCGGTCCTCGCGAGATCGAGGGGAAGGCCGACTATCCGGCCGAGGGCATCTGGGACGCCCCCACCGATTACAGGTTCACAGCCAAGTACGAGGGGGGAGCGACCTTGACGATAGGAAGCACCTCGAAGATCGGATTCATGGGAACCAAGTGGCACGGCGACGACGGCTGGCTTCACGTCAACCGTGGCGGCAGCGATGCGTCCAACAAGGATCTTCTCAGGGACGATGTGATCGGTCCAGGGCAGACCCGCCTGTACAAGAGCACCGACCACACTGGCAATTTCATCGACTGTGTCAAGAGCCGGAAACCGACGGTGACGCCAGTGGAAACAGCCTGCCGATCGGTCAGCGTCGGCCATCTCGGAGAGATCGCCATGCTCACCGGCAGGCGGATCAAGTGGGATCCGGTGAAAGAGGTTATCATCGACGACCCGGGCGCGAGCGCCCTGCTCGGCCGCCCCTATCGCAAACCTTGGATTCTGTAAAAATCAGCGATTCTGTTTCGTCATTCGGGAAGGTGAATCATGGGAAACCAAATCAGGTTGGCGGTATGGATAGTCACGGGACTGTTTCTAACAATTCTCGTTGCAGGTTGCCTGTCAGGCGACAGCGCTTCCCCGGTAAAGACCGCTCCGAAGTCGAGTCCGCCCCCCGCCCCGGGCGCCAGGGCGCCGACCGACGAAGAGGGATCGAAAATATTCGCCGCCTTGCCGGACAAACCTCTGACACGTCCGGTCAAAGAGCGCAAGATCCTGGTCTTCTCGAAATGCAATGGTTTCGCCCATTCTTCGATCCCCTTGGCCAAGAGGACGATCAAGCTCATGGGCGAGAAAACCGGTGCCTTCGATACGGTCTTCTCCGAAGAGATCACCGATTTCAATGCAGACAATCTCGCGCGGTTCGACGCGGTTCTCTTCAACAACAGTACGCGGCTCAAATTCGAAGACCCCGCCCTGCGCAAGGCGCTCCTCTTCTTCGTCCGGAACGGCAAGGGCATCATCGGGATCCACGCGGCCACGGACAGCTTTTACGAGTGGCCCGAGGGCGCTGCAATGATGGGCGGCCTTTTCGATGGACATCCCTGGGGCGCGGGCGGTACTTGGGCGGTCAAGCTCGACGAGCCCGACCATCCGCTCAACCGATCTTTTGAGCAAAAGGGATTCGTGATCAAGGATGAAATCTACCAGATCAGGGGGCCATACTCGCGCGATACTCACCGCGTCCTCTTGAGCCTCGACATGTCGAGCAGCCGCAACCTCCAGGTGAAGGGCATCAAGCGCGACGACAAGGATTTTGCCATTTCATGGATCAAGCGCGCCGGGCGGGGACGTGTCTTTTATTGTTCCCTCGGCCACAATCATGAGATCTTCTGGAATCCTGCGGTTCTCAGCCATTATCTCGCCGGGATTCAGTACGCCCTGGGGGATCTGAAGGTCGACGACGTTCCGAGCAACAAGCTGAAGAATAAACCGAAACCGGCACTGACCACGAAGCCGGGCGCGATTGATGATCCCTATCCGATGATCAACACCTACGATTTCGGGCAGAGCCGACTCTGTCTTTCAACCGTCGAATCGGAGGTAAGAAGCGCTACGTCCAAGACACGGGCCCACGTCGAAAGCCGGCTGATCGAAATCCTGGAACACCCTGACGCCACTTTCGCCGGCAAGCAGTTCGCATGCCGCATGCTGCGCCGGCTCGGTCCCGAGCAGTCTATTCCGATTCTGGCAGATCTTCTGATCGACCCGGCATTGTCGGACGCCGCCCGTTTTGCACTCCAAGACTCTGCCCATTCCGGGGTCGACGAGGTACTGCGCGGGGCGATCGGGAAAGTGGACGGCGCTCTCAAGATCGGAGTGATCGGATCGATCGCCAGCCGCAAGGACCGCGACGCTGTCTCGACCATCGCTCCCCTCCTATCGAACCCCGATCATGCCATTGCGCACGCCGCTCTCCGCGCTCTCGGTGAGATCGGCGGACCCGAAGCGGCAACAGTGCTCGCCGGAGCCGAGATTCCGGTCGAACTCGAACGATGCGGGCTCGACGCACTGCTCCTCTGCGCCGACAGCTTTCTGGTCGAAGGTCACAACGATGCGGCGCTGGACACATTTCGCGAACTGAGCCATGAGAAATATCCAGTGTGGGTGAGGATCGCCGCCAATGGTTCTCTTGCCCGCGCCCTGGGCCGTGACGCCACGCCCGTCTTGCTCGCCATGCTGAGGGATCCAAAGTCGGTGGAGCTGCAGCAAGCAGCGGCCCGATTCATCTGCGATCTGCCCGAGGGCTCGGAGACCACAGTCTATGCCGAGCAGATTTCCACGCTCGCGCCGAACGCGCAGATCATGATCTTGAACGCTCTCGCCTTCCGACAGGACCGGGCGGCGGCGCCTGCCGTTCTCCTCGCTGCCGAAGCCGAAAACCACGCGGTCTGCGAAGCGGCGCTTTTCGCCCTCGGCCACGTGGGCAATGCATCTCACGTGGGATTCCTGGCCCGCTCAGCGGCTGAGGGAGGAACGATCGGCCAGATCGCCGAAAAAAGTCTCATTCGTCTCGGCGCCGAGGGCGTCGACGAAGAGCTTCTCAAGGCGGTTCACGAGATCGACGGCCCGGCGCGCGCGGTTCTGATCAGGACCATAGCCGCCCGCCACGTGGATGGAGCGACCGGCGTCTTTTTCCAGTACGCCCGCGACGGTCACGGTCCGGTCAGGGCCGAATCGGCAAAGGCGCTCGGCACGGTCTCGGTCAAAGACGATCTGCCTGCACTCATCGATCTGTTGTCCCGGGCTTCGGCCGACACCGATCGAAAGGCGCTCGAACAGGCAATTCTGGCGACCTGCGAGAGACTGGACGAGTTCTCGGAAGGCGCCGCTCTTCTCGTCGACGTGGTCGAGGCGCATTCGGCCGTATCAAAAGCGTCGATTCTGTCGATCCTGGGCCAACTTCCCTGCAAGGCGTCTCTCGGCGCTCTCGAAGCTGCAGCCGGTGATGCGGACAAGTTCGTCCGGCCCGTTGTGATCGCCGCCTTGTGCGAATGGCCCGATGCAACTCCCCTCGCAACACTCCTCGCCTGCGCGCAGGAGTCGAGCGACGCCGAGATACGCGCCCTTGCCGTTGGCGGCCTCGTTCGCCTGGCAGCTCTACCCAACGACCGGTCCCCTGAAAAGAATGAGGAGCTCTACAGGACAGCTCTCGAACTCTCCACGACCGTCGAGGAGAAGAGCGCAGTCCTGCAGGGTGCTGCCAAGGCGGTGGAATTCTGGGTGGTCGCCTTTCTCGAGTCTTCTGTCGGCGACCCTGATTTGGGGGACACGGCTTCCGAAGCCTTGATGACGGTCACCGAGTCGCTGGCCAAGACAGTGTCCCACGACGCCAAGGGATGCGGCGTCAAGCTCGCATTCCGTTTCAAGAAGAAGTACCGCGCCGGAGGTCCCAACGCGCTGACCGACGGAAAATGGGGTTCGTCCAATTTCGGGGACGGCAAATGGCAGGGATTCCAGGAAAACGACCTCGACGCGATCATCGATCTGGGCTCTCTGATGGAAGTCGGAGATATTCGAGTCGGTTTTCTCCAAAACAATGAGAGCTGGGTCTTCTTACCCGTGGAAATCCTATTCTGCCTGTCGGCTGATGGAGAAAAATTCGACGAGGTGCACAAGTTCAGCTTGGGAGCTCCCCAGTCGATGCAGCCCCTGAAAATCAAAACCTTCTTCGCGAAATTCGAGAGCCGGCCGGCGCGCTACGTGCGCGTCATCGCAAAAAACATCGGAAAACTTCCCGAGTGGCACACGGTCAGCGATGGCAAGGCATGGCTCTTTGCGGACGAGATTCAGGTCAACGCCCATCTTGGCCGATAATTTTCACAGGATCAACGAAACGAGCCAAGAGCAACATAGTTTGGAACAAACCATGAGTCAGAATCTTTTCAACCTTGAAGGCAAGGTCATTCTCATCACCGGCGGAAACAGCGGCATCGGCCTCGGCATGGCCGAGGCTCTCGCCGCCTGCGGCGCCAACATCTGTATATGGGGCCGAAAGCCGGAGAAAAACGAAGCCGCGGGCGAGAAGCTCCGGGCCTTCGGAACCGATGTCCGCGTATTCCAGTGCGACATGGTCGACGAGCAGGAGGTGGACCGTACCTTTCAGGCGATGATCGATCATTTCGGTCGCCTCGACGCGTGCTTTGCCAACGCGGGCGTCACGGGGATGGCCATGCCCTTCGATAAGACGACCACCCAGGAGTGGCGCAGGGTTCTAAGCGTAAACCTGGATGGCACCTTTTTCACCCTCCGCCGTGTGTCGCGCCAGATGGTCGAGCAGAAGCAGGGCGGATCGCTGGTCGTCACCGCGAGTCTGTCCGCCACCGAAGGCCAGCCCTACGGCGAACCCTACGCGACCTCGAAAGGAGGTCTCATTGCCATGGTGCGCGCCCTCTCCGTCGAATACGCCCCTCACGGAATCAGAGTCAACGCCCTGCTTCCCGGATGGATCGAGACCCAAATGACACGCCCTCTGCTCCACTGGAAGAGCTTCGCCGAGGGAGTCTTGAGCCGCGTGCCGATGAAGCGCTGGGGAGCGCCGTCCGACTTCGGCGGGATCGCCGTCTACCTCGCGAGCGACATGAGCGCCTATCACACGGGCGACACCCTGGTCATCGACGGAGGCTACTCGATCTTCTGAAATCTCCGCCATGCGCCCCCTATTTCATTTCGCGTGAACTTTGGTTCGTCTCATACGTCTATAGGGCCTGTCGCGACTCAGTTGGTTCTGATCGATTGAGAAGTGGAGGAACGCACAGTGAGACAACGAAGCTCTTTGTTCAGAAAGATTCGATCCCTATCCATCGTGCTGGCTCTATCCATCCTGCCAGCGATCATCCTTCCGAGTTGCGGCAGCGCTGATACGAACAACAGCCCTCCCGGTGAGGCCCCGGCACCCACCGCGGAGACTCAAAGACATTCACCTCCTCCTGAATTCCTGCCCGAAGATGAACTCGTGGAAGAGACGATAGAGGACATCTCCGAGAACATCTCCTTGAAAGCGCCTGTTACAGAAGACTCGATGATTACAGAGACGCTGATCAAAAGTCCTTCCTCTGAAGCGCAAGACTCTCCTGTCGAGGGGATGGAATCGTTCAACACCGTGATCGGAGTCGGCGGCGGGGCCGGAGGCAGATTCGGTGGAAAGTATGCGAAGCGCCGTTCGGTCAAAGGCGGCGGCCGCGCGACAGCTTCAGCATTGAGTCCCTCCCACGGGGGAACTGATCTCGTCAACGATGAGGATTACGATCTGCAGTTCTTCAAGAGCCACGGAGTCAATCCTTTTGTCGACACTGACGACGACTGTCTCTCCACTTTTGCCGCCGACGTCGATACAGGAGCGTTCACGATCTGCCGCAAGTTCCTCGATGACGGCCATCTACCCAAGACCGAGGCGGTCCGTGTCGAGGAATTCGTCAACTGGTTCGACTACGACTACGTGCCTCCGCGTGAGGGGACTTTTGCAGCCTATATTTCCGGGGGGCCCTCTCCCTTCGCCCCCAACAGACGCCTGCTGAGTATCGGGATCAAGGGGCAGGAGATCGATGTCACGGAGAGGAAGGACGCGGTCCTGACTTTCGTGATCGACGTGTCCGGTTCGATGAACCGGCAGAACCGCCTCGAGCTCGTGAAACGCGCTCTCCGGCTTCTGATCAATGAACTCCGCCCGTCAGACCGGATCGGCATCGCGGTGTACGGATCAGAGGGTCGAGTCGTGCTGGGACATACGCCGATCTCCGAGGGACGCGACGTGATTCTCGAAGCGATCGACAGGCTTCAGCCGGGCGGTTCAACAAATGCGGAAGAGGGTCTGCGGATCGGATACGCGATGGCGGGCGAAGCGTTCCGGCCGGGATTGATCAACCGTGTCATCCTCTGTTCCGACGGGGTGGCCAATGTGGGCCGAGCCGGTCCCGACTCGATCTATGAAGTAATCGAGGGACAGGTGAAAAAGGGGGTCTGCCTCACAGCGGTCGGCTTTGGAATGGATAACTACAACGACGTACTCATGGAGCGTCTCGGCGACAAGGGGAATGGACACTACGCGTACGTTGACACCATTGACGAGGCACGGCGCGTCTTCGTCGATGGCATCACAGGTACGCTCCAGGTCATTGCGCGCGATGTCAAGATCCAGGTGGAATTCGATCCCACACTGGTGCGCAGTTATCGTCTCGTGGGCTATGAAAATCGGCGCGTGGCTGACAAGGACTTCCGCAACGACAATGTCGACGGCGGAGAGGTGGGCGCCGGACACGCGGTCACTGCCGTGTACGAGCTCAAGATGTGGGAAACGGCCCCCCGCGAGGCGCCTCTCGGCTGGGTGCGGATCAGATACAAGGATCCAGACTATCAGTCCGAAGTGACGGAATTTCAGACAGAGATCAGGCAGGATTCTTTTGTGTCCACCACCGCGGGAGGAACTCCTTCGTTCCGGCTGGCATCGTGCGTCGTCCAGTTCGCCGAGATCCTCAGAAAATCCTACTGGGCAAAGGGAACCTCGATCTCAGGGGCGGCCGAAGAAGCCGCTGCACTTGCCGACATACGGAAAAATGATCCGAAGATCGCCGAACTCAAACGTCTCATCGAGAGATATTCAGCACTCGCTACCCACAATCTGGCGGATAAATAAAGCTTTTCTCATTGCCGGCAGCCACACAGAAGGCAACGCAAATGACAGCGCCGTTGCCTCGCCAGGATCGCTTTCCACGGAGTGGAAGAGAGAGTTTTATTATTTTCTCAAATATCCTTAAAGCTGATTTACCCCCAATCAATCCGCAGGAACAGAACAGAGAGTCACCCTTACTCTTATTATATTAGTGCCTTATATTACTTGTAGCCATCCGTACCACTAAGAAACCGAGCCTGATTTACCGAATATATTCATGCAATCTGAAGAAAAACCGAGGAATTACCGAAAATAAGACTTGAGCTGTTAGTTACTGTTAGATATTCTGGCGCATATGAAGTTATTGGTTCTGACACTTTCTCGTAGCTTTTGTGTTGGCACGCGCCATTCGCTAAAATACTCGATAGATATTAGCGTGCCTCCCCAAATCGCCATGGAGGTCTGTCATGTTTAAAATCAGATTTCTTGTCGTTGCTCTTCTGATCGGATTTTTTCTTACTTTTCAATTCGCCCAGGCACAGAGCAGAAACGATCATCGAAAAGGTTCTTCGTCTTCGAGGACAAAAGCGAGCAGCAAGAGGTCCTCGGCGCGGAGTTCACCGCGGACCTCTTCCAGGTCACGGCCTGCGGCCACGCCAGTCCGATCTTCCCGATCCAGTTCATCAGTAAAGTCGCCGTCCACGCGCAGATCAACTCCCACCCCCCAGAGCCGCCCGTCGGCGAAATCGTCTCGACAGTCCAAACCGCAGTCAACGACCGGACGGAGTGCGAGACCATCGTCGGCGAGTTCCAGAAGCAGCCGTGGGAATTCCACGTCCGTTGGAAGATCGACGCCTCGGAGTCCAGGCAGAAGTCCTGCGACAAGGCCCGACTCTGGCAGTCGTCTTCGCTCGGGACAAAAGCTTTCACGAGGAACAGTTTCTTCAGGAGTGACAACGAGAACTTCAGGCCGGTCAGTGCGGCCTTCGGGGACCAGATCAGCGGGACGCTCGTCGGCAACTTCTTCAAGAAGCGCAGTCCCTTCGCGACCTGAGCCCGGTTTGGGCGGTTCTGGAGCAAGTTCTGGAGTCCAGTCAGGCACTTCGACGCTTGCAGGGGGCTATCGGGTCCCGGACTCGATGAAAACTCCCCGTCCCGATTTCAAATATGGACCGGGCACGAAAGGTTCACGTTCTCCTTACGGCCAAGATACGCTTGGGGCCGACAAGACACCCCGTCCCAATACCGATGGACGTCCCACACGTGAAAATCTCCTCGGCGACGACGACGATGAAGGAAATGGCAGCGGCGACGGTAACGGCAACAATGGCGATGGGAATGGTGAGGGGAACGGGGACGACGACGGCGGCGACGTCTATATCTACTACTACTGGTGCGGATGTCCCTGGTGGCACTGTTGCTGGGGACATTATTGGTCCCCGATCTACTGGGGGTATTGTGGCTGGGACTATCTTTACTGGCGCGATCACTGGTCTCAGCGCGGCAGCGTGGTTTATATCCAGTTCGAAAACGACTACAACTTTGACGATTACGCACCGAGCATCTACACGCCTCCGGCCCTCTTCATCGATCCCATGTCGGCCGCGATCGAACACCTCGATGCGGGAGCCGTGTGCTTCAAAGAGGGGCGTTATCTGGACGCCCTTGGCTATTACCGCCTGGCCACGCTTGTCGATCTCGATTTTGCCATTCCCAAGTTCGCCTATGCCCACTCTCTCTTCGCACTCGGTCTTTACGATGCTGCTGCTCATGAGATTCGTCAGGGGCTCTCGCTGATGAAGGATTGGCTCAATATCGGCGGCGACCTGCGCCTCATGTATGGCGACGAAAAAGACTTTGAAGACCAGCTGGCCGCACTGATCACGTTGCTTCGTGTCAGCCCTGAATATGAGGACAGCCTGCTCGTTCTCGGCTACGTCTCCTATTTCACCGGCGATCTCTATCTCGCTGAAAAGACCTTCAAGAAACTTCAGGAATTTTCGACGCCCGGAACATTTCACGTCACCAGGATGTTTCTCGATGCCATCGGGGAGATTAAGCAAACCCTGGCTGATACGGATAGCCCGAATGCAGTTTTGCATGACGATGGCCTGACTCTCGACCAAGTCCTCAACCAGTAGAAGCGAGTAGAAGTATTCTCACCGAAGTGCTGACTTCGTAAGAGCTTTCGTCTGCCTGAAGCCATTGATGTGGACTCACAGTCGACCAAAGTACACAGAGATCGGCCGGACTTAGAAGTGGCGGATTGCCGCAGATCAGCATCCTGAAATCACCAGCTTCTTCTTATTTCCTATCACTACTCTATGCGATTCATTGCACCCGCCAGTTTTCACTGACTCAGCAACATTCATATATAATTGGTATCATTGAAAACCGGGGATATAATAGACAATAGTACGGAACTCGTCCGGCCGAGGAGTTCCGTGGGGACGCGGATTCCCGCGAAACACCTATTTGCAGTTTCAGGATCACAAATAGCCCTTCGTTTCTATGAATTTCAAGGCAGCCATATGCGTACCTTTACATTTTTAGCGGTTTTCCTGGTGATTCCCACTTTGGGGCTCTCAGCGACTCTTTACGTTCCGGGAAGCTATTCCACGATTCAGGAAGCGATCGATTCTGCGCAAAACGATGACAGAATCATCGTCTCTGCAGGTACTTACGTAGAAAACATCAATTTCAAGGGTCTCTCTATCAGAGTCCAGGGCGCGACGGGCCCCGATTTCACCTTTATCGACGGGAACCAGACAGGAAGCGTTGTGACTTTTGCGAGCGGCGAAGGCGCCGGGAGCCGACTCGAAGGATTTTCCATCTTCAACGGTTCTGGAACCTATCTGGAGGCACCATTCAATGATTTCTGTGGAGGGGGAATCTTCTGCGACGGAGCCTCCCCCACTCTGGAAAACAATATTGTCTACTCCTGCACATCAAGTTATGGAGCAGGTATTTTTTGCACCGACAGTGCCGATGCTGAAATCCTGAAAAATACCGTCTTCGGAAACTCGGCCACGGTGGGTGCCGGAATTTTTTGCAGGGATTCGTCTCCGCTGATCTTCGACAACCGGATCGCCGGCAACCCTGCAGGTTATGGAGGGGGCGGAATCGCCTGCTGGTTGACCTCTGCGCCCCTCATAGTCAATAACCAGATATTCGACAACACCTCCGGGTCGGGTGGTGGAGCCGGAATCCGCGTTTACAACAATTCCTCGCCCCAGATCATCAACAATACCATTCACGGCAATGTCTCCACATCAGGAAGCGGCGGCGGCCTCCTCATCAAGAATTCCTTTGTCTCCGTGATCAACACGATCTTTTGGGATAACGACTCTGCCGATTTGAGCGAGATCTGGGTGGGGCATTCTTCAACTCCGTCCGTTCTCGACATCGACTTCTCCGATGTTCAAGACGGTCTCGCCGCCGTGATCGTGATTGCTCCCAGCACTGTAAATTGGGGCGCTGGAATGATTGATGCTGATCCGATCCTTCACGATCCAGCCATCGGGGATTGTCATTTGGAACAGGACCCGCCTCAACCAGGAATTTTCAATCCCTGTGTCGACACGGGGGATCCGACTTCCATGCTCCTGGATGGCTCAACGAGGACCGACGATGTTCTCGACTCGGGAATCGTGGACATGGGCTATCACTACATGGCTCCAGTTCCAGACGAACCTGAGATATACGAAGTTATGCCAGAGACTGGGCATGTAGCCGGCGGCACGGCCGTCACGATCTCGGGCGACTACT
>CAYXGI010000002.1:110779-190422 GCA_964464495.1 uncultured Phycisphaerales bacterium
TCACCGACACGGCGGATACGACCGTCACCTTTGACGGTATCTCAGCCGGCGACCTGGTCGTCGTCGACGTCAACACCATCACCTGCACCACACCGGCGCATGTGTCTGGCACAGTGGATGTGACGGTCACGAACAGCAATGGCTTTGACACACTTGTCAGCGGCTTCACTTACAACTTCGAGCCCATTGTCAGCATCGTCTATCCGGATAACGGTCCTGTGGCCGGCGGCACAGCCGTAACAATCTCGGGCGACTACTTCACCGACACGGCGGATACGACCGTCACCTTTGACGGTATCTCAGCCGGCGACCTCGTCGTCGTCGATGTCAACACCATCACCTGCACCACACCGGCGCATGTGTCTGGCGCAGTGGATGTAACGGTCACGAACAGCAATGGCTCTGGCACGCTCGTCAGCGGCTTCAACTATTATCCGATCGTGATTCACGTTCCCGGTGACTATACATCGATACAGGAAGCGATCGATGCTTCCCACAATGGCGGCACGGTTCTTGTGGAACCGGGTGTCTATGTGGAGGCGATCAACTTTTATGGGAAAGCAATCGTTCTCCGCAGCGACATCGACGGCGTCTCCGCGACCGAAGACATTGCGCCCGAGGCGACCTGGATCGATGGCAATTTCCTTGGGAGCGTGATCACTTTCGATAATGGAGAGGGGACTGAGACACAGATAAGAGGGTTTTCGATCTATAATGGACTGGGGGACACCTATTCGGGCGGTGGAGTCACCTGCCTAGGCGCCTCACCGACGATCTCAGACAACATCATCATTTCGAACGATTCTCTCGACTCAGGCGGGGGAATCTGTGTCCGAGAAAGCGCTTCGCCTGTAATCACGAACAACTTGATCTATGAAAATAGCGCTGATTTTTACGGCGCAGGCATTGCGATCTATGACTCCTCACCGACGATCACGAACAACACTCTGGTTCAAAACAGTGTCACAGGCATTGGAGGATATGGCGGGGGAATCTCGATCTGGGGTGGTGATCCAGTGATCACGAACACGATCGTTTGGGCAAACTCTGCCACGAACGATTCCGGCATCTATCTGAATTCGGGAGTCCCGCAAATTACATACTGCACTGTTGAAGGCGGGTGGACCGGAGTGGGCAATATCGACAGGGACCCTCTTTTCCTCAACGCCGCACGATCGAATTTCCGTCTGTCCTGGCAGTCAGCGTGCGTCGACGCCGGGATCAACAGCGCACCTTCCCTCCCCGCTCTTGACCTCGATGGGAACACACGCATCCATGACGGCAATGGCGACCTTCAACCGGTGGCTGACCTGGGTTGCTTCGAGCTCATCCCCTTCTCCGTTCCCTCGGAGTATGCATCGATTCAGTCGGCGCTGAACGCGTCATCGAGAGGCAATATGGTTGTCGTCAAGGCGGGCGTCTACTACGAAACTCTCGACTTCATGGGAAAAACGGTCAGCCTCGTCAGCGAAGAGGGACCCGATGTGACCACGATCGACGGCAACCAGGCGGGATGCGCCGTCTATTTTAGCGGGGGTGAAGAACCTCACACTCATCTCGAAGGTTTCACGATCACCAACGGTCTGGGAGGAGGCTCGGATGGCGGCGCGGTCACCTGCACCGCGGCGTCCCCCACCATCACCGGCAACAAGATGGATAGCAATCAAGCGACCAGCTCCGGCGGTGGTCTCTTCGCCGATCACGACTCGTCGCCTTTTATCGAGAAAAATACTTTCATCGGAAATTCGACGATCGCCGCAGACGGCGGTGCCGTCGCGTGCGGTGGTGATTCAATCCTTGTCAATAATATCATCCTCGGCAATTCAGCCTCATTGTATGGTGGAGGCCTCTATTTTCATTCAGGAAGCCCCAGGGCTACGAACAACACGATTGTCGGGAATACGGCTCAGTACGGTGGCGGAATCGGTTGCGCCGATAGTGCCCCCTTTATCTCCAATTCGATCCTCTGGAACAATACCGCCCCCTCAGGAAAAGAAATCGCGATCGGAACGGCAGCCGAGCCGTCAACCCTGACCGTCAGCTATTCCAACGTTGAGGGCGGTCAGTCATCGGTCCTTGTAGACGCTAACTGCTCCCTCAACTGGAACGCGGGCATGATCGACTCCGATCCACTTTTCGTCGGTCTCACTGATTTTCACCTGACTTGGAATTCCCCTTGCAGAAACAGCGGGGACAACACTGCCGCTGACATTTCTGCACTCGATTTCGAGGGCGATCCCCGTATCACACTGACAACGATCGACATGGGCGCCGACGAATACTACTATCACCTCTACTACACGGGTCGAGCCATTCCCGGCCAGGTTGTCAGAGTTCGAATCGTCGGTTACCAGGGACTTCCTGTCGAACTCTACCAAGGCTCTGATCTGCAGGATCCTCCTTCGCTCACCGAACACGGCCAGATTTTCATAGAATTTCCGCCTCTGAACAGTTGGTCTCTCGGAAAAATACCCGCGAATGGAGTCCTGTCATTCCCCGTCACAATCCCTTCGACCTGGAATCCTGGGGAGAAGTATTTCTACCAGGCCCTCATCGGCCGGTGGGGATGGAACCTGACAAGGATTTCGAATCTGATGACCCTTCGCGTGCAGTAACGACTGCCGTCGGCCCGCCGAGCGGAATTTGAACAGATCACGAGAATCCCGGTGATCCGAGAGGACTCCGTCGAAATTTCGTTCGAACTGCCCGAGACCGGAACCGTTTGCCATTTTCAGACGTCATGCTCATGAGCATTTTTCTGAAACACAACTGCTGTTGAGGGAGAAGAGCCAATGGCGACTGACAAAGGTACGAGCCGGATTGCGGAAGATGCCCAATT
Organism: uncultured Phycisphaerales bacterium; assembly: GCA_964464495.1. Classification (GTDB taxonomy): domain Bacteria; phylum Planctomycetota; class B15-G4; order B15-G4; family CAYZWU01; genus CAZUHB01. The sequence goes on from CAYXGI010000002.1 coordinate 113,619, forward strand.
GCACCTGACACCGATGATCGATGTCACATTCTTGCTGCTCATTTTTTTCATGTGCTCGATCAGATTCAAGCGGCTCGATGGAAAGCTATCAACCTATCTGCCCCGCGAAATGGGGGTCAACACCTCCGAGAACTACAATCAAGATCTCGAACACATCGTTCTTTATCTGGAAAAGAATGAAACCGACTCCAAGGGATTTTCCATCGCGTGGAATCGGACGAATCGCGAGCTCGGCCTCAGCGAGTTGTGCGGCCTGATGAAAACGATCCGAATCGCCGAACCCGAGACAAGAGCGGCATGCCACGCGGGCGAAGGTGTGCTGTACGGCCATGTCGTCACGGTCGTCAACGAATGCCTGAGGGCAGGCATCAGAAAGGTTGAATTCAAGGGAATTCGGCTGAATGATTGACAAGACCGATCATGGAACGGAAGCGGCCGGTCTGAAACCGAGATCCTGGCTCCAGCTCTCGAGGAAAGCGCCGCGATAAAAATAGAAGCTGCACTCGGCATAGGTGTAATAGCAACCGCCCTTGTTGATACGTACGGACGGCGGCCCCGAACGCTTGGCATCCTGGCACCACTCGTACACATTGCCATGGACATCGAAGAGCCCGAAGGCGTTCGGCCGTTTTTGAGCGACACGATGGGTGCGCATCCCCGAATTACCCCCGTACCAAGAGTGATAGACGAGGTCTGACTCGGAATCGCCAAAGAAATAATTGAGGTAGAGGGGCGCTCCGCCTCGGCCCGCATATTCCCACTCGATCATGGTCGGCAGACGTAAACCCGCCTTGCGGCACCAGTCGGTGCATCCATCCCAGCTCACCCGCTCGATGGGAAGATCGTCACCCCTCCAGTGTCGATCATCGTTTCCGCCGACCTTGTCCCAGGCTTCCTGCGTGCACTCGGTCCTGCAGATCAAGAAAGACTCAACGGTGACCGTTTTTTGCTCCCAGTAGTTGTAGAAACTCCCTTCAGGGATCAACACGAATTCGAGCCCAGTCCTGTCATGCAAGTAGATCTTCACGCTCGCCGGCTTTGCGCGACCGGTAAAAGTCTCCTCGTGCAGAAATGAAAATCCCGGTATGCCCAAAGTCCTCGATTGCGCCTCCCCGACACTGCCCGTCATCCGGCTGCCTGCGTCCTTCAGGAGTATTTGGGCCATCACTCCTTCCGGATTGACCTGGAGCGCTTCACCGGCCAGCCTGCGGGCCTCCCCGAGATCACCGCTGTCGAGCGCGCCCTTCGTGGATTTGACGAGTGCTTCGTAAAGGTTGGAGACCAGACCCGCCTCGATCTTTTCGATTGCCTTCACTGCGCGGCGCGTCAGATCGACGCGCTTTTGCATATCTGAGATCATCCCAGCCGCCTCGAGGGCCAGCTTGTAGAAGCGGAGCGATTCTTCGAGATCCCCCATCTCCTCGGCGTCCTCGGCGCCGATGAGATAGTCTTCAAAAACTTGCTCCGCCTCGGTCAAGTCGGGAAAGGCCCGCTGTAACTTGACCCGGATCAAACCGATGTCATAGGTCCGACCAACCCAGTTCCCAGAGGCTCTGTCAAAATATCTGGCAGGATCGAGACTCTCTCCCCCATCGAGTTCAACGGCGGCCAGGGTTTCTGCGCCTTTGACGATCAAGACTCTGCACGGCCCTCTGGCGGGAACGTTCAGTTGGAAGGTGCCGTCCCCCCGAGGCCGAACCTCGGAATCGACGTGGCGCGCGTCAACAGCCTTGCCACCCGACTCATAAGCGATCCGGATCCCGGCGAGGGTGCCTGGACCGTCGACATCGAGACGGCCGACGATGAGCGCCACCTCCGGTTCGAGGTCAACTCTGATGTGAATGACGCGCTCCTTCGGCGCGACGTCGATTCGTTTGCTCATCGGAATATAACCACTCTGTTCGATCCAGGGATAGAGCACGTCGCGGCGCGGCACGCGATTCAGGCGCGCTTTCGGACCTATTCCATGCCACTCGCGGCCTTCTCCCGGAATGGCAACAGCCACCTTGGCGCCTTCCAGCGGCAGGCCCGTGGTCGCGTCATTCACTTCCACGACGAGGTCGACAAGAGTGCGATCGACGAGAAGAACCTCCCTGGGATCAACTGAACCATCAGAGTCGAGTACAGGTTTCTGGCCGTTTTGCACCTCGGAGACCCTGTTTTGAACCGACTCATACAGAGTCTGAAAAGAGATCTTCTGCGCATCGGAACCGAGGATTTCCGCCATGGACGCGGTGAAAAGAGCGCGCGGCGGCTGCGCCCCATCGACCATCCACGCCGCCTGGCCCACATCGCAAGCAGATAATTCGATCTGGCCTGCCAGCTGGCGCGAAGGCGGAAGGCCGGGAGCAAAGGTCGCAATGTCCTGGGAGTATCCGCCTCCACTGAAACACGCTTCGCGGATGATCATAACCAGAACGCCCTTGTCTTTCAGCGGGCGAGTCCATCTCTTGAGATCGAGATCGGTGATGAGTGATTCGATCTCGAATCCAGCACCATCGTCGCTTTCTATCGTGTCCCATGTGAAAAAGGCCCGCACCGGCGCCCCCCCCACGAGTACTTTCGATGCGTGTCCTGAAAAGTATATGAACAACCGGTCGCCGGAGGCGGCTTCACGCGAGACTTCCCGCAACGCTCTCATGACTCCCGTTCGAGTCACGGCAGCGTCGACGATCGTGCGAATGTTGGTTGACGGCACGCCGACCTCGGCGACGAGGCTCTTTTCAAGTATGCGCAGGTTTTCTTCGACGGAAGGGAGTGCCCATTTGTTGCTGGCATAGCGTCCGGCTCCGATGAGCAAGGCTCTATCCGCGCCTGAAGCAGGAACAGCCATGAAGGTGAAGATGACGCTTGCCAGGAGGGCCCTTGCGAATGGATGGAAATGCTTCATTGTCTTGTCCCCTGTCTGTGATGCCGAGAATCGAAGTGCGGTAGTTTGCTTTGGAGGTGCATTCCACACCCGACTGCGGCAGCAGCTTATTTATATCACGGAAAGACAATCGAATCCATCGATCGCCCCGCGCGCTCCAACTAAACGAATCAGTTGACTCGCCCACATTTTAAAGGACAATCACAACACTTCGCCTGACATGAAGTCACTGCCACGGTCCGCGAGAAAAAACTCTCATGAGCGAAATCACCAAGCGCAAGTCTTTCCGACGATTCGGCTCCGTTTCCCTTCTGTGCATCCTGATCCATCTCACGGGATGTTCGGAAGACGGTTTTGTCGTTGATCGAAAGTACGACTTTCTCGTCAACATCGGATCAGCAGAGATCACAACCCAGGGGAAGAAAATCGATCCGCTCAGCCTGCTCCTCCCGGCGCCCCCGTGGACCGAAGACGAGCGGCTCTTCTACCCCGCTCCTCCGCGTACGACTATCCGATTCAGAAATGTCCCCCTGGGAAAAAAGGCGGCGCTCAAAGTAGGAATGGGCCTCCTCCGGACATCGGCCGAACCGGAGCACTTCGACAAGAACAGCAAGATCACCTTTCGAATCGATCTCGAAACCGAGGGGCGCCGCTTTTCGCTGCTTGATCGAGACGTCGCCACATCGGCTCTGACGCGCGGAGTTTTCGACGAGGAACGGATCGAACTCCCCGAACATGGCGCGGTACGGGGCGACTTCGTCTTCTACTCACACAAGAGCCCCGGGTTGGAATCGCTCCAGTCAGCCTGGCGCAGCCCCTTGCTCATATCCGAAGGACGGCCCGTCAACGCGAACGAAGCGAGTGTGTCTTGCCAACAGCGCATCGCGCTTCTTCTCGATCATCTCAGCGACGAAGCAGAGGCCGATCGAAGCTCCTTCAGAGCCGATTTCGATGAGAATAAAAAGGAGTTTCTTCCCGATCCCCAGGGCCGTCTTCTGATGCAGAACGTGCCATCGTCCAAGTCCTTCGATCTCGCTGTCCCGCCCGGTTGCTCCCTCGTCTTCGGCATCGCTTCGATCGGACGGACGGGAAAGACGAGCCACGAGATCCTCTTCGAAGTACGTGACGGGGAAAAGGTTCTCTTCAGCGAATCGCTTCCCGCCACGGGGCAGGCTTCTTCCCGCAAGATCTCCGTTCCGCTCCGGTTCAGAAACGGAGAATCCACTTCCCTATCGCTCACGACCTCCTTCTCTCAGGGAAACCGGAAAAAAGACGATACCGTGGCCATCTGGATCAATCCGGAAATCACGCGGACCGATCAGGTACGTCGGCAACACTTTTCGAGCGGAAAGAGCATCATCCTCATGGTTGTCGATGCTCTTCGGGCCGATCACATTTCAGGATACGGCTACGACCGAACCATCACTCCAAATCTTGACCGATTTATCAAAAAGAGCGTTGTCTTTGAAAATGCCTGGTCCCAGAGTTCCTGGACCGTCCCGGCCACGGCGACTCTCCTCACCGGACAGTACTCGTACACCCATGGTCTCTACGATGTGAATCACTGGTTTCTCGTTCCCGGGATCGCTACGATCACCGAAAATTTCCAGCGCTCGGGAATGACGACGGCGGCTTTTGTCGCCAATCATCTGATTTCGGCCGACAACAACTTCACCGTAGGTTTTGAGAACTTCCACAGCATACCCTGGTGCACCGCCGCTCAGCTGAACAACGCCTTCCTCAACTGGCTCGACAATCACAGCGATGAACGTTTCTTCGCCTATCTCCACTACATGGAGCCGCACATGCCCTATGCTGCTCCAGGAGAACGGCTCAATCGATTCGGGTCGACACCGGCGGAGTCCTCGAACCAGGATCGGTCCGGAGCGTTGATGTTTCATCTCGTGAAATCACTCAAAGAGCTGGCAGGACCGGCCGATCGTTCAAGAGACTTCGATGATCAGCTCGAAGCAGAAATCGAAGAGCTCATCGACCTCTACGACTCGGAGATCGCCTACTGGGATCAACGATTCGGCCTGCTCGTCGACGACCTCGCCGCGCGAGGGATTCTCGAGGACACGATCATCATCGTAACCAGCGATCATGGAGAGGAGTTCATGGACCACGGCCAGGTCCAGCACGGCCAGAGCCTGCACAGAGAATTGCTCCATGTGCCGCTCATATTCGGCAATACCCCCTTTGGCGCGTCGAGACGCATGGATATGGCCGGTCTCATCGACGTGGCGCCGACCCTGCTCGCTCTTGCCGGGGACGGCAATCCGAAGGGTGGTGGCGAACGGGAAAATCTGCACGCAGGCATCGATCTCTTTGGCGAGGCACCGGAAGGTAGAGTTCTCTTTGCCGAAACCGCCCACGGCCTGCACCATCTCGGCGCGGCAATGAGTGTTCAGCAGGCTGTCTTCACCAACGACTTGAAAGGAATCCTGACCTGCGACGACGGACACCTCGCACTCTATGACCGCCGTCAGGACAGGTATGAAGAAAAGGATCTCGCCGAAGAACGCCCTGAAACCGCAGCGCGTCTGAAAAAACTCATATCCCAATGGATCGACGAGTGCCGATCGACAGCGCCTTTCAACATCAGTCTCTTCGACGCGTCGGCAATGAAACAGCTGGAAGCGATCGGCTATCTGAAATAGCGTCGATCAGTACTTCATTCTGATCTTGACAAAATTGACCTGCGGCTTGGGGCTCGTCGGGGTCAACTGGTAGGGTTCCTTGGCCGTGTTCAGCTCCACCTTGAAGCGGATAAACTGCTTCCCGCTCAGAGTGGTGATATCGGCGGTCCACGCCGTGAGCGAATCCGGGTCAGGCACCTTGGAACCGAGCACAACCGGATCGGCCCCCTGGAAGAGTACCCTCACCTCGTTCTCGTCGGGAATGTAGTTCACCGTTCCGTTGTCCCAGTCTGGAGCGTAGACCTCGATGTCGTTGCTCTCCGGATTGGGAATGTGTCCGTTCTGGGTGATCACAAGTCCGGAGGAGAGGTCGATGCCGGTAAAACCGAGAAAATAGGGAGCTGGATATCCACTCACGGGATCGCGGTGTACGATCTGACCCATGTCGATCCACTTGGACAATCCGTACGAAAGAGGTCCGAGTGTGGTGGGAGTCTTGGCGGGATCGACAAGACAGTCCTCATCGGGATCGTCGTAGGTTTTCGGAAATTCCGAGTCAGGCGTGTAATTCAACTTGTAGTGATAGTACTTCTGAAGACAGTTCTGATTGGGGTTGCAACCACACTCGGTCGGCGCCCCGTCGCAGATCGCGTTACTTCCCCAGGTTTCGCCGTACCAATCCACTTTCACGATATCGGCGAAGATCGATTTCGGATCGGCGATCTCCAGGTCGTTTTGCCAATCGGGAACCTGCAATTGCACCAGTCCGTAACCGCCGGGACCGCCGTCCCCGACCGACCAGTTGCAGTAGCTCGCCCTGTGGCGCCTCGTGGGCTGGAGACAAGGGTTCGTTTTGAATGCCGACCAGTTCTGGTTATTGTTATTCGTCCAGGTGACTTCTTTGGCGTCCCCAGGGTAGCCACCAGACATATTGATGAAGGAATTATAGTTGATCTGTATTCGCTTTGCCGAATCGAGAATGACGGCACCGCCGCTTCCGCCGCCCCCTGCGCCACCGAAATTCCCGTGGCCGATGACCTCGCCCACACCGCCTTCGCCTCCATTGGCGAGAATCGTTCCGCCGGGCCAGAGGATGATCTCGTCGAGCGCGTAAATCGCCAGCGCGCCGCCGCCACCGCCTCCGCCACCGCCCTTGGCATCGTAGGCGCTACGGTCAAGGGGTGGAAACCAGCCCGCCGCGGCCCCAATCGTGGCGGGATTCATGCTGTCCAGACGTGAGCCTGCACCGCCTCCGCCCTGTCCACCCTGGATAGAGAGCAGCTCGCCTCCAAGACCGATGAAGTCATTTTCCGTATCGGCGTCGTTGAAGGGCCAGATTCCAGGATCGCCCCCCTGGGGATGCTGACACCAGTAACGGTGTTCTTCCCCGAACTCGGACGGAGCACCGTCATCCCACCACCATGAATCCCTCTCGAAGTAGCGGGCGGGAAGATCAGAATCGGCACCGTATTTTCCCATGCCGTGGTATCCGAAGCCACCGAGTTGCAGGAAGGAGCCGCCACCTCCACCCGAGCCGCGAGAATCATCGTCCGGGGCCGAACCGAGATAAGGAACATCGGTCCCCTTGGCGCCGCACTGCCCTCCCACGCCGCCGATCTGCTTCAGGTTGCTTGGGCCCCAACCGCTTTCACCCATCATGGGCGACCTCAGATCTGTCAAGAGCTGAAAATCCTCCGGCTTCGGCGGATTCGACATTCCTCCGCGCCCGCCGCCCGGGCCGCCGATCCCGCCTGGCGTCGGTGTGAAAGCCGAATTGAAAGTGGGATCGTCCATCCCGTCGATTCCTGAGACATCGATGATACCGGTGATTTCCACTCGGCCCGTAGCAGTGAAGATCAGAGGGTTCGAACCAAGACCTCTCACGGTCACGTCAGCGGGAATGATGATATCGTGAAAGTTGAACACCCCTCCGGTCACCACCGTCGGCTTTCGCACACCGGGCGTCGATCCGTCAAACAGAGGGAGAGGCTGGTAGTCGGTATCGAGAAGAACAGTCGGGAAAACACCGAGCGGTTTGAAATCGCCCAGATTTCCTTCACCGCTCATCCCGTATGTCGCGAGGAGATGTTCGTACTCAGGCGGATTGGCATCCACGTCGTTCACGGCCCAGTTGGCGGGCGCGAGCCCCTCCAACATGGCATTGCCCTGCCAGTCAACGCTGAGGAAGTCCTCGTGGAACCTGTCATCCACTTCGCCCGCTCCCGGATCGAATGTGAAGAAAGTGGCGAGCAAGTCTGCCTCGGCAGCGATTCGACCCGAATCAGCGGGATCGACGCCTTCCTGGTTGGCGAGGCTTCCGAGGCTGATGTTTTGCAGCCCGCGCCGAATCAAGAGCTCGATTCGAGTCCCGAAGGGGAGGATGCCGTTGGGAGCCAACACCACCTTGGATCCCGTGTAAGAGTTGCTCACCAGATCGATGCGGGTTCCGAGTTCCGTCACCGATCCGGTCATATCGAGCAAGGACTTGTTATCCAGGCCGGTGAGAGTGAATTGCTCGGGGCCGACAATGTCGTAATTCTCGATGTCGAAGGTATCCACCTTCAAACCGTCCCGGTTGTAGAGAGCGAGGCGATTGAATCCCATCATGCCGATCGAAGTGTAGTCCTCTGATACTTGGTAGACCTGGTCTGCCTGAACAGGATCGGAATAGGGATCGATTTCCCAGACCGTGGAGATCGCAACAGGTGAACCGGAATTGACCACCGACACGGCGTACATGATTCCATCGTGGCGGACAGCGAGGTCCCAGAGCGGACCGGCAGTCGACGTCCCAATATCGACCAAGTCGGTCACAGCGCCTGTCTCCGTGTCGATCGATAAGACAATACCCAGATCATAATCGATGCCGTAAAGGGTGCCATCCTGACCCAGAGCCAGTCCGCGCACAGTGGTCGCTCCACCGAAAGTCACCGGGCTGTAAATGCGGCAGATATCAGCATACTTGAGATTCTTGTACTCGACTTTATAGAGTTCGGATCCGCTCGATCCATACATCACGCCCGCACCATCGACGACGATGCTCTTCAGTCCGGTGATCGTGTAAGGGCTTGTTGCCAGTCGCGTGACACCGATCAGCGAGACTTCCCCCGTGGCCCGATTGACCTCGAAAATCCCGGGATCATCGGATGTCCCGACATCGAGTGCCGCAAGACAAACAGGAGCCGAGTAGATCATGAAAATATTCTCGTCGTCGATCGTGTCGCCGTCGAGATCGAGTCTCTTTCCGGCGATGTTTTCCTCATCGCTGTGAAGGGGTTGGTCGAATTCGACGAACAGCTCGCTCTGCGCCGGGAAACCGGGCAGATCGTCTTCGTAAGTATTGATCGCCACATCGACCTCGCCGTCTCCAGGATAGTTATTCACCACCGCCGGCGGCGTGGTCGGATGGTTCGAATAAAAAAGATTGGGAAGATCGGCGGTGCAGGTCGTGAAGCGGATCGGGTTCGACACGGTCTTCCTCATCCCTTTGAGATTCGAGATCGTGCCTCCCAATCCGATCGGAACATAAATGATGTACTCCATGTCAGGAAGCAAGCCGGGCACCTCGTCGAGAGTTGCGTTGACAGAAAAATTGATCTCCTCAACAGGAAAATAGGGAGTGAAGACCACCCTGTTGCCCATACGCTCGTAGACACCTCGCGCCGGGATGATGCTCCGGTCGCGATCGACAGCGAGGTCAGGACCCGTAAAATTCGAATCGAGAAGCGCGTAGATCTGCAGCGAATCATAGACAGCAGGTTCCTCGATCTCGACCCTCGCCGGTCCGTCAGGAGTGCCGGAGAAGGTGAAAATGACCTGCTGGCCGAGCGGGCCGCCTGCCGGAGGACTCTGGGTCGCACCGGTCAGATCTGTCCAAGCAGGGAAGGTGATCGATTCGAGAATGATCCCATCCCCATCGGCCTGAGCGCCGGTGCCCACTCCACCACTGCCACCGCCTCCGCCTCCCCCGCAGGAGCAGAGCAAGGTCACAAAAAAAAGGCATGCCAGAAGAGCTGGTAGCCTTTGGGCTTTCGGAATATAAGAAAAGGATTCCATGATGTTACCCTTAGTTCTGCCTGGGCCTTCGAATCGAGAGGACTGCGACCTCGCCGCAGTGCTTCTAACCTCTATCTATTAAACTAGTCTCAATTTCTGATCATGGCAACAAAGATAGTCACCGCCGTCAGTTGACTTCAAAACCCGGGGGATCGAGCCCTCCTCAGTCTTCTGCTTAACTATTGTATCGTTAAGGCTTTCTGTTCTCTTGAATCAATTTTATCCGCTGGCGATATAATTGAAAAAAAATATCCTTCCTCGACAGAACTTTTCTGAAAAAAAGAATCGCGATCTCCTTTCTTAACATCTTTCCTCTTCGAAGGTTGCACAGAACCGCTCAGCGGCGATCGCCTGATGAGACCGGCGCCGATCTCCCACAGAGATCACGCTGCAGAATCGGATCAGAAGGCGGCGCCGATTCGTTTCACGAGCGCGGCGCGGAGCGCGGCACTCTCGCCACCGCCCTCGTCAGAAAGAACCAGAAGGAGAAACTTTTTGGCAAGACAGACCTCGATGACCTTGCCCTTGACGCTGACCGTCCGGAGCAAACCTCGGTCGATGCCGCATTCAGCGTAATCTGGATTGCGTCGGATTTCTGCCGATACCCGCTCGAATTGTTCTTCCGCACGCCGCGCTCCCTGGTAGGCGAAGACAAAAACGCGGCAACCATTGTCATAATCGCCCTTCACCACCTCTTCGGCATCGAAAACATAACCTGTGAATAACCTCTGGCAATTGAACAGTGCGAGCGGCCCGGTCATGTAAACGACGCTTTGCTCGACAAGGCCTTCGACACGCAGCAGATCGACGATGCGCGGCTCGTCGAAGTCGATCTCGATCATGGCATCGACAGCGTGGGCGATCGCTTCCAGTCCGGCAATGGTTTCCGCACTCTGATCGAATCCGGTCAAGGTGAACAAGAAGGGGCCTTTCCAGACGTTGGCGTAGTAATCGACCAGCACTCCGCTGCCGCTTACCTTGAGAGGACGGCCTTCAGATCCCTTTTTCAAGGACCAGATTCCGAAGGCCGCCTCTGGTTGGGCCATCTCGTAGATCTCGAGTGTGATTCGCCCGCGGCCCTTGATGTAGTCCTGCACGATGACCCGCTCGAACCCGTACTCATGGTAGATCTCAGCCCCGCCGTTGATGAAGGCATAAAGATCTTCCCCCTCGTAGACCCTCGGTTTCCGGTCGGGCTGCCACTGATCGAGCCGGGCGGGATCGGGCAGGTAAAGGTCGAAATCGAAGGATGCGGCCGGACCGGACGGCTCCTCCCTCTCTGAACCGCACTGGCACAACGCGAGCGTTGTCATCAGTGCAGTCAAAACCTGGATCAGCAGATTCCGCAATCGCATCCGATGGTATCCGGGGCGCCTCATATCTCTATTTCCCTGAGATCTTTCCGCGACAGATCGATCTCACCCAGTCCATGATCATGGCCCGATCTTATCATGACGATTTCTCCAGGATCCAGATCCCAGAGGGACGCGCAGTAGGCATCGATCGCCACCCGGTCCTGCCCTGCAACGACCTTCTTGGGATGATGGAGCTTCCCCGGGCCGAAGGGTCCGTTCGTGATGATGAACTCCGTGGCATCGACAATGCAGAGGACGGGTCTTACGGCAGTATTCAAGTCGGCGATGCACTGATCGAGATGCTCGATATTGTCGTTCTTGAAGTTCCCCGTATGAAAAGCCCTGTTCGAACGAGGCGAGTTGAGGCCCATGAGATTCTTCATCGTGCCCGTGAACTTGTTGCCCATATGATCCTTGGTGATCGGAATATTGATAAAGACATCGTATTCGAAAAAAAGCTCCATGAGACGCGCCTCTTTCAGGATCTTTCCTTGCGGCACCGCGACCGTTCGAAAGAGGGACTCATCCTTTCCGTCGACGAGTTTCAGGGTTGCGCCGCCATCTTCGGCAGCCTGCGCCAGCCCCGTCGATTCCCACGACGACCGCGGCAGCCAGCTCGGGCAATCAACGCACTTTGAACCTGCCTGCGCGCACAGATCGATGACCGCGCGCACGATGTCGGGGCTCGTGAAAGCGCCGGGATTGTTCCGCTGGGTGTTGGGCAAGATGCAGACCTTCGCTCCATCGAAGACGAACCGTTTCATACCGCCGAGAATCTCGATCGCCTTCACCGTCTGGGCATACCTGTCCTCGCCCTTGACCACCGCTATGATCGAAGGATCGGCCGATTGGGTCTGAGCAGGCTCATCGCCATGATGACACGATATGGTGCCGAGCAGGTGGCCGCCCACCAGCGTGGCGGCGCCCATGTTGGCGCTCCTTTTGATGAACGCCCGCCGGGACAATTGATATTTCATGGTCCGGTCCTTCCTCTTCCAAAAAGAATCTCTATCATTGTGCAGCCCGCGCCTTCTTCCGTGTGATCTGCCAGACCGTACCGGCCAGGAAATAAACGAGGGTGGGCGCGATCAGCCATTTCTTGAACCACACCATGCTCTCTTGATAAGAACTGTAATCCGTAAAATAGACGATGCAGGGCATCGCGATGCACGCACCAAGTGCTGCCAGTGCCAACAGGCAGCTCACACGCGAGACAGACAAACTCTGCCACCTTGCACTCGCCGTCGAAGACGGCACACTCGCCGCAGGCCGGGACGTGTCGCCTCCAGTGAGGTCTTCCACGCGATCACGATGATTTTTTCCCTCGTCGAATTCGCTCTTCCGTGCGCCGGCAACTGCAGCCAGGGCGATATAGACGAAAACGGTGAGGATGTAGACAGGCAGAAAGAGAAAGAAGAGGTGGACCGTGTCAGTAAGCCAGAGACCGAGTGCAAGCGCCATCCCAGATGCCCAGGCAACGAGCGCGGGCCAGTTCAAGCTCTGGCCGAGTGATGAGGACCAGTACCTTTTCAAGCCGATCCTCGGAAAGATCCAGTGTTCGGTCACCACGATCGCTCCGGCAGGAACGAGCAGAAGCCCGTAGAGCCCCACAAAATTCAACAGCTCCTTGAATACGAACGGAAAGCAGGCGATCACCGTGGTAATCGTCCCGGCCACGAGCGTCACCGCCCAGCGGGGCCAATTGGGAGTGACGGCCTGCAAGGCGAGGCCGGCCCGGTACAACGTCGGATTGGATGTGGTCCAGCCTGCGATGACCACGGCCACCGCGCCGGCCACGCCGAGTACCGAGTATGCGACTGCACCCGAATCGAGCTCGGTCAATGGGGTATCGAGGATCAGGGCCGCTCCGGCACCCATCACGCCGGCCCAGATCCAGGCCAGGTAGTGGCCGAGAAACATTCCGAAGAACGAGAACAACCCATAGGCGGAGTGCCGCGCGTATCGAAAGAGAGCCATGTCCGAGAGGCCCATGTGCATGGCAAGGTTGCAGATCCACGCGAAGGCGGCCACATGCCAGAAACCTATCTCAGGCGGCCCGCCGCCCGGAACCCGGCCGGTCCAGACAGCTTTCTGCCCCATCTCCCAGAAACGGGCGAGACTGTTCACGGGCCCCACGCCCGTCTCCGCGCCCAGCCGCGGAAGCATCACCAGAAAGCCGGCCAGAAACATGATCAGCATCCACGGGGCGCAGACCGACGCAAAGGTCGCCAGCCTCTTGAAACCCGCGATCGCAAGAACGACCACCACGGCGCCGACGAGCAGCACGACGAGCACAAAACCCCAGTGCGTGGGATACCACTCGGTCTGGCGCGGGATCTGGTCGAACAGAAGACGCACGGCCGAAGCCGACACGGTGATCATGCATCCGGCCAGAATACAGAAGAGCACCGCGTTGAGCACATTGTAGATGAGCGTCAGGACCGGTCCTCCGATCTTGCGCAAATACCAGTAGAGGGTCATCCGCGTCTCGACCGCGATCGGTGCGCAGACGAGCGCCCAACTGAGAACGGCGAGAAGATTGCCGATGGCGAGCCCCACCACCACATCCATTACCGACGCGCCCCACGTCACGAAGAGAGCGCCGATGACGAATTCCGTGGCAGCCACATGTTCGCCGGCGAAAGAACCGGCGAAATATCCACCCCCGCAGAGCCGGTTCTCGCTCACCGGCGCGCGGTCGAATTCATAGAGAGAGTCGAGGCGCTTGATCGCACCGCTCGTGGATGTTCGATTACCCATGGCGTCTGTTCCTCACCTGCCGGCAATCATTTTCCGGCCGATTCAAAAGGTGCGCTGAAAGCGTACGTACCTGATTCCGCCTCCACCCAGAGCGCGCCCGGCTCGGCGTCGGCCGGTGTCAGGCCTTCGACATCATCGAGCCCCATTCCACCTTCGCGCACACCGGCGGGATCGGACGTGGGAATCCTCACACGAGCGGTTGTGTTGGCGGGCACGGTCACGCGAAGATGAAAGACACCGTCTTCGATGCGCCACTCCGACTCGATCGTCCCCCTGATCGAGTCGTAGGCGCCCGAAACCCAGCTGAAGCCGGGACCGGGCCGGGGACTGATGGTGAAACGTTTGAAACCGCATGCGGTCTCGTCGAGATCGATTCCCACGATCCGGCTCCAGATCCACTCCCCCACGGCGCCGAACATGTAATGGTTGAAGGAGTTCATGCCGGGCGTGGCGAAACCGCGGCCCTCCACGTAGCCGTCCCACCGCTCCCAGATCGTGGTGGCGCCCTGCTCGATCATGTAGCCCCAGGACGGCGGTGTGCGAAGGTTGATCAGGCGGCATGCCTCGTGATGATGACCGAATTCGCTCAGCACCCGCATGAGGCGGTAAGCGGTATGAAAGCCGGTTGACAGATGGCCCTGATAACGTTCGATCGCAGCGAGGAGATGCTTCAGCGCCCCGGCCCGCAGCGGTTCGTCGAGCAGATCCATGTCGAGGGCGAGAGCATAACCGGCCTGGGTGTCTCCCTCGATACGGCCCGATTCATCAACGTAGGCCTCGTTGAAAGCGGCCCGGATACTCTCGGCGAGTGTACCGTAGCGGCGCGCCTCGGCGTCGCGACCCACGATGCGCGCCATCTCGGCCACCATCCGTGTGGAGTCGGCAAAGAACGCCGTGGCAAAGACCTCCTTGGGAACGGCATTTCCTTCCTGCGGAAAGCCCTCGATGCGCACACTGTCCCCGTTGACCCAGTCGCCATAGTCGTTGCCCCGTCCCTCGATCCAGAGGAGGTCGGGATTCTGGCCGTGGATCGAGTCGATCCAGCGGCGTGCGGCTTCGAAGTGTTCGGCCAGAACGCGCTCGTCGCCGTAGTAGCGGTAAAGGCGCCAGGGGATCACGATCCCCGCGTCACCCCAGGCGGGCACACCGCAAAACTCGCCCGTATCGCGTTTCGCCCCGAGCGGCGCGAAATCGGGAAAACGACCGTCCTCGTGCTGGGCGTCGCGCAGGTCGTGCACATACTTGGTGAAGAAGGCGGCGAGATCCATGTTGAAGATCGCCGCCTCGGAAAAGGCCAGAATGTCTCCGGTCCAGCCAAGGCGTTCGTCGCGCTGGGGGCAATCAGTGGGAATTCCAGTCAGGTTTCCCCGCTGGCCCCAGAGGATGTTCTCCATGAGCTGGTTGACAAGCGTGTTCGAGCTCTGAAATCGACCGGTCTCGGGAGCGAGCGTGTGCATGGGAAGTCCGACGAGGTCGCCCAGCGACGGCCTGCCCGCCGCACCGGTCATTTCCACGTAGCGGAAGCCGTGGAAGGTGAACCGGGGCTCGAAGACCTCCTCGCCGCGGCCGTCGAGAATAAAAGTGTCCGTCGCTGCTGCCTGACGCAAGTTGTCCCTGTAGATCGTCCCGTCGGAATTGAGTCTTTCAGCATGGCGCAGGGTGATCGCCGTGCCGGCCGGGCCGCGCGCTTTGAGTCGGCACACTCCAACCATGTTTTGCCCCAGGTCGAAGACAAAGAGACCCGGTCTGGGTTCGGTGAGCCGCTCGGGAACGATCTCTCGCACGATGCCGATCGGCTGGCATCGCTGCCAGACCAGTTCGACCTTCTCTTCAAGTGGCGACAGGGTCACGGGATTCCAGTACTTTTCACCCATGGCGACTCCGACCCATTCGGTCATCGCACGGCGATTGTCGATCGTCTCCCCGTCGTAGATGCCCGCGGCCCTGACCGCTCCCGCGCGCGTTCCGCGCCACGAGGCATCGGTGGCCACCACGTCGCGCCGCCCGTCGGCGAATTCGATCTCGAGCTGCATCAGGAGGGAGGGATTCTCGCCGTACAACCTGGGTTGAGAGAAACCGATCCGGCCCGCGAACCACCCTTCGGCAACGGTGGCCGTGAGAAAGTTTGTCGATCCGGCCGACAGCATCCCTGTCACGTCGAAGGTCTGGTACTGGATGCGGCGATCGTATTCGGTCCATTCCGGCGCGAGAACGTTGGCGCCCACCTTGCGTCCGTTGAGTGCGAGCTCGTAGATTCCCTGGGCTGTAACGTAGATCGTGGCGCGATTCACGACGCCGTCGGCAACTTCAAATCGACGGCAGAGTTCGACCGCGCTCCGGGCCTTCAGAAGACCCTGATCGAGCTCGCCCCATGGCTCATCGCCGTAAGCGCCGACCGTGGCGGGCGATTCCCATGAACCGTCGTCATAATCGATCGACGTCCAGTCCTTGCTCTCCGCGTCGAGACCGGCAGTTTCAGCGTCGACGCAGCGCCACGAACCGTCGTCGACTATTCTTGACTTCCCCGAGCCGGGGGGGCCATTGACCTCCATGCCGACGAGCAGGCCGCAGGGGCCGGCGCCGTTGCGCGCCTCGACGGCGATCACGTTCCGACCCGGCACGATTCCCTCTCCCTGCACGAGCGCGTAGGTCTCGGCCGTGCCCCATTGGTCATCGCTGCCGCATTCGGCACCGTTCACAAACAGACGGTAGTGGTCGTCGGCGGTCATGGTCAGCGAGAGCTTGATCTCCCCGGGATCGAGATTCACTTCGCAGCGGAAGCAGACACGGGCCCCGTCGCCCTTGCTTTCGGGATGCCAGATCCAGCGGCGCAACGTGGAAGCGGCCTTTTCCTTTTCCGCGATCTGGGGAAGGGTGATCCACTCCGCCTTCCAGTCGGCTCGATCGAGCAAGCCCATCGTCCAGTGACCGGGCCGGCTCCATTCCGACGGTTGGCCTTGCGTGTCCCAGACACGCGCCTTCCACCAGCACTGCTGCCTCGAGAGGAGCGGTTTTCCATCGTAGACCAGATGAAGCGTCCTGTCGGAGAGAACCTTGCCGCTGTCCCACAGAGTGCCCTCGTCGAGGGTCAGGTCACGGAGGCTCGGTGCCACGAGCACCCGATAGGCGGTCTGAGCCTGTGCGCGCTGTTCGGACTCGACGATCCAGCTCAGCCGCGGCGCCGCAACGTCAACGCCGCGAGGATCGATCCTGTACTCGCAGCGCAGAGCGGCGGGACGCAGGACTCCGATGGCCCTGTCGGCCGCGCCTTCATCAACGGCATTGGTGGGAGGACGATCATCTGCAGGCGTGAAGCACGATCCCTGAAACACGGTCACGGCCCACAACAGAAACAGGATGATCAAAATTTCAGTTTTTCTGATTCGCATAGAAGATTCCGCAGATCAAAGTGATTTTCCGAGACGCCGCTCGAGGTCGGGACGGTACTTGCGGCTCAGCCTGAGCTTTTCACCGTTTCGCAGCACGACCATGAACTCGTTGTTGAAGGTCGGCAGGAGCTCTTTTATATCGTCGAAGTTCACCATTGTCGATCGGTGAATGCGCACGAACCGATCGAGAGGCAATCGCCGCTCCATGCCGCTCATCGTCTCGCGCATGAGGTAGAGATCGTCGCGCGTGTGAATGCGCACGTAGTTGCCTGCCGCCTCGATCCACACGATCCGGTCGGCGGGAACAAAAATGACCTTGCCTTCCGTCTTGACCAGGAGTTTCTCCCGCGCGCGCTGATCGGCTTTCATGTTGTTGATCAGCGCGACGAGTTCGGTCCTCGCCCGGCCCGCGCGCGCCTGGTCGACCTGCTTGCGGGCTCGTTCGAGGGCCGTGGAGAAACGCCCGCTGTCGAAAGGTTTGAGAAGGTAATCGAGTGCGTGCACCTCGAAGGCTTTCACCGCGTACCGGTCGTAGGCCGTGACGAAAACCACTGACGGCAGGCGGTCCTGGTCGAGAGCGGCGAGGACATCAAAGCCGTCGACGGCAGGCATCTGGACGTCGAGAAAGACCAGGTCGGGAGCGAGCCTCTCGATCGCATCGATCGCCTCGTTCCCGTTCTCGCACTCGGCCAGAATCTCGAAGTCGCTCTCATGGCCCAGGAGCGTACGAATCCGCTCCCGCGCCAGGGGTTCATCATCAACGATGATCGCTCTGATTCGATCCATGTTATCTCGTCCAACCGTCATTTCAGTACGCCCGCGCCCCCCCGGCCCGCTCAAGAAAGACTAACAGTGTGAAAGGGAATCGTCATCTGCACGACAAGGCCGCCCCCCTCGGGTCTTCTGAATGCGAGGCGGCCTTCCGAACCGTAGAGCTGTTCCAGACGGGCCCGCGTATTGGCCAGACCGGTCCGCGAGACAGGGCTGTCGCCGCCCTCGGGAAAACCGGGCCCGTTGTCGCCCACCTCGATCTGGAGCGCCCCGTTCCGCTTTCTGGCGTGCAGAAATATCCGTCCCTGGGACACGATCTTGCTGATGCCGTGATTGACCGCGTTCTCGACGATCGGCTGAAGAATGAGGTTCGGCACAAAAGCGCCCTGGGTTTCGGGCGCGATGTCGAAGTCGACCACGAGGCGGTCGCCGAACCTGATCTGTTCGATGTCGAGATACCGTTTCAGAAAGTCGAGCTCCTGGCGCATCGGCACCTCGTGCTCGTCGTTCGCATCGAGAGAGAGGCGGAGAAGGTCGCTCAGCTTGATGATCATCGTCTCTGCAGCGTCGATGTCGCGGTGCATGAGCGTCGAGATGGCGTGCAGCGTATTGAAGAGAAAGTGAGGGTGCAGCTGCATCTTGAGCATGTCGAGCTGAGCGCGCGCGAGGCGCACCTCGAGCTGGCTCGCCCGCACCTCGCGTTCGCGATAGAGCCGGTAATAATCGAGCCCGTGGAAGGCGGCCGCAAAGGCCAGATAGGTGATGCATCCCATGAGTAGGGGGCCGATCCCGATCGGCATGATCTCCATTCCGAAATTACTCTTCATCAGAACCGACTGGATGAGCCTGACCGCTTCGCCCACGACCACACCGCACAACGTGTGGACGGTCAAAGGCAGTCGCCACGCGCCCTTCAGGATCGTGAAGCGCCGGCAGAGGATCAACATGAGCGGCGTCGCCGCAATCCACGGACTCCACCAGCAGAAAGACTTTTGCAGCTCGAGCAGGTAGTCGCAATCCTTGTCGCCCCGCGTGAATGCCTCGTAGTAGGTCGTGGCGAAACCGACGGCCAGAACCGTACAGCAGAGAGAGACGAGACCGAGAGCGATGAGGTGGGCTCTGACGGAGATACTCCGGCGGGGTGCTTCTTGGTCGACACTTTCGGGCATGTGATTCATGACGCGACTCATGTTATCTCCTCGCCTTGCCGGGGGCAATCTGCATCTGTGGATTGAATCTTGCGGCACTGTGGGAGGAAGGGTAGTCTGGTCGATCACCCGATCGGCAGCGATCGGGACCCGGGCGAGAGAACCATTCACAGAGGATGCATCATGAACACTCCCTTCGTTTCGGCGCTCCTTGCGGCGAGTTTCTTTTTCGCGAACCTTTCCATCTCGTGCGAAGAGCCGATCGAACAGGAGCTGGTCGATCTCTGCAGTCAATGGCTCGACGATTACTCGAATGGCCGTGCCGACCGCGTGGAGGCCCGCTTTGCGCCGGGCGCCGTGGTCGCCATCGATGCGGCGGACAGTGACACGCAGAGAGTCATGTCTGCCGCTGACTTCATGGGCCTCATGCGCAAGAGCCTCGAAGAAGGAAAAACCTTCCGCGAGTGGCTCACCGGTAAACCAACGGTGCTCGTCGATCACAAGATCGCCACGGTGTGGGCGCCCTACGCCGTCGAATCGCCGGGCCGGAAAGCGACCGGAGTCGATGTATTCCAGTTCGTGTACGTCGACGGCGCATGGAAGATCGTGAGCCTCTCCTACACGAACAGAAAAATCGCCCCCAAGAGCTCCGCGTCCCCCACCGATTCGCGTGAGCCGAATCCCGCCGAACTCGGCCGCGTCGAATGGAGTGGCGATCTCGACGCCTCTCTCGAGAAAGCCAGGGCGACGGGGAAGCCGGTGCTCCTTCTCTTCCAGGAAATTCCCGGGTGAGCCACGTGCGTGCGCTTCGGTCAGAAGCCCCTCTCGCACCCCTTGCTCGTCGATGCCATGGAAAATGAGTTCATCCCGGTGGCTGTCCACAACAACCGCGAGGGTAAGGACGCAACCATTCTCGTGCGTTTCGGCGAGCCGGCCTGGAACAACCCGGTCCTTCGTTTTCTCGACGCAGAGGGCCGGGACATCGTGCCGCGCCGCGATCGGATCCGGTCGTCGGAAGACGTGGCGACGCGGCTTGTCGAGGTGCTTGTCGCCGCGGGCCGCGAGGTTCCCGATTACCTGCGGCTCGCGCTACGCGAGCTCGAGTGCGCCTCGACGGACCTTGCGATCGCGCCCGGACAACCGGTTCCGATCGGATCGAAGATCAGAGACGCAAAGCCGTCGGACGACAAGTACAGGTTCAAGGAGACCGCCTTGCGTTTCGTCCCCCTCACAC
Organism: uncultured Phycisphaerales bacterium; assembly: GCA_964464495.1. Taxonomy (GTDB): domain Bacteria; phylum Planctomycetota; class B15-G4; order B15-G4; family CAYZWU01; genus CAZUHB01. The sequence goes on from CAYXGI010000002.1 coordinate 133,840, forward strand.
CGATGCAGGCGACCGAGATCAACGCATCCCTCGGAAGGAAAGAGGATCCTCTGCACTGGCTCAGCCCGAGGCAGAGAGTGCTCGCGAAAAAGATCGAAGCCGCTATTAAAAACAAACCAAATGTTCTCGACCATCTCGAGCCTCCCAGGTCGACCGATGGCCTGGCTGCCTACGAGAAAGAACTTCTGGCTGCTCTCGCGGCCGTTGCCGAAAAATGAAACACCATGCGCACAATCGGTAAGCTGGATAGTGAAGAGCAGGCCAGAACCCTCGGTGACTTTCTTCTCGTTGAAGGCATCGAAAACGAGATCGATCAAGATGGCGACCGGTCGTGGACGATCTGGGTTCATTCCGAGGACCAGATCGACAGCGCGCGCCAGATCCTCGACCGGTTCGCGCGTAATCCCGATGCAGCCGAGTTCTCGAGTGCGGCCTCGACAGCGCGCGCTCTCAAACGCCGGGAGAAACGAAAGACGGCACGCTCGCGCACGCGCTTTGTCGACGTGCGCACCACCTGGTCATCGGCCACCGTACTGAGACCGGGTCCCCTGACACTCGGCTTCATCGGGGCGAGTCTCGTCGTGGCCGTGCTCTCCCGGCTCGGCGGCAACGAGGATGTCGTGCAACACCTCGCCATCACCAGCCACGAGGTGGCGGGCGGCTACATCAGATGGATCAAGGGCCTGCGCGAGATCATGAGCGGAGAGGTCTGGCGCCTCTTCACACCGATCTTTCTTCACTTCACGATCCTCCATCTGCTCTTCAACATGCTCTGGCTCAAGGACCTGGGGAGCATGATCGAGTCGCGACAGGGATCATGGCGTCTCACGGCGCTCATCGTCGTTATCGCCGCTCTCTCCAACGTGGGGCAGTACTACATGGAAGGCCCCCGGTTCGGCGGCATGTCGGGCGTCGTCTACGGTCTGCTCGGGTATATCTGGATTCGGGGCAAGTTCGATCCCGCCTCGGGCTACTTTCTCCCGCGGTGGATCATCGTGATGATGATGGGTTGGTTTGTTCTCTGCTTCGTCGGCGTCATCCCGAACATCGCCAACACCGCTCACGGCGTGGGGCTTCTCGTGGGTGCGATCTGGGGATTCATTTCTTCCGGACGACTTCGGTCTTCCGGAAGACTCTGGAAATGAACCGATCGTCCAAGGGCTGCGTCCAAGCGATCAGGCGCGCCAATCGCAGGACAGAGGTTCAGGCCGTGTGCACGTCGTTTCGAGATCGACGTGGCGCGACATCTCCGATGCCTCGTGAAGGGCGTGCATGATATCGAGAACGTGCAGTGCGATCGCGCCCGAGGCGCGCGGAGGGCGGCCCTCTTCCAAGGCGCATGCCATTTCGGCCACTCCGAGACCGCGGCTGTTCTGATCGTACCCTCTCAGCGGCCCCTCCTCGGTCCACGCTCCTCTTTGAGCATTGAAGAGTGCGATCGGTCCCCCGAAGGTGTTGGGATCGGGCAGAGAGATCGTTCCCTCGCTGCCGTAGATCTCGATCCTCGGAAGACGCGCCCCGTGCACGTCGAAACTCATGAGAAGAGAGACCACGGGCCCTGATTCGAAATCGAGCACGCCGGCCACATGGGTGGGGACCTCCACTTCTATCTTCTCGCCGTATCGCGGCGCGCTCCCGATCGTGCGCTCGGCGTGGCTGCGGCGCGCCGAACCTGTGACGCGCCGGACCGGACCGAGAAGCGTGATCAGGGCTGTGAGATAATAGGGGCCCATGTCAAAGAGCGGCCCGCCCCCGCGCTTGTAGTAGAAATCCGGATCGGGATGCCACGACTCATGTCCGGGGCAGACGAAGCAGGCTGTTCCCGCCAGGGGCCGGCCGATCGCACCGCTGTCGATGATCTCCCGGCAACGGACGATTCCAGCGCCGAGGACAGTGTCGGGCGCGCAGCCGACCATGAGGTTCCGGGCGGTCGCTTCCCGGAGAAGCGCCCCGGCCTCGGCGAGTTCGACGGTCAGCGGTTTCTCGTTGTACAAGTGCTTGCCGGCGCGCAGAGCGCGCAGCCCCACATCGCCATGAGCGTCGGGAGTGGTGAGATTCAAGACGAGGTCGATGGCGGAATCGGCGAGAAGCGCTTCCAGATCGGCATGGCGGGTCACACCGAATTCGGCAGCCCGCTCACCGGCCCGCTCCGGCTCCCGATCGGCGCAGGCCACGAGCTCGACGCGGCTGAAGGCCTTGAGGTTCTTCATGTAGATTCCGCTGATGTTGCCGCAGCCGATGATTCCTACATTGAGCGTGCCACTATTCATCTTGGTTCCCATTCAATCAAGCCGACCCGCTGCCCAGAGGATCCCCCGGGTGATGATCCCTTTGACCTCCGTGCTCTCCAGTTCAGATGCCACATGGCCGAGGGAGCAGTAAAAGACGCGGCCGAGGCCGTAATGTCTCGTCCAGGCCACCGGCATGCGGCAGCGGTCGATCCACGCACAGTGTTCGCCGCCGAAGGTGGTGACGGCGAGAACCCTGTTCGACGGATCGACGTGCATGTAGTACTGCTCCGAGTGAACGGCGAAATCGTCGACACCGTCCATCACGGAATGATCCCTGTCGACGACCTCGACGCCATAATCGACAAGACCGCCGGGGTGGGCCACGAACTGCCCTCCCACCATGAACTGGAACTCGGACGCGGTCCTGAAGGCGTCGCCCATGCCTCCATGCCATCCGCCGATGCCGGCCCCGGCCTTGACCGCCTCGACGAGCGACGCCTCCTGCCGAGGAGTCAGTTCACCCATCGTCCACGCGGGGACGATGGCATCGTATGCCCCGAGGCTCTCGGCACTGTCGAGGGCTGCGAGAGTCTCGGAAAGCGTCACGGTCACGCCGGCAGCCTCGAGCGCAGGCGCGATGATCGCGACACACTTCTCCGGTTCATGGCCCTCCCATCCGCCATGAACGATGAGCACTTTCTTGCACATTCTGTTTCTCCTCATGCCACCCGCGGATCGGGACGCGGGATGATCACGCACAGGGTTCCGACGAATTCGAGTCACTGGTCACAGGATTCGGCGCCTTCGTCACAGAGTTCGGGGCAGTCATCACAAAGTAGTTACTGTCTGCAAATTCTGTCCGTATATCAAGGTCAGACAAGTGCGATCTTTTGACAAAACACAATCGAGAAGTCGTGACAGAGGTGCTATGTGCTGAGAATCGGGGGGATCGGTTCTTCTTCTTAAAGGGTGACGCCTCTGTCACGACGTTTATTTTCCCCTTCTGTTTGAAAAATCGAACTCGTTACGCGGTTGAGGTTGAACGCTTGGGATTTTGAACCGAGCTTGGCTGCAAACCTCCTCATCCGCCTCCTCCATTCGGGGGGCCGGAATCGGCGCAGTATCCGGTCCCCCGGTGGAGCCCTTCCCACAGCTCTTCAATCGCCGAAATGCAGGTGAAGCAGGTCAGCGCGCCGGCCGGCGCCTATGGTGACCACGAAAAGGTTGTCGTAGTCGGCATCGTCGATGGTGATTGTTTCCGAGACGCCGAGTGCGCCGAGCAGCGCGGAAACGGTATTCGAATGGCCGCAGACAAGGACGCTCTGCCCTCTGTGCTCGCTCAAGATGGTCTGGGCGAGCTTTTTCTCCTTCCCGGCATCGACAACGATCGGTTTCACGCGTGCGCCTCCGGCCGAGGGTGCGATCGTCTGCTGTGTGCGCCCATACTGTGTCGCGTAGACCGCATCGAGCGCGATCGGCTCGAGCATACGGCCGAGTCGCGCGGCGCGCTTCCACCCGGCCGGTGTGAGGCCGGGATCATCGTCGCGGCCCGACAGATCCTTCTCGGCGTGCCGCACGACGAAGATCCGCGTCACCCTCTCTGTCGATTCATCGGGTCCCTCGACAGCCATCATGCGCACCACATCGCGCAGGCAGGCGTTGGGAATGGGAACGGTGAGATTATACTGACAGATCCGCCACACCCCATCCAGCTTGCGCATCACGCCCGATCCGCGCCATTCGCCATAGCCTTCGCTGTCGAGTTCTTCGTCGAACCACGCCACGTTGCCGTCCGCGGACAGGGAAAGGGATCTGTCCCTCGGTTTGAAGGTCCAGGCCGAGTCGCCCTCGAACTGACGCTCTGCCCAGGCCCTGAACTCGGCCACGCTCCACCTCTCCTCGGGATCGGATCCGAGAAACACCGCGTCGGGCGCGAAATGCCCGAAGTAGCGCTCCTCGTCGGCGCACGCCGCGGCATCATGAAAATCATCGAGCACGGCGCACGCGGCATCGGCGTCGTCGAGCGGAAGGGCTACCGCCCCCCACAAGAACGCCGAGACAGACAGAGTTGTTACCAGAGCAGCATGGAGCAGAATATTTTTCGGCATCGTATCACTCCGAAAAAAGGCGAGATGCCCTTTGCGGCAGCCCGTTGGAAAAGTGCTTCATCTTCCGGTTCTCACTAGGCCCGGCCGCAGCAAACCTTGAACTTGCGCCCGCTGCCGCAGGGGCAGGGATCGTTGCGCCCCACCTTGCGGCCGCCCGATTCGGCTGAGCGCCGGATCCGATCGAGCTCCGCCTCTCGAGCTTCGATCTGTTCGCGTTTCCACTTGCGGGCCAGCTCCTGAAGCGGCTCGTCGGCGTGGCGGAAAAAGATCTGGAACGATTCGCAGAGATGGCTCAGATCCCCTTGCGCGCCCGCCACGCGGTCGCGCGTGCATCCGCCGCGGCAGTATTTCAACCAGCGGCAGTTCTGGCAAGCCTTGGCAAGCCGCGATTTCATCAGTCCAAACTCGTTCTGTCTCTCGCAGTTCAGCAGATCGCCGAGCTCGTCGTGAAGCACATTGCCCAGCCGCCACTCGGGCTCGACGTAGAAGTCGCACGAGTAGACATCGCCGTTGTGCTCGACCACCACGTAGGCGCCGCATTCGGACAGCAAGGTACACTCGGGCGGCTGCAGTCCGGCATAGACGTGAAATACGGAATCGAAGAACCGCACCGATGTGGTGGGAACACCGTTGTCGAAATCGTCGATCCAGAGATCGAAGAGGGTGCAGAGAAAAGCGCCGAACCTCTCAGCGGTCACCCGATCGGGCACGTCGTCGCCGCCGCTGCCGATTCCAGTATCCACGAGAGGGATGAACTGCATGTAGTTCAGCCCGAGTTCCTTGTGAAAGGTGTAGATCTCCTCGGCGAAGACGACGGCATAGTCGTTGACCACGGTGAGCGCATTGACCGCCACGCCCTCATCGAGCATGAGGCGCGCCCGATCGACGACCCGGTCCCATGACCCTCGCCCACCCTTCATCTTGCGGTACCGGTCATGCACGTGGGCGGGGCCGTCGATCGAGAGTCCGACGAGAACGTTGTACTCTGCCAGAAAGCGCGCCCACTCCTCGTTGATCAGAATCCCGTTGGTCTGGAGGCCGTTTCCCACCGTGTGCGAACGGCCGTGTTTCTTCTGCAGTTCAACAGCCTTCTCGAAAAAGGGGAGTCCCATCAGCGTCGGTTCTCCCCCCTGCCATCCAAAGGAGATCTGCCCCGGTGCGTGCTTCATGGCCTGGCGCACCATCGCCTCGAGAATTTCCTCGCTCATGCGGTGCTGCTCGCCCGCCGCGAAGAGCCCGGCTTTCTCGAGGTAAAAGCAGTAGGCGCAGGCCATGTTACAGTCAGGTCCCGCCGGTTTGATCAAAATCGAGTTGAGAGGTCGTCGTTTCATGGGACTCGTGAATTTCCTTGACTCAATGACACTGTCCGCGACGCCCTACGCTCACAGGATCGGAATCGGTTCGCAGAGCGCCCGCAGGTTTTCGTGCGGGGTGGCGGCCGGAATCTCGCATCCCCCGTTCACGAACCAGGGATCGCCCACGGTTTCGTATAGAGCGCGCAGGTCGCGGCGAATCTTGTCGGGCGTCGACTTCATGACCGCATTGAGCGGATCGAGGTTACCCGTGAGCACCACGGCCTGGCCGAGAATCTTGCGGGCCCTTTTCATGTCGATCATCGAATCGCAGTCGACGATGTCAACGCCGAGACCGGCGATGATCGGAAGATGGGCGTTGATATCGCCACAGATATGAAGCCGCACCAGACCGCCCGCCTCGTGAATCCGATCGAAGAGCCTCTTCTGAAAGGGAGCCACGAGCCGCTCGTACATGGCGGGCGAGATCTGACTGACCACGGCGTCGCCCACGCCGATCGTGTCCGCGCCCGCCCCGATCTGGGCGCGAGCGAAATCGACGGCCACATTCGTGCAAAGATCCATCAGGTCGCGCGCGAAGGGCTCGTCGTCGATCAAATCGATCATGAAGCGGCTCACACCGCGCAGGTCGGACGCCTCGGCAGCCGGCCCCTCGACCCAGCCGGTGATCGAATAGGTCTTCCAGCCGAACTCCCTGTACGAGGCGATCGTCCTGAGTGTGTTGGCCATCCGCGCCGAGTGCGCCGGATCGGGTTTGTCGAGGAGGGCGATTTCTTTCGAGCTTTCGAGGGGCTGGCCGCACCGCGGCACAGCGTCGTCGAGATACTCGATCGCACCCCCGAAGGCGGTGGTCTCCGTCCATGGATCGGACATGACATCGAGCTGATCGAATCCAAAATCGTCGACCAGTTTCCTGTTCGCCCGCACCTTGACGTTGTGGTCGCGGCAGAAGTCGCCGTACGAGGCGGTGATGTACCGCGCCGCGAAATGCATCAGAATCGGGATGCGCGGCACACAGTCCGCCTTGCGCCCCTCGATTATCGCCATCACACGCTCGTAGCTGTTCATCGAGGGCGGAGACCTCCGGCGAAAGGGACAGGACTGTTTGAACTTTGAACCGCTCGAATGGTATAAAACGTTCTAACGATACGCTCGGTCTCGGCACCGGCAATGGTCAGGCCGCCGTGCGATGACAACTCCGGCTATCACGCCGATATTCCGAACTTGAATCCTACAACATCAACGGTTACAGGCAAAGGATCGTTGTAATCTATCAAAATGGACAACCCGTGAGAGGAAGAGATTCATGAGAGTCAGCCTTGTGCTTCTGGCCATGTTCTTTGTGGTTCACGCGCTCCCAGAGACGCACGCCCATGACTTCACGATCGTCGCCTTCGGCGACTCGACCACGGCGCGCCGTCCGGGCATCGAAAGAGTCTATGCCGATCGGCTCGGCTCGCTCCTGACTGCGAGAGGCATCGACGCCCGGATCGTCAACGCCGGCGTGCCGCGCCACACCACTGTCGACGGCCGCGAACGGTTTGTGAAGGATGTGCTCGCTCTCGATCCCGCTGTCGTGATCATTCAATTCGGAATCAACGACTCCTTCGTCGACGTGGACAGGGGCGCCGACGGGCCGCGCGTTGCGAAGAAAACATTCGAGGAGAACCTCGAGTATTTTGCGACCGCTCTCGAGGCTGCCGGAATAGAGCCCATCCTCATGACTCCCAATCCGCTCTACTGGACAGGCACTCTGCAGCAACGATTCGGCAAACCGCCCTACGACACCGAGGACCGGTATGGCCTCAACCTCTTCAACAGTGAGTACGCGGCATCGATCCGCCAGATCGCCGCAGAGCGCGCACTGCGCCTCATCGACATCTATCAGCACTATGTCGACCGCGACAAGGACGCCAAGCAGTCGGCCGAGGACCTCCTGCTCGACGGCATGCACCCCAATGACGAGGGCCACGCGATCACGGCGTCTCTTCTCGCCGACACGATCGGTTCCATGCAAAACTCGATTATTTCCATTCCCCTCATAGACCTGTCAGGCCAGACGTGGCGCCGCGAGACCGTGGACCGCCTTCCCGAGGGAGATCGCAATGCGCCTCTGACTGTAGGCCCGCCGGGCAAAGAAAAGCAGGTTTGCCTCGCATACGACAGCGAGGACCTTGACCGCCTCCTCTGGACGGAAAGTAGCGATCATGGTCTGTCGTGGTCCACGCTGAGCGAGGCGCCCGCAGTGCTCGCCGGAGAGGGCCATGTCATGGCGCGCGCCGCCGACGGCCGGTACGTGGTCGCATTCCGGGATCGATTCAGGGGAAGCAGAACGTTTGGCGATTATCTCATCTGGGTCGGAACGTGGCACGACATGATGAAGGGCAGCTCGGGCCAGTACCGGGCGCGATTGCTCGACGCCATTCCGACTGAGAACGGCTCTTCCGTGATGCAACTCGAATCCATGCCGGAGGGGGCGCTCGTTTTTTCCACGAGGAACGTGACCGTGCGCTTCCGCCTCGACGAGATCGACTGGGCCGCCGACAGGCGTCCGCCGATGTCGATGCTCGGCCATCAAGGAAAGATCCGCGTGGCGTGCGTTGGCGATGGACTTCCCGTCGGCCAGGGCCTGAATAACAAGCGCAAGTACGCCTTTCCCACGCAGCTCGAAAAGCTGCTCGGCGTCAAGTGGGAGGTGCGCAACTTCGGCGTTGCGGGTACCACGGTGCGGGAGGGAGGCCAGAGGCCCTTTGCCAATGAAAAAGCCCTCGAACAGGTTCTCGCCTGGAAACCCGATGTAGTGGTCTGCTCCTTCGGGATCAACGATGCGCTCGAACCTGAGTGGCGGCACGCGGCCGAATTCGTGGCCGACTACAGAGCGCTTCTCAGGAGGTTCGACTCCCTCGACAAGAGCCCGCGGCTCTGGATTTGCGACCTTCCCCCCCTCTTTCCCGGCCACCGGCTCTATGAAAAGCTCCAGTCAAACAGACCCGCGCTGCGCGCTGCGATCTGGGACGTGGCGCGATCGGAGAGGCTGCCGATCATCGATTTCTTCACTCCCCTCGCCGATCGACCCCAACTCTTGGTCTCGGGACTCTACCCCAACGCGGGCGGTTCGTGTCTCCTGGCACGCGCGGTCTACACGGCTCTCACCGGGCGCAGAACGGTCACGGGCGAGGCGCTGCCCGAGGAGATCGTCCCTCTCCGACCGCCCGAGGGAGAGAGTGTGATTTTCGTCGACGGCCCACGCGCGCCCGGCGCCTATTCGTCGTGGTATCAGAGAAAGGACTATGTCGAGGGCTTCGACCGCCACAATATCCTGCAGGCTCACAGGGGTGTGGGAGAGGGCGACTTCCGCATCAGCGCGAGGCTTCGAATCAAAGAGCAGCGGCGCGGCGAGGCGGCCTTCTTTTTCGGCACGAACCATTTCGGGTTCGAGGGGGCGCGCGAAACACTTTTCGTGAAGGGCCCTCTCTTCGGCGGAACGCACCTTCTCGATCCGACCACGACGGCTTTCAAATCTGGAAGCTGGATCGTTTTCGACGTGGTCCGCCGGGGGCGGACACTCCAGTTCATGATCGATGGAAACGTGATCCACACCGTCGACAATGAGGCGCAAGTCTACACGCCGATCGGATTCACCCCGGGGCGTGCCATCATACAGATCAGCCATTTTTCACTGATCGGATCGAGCGTGCCTGCCGATCCGCCCCAGCCGCGAGGGTACTCGATTCCGACCGTCGACCTCGCCTCGGACACGCAGAGGCAGGTTGTGGTCGACAGGGACGAAGGCCAGTACCTCGGCCACCCGACCACGGTGCTCCTCGAGGACAACAAGACCATGATCTGCGTCTATCCCAAGGGCCACGGTCGCGGGCCGATCGTGATGAAGCGCAGCACTGACGCAGGACTGACCTGGTCCGAGCGGCTGCCCACGCCAAAGAGCTGGGCGACCTCCATGGAAGTGCCCACCATCTATCGTGTGATAGACGGGGCCGGAAAGAAACGGCTGATCATGTTTTCGGGCCTCTACCCGATCCGTATGGCGGTCTCCGGCGACGACGGTTTGAGCTGGAGCGAGCTCGAACCGATCGGCGACTTCGGCGGTATCGTCGCCATGGGCGACGTGATCGCACTCGCCGAGCGGGGACATTACATGGCGCTCTTTCACGACGATGGCCGATTCCTTCACGACTCCAGAAAGACCGCCGGTAAAATGGAGGTTTACAAGACCCTCTCGTCTGATGGCGGCTTGACGTGGAGTGAGCCCGAAACGATCCTCTCCCGTTCCGACGTGGGGCTCTGCGAGCCGGGCATGATCCGCTCGCCCGATGGAAAGACGATCGCCGTGCTCATGCGTGAGAACTACCGGTACCGGAACTCGCACGTCATGTTCTCCAGCGACGAGGGAGAGACATTCTCCGAGCCGCGCGAACTGCCCGGGAGCCTGACCGGCGACCGGCACACTCTCCGGTACGCGCCCGACGGCCGGATCGTGGCGACCTTCCGGGACACGACCCTCGAAAGCCCCACCCAGGGCGACTGGGTCGGCTGGGTGGGCACGTGGGACGATATCGCCGGGGGCGCTGAGGGGCAGTACAGGATCCGCTTCATGGACAACACATTGAGATCGGACTGCGCTTATCCCGGACTCGAGCTTCTGCCGGACGGCACCTTCGTGACCACCACCTACGGCCACTGGACGAAAAAGCAGAAGCCCTACATCGTGAGCGTGCGATTCAAGCTCGATGAACTCGATCCCGAGGCCGCGCGTCTCTCCAAAGAGGAGAACAAATAGGATGACCGAAAATTTCACCAGCCTCTGGGCAACGATCGAGGGGACGTGACCATGTTCACCAATCAGAGAATCGACGAGTTGATCGCTGTCTACAGGAACGGCCTCCTGGAGGACACCCTCCCCTTCTGGATCGAGCACTGCGTCGATCGGGAGCAGGGCGGCTTCATGTTCTGCCTCGACCGGGACGGCACTCTGATCGACACGGACAAGGGGATGTGGCAGCAAGGCCGCTTTACGTGGATGCTCTCCGCGCTCTACAACACGGTGGGTCCGCGCAAGGAATGGCTCGATCTCGCCGCCCATGGCGTCGCGTTCATGCGGCGCCACGGATTCGACGACGATGGCCGCATGTGGTTCCACGTCACCCGCGACGGCCGGCCTGTGCGCAAGCGGCGCTATATCTTCACGGAAGCTTTTGCCGCCGCGGCTTTTGGCGCTTACGCCAAGGTATCGGGCGATGAACAGGCGCGCGAAGAGGCCGCCGCGCTCTTCGAGCTGATCGTTCGCCATCTCGACACGCCCGGTTTGATCCCGCCGAAGATCGAGACGGCCACGCGCCCGACCAAGGGGCTCGCCGTTCCCATGATCCTGCTCTCCACCGCGCAGATCCTGCGCGACAACCTCGACGAACCGGCCTACATCGTCTGGATCGATCGCGCCATCGACGAGATCGAGAAGGATTTCATGAATCCCGGCCTCGAGGCTGTCCTCGAAACCGTCGGCCCTGACGGGAAGTTCATCGACCACTTCGACGGCCGCATGCTCAACCCCGGCCACTCGATCGAGGCGGCGTGGTTCATCCTTCACGAGGCGACGCTGCGTCACAACGATGAACGGCTCATCCGGATCGGAACGACGATCCTCGACTGGATGTGGAAGCGGGGATGGGACGACGAGTACGGCGGCATTCTCTATTTTGTCGACGTCAACGGGCTGCCCGTGCAGGAATACTGGCATGACATGAAATTCTGGTGGCCCCAGAACGAGGCGATCATCGCCACTCTGCTGGCATGGCGCTTGACGGGCGATGCAAAATACGCCGAGTGGCACACCAGGATCCACGACTGGGCCCACGCTCATTTTGCCGATCCCGCCCATGGCGAATGGTACGGCTACCTCCACCGCGACGGCCGCGTCTCGGTACCGCTCAAGGGCAACCTCTGGAAAGGCCCCTTTCACCTGCCCCGCATGCAGTGGTACTGCTGGCAACTGCTGGAACAGATCAAAAGAGAAAGGACCCTGTCGGAATGAAAACTTTCTGCGCCTTGATCCTCGTCATGATTTGGTCGGCCCCCGGCGCGTTGGTCTGCGCCGAAGACGAACACCCAGCGCTCGTTCCGATGCCGCGCACGGTGGAGTGGAGGGCCGAGGGTTTCAGTCTCTCCCGGACGATCCGCCTGGTCTGTCCGCGCGAAGGCGGAATGGACTTTCTTCAGACCGCGGCGCCACTGGCGACGATTCTCAAGGAGTGCGGTGCGACGCAGGTCATAGTCACCTCGGGCGATCCCCGCAATCCTGGCGCGGGAAACATGGGTGTCTATTTCGCTGACCTGCCGGCCACGGCAAACAATTGCGAGGCCTACAGTCTCGATGTGGCTCCAGATTGTGTGAAACTTTTTGCTCCGACCGCGGCCGGGCTCGTCCGGGGCGCCCAGACCTTGCGGCAGCTCGTGACAGGCGAAGACGGCAGCCGTGCGCTGGGCGGTTGCTCGATCGTCGACTGGCCCGCCTTTGCCATGCGCGGCATCATGTTCGATGTGGGCCGCAACTTCATCTCCCTCCGGCTCATGAGGGATTGGATCGACACGATGGTGCGGTACAAGATGAATGTCTTCCACTTTCACCTCACCGAGCACATCGGGTGGCGGCTCGAGATCAAGTCCCATCCCGAGCTGACCGCGCCCGAGCACCAGATCCGCAACAAGGGCAAGTTCTACACCCAGAGGGAAATCCGCGAATTCGTGGCCTGGTGCGCCCAGCGCCATGTCATGGTGATCCCCGAGATCGACATGCCCGGCCACAGCGACGCCTTCGTGCGCGCCACGGGCCACAGGATGGAATCGCCCGAGGGCATGGCGATCCTCGACGATGTGCTGCGCGAGGTGTGCGCCCTTTTCGACGCACCCTTCGTCCATCTCGGCTCGGACGAGGTGAGGATCAAGAATCCCGATTTCATCCCCGCCATGGCCAAGGTGGTGCGCGACCAGGGCAAGGAGGTCGTGCTCTGGCGGCCGGGAGGTCCGCTCGATGGGCAGGCGATCTACCAGCTCTGGCACAACGGCAAGCACGCGCCCGGCGACCGGATCATCGACTCGCGCGATCTCTACATGAACCACCTCGACTGGTTCTCGGGCGTGCGGTTCATGTTTCACAAGAAAATCTGCGATGCTGACCAGGGCTCGAACAATCTCCTTGGCGGGATCACCTGCCTCTGGCCCGACCGCCGCGTGGCGCACGAGCTGGATCAGTTTCGCATGAATCCCGTGGGGCCTCTCATGCTCACCTTCGCGGAACGCGCCTGGTGCGGCGGGGGATTTCCAGAACTCAAACGTTCCATGGCCGGGCCGGACAGCCCAGCGTTCGGCGCCTTCGTCGATTTCGAGCAGAGGCTCACCAACCGCCGCGATGCAGATTTCACGGACAAGCCTTTTGCCTATGTGCGGCAGGCTGACATGGTGTGGCGCGTGATCGGTCCTTTTCTCAACGAGGGCGAGCTCGGGCGCGTCTTTCCTCCTGAGGCGGAAAGCAAGGACCAATACGAGTACAACGGCAAGACCTACTATCCAACAGAGGCACGAGGTGGAACTCTGCTCTTCGGCGGCTGGTTCGACCATGGGATATTCGGCCCCACGAAAAACGCGACCGCCTACGCCGAAACGTGGGTAAAGGCCGAGACCGAGATCGACGCCCACATGTGGATCGGCTTCCGGAGCTGGTCACGGTCGCACAGGGACGCCACTCCCACGGAGGGCGAGTGGGACCACCGCCAGGGAAGAATCTGGCTGAACGGAAAACCGATCCCGCCGCCCAGTTGGGCCAAGCCGGACCGCAAGGGTGACAGTGAGGACCCGCTCATCGACGAGGGGTACGCCTACCGCCCCCCCACTCCGGTTCACCTTGAAAAGGGCTGGAACAGGATCCTCGTCAAGGCGCCGGTGGGAAAGGACAAGGTCAAGTGGATGTGCACGGCGGTGCTCGTGGCGTGGGACGGCCGGATGGCGCGCGAGCTCGACGGCATCACCTGGGCGGTCCGGCCCGAACTCGTTGACGGTGATGGGCAGTAACAGACGCGGCACCCGATATCGGATGAAACCCGGAAAAAAAATGGGGATCAATAAATAACATCCAGGTCTTTTCCAGACACCACATCCCCGTCGTATCCCTGCCTCAATTCGTCGACCAGGTCCTCATCCGAAATCCCCCAGCCGAGCTGGTGGTACAGAACGAGCAATCCGGGCTTTGCCTCGCTCGCGATCTCGGCCAGCTCCTCCGTGGATGTATGAGAGGCTCTGTGATACTGCTGCCACATGGGCGGGCGGTGGTCGAAGGCGGCCTTGGAATAGACCTCGTGAATGAGCAGGTCGCAGCCTTTCGCGTTTTCCACCAGCTCCCCGCAGGGGATCGTGTCCCCCGAGATAACGATGGTGCGGTCAGGCGTCTCGAAACGAAATCCGAAGGCGTGCTCCCACGCGCCGTGAGTCACGCGAAAAGCTTTCACTCGCAGGTTCTCGTCCTCGTAGATCAATCCTGGCCCGATCTCGTGGACGTTGACCGTGACACCTGTCGTGGAAGCGCGCTCGGGACCGTTGATCCTCACCTGGATATCTTCGTCGTACGCCTTCAGTATGTGCTCGGTCATGGATTTCAGACCGGGCGGTCCGAACGCCTCGATCGGCTCCTTCCTATCGAGAACCCATGGCGTGAAGATGAAGTCGGGATATCCCGCCGTGTGATCGGAGTGCAGGTGGGTGATGAATATGCGGCAGAGCTTTTCAACTTCGAGGCCCTCGACACCGGCCTCGCTTGCGGCGGCCGCCCTGCGAACGAGACCGGGTCCGCAATCGATCACGTAGGGTGTTCGGTTCACGACGATCGCAATAGCCGATCCCGAGCGATCGGGTTCCGCGTTCGGCGTTCCCGTACCGAGCAGCACCACCTGGGTGGCTCCCGGTTCGTCCCCTGTTCTGAAGAATCGGGGCTTTCTGTCTCTCGATCGATCGCTCAGGAGTGCGCACGAAAGATTCGACACGATCAGGACCAAGGCGATGATGAGGATCTTCATATAAAAATTCGCTCCGACTCGTCTACCCTCTGGCGCTCTTCCTGTTCGCGAACATATCGGCGTACCCGACTCTCGTCCAGACAATGCCCCCCTCGTCCTCATCAACTCCCGGTGGATCCTAATTAGCATAATTCAGCCATCAAGGACAGACAGAGTGGGAAGAGATAGACAAGGCCCCCTCAAGGGATAAGATGGTGATCTGGCCGCCATGCATGGGCTGGAACAGTCTGTCCCTGGCGAGTGCGCGTTGTTTTTCCATTTTGAGAGAATCGGAAGTGAAAGATCACGAATCCCTTCGATCCCGCGTGAGCCGCCGGGATTTTCTTCGAACCTCGACAGGCGCAGCGGCCGCAGCCGCTTTCGGCGGATCGTGTGCGAGTGCCCACACTGCGCCAAGGAAACGCAAAGGAACAAAAAACCGCTCCAAACCGAACATCATCTACGTCATGCTCGACGAGCTCGGCCCGTTCGAACTCTCCTGCCTCGGTCACGACAAGCTCGAGACACCCCACATCGACCGCATGGCGGCCGAGGGCATGCTGTTCGATCAGTGCTATGGAGGCGCGCCCGTGTGTGCGCCCACCCGGTCGTGCCTGCTGCAAGGCCTCCACGGCGGGCACACGTCGGTGCGCGGCAACCTCGGCGGCATTTCGCTGCGGACCGGCGATGCAACCATCGCGTCTGTACTGAAAAATGCCGGCTACGCCACGGGCGGATTCGGCAAGTGGGGTGTGGGCGCCGTGGGTACGGAGGGCGTTCCGGAGCAGCACGGTTTCGACACGTTTTTCGGCTACTACCATCAGATCCACGCCCACGACTATCACCCCGAATATCTCTGGCGCAACAGCGTCAAGGTTCCACTGCCGGGTAATGAGGATGGAAAAACAGAACAGTTCACTCAGTCAGTGATCTTCGAGGAAGCGATCCGCTTCATCCGCCGGAATCGGGAGCGCCCCTTTTTCGCCTACCTGCCCTGGACCGTGCCCCATGGCCGCCACTCGCACTTTCCCGAGAATGACCCGGCCTGGGACAGGTTCAAGGACAAGGACTGGCCGCACGCGGCCAAGGTCTACGCCGCCATGGTGAGCATGGCCGACCGACAGATCGGCGAGATATTGGCGCTGCTGAAAAAGTGCGGCATCGACGACAACACGATCGTGTTCGTCACGGGCGACAATGGCGGCCAAGACTACGTGAAGAACTTTTTTCAACCGAACAGGCATCTGCGGGGTTTCAAGCGCGACGTCTACGAGGGCGGCCTGCGCGTCCCGTCGGTGGTGCGCTGGCCGGGCGCTGTTCCCGCCGGCACACGGAGCGATCTCGTCTGGTACTTCCCCGACGTGATGCCCACCCTGTCCGAGATCGCCGGCGCCAACGAGCACCTGCCCGAGCGCGTCGACGGGATCTCGATCGCACCCACCTTGACGGGCCGGACCGATCAGCAGAGGAAGCGCAATTTTCTCTACTGGGAATACCGCAAGGTGGCCGACTGGGGAAAGCATACCTACGAGAAAGACCTCGCTCAAGCGGTGCGCAAGGGCGACTTCAAGGCGGTGCGAATCCGGAACGAGAGCGGGTTCGAGCTGTACAACCTTGCTGACGATCCCGGTGAGAAAATCAACATCGCCTCTGACCGTCCAGAAACCGTTGCCGCACTCGCGGCGATCGCGAAAAGGGAACACGAAGAGCCACCGCCCCAGGACGAGCCCAAGGCGCCGGGCGGCAAGCGTTTCATCTGAGAGAGAACAAGAGTCAGTCATAGAACGAATGGAGACTCGAAGACCATGGATCATCTTCTCCTGATCATCTGCGCGGGATTGTGCCTCTTTTTTTCTCTTTCTGTCACCGCATCGGGAGAGACGGAGCGTCCCGACTGGGACAACCTTGACGTGATCGGCCGCAACAAGGAGCCGGCTCATTGCACCCTCATGCCCTACCCTGACCGGCGCTCGGCGCTCATCGGAACTCGTGACGCTTCGCCCTTTCACAAGTCGCTCAACGGCGATTGGAAATTTCACTGGGTGCGCAAACCGGCTGACCGTCCGCTCGGTTTCTTCGAGCCAGGCTTTGATGTGAGCGCGTGGGACACGATTCCTGTTCCGTCCAACTGGCAGATGCACGGCTATGGTATTCCGATTTACACCAATGTACGCTATCCGTTCCCGGCCGATCCACCGCGCATCCCCCACGACTACAATCCGGTCGGCTCGTACCGCACCGAGTTCACCGTGCCTGACGGGTGGGACGGACGACAGGTGTTCGTCCATTTCGACGGGGTGAAGAGCGCCTTTTACCTCTGGATCAACGGGAGCAAGGTCGGCTACAGCCAGGGAAGCATGACGCCCGCCGAGTTCAACATCACCCCCTATCTGCGCACCGGAAAAAACGTGCTCGCCGCCGAGGTCTACCGGTGGTCGGACGGCAGCTACCTCGAAGACCAGGACATGTGGCGGCTGAGCGGCATCTACCGCGATGTCTATCTCTTTTCCACGCCGGAGATCCACATTTACGATTTCCGGGTACGATGCAAGTTCGATGACGCGTATCGAGATGCGTCGATCGAGGTCACGGCCAAGGTACGCAACCATGGTGACCACGAAGCGGGCGCACACTCGGTCGAAGTCTCCCTCTTCAATGGCGACGGAACTCCATTGGCCGAAGATCCACTGGGAAAAGTCTCTCAATCCGCATTTCGCCCGAGGGGAAGGGGACTCTTCTCGATGGAGAAGAAGATCATCGATCCACTCAAATGGTCGGCCGAGTTTCCCAATCTCTACATCGTGCTACTCACCCTCAAAGACGAAGCCGGTACGGTCGTCGAGGTGGAACAGTGCCGATTCGGATTCCGCGAGGTGTCGATCAAGGGGGGGCAACTGCTCGTCAACGGAGTGCCGATCCTGATCAAGGGCGTCAACCGCCACGAGCACGATCCCGACCGCGGCCGGGCGATCACCGTGGAGCGCATGATCGAGGACATCGTGCTCATGAAGCGCTTCAACATCAACACGGTGCGCACGTCGCACTACCCCAACGATCCCAAGTGGTACGACCTCTGTGACCGCTACGGGCTCTACGTGATCGACGAGGCCAACGTCGAATCGCACGGAATGGGCTACAACCTCGATCGCACCCTGGGCAACAAGCCCGAGTGGGAGGAGTCCCACGTCGACCGCACCCTGTCGATGGTCGAACGGGACAAGAACCACCCCTCGGTAATCGTCTGGTCGCTCGGCAACGAGGCCGGCCCGGGATGCAATTTCGAGGCCACGTCGCGCGCGGTCAAGGAGCGCGACAGGACCAGGCCTGTCCACTACGAACGGATGAACAGCGTGGCCGACATGGACAGTGTCATGTACCCCTACCCGAGCTACATCGTGCGCCGCGCCAAGGCCAATCCCGACCGGCCCTTCATCATGTGCGAGTACGCCCACGCCATGGGCAACTCGGTCGGCAACCTTCAGGAGTACTGGGACGCGATCGAAGCTTATCCGAGCCTGATCGGCGGCTGCATCTGGGACTGGGTCGACCAGGGACTGCGCAAGTGGGTCGACGGTCCCGATGGGAAGAAGGAGTGGTTTTTCGCCTACGGCGGCGATTACGGGGACACGCCCAACGACGGGAATTTCTGCCTCAACGGGCTCGTCTTTCCCGACCGAAAGGTGCCGCCCAAGCTTTGGGAGGTTAAAAAGGTCTACCAGTACATCGGCGTGGAAGCCGAGGACCTCGCCAGCGCCAAAGTGCGAGTGAGCAACAAGAATTACTTCACCGACCTGAGCGCATTCGACATTGCGTGGAACCTGTCCGAGGATGGCAAATCGATTCAAAAGGGCACTCTGCCGCCGGTGAGCGTCGCGCCCGGCGCATCACAGACGATCACCGTACCCTTCGAGAAACCCGTGCCCGCACCGGGTGCCGAGTACTGGTTGCGCGTCTCGTTCCACCTGCGTGCGGACACTCTCTGGGCGCCCAAAGGCCATGAGGTCGCGTGGGAAGAGTTCGCGCTGCCCGTCGACAGAGCGCCGAAGCCGATCCTCGATCGAGACGCCATGGCGCCGCTCCGAATCTCCGATGCCGGAGACCGTCTCTCGATCAGCAACCACTTTTTTTCGGTGACCTTCGACCGTGAGAAGGGCTCGATCGTTTCACTTGTCTACGGCGACAAGGCTGTGATCGCTCCTGGCGGGGAGGGAACCAACGGGCCGGTGCTACAGGCTTTTCGCGCCCCAGTCGACAATGACAAACCTCTGCGAGACGCGTGGTACAGAGCCGGGCTGAACACTCTGAGTCGCAAGGTGCGCGACTTCGCATACGAGCGCACCGAACGAACCGCGGCGCAGGTGTCGATCACGACCGAGTGCATGGGGGCGAGCGACGCGGGTTTCGTCCATCGCTGCACCTACACGGTCTTCGGAAACGGCTGCATCAGCGTGGACAGTGCGATCGAACCGGTGGGCGCACTGCCGATTCTGCCGCGGCTCGGGGTGCGCATGTCGCTGCCCGAGGAGTACGATCGCGTGGAGTGGTTCGGACGTGGCCCGCACGAGAACTACAGCGACCGGAAGCGGGGCGCCGCCGTGGGGCGCTTTTCGAGCCGCGTTGCGGATTTCTATGTTCCCTATCCGCGTCCTCAGGAGACGGGCAACCGGGAAGATGTGCGCTGGGCGGCGCTCACCGACTCCGATGGCGCGGGCCTGCTCATCGTGGCTGCGAACAGGTTCTGTTTCTCGGCGCTTCATTACACGGCCGACGATCTGGACAGGGCCGCCCACACGCACGAGCTCAGTCCGCGCAAGGAGGTTATCCTCTCCATCGACGCCGCCCAGTGCGGCCTCGGAAACGCGAGCTGCGGGGCGGGGCTTCTGAAGAAGTACATGCTCAATCCCGAGCGGCGCCGGTTCTGCTTCACCATCTATCCCTGTCCGTCTGGTGTCGAGGATCGCGCCGCGCTCGCGCGCCGTGCCGTGCCCATCGTGTGGCCGCCAATCATCGAGCGGGACCGTGATGGGCTGGTCACGTTGTCCTGTCCCACGCCGATCGTCAGGATCCATTACACCGTCGATGGAACAGAGCCAACCTGGCGGTCTCCGCTCTACGACGGGACTCCGTTTGCGTTCTCAGGTACGGGGACGATCAAGGCGATGGCCATCAAGGGTGGCATGATCAACAGCGGTGTCGCCTCCGCGGAATTCGGCATTCTCAAGACGAGGTGGTCGATCGTGGATGCGTCGAGCGCCGAACGCGGCGAGGGCGATGCGCGCAAGGCGATCGACGACAATCCCTCGACCTACTGGCACACCGAGTGGAGCCGCACGCAGCCCCCCCACCCGCACCACATCGACATCGACATGGCGGAGACGATCGAGCTCGCGGGATTCAGCTATCTACCGCGCCAGGGCTCGCATAACGGCCGGATCGGGCGATTCGAGTTTTACGCGAGCGAGGACGGTAAGAACTGGGGCGCGCCGCTCGCTTCCGGCACCTGGCCCAACAGCGGCGCGCGGCAAACGGTCGAGCTCGATCGGCCTGTCAAGGCGCGTTACATCCGCCTGAAAGCTCTCTCGGAGGTAACGGGCGCCTTTTACGCGAGCGCCGCTGAAATCAACGTGATCGTCGGCAGCGGCGATTAGGGCATCCATCGCGCGGCGCCTTTTCCAGATTGCGTGAACCGGTTCCGGTCACTACGGAGTCTTCCTTTAATAAAGACCCCTGCGTATCTTTGTGAAAAGGAATCGACGATGGTGGTGAAAATCGAAATCCTCCTCTCCCACGAAGACTTCGTGCGCGCACTGTCGCGGCGCCTCGTGATTGACGAACACGTCGTCGACGACGTGCTCCAGGAGACATGGCTCGCCGCGCTCGAACGGCCGCCGCATGCAGCGGGCGCGCTGCGCGCCTGGCTCGGCACTGTGGCGCGCAACTTCATCTTCTCCATGCGGCGCGACGACCGGCGGCGCGTCCTGCGCGAACGCACGGTGCACAAGCAGGACGGTGCTCCCAGCCCGGCGGAGATCGTGGAGCGCGAAGCGGCGCGGCGCTGCCTGGTGGAGTCGGTCCTCGACCTTGACGCGATCTACCGCGATCCGATCCTTCTGCGCTACTACGAGGATCGTCCACCAAGAGAGATCGCCAAACGGCTCAACCTTCCCGTGGAAACAGTAAGGACGCGCATCAAGCGCGGTCTCGCCCAGCTCCGCAAGAACCTCGACGCTGTTTACGGCGGCGACGGCCATTCGTGGTGCATCGCGCTCCTGCTCGTTTCAGGTCTCGAGAAGAAGTTTCTCGCGCCCGGGCTCTGGGCAGCGGTTGTCGAAAAGATTCCGAGCATTTTCGTGATGAACGCCAGCCGTGTGGCGGCGGTGAGCGCGGCGGGGCTCCTGGCGGCCACGGCGATCTTCGTGACACTGTTCATCGACGAGACCGAGACGCAGCCCACGTTGATCGCTGCCGCGCACCAGAGCGCCGCTCCCACTGCTGATGTGTTCACTGTGAAAGAGAACGCCTCGCCGGCCACGAAAGAAATCGAACCGGCCAGAGGAGAAACGCACACTCCTCGTTCCGAGGGTTATGAAATTGCAAGACCTGATGCGCCGACAGAACCACGGTCTGCGCCCGCGAGTTCGCTTGGCGAGAGACGTTCGCGCCGCGTTAACGCCACCCACTTCGGGCAGGAAACAGCGGTGCCGCACAACATGGTCCGGATTCCTGCGGGTGAGACCTGGCTCGGCATGGACGAGAAACAGGTCAAATCTTTTGGAGCGGGACAATCCTCAACACTCGCCCTTCTTTCCGGTTCGATCCCACGGCACGCGGTTGAGGTCGACGCCTTCTATTGCGATCGTTTCGAGGTCACCAACGCCCAGTGGGCTCACTTCCTCGAGGCGACTGGTCGGAAGCCGTCGCAGCTTCTCGTGGAGTTGTCCTGGAGAGGCAAAACAACCTGCCCCGACAAGGAAGCGCGATTACCCGTGAGGAACGTCGATCTCAACGATGCCAGGGCTTTCGCTCGATGGTGCGGCAAGAGACTTCCCACCGAGGCGGAATGGATGCGAGCGGCGTCGGCCGACAAGGGCGCTCTCTACTCGTGGGGAAACGAATACGATCCAGGAAATTGTTCCACCAGGGAGACGCACACACGGCGTGAAAAACTGATGCCAGTTGGCTCCCACCCCGGCGGCGTTTCGCCCTTCGGTGTCCACGATATGACGGGCAGCGTGTGGGAGTGGACCGAGACGGCCTTCGAAGCCTATCAAGGATACGAGCCGCTCGTGCACTCGGTGGGGAGACGGAAAGAAGTCCTCATTCCCGGTTTCGACGCAAGGCAATTCGTGGTCAAGGGAGGGGTCTACAACGGAAACGACCTCGTCAACCTTCTTGCCATCAGGCAGCCGTGCCTCGCCATAACGAACCTCGACTCCCTCGGTTTTCGCTGTGTCAAGGATGTTGAACCGGGATCGACGCTGTTCAAGCATGTCAGAAACGATCTCACCGGATCGATCTACGCGGGCATCGACCTCGCTCAAGAGAGAATTTTCGTAGCCGAGGCGGTCGAGGAGGCCACGCACGAACAGCACCTGACTCCTGAGTTCGACTACTTGCTGATCGCTCCCATGCGGTCGATCCCCGCCACCGAGAAAAAGATCAGAAACCAGAGTCCCCAGTCTCCCCAGGTGATCGGGGTCCTGTCCACGAGCCGGCCTCTCGACGATCCCAGCCTGCCGCCGGGTACATACATCCTCGCCTATCGCCACAACGGCCAGTCGCCGGACACCAAAACAAAAGATGTGGACTACCCCAGGAACAGATCTCTCATCCTCTTCATGAGTCCGAAGGGGGTCGTTGTCGGCCACGTCGATGGAAGAATCAGTAGTAAAAAACTGCGCCACAACAATGTCGAGGCCAGAATCGGATCACGAATCTCCATTCAACTGTTGACCGAGATCGTACCGCCTTACTCGGCTCGATTCGAGTTCGGGGTTCGGATCAAGGCCAACCCATTCCGTTGAAAATAAAGACTTACGACCAAAATGCAATTTTGGTGACCCGCCCAGATTCAAAAGTGGGTGTCGTAGTTGCCGGGGGTGAGGCCCTGGAGTACTTTCATTTCTCCCTTGTCGGGGTCGCCGATTTTGACCGTG
Source organism: uncultured Phycisphaerales bacterium (assembly GCA_964464495.1). Taxonomy (GTDB): domain Bacteria; phylum Planctomycetota; class B15-G4; order B15-G4; family CAYZWU01; genus CAZUHB01. The sequence goes on from CAYXGI010000002.1 coordinate 156,707, forward strand.
TACGTGCCGTCGTGGAAGACCTTGGGGCGGTAGGTCGTGCCGTTGATTCTCAGGGTATAGACGATCTTGCCGTCGGCCTCGTCGAAGACCTGTACCACCGGGTTGATGAGCCCCTTCACCATGATCGTTGGAAGATGTCCGAACACTTTGCGGCCGTAGTTATCCTCCTGCGCGAAAACCACGGGCCATCCCTCATAGGGTTCGGTCCCGCCTGTGATCGACGACGGCCAGCGCGGCCAGTTCTCGAGCGAGATGGTGCGATCCTTCTTCCTGAATCGCGCGATGCCGAAACCGGTGGCGCGGTCGTAGAGCTTGGCCGGTTTCCTTCCGGTGAAGACCGGGTTGGACACGGCGTGGACCGTGATCTTGTTGCCGAATCCGTCGTGAAACTCGCCCGTGTACTTGGGTGCGCCCTCCTTGCGGTTCGCGCCCGGCTCGGGCGGAAACCAGCGCCGCGGCCAGACATTCGACACCGACGGCACGCAGAGCGCGTAGGCGGCGTCATTCCAATCGTCGACGCCGTACTGGACGGTGCTGCCCAGATGCTGGTCGCCGGCGAGGTGGACGGCGAAGCCGCGCTGCATGGCGCGCAGCGCGCGGTCGCGGCCCGTCTTGGGCCAACCGTTCGAATCGTGATCGCTCACGATCTTGTCGTTCTCGGCGTACTGTCCCGGCTCGAAAATCCGCAGCCGCGGCACAGGCGCGTCGGAGCCCGAGTCATCGGGCAAGGTGGCCACGTTGGCAAAGATGGTCTGGGAAAGGACCACCTTCATCCACGCGCCGTGGCTCCAGTCGGCCGCCCAGTGGTCGAGAAAGGCGAGCTGCCGCTCGCCGAGAAGCTTCGCGTCGGGAACGTCCGAACTCCTGGCCGCGTCGAAATCGGGATTCTGCGACCAGCCGTTGCGGATCTTGCCCTCGGGGACGACCACCTTGGGCGGCGACTTGAATTTGCGGTCCTCGATCACCGCGAAGCTGATTCCGCCGTAGTTCATGGCGCAGTAGTAAACTCCGATGCCCTGCTCGACCGGCGTGGGATCGAAGGGATCGGGCAGGTGGCTCGTCTGGGTGCGCTCCACCATCTTCACCCACACAGGCGGCATCTTGTAACCGCCTGAATCCTGCTGCTCAGCTCCCCCGCCCTTTTTCTGCGTTGCCTTGCCGCCCGCGCCCCAGATGTTGCCGTGGTAGACATCGTGGTCGTCGGGGATCGCCACCGTGGGCCGGTCGCGCATCATCTCACCGTGCGCCCAGCCGTAGAGATACCACTTTCTCAGGTAATCGAGGATGGCCTTGTCCACAGGCGACCGCTGGCAGCCGAAACCGCCCACTCCCTCGTAGATCTGGTCGCCCGAAAAGAAGAGCACGTCGGGATCGTGTTCGAGTACGGCGGCGACCAGGTCGTTGTTGGGAAAACCGAGATCATTGTTGCCCGTGAAGACCGCCACAACGATCTCGTCCTTGTCGAGCGGCTCCTTCCTGATCGTACCCGTCCTGAAGTAGGAGACCGGCCCTCTTCGGCCGCGGAGTTCGTACCAGAGGCGATACGCCCAGGGCCGCGACGCGTCCCATCCCTCGACGCGCAAGGTGGCGGTGCGGGCGCGCTGGTCGATCGGACCGACTGCCACGGTCTTCCAGTTGCCGTCTCCCTTCTTGTCGACCTGCAAGCTCACAGTCTTCCCGTCTTGCGGCCCCACGGGCGGCATCTGAGCGGTCAATTTCAGAACGCCTCGGCTCAGAGTGTACTGGCTGAACAGTACCGGTCCAAAAGCCCGCTCATCGTGTCTGTCGACACGACTGCCCGCGATCCGCCAGTCGGCAAACCAGGCGCCTTGGGCAGTGTGCCCCTTCGGCTGGTCGATCGGTTTCAGATCGCTGACCAGTGCGAAACCTCCGGCGAGATCAGCCGGATCATGTCCGCGGCTCACGGCTTCGCCGATGAGCTGGGCGTCTTCGGGATCGAAGGCCGCCACCCTGATCGTGCACGGCCCCTCGGTTCGCTCCGAGATCAGCACCAGTTCGACACCGTCAGGATAAGTGGTCGTGAAACGGCCGCCCTTCTCGTCCGCGGGCGGATCGCCGATGAAGAAGGTCCCCGCCGTGGTGAAACCGGCGCGCAGCCCCTTGCCATGGACGGCGCTGTCACGGTAATCATCGAATTCCCCCTTCACACCGATCATGAAGCCGATCCATCCCTCGAACGACGTTTCGGTCTCATCAATCGGCAGTCCGACGCGCACGCGCAGAAACAGATCGCCCGGCCGGTCTGCAACCTCCCTCGTCAGGAGAAAGACATTTCTGCTCTGAGCGGCGACAACGCACTCGAGACGCCCCTCGACCAGTCTCCAGTCCTGCAGGCGATTGGCCCAAAAATCAGGCCCGATCCAGATGCGTTCGAGATCGTCGGGCCATTCGCTCCGGAAGACGTCAGCCGGCAGCGCGCTGAGGGCGCCACCGATGAACAACAAAGAGGAGAGGATCAAGAAGAGGCAGAGTAAGACTCTCTGACGTTTCATTTTTTTTCCTTCCCGAAAGCGGGATTGGGCAACGACGGAATGGGAGCGTCCACATCCCGTTGCCACCTGTGAAGGAGATCTCTCAATTCCTTCGCTTTTTGCGGCCGTGCGTCGGCGAGGTCCGTGGCCTCTCCGATGTCGTCGGCCAGATTGTAGAGTTCGACGCGACCGTCCTCGAAGAATTCGATCAGCTTCCAGTCCCCTTGCCGCACGACCCCGGCTGGAGTCGTGCGCCAGGGAGTCTTCATACCGCGATAAGCTTCGAGGTATGCGGGAAAGTGCCAGAAGATCGCGTCACGTTCGAGACGTCCCGACTCATCGATCAACGGCACCAGGCTCTCCCCGTCGAGGAGATGAGCGTCCGGCCTGGACGCCCCGGCGAGGGCGAGCATGGTGGGGTAGAAATCGATCCCGATCACCGGCGTATGACATTCGCTGCCAGCCCGCACGCGGCCCGGCCAGCGCACGACCATCGGTTCGCGGATACCGCCCTCGTAGAGCATGCCCTTCGAACCCCGAAGCGGCGCGGCCGAGGAGATCGCACCGTGAGGACCGTTGTCGGAAAAGAAGACTATCATCGTGTCCTCGGCCAGGCCGAGAGTTTCGAGCCTCTCCACGATCCGGCCCACGCTCCGGTCGACGCTCTCGATCATTGCCGCGTACTTGGGATTGTCGTTGTCGTGCCCCCCCACGCCCTCCTTGGCCGCATAGCGGGCGGCGGCATCGTCGCGCGCCTGGATCGGAGTGTGTACGGCAAAATGAGAGAGGTACAAGAAGAAAGGCCGATCCCGGTGACCGTCGATAAAGCCGAGCGCCTCGTCGGTCAGCCGTTCGGTCAGCGATTCGCCCTCCGGGCCATCTTCGAGATCGCTGTTCTTGTAGGGACTGAAGTAACTCTTGGGATGCCCCGACTGGTTGCCGCCCACGTTGAGATCGAACCCCTGGCCGAGCGGTCCCGTTTCGGGATCGCGGCCGAGGTGCCATTTTCCGATCGCGGCGCTCCGGTAGCCCGCCGGCCGGAGCGCCTCGGCGATCGTGGTCACGTCGGCGCTGAGGATTTTCCTGTTCTCCACGGGGATCAGCTTGCGATTCTTTGACTTGCCCCGCGCCGAGCTGTTCACCGTGTAGATCCCGTGGCGCGGCGTGTACTGTCCCGACAGGAGGCACGCGCGGGTGGGCGCGCAGTTGGGTGCGTTGGCATAGGCATTGGTGAACACCATCCCCTCGCGGGCGAGTCGATCGACGCAGGGCGTCTCGTAGTAGGCGCTCCCCATGAATCCCAGATTGGTCCAGCCGAGATCGTCGACGAGAATGAAGATGAAGTTCGGTTTCCGTCGGTCATTGCCAAAGCCGGGCAACGATGAGCACCCGCTGAGCGCCACGCCTGCAGTTCGCCAACCGACTCTCCTCAAGAATTCACGACGTTTCACCCGAACCTCCACCCGGAAAGAGGACTGATCTCATTGAGGAACATCGCCGGCGGTTTGTGCCCCTTGCGATGTAACCGCCCACGGTGCGGTAAATTGAATCGAACTTGACCGCACCCGCGCTTTGGAACACAATCCTACAAACTCAGGCCTTCCGGCCAAAGTATTTCCAATATTCGAGTGACAAACGAAGGGCCCGTCATGCAGCTCACTTCTCTCGACTGGATCGTCATCGCTGTTTGCCTTGCCGTTGCTTTCGCGCCCGCCGTCTTTTTCGCGCGGCGCGCCGGAAAGGGAACGGCCGAGTTCTTCGCGTCGGGCCGCGCCGCGCCGTGGTGGCTGATCGGAACGTCGATGGTGGCGACCACCTTCAGCACCGATACGCCCAACCTGGTCACCAACTTCGTGCGCACCAACGGTGTCTCCTACAACTGGGTCTGGTGGGCGTTCCTGCTCACCGGCATGATGACCGTATTTTTCTATGCCCGGCTCTGGCGCCGCTCCGGGGTGCTCACCGATCTCGAGTTCTACGAACTGCGCTACTCGGACAAGCCAGCCGCCTTCGTGCGCGGCTTCCGGGCGGTCTATCTCGGCCTCTTCTTCAACTGTTTCATCATGGCATCGGTGACCCTCGCCGCGGTCAAGATCGCCAATGTGATGCTCGGCTGGGATCGACTCCAGACCGTCCTCGTATGCGGCAGCATCTGCATCGTCTTCTCGGCCATGTCGGGGCTCTGGGGCGTGCTCGCCTCGGACATCATCCAGTTCGTCATCGCCATGGTGGGTGTTTTCGTCGCGGTCTACTTTGCGCTTGATCACGATTCGGTCGGCGGCCTGTCAGGCATGATCGAGAAGATCGATGTCAAGACTCTCAGCATACTGCCTGATTTCGACAACTGGGAAATAACCCTGACCGTTCTGATCATCCCCCTCGCCGTGCAGTGGTGGTCGGTCTGGTACCCGGGCGCCGAGCCGGGCGGCGGCAGCTACATCGCCCAGCGCATGCTGGCCGCCAAGGACGAGAAGCACGCCATGGGCGCCACCCTCTGGTTCAATATCGCCCACTACGCGCTGCGGCCCTGGCCGTGGATCATCGTGGCTCTCTGCTCGATCCTCGTCTTTCCCGAGCTGACCGACATCCAGAAGACCCTCCCCCATGTGAGCGATGACCTGATCGGCGACGACCTCGCCTATCCGGCCATGCTCACCCTTCTGCCCCACGGCCTGCTCGGCCTGCTCGTCGCCTCCCTGCTCTCGGCCTACGTGTCGACCATGTCGACCCATCTCAACTGGGGGGCGTCCTACCTGGTGAACGATTTCTACCGCCGTTTTCTCCGAGGCGACGGGACGGAGCGCCATTATGTCTGGGTGTCGCGCCTGGTGACGGCCGGGCTCATGGTGGTGGCGGGAAGCGTGATGTTCGTTCTCGACACGGCCAAGGACGCCTTTGAATTGATGATCTCCATCGGTGCGGGCACGGGCGCGATCTACCTTCTCCGGTGGTTCTGGTGGCGGATCAATGCGTGGAGCGAGATCGCCGCCATGATCTCCTCTTTTGTCATCTCCATGGGTTTCTTCTGGTACAACAAGACCCTCCTGTCCAGCGGACCGGGACCGCTGGGCGACTGCTTGAACGACTGCGGCCTTTTGAGGCTGTCGAGTGAGGGTGTTGTCCAGGGCGTCAAGTTACATATCTCGCTGATCTCCACCGTCCTCGTCACCACCGCGGTCTGGATCGTGGTCACCTTCGTGACCCGTCCCGCGAACCGCGAGACGTTGCTCAGGTTCTGCCGACTCGTCAAGCCCGCCGGTCCGGGATGGCGCGCGATCCGCAAGGAGGCCGGTGTCGAAGCTTCTCCCGACAGTCTTCCCCAGGCCTTTCTGGGATGGGCGCTCGGATGCGTGCTCGTCTATTCGGCTCTCTTCGGCACGGGATGTTTCATTTACGGCCACAAGGCGCAGGGCGCGGTTTGCGCCGTACTGGTTGTCGCGAGTAGCCTCTGGCTCTGGCGGTTGCTGACTGCCATGTGGCGTGAGAAGCCGGCTGAATAGAAATCGTTCCAACCAACTGCGACAGACTCACAGGCGGTAAAAAAAACGCACCCGACCCTTCGGCCAGGTGCGCGCTGAACGTGTCCCCCGTTTGCAAACACGTCAGTTTGATGATCTTGTGATCAACCGCCGGTGCGCTCGTTGGTGTCGGTGAAGCCGTTGTCGTAAAGACCGACGAGCTTGGTCACCTTGCCCGAGGAGTCCCGCACGAACTGGATCCTGAAATACTCGAGGCCATTAAGGCCAAAGAGGTCGTCGCCCATGGGCAAAAGCTCGAACTCGGGCCGGTCATCGCGACTGTAGAAGAGACTCCCTTTCTCCAACCTGATCGCGCGCGGGCCGAAAACACCAACGTAGGGTTTGAGTTTCGACTCGCTGAGCACGACCGGATTGCGCACGGCGTCGAGCGTTTTCATCGCCCACTCCAACTGCTTTCTTTTCCCCTCGTCGGTGGTCGTGTCGACGAGGATTTTCATCGCCTCGAGCCGGGCCGCGTCGAGAGCATCGTCGGCGGGGACCTTGATGTGCGGAGCGATTCCGGTCCCCTCCCAGTTGGTCTGAGTGATCGGATTGATCGCCCGGCCGTAGGGGAGGGACATTTCCACCTCGTACTCGTCGATTCGCCGGAACTCGATAGGATGGGCGCCCCCGCCGGTTGTCTCGCCCACGATGGTGGCGCGCTCCATGTTCTTGAGGTTGTAGGTAAATTCCTCGGCCGCCGAGAAGGTGTACCGGCTCGTCAAGACAAAGACGGGAAGATCGGTGAGTCGTGGCCCCGCCACCTGGGCCTGTGTCCAGAACTGGCGCGTCTTGTCGGTCTTGCGGATATAAAAGCTGTTCAGATGCTGGACCTCGTCGAAGAGATAGCTGGAGATGAGCTGGATCATCGTTGGTGACCCTCCCCCGTTCTGGCGCAGATCGAAGATGAGAGCGTCGCAGTTGGAGAGGAAATTGAGCGCGGCGATCGCCGTCTCCCCCGCCTCGGATGCGTCGGCGAACATGCGGAGATCGATGTAGCCGATGTTGCCGTCGAGCCGTTCGATCTTCTGAAAGCCGAAGTTCTGGTAGCGCTGCTCGGCGAGCCTCTGCGCGCGCCGTTCGTCGGGCGACAGTCCTTCATCCCCGTCTTCGGGAACGTCGGAGGCTGGCATGACGCGCAGATGCTTGTCCTTGCAGATCGACCGCAAATCCTTGGTGAGCATCTCGGTGAATGCCATGAGGCTGGTGATGTGATCGTAAGCCCCCTCCTTGAGCTTGAGGGTGACCAGTTCGTCCATATCGGCGGCCTTGTCGGGAAAGATGTAGACCTCGTTGAGTGCCTCCGTGACCGCTTCGACGATCCCGGCCCGTGCCGCGGCATCGACGGTCCGCTCGTCGCTGCCGACGACGACCCGTCTCTGAGCGTGTGCCGTCGAGCCGAGAAGAGCCGCGAACAGAAGGCCGAAAACGACCACTTGCAGAGCTCTTCGCGAGAGGAGTTGAGAGACAAAAGTCTTTTGCCGAGAGTTCTTCTGAGTTTTCATGATTCGCTTCTCCTGTTCCTGATGATCGCGTCTATCTTCTTGGGCGCCAGTTTCATGACAAAGGTTTCACGGCGAAAGGCGTCGCTGTCGAAGGGGCTCTTCGAGCATTTCCGGAAACCGAGTTTCCTGTAGAGCTTGTTCGCCGCGACCAGCTTGGGGCTGGTCTGGAGATAGAGTGCCCGAGCGCCGAAAGCCCTGGCACGCTCGATCATGGCGTGGGCCAGCTCCGTGCCGATTTGGTGGCGGCGCGCCTCGGGCGCCACCGCCATCTTGGCCATTTCGAAGAGGTTCGCACCATGCCGGATGAGAGCGCAGACACCGACGATCCGACCGTCGAGGCGGGCGCAGAGGATCGCACCGCCCCGATCGACGATGGTCCCCTTCGGATCGGCCAGAACACATTCGTCAGCCTCCTCGATAACAAAGGACTCTTCGATCCATGCGCGGTTGAGGCTGACGAAGTGCTTTTTCCAGGCCGGCCTGTAGTCGACGACCCGGGCAGTACCGCTCACGGTTGACTCCGCTCGCGCAGCGGTCGGTTTGTGCAGCCTGGCCGTGACACGGGCGTACATGTCCTGCTTGTCGAGAAGTTTTTCGACGCGATCGAGTCCCGAAAGCAGATCCTGCCCCGACGATTCGATGAGGAGCTTCGTGGCGGCGCCGATCTCATTCCATACAGGCGCCAGCACAGCGGCGATCCGCTTGCCCTTGGCCGAGAGACGGAGCAGGCGCTTGCGTTCGTCCTGCCGGCTCTTTGCGGCGAGAAGGAGCTTATTCTCGATCATCTCACCGGCGAGCTGGTTGACTGCCGGATGGGTCAGGCGGAGTGACTGGGCGAGGGCGGTGACCGACTGGGGAGCGCCCTTTTTCAACGCGAAGAGAATCGAGAACCAGCGCGCCTCGAAATCGACGTCGAGATCCTTGTACACGCGCGACACGTCTTTCATCAATCTCTCGCTCAGCCGTTTCAGGCGGCTCGCGAAGGCGAGCTCTCCCAGTTCGCTGATCGTGTCCACTGCTGCTTCCTTCCGATTCAAGGAGTGGGCTTTTCGACAATCTATCAACTCTATACGTGAAATTTACGTAAGCGCTTACCTTTTATTTAAAATTATTGAGATTCCGTCGCAGGGACCGCTCGCTGAGCGGGGGCATTGCGAGTCGGCGGAAAGATGATAAGATTCAACTTTTGCGCCCTTGGAACCAGAGATTGGTCTCGCCCCCCCGATCAGCGCGGGCAGGGACCTGTCGAATCCCGAACGAGGTCACACGATGAAACGAATGGTCTGCTTCGCAATTCTGTGCACTCTTTTCTGCACCCCCTCTGCCCTGCGCGCCGACGACGACGCTCCGGAAGCTGATGGGACGATCACTTTTTCCCAGGGGCTGGTCACCGGGCCTGCGGGCCGCTATGGCCGATCGGCGATCCACTCCGATCCCGTGGAGCACCAGCTCGTCACGGCGACGTGGGTCACGCCCCGCGCGGGCGACGGTATCAAGGATACGGTCCGCAAGACCGATCTCACCTGGACGGCGATCGACGCGGACGAGAAGGGCTGGTTCCAGCACAAGGCGCTCCGCGGCGGTTACCTTCACCTGTCGGTGGAAAGCGCCGAGGAGACGGTCATGATCCTCCACGCCAGCGGCCACAGCCTCGTCTACGTCAACGGCGTGCCGCGCGCGGGCGATGTCTACAGCTACGGGTGGATCGAGCACCCCGTGCGCCTCGTCGAGGGCCGCAACGACTTTCTCTTTCGTGTTTCGCGCGGCCGCGTTCGGGCCGAGCTCGTCAAGCCTGAGCGCAGCGTGGCTTTCACGAAAAAGGACATGATCCTCCCCCACCTGCTCATCGGCGAGGAGGAACCTCTTTGGGGCGCCGTGCGCGTGATCAACGCGCGGGCCGAGACCCTCTCTTCTTTGAAAATTCGTTGCGAGGTGGACGGCGCCCTTCGCCTGTCGACCGCGGTCGGCGTTATCGGGCCGATGACGACACGCAAGGTCGGTTTCCGGATTCCGGCAGCCACGCCTCGCAAGGCGTCTTCAGACGAAAAAACAGACGATGCGAAAGCAAAAGCGACGATCGTTCTGATCGATGCCGCAACCGGCTCCCAGCTCGACAGCCTCGAAGTCGACCTGTCCAGACTCTCGCCCTCAGGCAACCACAATCGCACCTTCATCAGCGCCATCGACGGCAGCGTCCAGTACTACAGCGTGACGCCGGGTACGATCGAGGATGAATCAGCCGCCAAGCCCGCCCTCTTTCTCTCGCTCCACGGCGCTTCGGTCAAGGCCGAGGGGCAGGCGCGCAGCTACAAGGCCAAGGAGTGGGGCCATGTGGTGGCGCCCACGAACCGGCGGCCTTACGGATTCGACTGGGAAGACTGGGGGCGGCTCGATGCCATGGAGGTCCTCGCTCTCGCCGAGGAACGTTTCGACACCGATCGGACGCGCACCTACCTGACCGGCCACTCCATGGGCGGACATGGCGTGTGGCACCTGGGCGCCACCTTTCCCGCGCGGTTCGGCGCAATCGGCCCGAGCGCGGGCTGGTACTCCTTCTGGTCGTACGGCGGCAAGAAGAAGGACGGTCATGGCTCGAAGATCGAGGAGCTCTTCGCGCGGGCGAGCAATCCAAGTGACACACTCGCCCTTTCGCGCAACTTTCTCCATCACGGGGTCTACATCCTGCATGGCGACAAGGACGACAACGTGCCTGTCGAGCAGGCGCGCTTCATGCGCGAGCACCTCGCCAAGTTCCACGCCGACTTCGCCTACTACGAACGGCCCGGCGCCGGCCACTGGTGGGGCGGACCGTGCGTCGACTGGCCGCCCCTCTTCGACTTCCTCGATAACCACACGATCCCCGACAAGAAACAGGCGAAGAGTGTCGAGTTCAGAACCTTCAATCCGGGAATCTCGTCCCGCTCCCACTATGTGTCGATCGAAGCGCAGGAGAAAGCCCTCGACCTGAGCAGGGCCAAGATCACCCAGGATGTGAAGAAGAGGTCCTTCACGGGCGAGACGGAAAACGTGGCGATCCTGGCTCTCGATCTCGATCAACTCGATCAGGGAGAAGAGCTGTCGGTCGAACTCGATGGAATCAAGGTGGAAGAGCTGGAGATCCCCGCGGGCGCCGACCGCATCTGGCTCGCCAACGGGAACGACGGGTGGCGACAAATCGAACGGCCCGATCTTACGAACAAGGGCCCCCACCGCTACGGCACCTTCAAGGACGCCTTCCGCAATCGAATGGTCTTCGTCTACTCCACGCTGGGGACGCAAGAAGAAAACGAGTGGTCTTACGCCAAGGCGCGCTTCGATGCTGAAACATTCTGGTACCGGGGCAACGGTTCGATCGACGTGGTCGCCGACAGCGCCTTCGATCTCGAAGCCGAGCCCGACCGGAATGTGATCGTCTACGGCAACGCGGACACCAACGCTCTCTGGCCGGCGCTTCTCCCGACGAGCCCGGTCCAGGTCGGACGCAATGCGCTCCATGTGGGCACGAAGGTTTTCGAGGGCGACGACTTCGGTTGTTATTTCGTCCGACCGAGACCGGGGAGTCCGACGGCCACTGTGGGAGTCGTGTCGGGCACCGGCCTCCGTGGGATGAAAACCGCCAACATGAACATGTATTTCACCTCCGGATCGGGTTTTGCAGATCTTCTCGTGTTCAGCGCCGACATGCTGGTTGGCCATTTCGACGGGGTCAAGTGTGTGGCCTACTTCGGAATCGACTGGAGCCTCGAAACGGGCGAGATGGCCTGGCTCGATTGACCTGTCGGCGCGGGCGCGATCGACGTACCGATCGTCCCGCCCAGAGAGCGGTTCGTCACCCCTGACCTCGAGGCCGTCACAAGAGGCGTGACTTCCCGGCTATCGGTCCGGCTAGATGGCGCTCAACAAATTGGAGGGCATGCCATGAAACTGCCGCTGTCAGAGAACTTTTTGCTTCTCCTTTCGATCGTGTGCGTCATCGTGGGCGCTGGGTGCGCGGGAGACAGGGACAGCGAAACGCAATCGCTTAAGCTGTCGATCGTCTACAACAACGAACCCTTCGACGAAGCGTTGAAAACAGAATGGGGATTCTCCTGTCTCATCGAAGGCTTAGATCAGACCATCCTCTTCGACACCGGGGGTGATGGAGAGACACTCCTTTCCAACATGGATACGATAGGTATCTCACCGGGCAGCGCCGACCTCGTCGTCCTTTCCCATTACCACGGCGATCACACAAGAGGCCTGGAGAAAATGCATGAGCACAATCAGGCCATGATCGTTTACATGCCAGAGTCCTTTCCCCAGGACTTTCAACAGGCGGTAAAGGACACGGGCGCCACTGTGGAGCCCGTGACCGATCCCCTCGTCCTTTTCGAAGGGGCTTGTTCCACCGGCGAAATGGGCAATTCGATCATCGAGCAGTCGCTCATTCTCGACGCTCCGTCAGGTCTCGTGATCGTGACCGGCTGCTCCCATCCGGGAATCGTCAAGATCGTCCGGCGCGCCCGCCAGGTGGAGGACAAGGAAATCGATCTCGTGATCGGCGGCTTTCACCTGGGGCGGAAGCCCGACGACGAGGTAGGCGACATCATCAAGGAACTGAAGGATCTCGGCGTGAAGCGGGTGGCTCCCACCCACTGCACGGGCAACCGGGCGATCGAACTCTTTCGAGAGGCGTGGGGAGACGATTTCATCGACGCCGGGCTCGGGCGGGTGATCGAGGTTTGAGCCGGGGATTCAGAGTTCATCGGGCCCGGCGATGGTGAAGTCGAGCACCTGCATCCGGTGATCGCTCGCCGTGCTCGATCTCAGGTCATAGTCGAGCGGCCTGATTCTCGGTCCGACGATGCACTGGTCGATGGCGTAGAGAAATACGGGAAATGGCCACGTGTACGACCATCCGGAACCGGCCGCGTCATAGGCGTGGACGAAACCGGCAGGAAGGTTGGAAAGAGCTTTCGATCGCCGCGGCGAGTTGAAGTCCCCCGCGACGATATCGGGCTTTTCGCGCGCCACGAGGCCGATCACCTTCTCGAGGTACTCGTTGCGTTTGATGACCAGGCTGGCGTCGAGCTCGACAGCGAAAAGAGTCTGCCTGCGCCCTCGGAAGATCCAGTCGAACGCATAGACCTTGTGAGTTCCCTTGCGCACGAGCCATCGCCCGTGACTCAGGGCGCCGCGCGCCATGATCACCATGGGGCTGGCCTGTAGAGACTCGTAATCATCGTCCCCTTCACGAAACGATCGGCACGACTCGGAGACGATCCTTCCAAGCGAGTCGGCCATGATCTTCACTTCCATGTAGTCGGGAACTTCCGACAGGAGGACGAGGTCCGGATCGAGTGCGGCGATTTCGTGATAGATATCTTTCCAGCCTCCTTTCCCCCACCCCACATTCCAATGAACGAGGCGGATCGGTTCCGATCCGGGCTGCCCGTCCGACCGGGGAATCCATCGGTTTTCCAGGAACAAGAGGAACAAGATCGGCACGACGGCGGCCAGCGCCGTGCCGATGGCGATCTTCCTCCACGCGCCTTTCCAGGCCGAAGCCGCATAGAGGAGAAGGAGGCCGGCGCAGATCGGTGTGGGTATGAAGAAGAAAAGGCTGGTCACGCGATTCAAGTCGCGAAGGATCTGGCCAAATCCCCAGGCAAGCGTGAAACAGACGAGAAGCACGAGATAGAGACGCGGCCGCCCTCTCAAGCGCCCGCTCTGCCCACACTCTTTATCGAAAAGGGAATTCAAGCGCTCCTCCCCGGTTGCACTCTCGACGCGACACCGCCCGCTCTGGTCAGCAAAAATCGGTCATCGATCTTCCCGGAGTCCCTCCGGTGCGTCAATCTCCAAGTGGGGAGAGCTCGAAAATTTACAGACCTACAGGTAAAGGCTCGTGGCCTCGTAGATCTTGACGCTGCATTTCTCGTCTCGATCTGACACCCGATTCTGAGCCGTTTCGTCAAGGCACACGAAGAGCCACCTCAACTTCATGGTAAATAAATCGTTACAAGGAGCTCTCCGACGAGAGCTCCACGCGGGGCAGAGTATTTACGAAACTTTTCGTCAGTTTGACGATTTTTTTCGTGTTATTGACGATACTTTTCGTAAACTTCCCACTAAAGGGAACGTTGTCAATAAGAAGGAGACAGAATGGCAAAGAAGGAAAACAAACCACCCACCAACGCGGAACTCGAAATCCTTCGCAAACTCTGGGACCGCGGTCCGAGCACGGTGCGCGAGATTTTTCGTGACCTCAACGAGGAGCGCACCACGGGATACACCACGGTCCTGAAGATCATGCAGATCATGACCGAAAAGGGACTCCTCTCGTGCGACAAGAGCGTGCGCCCCCAAGTCTATCAAGTGGTCAGGTCGAAGGTGCACACCCAGCGCCAGCTCCTCACCAACCTGCTCGACAAGGTTTTCAGCGGTTCGCCGGGCAGCCTCGTGCTGCAGGCGCTCTCGTCGCGCAAGGCGACACCCGACGAGCGCCGTAAGATCCGTGAACTCCTCGACAAGCTGGAGAAGGAATCGCGATGAATCTCTTCGAATACCTCGAAACCATTCCGATGACACGGGCGCTCGGCTGGACTCTGGTGCATTTCGTCTGGCAGGGGGCGCTCCTGGCGCTGCTTGTCAAGGTTCTTCTCCATCTATTGAAGAATCGCAGCGCCAATGGTCGCTATCTCGTTTGCTGCATCGGTATGGCGCTCATGATGGCCGTGCCCGCCGCAACGCTCCTCGTGATTGCCCGCACGGCGAGCGATCCGATCGCGGCCGAGATCTCGGGCCTTCTTTCAGCCGATCTGCAGAGCCTGCCCTTGTGGACGCGTCTGTCGACCGTCCTGCCGGTGATGACTCTCTTCTGGCTCGCCGGAACCCTGCTCTTTCAAGGACGGCTCTTCATGCACTGGAGCAACGCTCAGCGCATCAAGGTCCGAGGAACACAACCTGCCCCCGAAGAGTGGCAGCGCATCGTTATAGATCTCTGTAGAAAGATGAACATACACCAACCGGTTCGGCTTCTCGAATCCTCCCTGGCCCGCGTGCCAATGATGATGGGATGGCTGCGCCCGGTGATTCTCGTGCCGGCGACGGTACTGACCGGACTGCCTTCCGAGCATCTCCGGATGGTGATCGCCCACGAACTGGCCCATGTCCGCAGGTATGACTACATCGTCAACCTCGTTCAGGCCGTTTTCGAATCACTGCTGTTCTATCATCCAGCCGTGTGGTGGCTGTCGAACCGGTTGCGTGTCGAGCGTGAGTATTGTTGTGACGATGTCGTGGTCCGCATGGGCCGCGACGCGTTGTGTTACGCCAGGGCGCTTTCACTGCTGGACGCGATGCGTGGTGAAGAGTGCCGTACAGCCCCTGCATCGACTGGAGGATTACTCATGAACCGTATTTTCAGGATTGCCGGAGTCCCCTCGAACAGGACGAGCCGGCTCGGAGGTTGGTTGACGTTGCTCGTGATCTTGCTCTCCCTCTCGGCCGCCCTTTCGGCGATGGGCCTCTCCCCCATCACGGCCGCGGCGGGCGAAAAACCTTCCAACGCTGACGCGATCAACAAGGCCTACTATGTACCCTTCGGCTATGCGTGCGAGGTGGAAGCGCTGGTCCAGAAGCTGAAGGCCAAGGGTCTCTCCGACAAGGAGATCGAGCAGGCCCTCAAGAAGATGCAATTCCAGGAGCAGCAGTCCAAGGAAGAAGCCATGAAGAAGGCCAAGATGGACGCGCTCAAGCGCGAAAAGGAGGAGCAGGCCTTCATCAAGGAGCTCAAGGCAAAGGGGCTGTCGGACAAGGAAATCAAGACCCTCCTCTTCGAGAAGAGAATGAGGGCCAAGACATCCGGTGCAATGAAAAAGAAAAAGGCCGCGCGCTGACGCCAGTTGGCGGTGGGCGACCAAAGCGTCTGTCAACGAGTCGGTGGCTGGGTGTCTCTTTGGGAGTCCCCGCCACCTGCTCGTTGACAGACGCTTTTTCCAAAGGCGGTTCTATCACTCCCCTTTTTGCGATGCTATAAATGGTCCGAGCGGCTCAGCCCGGGCCGTGGCACCCGCCGAGACCCTGTCCAGCTTCGCAAAAACAATTTCATGTCATCTGGAGGATCCACCGTGCCTCGAATCTCTTCGATCACCATCGCAACTTTCGGTCTTCTCACTTTTCTTGCCATTCCATCTTTTGCCGCGGACGAACCGATCCGCGATCATGAAATCGTGGCGGAGGATTACTTCGATATCGCCACGATTTTCGACTGCGCTCTTTCGCCCGACGGCAAACATGCCGCCTGGGTCGAGAGCCGCTGGGGCCGGGGAAAGGAGGGACGCAAGAACGATCTCTGGGTCATCGACATCGAAAAGGGCGCGCCGCTCCGCCTGACCTTCGACGGTTTCGGCCCCGGTCAGGTGACATGGAGCCGCGATGGACAGTGGATCTACTGCACGGGCCGCGTCAAGCACCCCGGCGCCGATACACCCCCCCATGACGGCAAAACCCAGGTCTGGCGCATCACGCCCACGGGGGGCGATCCCTTCCCCGTGACCCGTGTAAAGAAGGGCATCAAGCAGTTCGAACTCTCCGCCGACAGCCGCTGCCTCTATTACACGGTCAGCGAGGACTCCTACGAAGACGAGTGGAAAGACCTGCGCAAGCAGTACGACCACCTCGAGTACGGCCACGGCCTCTCGCAGTTGAACTCGGTCTGGAAACTCGACCTCGTCAACTGGCGCACGATCAGGATTTTCGATGCCGAGCGGGTGATCCACGAGATGGCGCTCTCGCCCGACGGGAAAAAGATCGCCATGATCGCCACCGACGACAACGAAAACATCTTCAAGGAAGGCTGGTCGCGCGTCGATGTTCTCGACATCGCCACCGAGGTCAGAGAAGAGCTGGCCGGCCAGAAATGGCGCGCCGACCATCCCTCTCCCTACGGCTGGATCGGGGGCGTGACCTGGGCGTCCGACAGTGAAGCTCTCGCCTTCTCCGTCTCCTTCGACGGCTATGCCACGCAGATTCACGTGGCCGAATGGATCGACGGCGTGGCGCGCCTCCGCGAGATCACGCGCCCTCCACTGGTGGCTCACGACGGCCATCTCTTCTGGCGAGGCGCCGGGCGCACCCTCTGTTTCCGCGGCGAGCTCAAGGCGCGATCGCGCATCTACGCGATCGACAACGTCGAGGCGGGCGCACAGGGCGACACGAGGATCCTCACTCCAGGCGACGTGGTCGTCGGCGCCTTCGGCTTCGATGCATCGGGCCGGCGTCTCGCCGCGGTCATCGAAACGACAAGACGCCTCAACGACATCTATCTGGTCGACGAGGGAGCGTTCAAGAGGATCACCGACACCAATCCACAGGCCGACCGGTGGAAACTGCCGCAGATCTCGATCGTCACCTGGACCGGCGCTGACGGCGACAGGGTGGAAGGAATTCTCGAACTGCCGCCCGGCTATGAACGTTCCGACGGTCCCCTGCCCCTCGTCGTCGAACTGCACGGCGGCCCGACAGCGTCGACGCGGTACCGCCTCCGCCTCTGGATCTACGGCCGCACACTCATGGCGGCCAAAGGCTATGCGCTCTTCAGCCCCAACTACCACGGTTCGACCGGCTACGGAGACGAGTTCACCTCGAAGCTGATCGGGCGCGAGAACGACATCGAGGTAATCGACATCCGCACCGGAATCGACGCCCTCGTGGAGCAGGGTATTGCCGACCGAAACAGGATGGGCGTCATGGGGTGGAGCAATGGGGGATTTCTAACCAATGCCATGATCACTGCCGAGCCCGATCTGTTCAAGGCGGCGAGCAGCGGAGCGGGCGTGATCGACCAGGTCATCCAGTGGGCGACGGAGGACACTCCCGGCCACGTGATCAATTACATGAAGAATCTTCCCTGGGAAGATCCCGAAGCCTACATCAAGGGCTCCCCTCTCTACAAACTCGACAGGGTCAAGACGCCCACACTGGTCCACGTGGGAGGCGACGATCCTCGCGTTCCGGCAGCGCACAGCCGCGCCCTCTACCGGGCGCTCCACCACTATCTGAATGTACCCGTCGAACTCGTGGTCTACCCGGGCGAGGGCCACGGTCTGAGCACGCACCAGAACCGCCTGGCCAAGATCAAGTGGGATCTGGCCTGGTTCAAGAAATACCTTCTCGATGAGGGCGACGAAATCGAGTGATCGATCGCGTCGTTGAGAGTCCTACAAGATTTGGGATTTTGTGTGAGGAATATAAAAGAGCTTGCCAGGAAACCCAGGGTATCAGGGTATTAGGAGGTGAAAGAATCGGGTTTTACACCTTCGGCGAAGCAACCTTGGCAAACTCTGGTTTATATCAATAATCTCTATTTTATAGCTTTTTTCAATTACAGAACAATTAATCTCTCGTCCTCGTAGGCATCTTACTTAAGTAAGATACCATAATGCTCAGGCCCGATCAAAATAATTTTTGCTTACTCTTTGCGGGATGGCGGCTGGTAGAGTTCTTGGAGTTCCAGCCCCTCGTCGAGAATCCGTTTGAAAAGAAGCGCCTCCGGCCGATCGGGCGCGACAGTCAGTAATTCGTCGACAAATGTGCGGGCCTCGTCGCGGCGGTCTCCCTCGATGCAGAGCCGGGACAGGTTCACGAGGGCGTCGGTGAACGCCGAAAACATGACCTCCCTTTCCGACGCATCCCTGAAGGGACTCGACCACGCTTCCTTGCCCAGGATCCACGCCGACCGATACATCGCCTCCACTGCATCGCGCCGTTCCCTCTTCGGATCGAGGTAGTAGTCGATCAGCATGGCGGCATCGTTGAGGTAGCGGGGATAGTCCGGCTCGAGTTCGAGAGCCTTCATGTAGATAGAGAGGGTCTTGGCGTACTTCTCGGGCGGGCCGTCGGAAGCCATGTTGGTCTCGAGAGAAAAAAATCCGTAGTCGTTCCACCATTGGTGCCTTTCGCCATGGCGCGTGGTGAGTGCATCGAAGAACTCGAGTGCAGGGGCGTAACCCTTCTTTTGCGAGATCTCGTAGCCGAGAGTGTCGACGGCCAGGATCAGGTTGGGATCCTCGGGAAAAACGTCGAGGCAGGCGAAAATGTCCTTTTGAGCCTCCTCGAATCGTTCGAGCCTGATCAGGCACCATCCCCGGTTGAGCCGCACCTTGGCGCCCTCGGCCACACCGTCCGCCTCGAACTCGGGGCAAGCCATCACGCTATGCTGCAGACACTCGATCTGCTCCCCGTACGCTTTTGCCGCGGCCTCGAACTCGTCTTTACCGTAGAGTTCGATCCCCTTGTAGCCGTGCCACGATCCCTTGAACCACCAGAGTCGTCCCGCGGCTTGCGGGGAGAGTGAAGCCGGGTCATCGAGTTGCGCACTGTAAAACGCGATGGCCAGATCAGGATTCGTTCCGTCCTCGACTCCGTTGAGGAGAATGAGACGGCCATGCAGATCATTGGCTACGGGGCAGTGAGACACTCCGCTCATGTAGGCTTCAGCCGCCTTGCGGATCTCGCCCTTCTTAAGGAAAGAGTCTCCGAGACTGACATGGGCCGTCGCGAGGGAATGATCGAGCACGATCGCCCGCTCGAGACTCGCGATCGCATCGGCCAGCGCCCGCCCGGCCGCGGCCTGACCTGCCTGCTGCGCCAGGCTGAGTGCGATCTTGCCGGCCAGTTCATGGGCGCGCCCCAGCTCGGGCCAGTGCCGGCAGCAATCGCCCGCGGCCGACCGAGCGCCATCCAGGTCTCCGTTCATGAACAGGGCTTCGGCCAGCAAGAGGCCCGCGGCCTGATGGCTGGGATCGATTTCGAGGGCGCGGCTGAAATAGTGGGCGCTCTCATCGAAGGCGAGGCCGGGATTGTGCCCCAGTTCGGGCGCGTCGATCTGGGCCCGGCCGAGTTCGTAGTAGACAGTCCCCAGCTCGTAAAGAATCTCCGGATCATCGGGCGCTCGATCGTGCATCGCGCCGAGCGCGCCGATCGCACCGGTGTAGTCACCTTCAGCCAGGGCCTTGTGCGCCGCGGCCCTGAGATCGGGCTCCGGACCGCGGCAGCCGGCTGTCGCAAGACCGATCGCGGTCAGGACAAAGAGGAGACAAAGAGCTGAGAATGGACTCGAACCAGTTCGATTGCGCATGAGATCACTCCGCGATGAACACAACGTGGTGATCGACTTTTCCATCGATCGATTCAGAGATTCTGCACCCGAGACAGACAGACTAAAACAAGATCCTCTTTTTTTTTACTAATTTCCCTGCTCTCTCTCACACTCCACGGTGTGCGACCGTAATTCCTTATAATCCTGATACGATGCTGTCGGGCTCGATCCCCCCCTGTCCATGGAAAAAGGGGCCCGGCTGGTTTATAATGGCGGAACCGGCTCAAGGAAGGGGCACCCACCCATCACTCGGAGACAGATCATGATCGCTTTCCCGGCGTCCCGACCCTCCTTCGTCTTCCTGATCGTCAGCCTGATTCCGCTCGCCGCCCCCCTCGACGCGGCGCCAGCACCTTGCGTGTTGCCGGCTGATCCAGCGATCGCTCAGTATAGAGAGGAGGGTAACGATCCGGCGATCGAGCTCTACTACAGCGCCAATGCCCTTTACAACCGAAAGCTCTATTCCCTCGCGGCCGAGGAATATGCCGACTTTCTCAAAAAGTACCCGGCCCATGACAGAGCGCCCCGGGTCCGGCTCGGCCTCGCGCTCTGCCATTACTCCCTGGGCGACAGGAAAAAGGCCGAGCCTCTCTTTGCCGCGCTGACAAAAGAAAAGGGGCTCAACAATCAGCAGGAGATTCACAACCTCTGGGGCCAGTGCCTGCTCGGACTCGACCGGCCGGCCGAGGCGCAAACTGCCTTTGCGTGGAGCCGGAGCCGCGGCAATGATCGCGAGCAGAAAGAGCTGGCCGGTGCCGGACTCACCGAGGCCCTCTACTGCCAGAGCAAGTGGCCCGACGTGGTCAGAGCTCGGAGAGATTTCGCAAGGAGCACCCGGAATCTGATCGTCTCGATCGCGTCGCATTCCAGGGTGCGGTGGCTCACTTCGAGCTGTCACAGTTCGCCAAAGCCGGCGCTCTGCTCCAGACGATCAGGATCAGAGAGACGAAATCTGGATTCGGACAGCACGTCATCTTTCTGCTTGCCGAATGCCATCGGGAGCAGGGAGATTTCAAGACAGCCGAGACGCTCTTCGACAAGGCCGCCTACCAGATGACCGGCGCTTTCGGCGCCGAGTCCCTTTTCAGGCTCGGATTCGTGCGCTTCCAACTCGGCGACCATGCCAAGGCCAAGCGCAATTTCACCGACCTCCTCGACGACCACCCGTCGTCGCCCCACGCCTCGTCGGCCAAGATCTATCTCGGACGGGCGCAGCTCGAATCGGGCCAGTACCGCCAGGCGGAAAAGACGTTCACCGTTTTTTCGCCCAAGGACAAGGGTTACCCGAATGCGCGGCTCTGGCTCGCCCGCACGCACCGTGCACAGCAGAAATTCTCTCAGGCCGAGGCTGTCCTCACCGACGCGGTCAAGAAGGCGCCCAAGAGCCCGATGCGGCCCGATCTACTCTACGACCTGGCCACGGTCCAGATGGACCGGAAGCAGTTCGCCAACGCCGCCGTGACCTTCCGCAAGCTGGGCCGGGAGTTTCCCAAATCGCCGATCGCCGTCGACGCCCTCTGGCTCGAAGCCTTCAGCCTGCACAAGGCAGGCAAGTTCCTCGACAGCGCTGACCGATGCGGTAATTTTCTCTCGCGCCATCCCAAGAACGAGCGCTGCGGCGAAGTGGCTTTTCTGAGCGCCGAGAACCTCTACCTCATCGATCAGCAGGCTGAGGCAGAGTCACACTATGCACGATTCTTGAAACAATACGGCAGCCACGCTTATTCAGACTCGGCACGGTTTCGCATGGCCCAGATCCGCTACCAGCGCAAGGAATGGCGCGCCACGGTCGAGGGGCTGCGCGCTCTCATCGAAAAGGAAATGGCGTCGCCCTTCTTCGATCAGCTCTACTTCATTCTGGGGGATTGTCATTTCAGCCTCAACCAATGGGACAGCGCGATCGAGGCGCTCAGACTTTTTGTCGAAAAGCATCCTGCCGAACCGAACGCGGACAGGGCCCTGCTCAAGGTCGCTCTCGCCGCCGTGAACAAAGGCGCCGACGCCGAGGCCGAGGCAGCGCTCAAGGATTTCGAGAGACGCTTTCCACAAAGCTCGTACCTCGACCACGCCCTGGTCGAACTCGGCAGGCTCCACTACGAGGCGGGTGAAAATTCTGAGGCGCGGCGTGTGTTCACCCTGGCCGCGAGCACGGGCAAGAGCCCCTTCGCCGTCTACTATCTCGCCTACGTGGCGCTCGCCTCTGGTGACGAGGAGTCGGCCGTCAAGCACTTCAGGAGCCTGGAAAAGAGATTTCCCCGCCACGAACTGGTCAACGATGCGCTCCTGCAACAGGGAATCATCGAGGTCCGCGGGGGAGAATTCAAGAAAGGCGAAGCCACCCTCGGCCGCCTCGCCGGCCGGGAGGGCGACGGCGCCCAGGCCGACCAGGCTCTCTTCTACCGCGCCATCGCCCAGGCGCGCCAGGAACTGCTCCGCCTTCTCGACACGCTCGACGAGTCGGTGGAGTTCAACATCATTGCCTTTTCGGGACGGATGATCATCTGGAACCGCGACGGCTTGCAGGCAGGCACTCCCGACAACCTCGCCTCGGCCAAGAGATTCGTGCGCCGGACGCGCACCGCGTCGGACGGCACCAACACGGTGGGCGCTCTGTCTCTCGCGCTCGAGGACGACAAGGTCAAGAGTATCTACTTCCTTTCCGACGGCCATCCCACGGTGGGATTCACCACGGAGAACGAGGAGATTCTCGGCCACGTGAACAGGCAGCAGGAGGGCCGCGGCGTCATCATCAACACGATCGCCTACATCAAGGGCGATCCGCCGCGCGGGTGGCGCGATCAGGTGCCTCCCAAGCAGACCCTCATCGAACTCATGCAACGTCTTGCCGAGCAGAACGACGGCAACTACGTGGTGTTCGACTGATCGGAACCGCGGCGAATCACTACTCGAAGATCTTCTTGATCCTCTCGAAGATCTCGTCGATCGAGCCGATTCCGTCGACGTCTCTCGTCACGCCCATGGGACGGTAGAAACCGAGGCACGGCTCGCTCTGTTCCTTGTACGTGTTGATTCGATTCTCGATCACCGCGGGATCGGCGTCATCGGCCCGGCCCTCGATCGAGGCGCGCTTGCCGAGACGGTTCTTGATTTCCTCGGCGGAGATCGAGATGTTGACCACGTGGTCGAGAGACCTGTTCAGATCGGAGAGGATCCCATCGAGAGCCTCGGCCTGGGGCACGCTGCGCGGAAAACCATCGAGCAGGAAACCCTCTTTCGTGTCATCCTGACCGAGCCGCTCGCGCACCATGGCGATGGTCACGTCATCGGGAACGAGCTTGCCCTGATTCGTATAGGACAGGGCTGTCTTGCCGAGCTCGGTCTCGTTCTTGATGTGATAGCGGAACATGTCGCCCGTGGAAATGTGGGGCACGCTGAGAAGTTCGAGAAGCTTGGCGGCCTGAGTTCCTTTACCCGCGCCCGGAGGGCCGAAGAGAACGACGTTCTTACCTGGCATGATCATCTCCTTCACATATTTTTGCAACCTGCTCGAGCCGGTCGGGGAGCGGCGGCGGCACGAATAAAACACTCGTTGAAAAGAAAAGCCGTATTGTGGATCTTCAGCCCGATTCTTCAAGCATCAGCCCGCTTTTTCTTGGCCTTTCGGGGAGCCTTCTTGGCCTTAAGTGGAGCTTTCGAGCGCAGCTTCTCCTCGCGGGCGGCGAGGAGTTCCACCGCCTCGTCGAGGGTGACGGCGGCGGGATCGCGATCCTTCGGCACCGATGCATTGACCGTGCCGTCGGTCACGTATGGGCCGTAGCGGCCTTTTTTCACGTCGATCTTCTTGCCTGTCTGGGGATGGTCTCCCAGCGATGCCAGTGCCGCTGCGCCCCGCGCGCCGCGGCTCTTCTTCGGCTGGCTGAATATTTCGACCGCTTGTTCGAGGGTCAGCGTGGAAAGCGACTGGTGATCGGGCAGGCTGCGGCTGTCATCGCCCATCTTGATGTAGGGACCGAAGCGCCCGTCCTGCGCGGTGATGACCGTGCCTGTTTCAGGATGGGCGCCCACTTCGCGCGGAAAGGAGAGGAGAAGGAGCGCCTCGTCGAGGGTGAGCGTCTCTGTCGACATCGACGGCCAGAGACTGGCCATCTTGGGCTTGGTGCCCCGCTTGACCTTTCCTTTCTCCGTCAGCTCAGGATCGCCGAGCTGGACATAGGGTCCGAAACGGCCGGTCTTCATGTAAACCGGCTTGGACGTGTCCGGATCGACACCGAGCACCTTGTCGCCCTTGGCGGCATCGTCGATGAACTCGAGCGCCCTGGCCGGATCGAGCTCGTCAGGAGGAATATCGTCGGGAACCGCCGCCCTCTGGTCGGTGTCGCCGATCTGAACGTAGGCTCCGTAACGTCCCACGCGCACCGTGATCTCTTCGCCCGATTCGGTGCGGCCGAGCAGAGTGCCCGAAATCGCACGGGCATCGATCGCCTCGCCGCTGTCGGTGATCAGTGTCTTGAGCCCCTTGGTGGTGACGCCGTTTGTCCGGGGCATTCCGCTCGACGTGCCAAAATAGAAATCGCGCAGCCACGGTTCGGGTTCGAGCTTCCCCTTGGCGATGGCGTCGAGACCATCCTCCATGCGGGCGGTGAATTCGTAATCGACGAGCTCGGTGAGGTGTTTCTCGAGTAGATTGACCACGGCGAAGGCGGTGAAAGTCGGCACCAGAGCGCTTCCCTTGCTGAACACGTATCCCCTGTCGCGGATCGTCTTGATGATCGACGCGTAAGTCGACGGACGGCCGATACCCCGCTCCTCGAGCTCCTTGACGAGACTCGCCTCGGTGAAGCGCGCCGGGGGTTGGGTGCGGTGTTCGACAGGATCGATCTTTTCCGCGGTGAGTTCTCCGCCGGCGGTCAGAGGCGGCAGCAGGGATTCCCTGTCAGCCAGCTCGGCGCGCGGGTCGTCGCTCCCTTCCACGTAGGCGCGGAGAAAGCCGGGAAAAGTGATCACCTTGCCCGTGGCCGAAAAGACCGCGACGCCATGCGCTCCGGCATCGCCGCTGATCCGGACCTGGGTATTCTGGCCGCGAGCTTCTTTCATCTGGGAGGCGACGGTCCGCTTCCAGATCAGTTCGTAAAGGCGGTAGGCATCGTTTTCGAGCGCCGACTCCACGCTCTTGGGTGTGCGAAAGGAGTTGCCCGCCGGCCGAATAGCCTCGTGCGCTTCCTGGGCGTTTTTCGAACGGCTCTTGTAGACGCGCGGCGTGTCGGGCAGGTAATCGTTGCCGTACATCTCCGCCACCTGCTGGCGCGCCGCGGCCACAGCCTGATTGGAGAGCTGGACCGAGTCGGTGCGCATGTAGGTGATGTATCCGTTCTCGTAGAGCCCCTGAGCGATCCGCATGGTGCGGTGAGTGCTGAAGCGCAGCTTGCGCGCCGCTTCCTGCTGAAGGGTCGATGTGATGAAGGGCGGATAGGGATGGCGGCTGAAGCTCTTTTCGGCCACATCGTCAATGCGCAGGGGCGAAGCGGCGAGCGCATCGGCCGCTGATCGGGCTATCTGCTCGTCGAGGCGGATCACCGCGGCCTCGTCCTTGATGATCCCCGTCGTCTCGTCGAAGTCCTTGCCCCTGGCCACGCGCTTGCCGCCGAGCTCGCGCAGTCGGGCGATGATTAGACTCCCCTCCTTGTCGATGTGCGCGACGAGATCCCAGTAGCCGGCCTCGACAAAAGCGATCCGGGCCCGTTCGCGGACCACGACGAGGCGTGTCGCCACGGACTGCACCCGGCCGGCCGAGAGCTTCGGTTTGACCTTCCTCCAGAGGATCGGCGAGACCTCGTACCCGAAGAGGCGGTCGAGAACGCGCCGCGTCTCCTGGGCGTGGACGAGTTTCTCATCGATGTCGCGCGTCGTCTCCACGGCGTCGATGATCGCTGTCCGCGTGATTTCCTCGAAGGTCATCCGCTTCACGGGGCATTTTGGTTTGAGCACCTCCTTGAGGTGCCAGGCGATCGCCTCTCCCTCGCGGTCGACATCGGTCGCCAGTAGAAGCTCGCCAGCCTCTTTGAGCAGCGACTTGAGCTTTCGGACCTGCTCCTTCTTGTCGCGTGGAATGATGTAGAGAGGCTTGAAGCGATCGTCCACGTCGACACCGAGACGCGCCCAGGGGAGATTCTTGTACTTGGCAGGAATCTCCGACGCGGCCGAGGGGAGGTCGCGCACGTGGCCGATCGACGACTCGACAACGTATTCGGAGCCGAGGTACTTCGAGATCGTTCTGGCTTTTGCCGGGGACTCGACGATGAGCAGTCTTTTCGATTTTGAGGCCATTGACCATTTCCGCCCGATTGAGAGTCAGTATTGCGATTCAACGGCATTGAGGCCGATGAAATATTCAAACCCGCGCTGAAATCCTTTCAGCGGACAAAAAAGACAAAAACTTGATCCAATTCCACACCAATTCGTCTCCGCGCGGATCGGACCAGGGATCTCTAATAAACAATGGAGAGCACTTTCACAACAGGAAGGTGAGAAGAAGATCAGTAGGACAGCCAGAACTGATTCCGACAGATGTAGATTTTTTCGATACATCCCTCGCGGCCAGTGAAATAGACAAAGCCCTGGGAAGAGGGGTAGGCGAGCTTGAACTGGCTGCCCTCGTAGGCGACGCAGGAGACACCATTCTGGATCTTGTCCACGATCTGGCCTTGCGCCGGGGAGGAGATCGACTCCGCCGGATGGCCGTAAAGGCTGAAAATCTTTTCGATCGCGAGCGGGTAGTCGAGCTCGAAACCGTCGTGGAGCCGGAATCGCTTGATGTTCGTTCCATCGATCGGTGCGATACGGATCCGGTCGACCTCGCCCGTCCCGAGATCGTCTACACCCAGATTGTACTTGGAGTAAAAATAGGACCGTTCCGCTGCCCCTCCCTCGTCGACGACCGAATAGCTATCGGGCCGGCCGAGATTCCGGATCGCCTCCCCCCGCTTTTGGCCGATAAAGCAGAGGTCCTGGATGGCGCAGTCATCGAGAACGACAATGAATTCAAAATCCTTCTTCGGAAGATAGGCGTAGGAGTGCCAGAGGTTGTAGAAGACCGCGCAAAGGGTGAGGACGAGAGCGATCAATATCAGAAAGAGAACGAGTTTTTTCATCTGATTCGTCCGCCGATTGTTCCGAACAACTGCTCCCATCTTTTATTATTTTATCTATATTTCGGCAAAGTTGCATCTCTTCTGAATGATTTTGCACATTCCCATTGTGCGTGGTTCGCAGAGGTGACAGAATCGTTCGGCCCTATTTCGGCCCCTGAAGACCGACCCGATCGAAAACAAACCGGCGGAGAGGTAGACCATGTCGGACATCCGCATCGCTGTGGCCGGCGCGACCGGCGCCGTGGGAATCGAGCTTCTCAACCTCATCGAGGAGCGCGGATTTCGTTTCTCTTCCCTCCGTCTCCTCGCATCGGCACGCTCGGCAGGTGTGACCGTCGATTTCATGGGAGCAACCGTAAAAATCGAGGACCTGTCCCTAACTGATCCTTCGGATGTGGACATCGCTTTTTTCAGTGCCGGCGCCGAGCGTTCGCGCGCCTTTGCACCCGCCTTTGCCGAGGCTGGCGCCTGGGTGATCGACAACTCGAGCGCATTTCGCCGCGATCGGCAGAGCGCGCTCATCGTGCCTGAAATCAACGGCCGCCTTCTGGCCGAGCGCGAAAATCGTCTGATCGCCAATCCCAATTGCTCCACGATCATCGCTTTGCTGCCCCTAACTGCGCTCCACAGGGAGTTCGGCCTCGAGCGTGTTCTGGTCACCACCTTTCAGGCTGTGTCGGGCGCCGGGGGCGCCGCCCTCGATGAGTTGACCGCCCAGACGCGCGCTGTCGCCGCGGGCCGCAAGCCCGAGGCGCAGGTCTTTGCTCGTCCAATCATTCACAATCTGATCCCGTCGATCGGCGCAATCGACAAGACCGGATTCTGCGTGGAAGAGGAAAAAATGGCTTTCGAAAGCCGCAAGATCCTCGATTGCGCAGATCTGAAAATCTCGTCGACCACGGTGAGGGTGCCTGTTCCAAGGTGCCACTCCATGGCAATCTGGACCCGTCTCAACAAGACCACCCATGTCGACGCTGTCCGCGCGACGCTCGCTTCAGCCCCAGGCGTGATCGTGGCCGAGGAGGCCCCCTGCCCGGCCGATGCCGCGGGTCGCGACGCGGTCTACGTGGGACGCATCCGGCCTGATCCCGACGATTCGCGGGCGTTCTGGCTCTGGGCGGTTTCGGACCAGTTGCGAAAAGGTGCGGCGCTCAACGCGATCCAGATCGCCGAGGAGCTCGTCGCGGCCGGGAGGATCGGAGCCAGATGACTTCGCGCACACGCTCAAAGTTGAGAGTATTCAAAGAGTTGAGAGTGCTCAAATTCGGCGGCACCTGCATGAATCCGGCGAAAAACCGCCGACTGGTAATCGATCGGATCATCGAAGAAAAAGAGAGCGGACACCCCGTGGTGGCCGTGGTCTCCGCCATGGGCCGCAAGGGCGATCCCTATGCAACGGACACCCTCGACGCGCTCCTTCCGCCAAGCACACCCGAACTCGACAGGGAACGGGACGCGCTGCTGACCTGCGGCGAGGGGATCGCCGCCTCCCTCCTGGCTGCTGAACTGAATCTATCCGGTGTGCGGGCACTGTCGCTTCGCGGAATCCAGTTGGGGCTATTCACTGACGGCTGCTTCGGCGATGCGCGCGTCGTGGCCGCGGCACCCGAGGCGGTCAGGCGTTTCGTTGACACTGGCGCCGTGGTGGTCGCTGCCGGCTTCCAGGGTGTGTGTGCCGACGGATCGGTGACCACCCTCGGTCGCGGGGGGAGCGATACGGCCGCCGTCGCCCTGGCCGCGGCGCTCGACGCGGACCGGGTCGTCTTTTACAAGGATGTGGGAGGACTTTTCAGCGCAGATCCGCGGTGGGTGCCCGCGGCGTCCCACTTGCGGCGCATCCCCTACGACGAGGCCGCTCACCTGGCCCACGCCGGTGCGCGGGCGCTCCATCCCGAATCGGCCGGTCTTGCGGAACAACATGGAATTCCGATCGAGATCAAGAGCCTCTCGGGCGAGGGGGAGGCGACGTTGATCACCAATCTCGACAGTTTCTCGAGCGGTCTCTTTGCGGTGACCTGTGTCGAACGGATCGCCCAGGTCGTTGTCACGCCCTCTGCGCAGGTCGGGTGGCCCGAGTTCCCGGAACGCCTTTTTCAGGTTCTGGCCGAGAAAAAAATCAGCCTCGACATGATCAGTGTGCTTCACGATCAGGCCCTCTTCACCCTGCCCGCGCAACATCTGCGCGCCGCCGTCGATTGCGCCGGTCAGCTGGGATGCTCGGTGCAGACGAGGCCCGAATGCGCCAAGGTTTCCCTCCTGGGCGGCGGGATCCACGGCGTGCCCGGTATCATGGCGCGCATCATCGCGGCGCTGGCCCGTGCCGGGATTCCGATTTATCAATCGACCGACACGTACACCGTGATCTCGGTCCTTGTCGACCAGTCCCATTGCCGCGCTGCGGTGCGGGGGCTTCACTCGGAATTCGGCCTCGATGCCGCCGACGTACCCCACGAAACAATGACCTCTCAGAGGAGTAAATGATGGCCAAGACACGAGCCACGGCGAGCCAATGGAAATCGATGGAAAAGCTCTTCGGAAAAGGACGCTATCCGCGCGGGCTCAATCGAGCCGCCCAGGTCGCTGTCGATCAGGTTCTTGCGGTGAAGAAAAAGGAACGGATGGTCGTGGTGACCAATCCAGAGGTCGATGGTCTCACCATCTCGTCCGCTCTCTGCGACGCGGCGGCCGCGAAGGGCGCCGACACGTGCCTCCTCGTCCAGCCGCGGCGCACGTCGCTCGACACCGCGTCCGACGCGGTGATCCACGCCATCCGGTCCGAACCGGACATCGTGCTCTCCATCAGCGCCGACAAGATGGGAAAGGATCGTTTCGGTCTCGAGAAAGCGTACCGCTTCAAGAACGCCAAGGGATCGTGGCCTCACATTTTCAACGCACTCCTCGACACGGGCCGGATCCGGTCGTTCTGGTCTCCGTCGGTCACGGTCGATACCTTCGTGCGCACCGTGCCTGTCGACTACGCCCAGATGTCGCGCGATGCGCGCAAGATGCAGCGGGCGCTCACCAACGCCGATCGTCTTCGGATCAGCGCTCCGGGCGGGACCGACATCGAGTTCGGCCTGAGAGGGCGGACCGCGTTTCTCGACGACGGCAACTTTCGCAAGCCGGGCAAGGGGGGAAACATTCCCGCGGGCGAGGCGTACATTTCGCCCGCTCTCTATGACGGCGCCGGCACTCTGGTCTTCGACGGATCGTTGGCCGTGGCCGATGGCGGCGGCGCCTTCGTGCCCCGAAAACCGGTCACCTGCGAGGTGGAGGGCGGACTCGTCACCCATGTCAGCGGGGGCGCGGGCGTCGAGCGATTCGAAAAATCGCTCCGACTCGGTCAGAAGGCGGCGCAAAAAATGAAGGGGGTCAAAGGCTGGTCGGCCAGACGCATCGCCCAGTGGGAGCGCAACGCGCGCCACCTCGGAGAACTCGGCATCGGCCTGAATCCGGCGGCGCGGATCACGGGCAACATGCTCGAGGACGAAAAGATCCTCGGCACGTGCCACATCGCAATCGGCGCCAATTACGATCACGACGCTGACGCCTTCATCCATCTCGACTGCATCGTCAAAGCGCCGACGATCACCGCGATCTCACCTCACGGTCGCACGCGATCGATCATGGACAAGGGGCGAATTCTCTAGAGATAGTAGAGGTAATCCATCCAGAGTTCGTCGCCCAGTTCCCAGAACTGGTGTGTCATTGCGCGACAAAAGCTGATCGTGTATCGCGTGAGAAACTCCCGTGCCTTGGCGGGATCTTTCTCGAAGAGTTCGCCCGCCCGCCGCTCCAGATCGGGGAGATCGCTTAGGGCCTGCTTTTCGAGCGCGATGACCTTCTCCTGTATGCGTTTCTTGTTCTTGCCCCACCGGATAGAGGCGAGGCGGCTCGCGCGGCGGAACGCCCACGACGCCGAGTCGGTGCGATACTTCTTGTGGTTGTCGATCTTGAAGTCGGCGGGCAGGTCGGTCACCCCGGCGAAAATCGGCGCCCGCGGCGTGGTGGCCGGATTGTCGAAGCCAAGCCAGCAGATGCCGCCCACCGGATCGGGCAGCCACTCGCGGCACTGGATCACCGTGTGATAGGCATTGAACATGACCGCGATCGGCCTGTGGAAGCTGATCGTTCCCGGCTTGAGCGTGTTGAAGAGGCTCTGCTGATCGCGCGACAGCCAGGGGTGGGCCCAGTCGCAGACCTCCATGCGGGCGGCCTGGTTTCCCGGCCCCATCGATTCCTCTGCCAGGTCGTCACGTCTCTGGCTGGCCTTCTGGTCCGCGACTTTCTTTGCGATCGGACGCAATCCGGAGGTAGAGATCTTTCCCCTGGGGATGACCAGGTTTCGGTTGAGTGCGTAGTCGGTGCCATCGTACGTGGCTCGGAAGAGCTCGAAGACATCTTTCACCGAGACCTTGCTGTCCGGTTTCACCGAGAGAGGCAGTTCGCGTGTCTTGAGATAATTCAATTCCAGCGACGGGGCGAGCTGGTCGAACACCCACCACTCGCGCACCCGGAATGGGCGGCGACCGCTGTAAGCTTTCCAGAACTTGAAGGGTTCTCCCTTGGCCGGATCGTACCAGCCCTTTTTCTCGGCGAGTGTTATCACATTCTCCGACGCCATGTAGTTGTCGCTGTCTTCGAGATCGAGTGTGCTGATCCGGCAGATGTTGGCCGCCACGCCCACGTGGTCGTCCGGAATGCGCACCGCGGCCCACACCGCACCCTGGACGTCCTTTCCCGACCCGAGGATCTCGAAATGCCAGACCTCCGTTGGATCTGCCACGGCGAGCGCTTCGCCGCTGTCGATGTAGCCATGTTCGGTGGCGAGCGCACCCATGAGGCGGATCGCGTCGCGCGCAGAGCGAGTGCGTTCGAGAGAGATCCGCTGCAACTCCTCGATGTAAAAGAGTCCTTTCTTGCTCTGGAGCTCCGGCCGGCCTCCAAAGGTCGACTCACCCATGGCGAGCTGGTGTTCGTTCATGCAGGGGTAGGCGGTGTCAAAGATCGTGAAGGTCTCCTCGACCTGGGGGATCGTTCCCAGAACCGTCATCCCGCGGCGATCGGAGGGAAACTCGGTCTTCATCCGGCCCTTGAATATCTCGGCCTGCGCTCCCTCTTTGTGCTTCTTTCCGGCAACCACGTCGATCCAGGTCCGGTAGCGGCCGTCGCAGGTGTGGGAGACGATCACCGAACCGTCTACCGACGCGAGGCGCCCGACCATGATGCATGTGCACCCCTCGGGCAAGGGGCCGTAGATCGCGTCCTCGGCCGCGTCCCGCGAGGCGGCGAGGCGCGCCGGATCGTTAAAGGGCCCACACGCGGCCTGCCCGGTGTCAACGGTGCAGAAAGTGGTCAGCAGAAGCAGAATTGAGGCGCCGAGCAGTTGTTGAGCTCTCATGGATGTTCCTTTGTCAGCAGTTGTCACTCAAGAATTCTAGCTTATCCGTCGCGCCAGTGTTGATTTTCTTGAACACACGCATTCTCGGGGATTCCTCTGAAATATCGCCTGAACAGGTCGAATACAACCGGTTTCGGTGAGATTCTGTAAAAACCATCTAAGCCTGCGTTCTTCCATCTCGCTCTCTTTAGTGAAGGCTCAATCTTTTTAATATTAAAATCTATCCATTTTGCTTGACACATGGGGGCTCTATCCCTTTAATATTAGCGTTTGAACAGTCCTTTTTCGGGACAAGACGCCTTTTGGGAAAGCCTAAATTTGAGGACCGATGCAGCACCAGGATTGTGTACGATAATCAAATCAGTTTTCCATGATATGTGTGGACGAGGGATTCTCTGTTCGCCCTTTGGTGAATCTGGTTCCCTCACAACATAGATTGTTCTTTGGCCTTGGCCATCCATTCTTTTCAGTACCGTTTTTCTTTGTTTAGGGAGGACTGTTATGAAGAAAGCTCTCGTCGTTTTTGCTGTTGCATTATGTCTCTGCACCGTCGGTTTCGCCCAGGACTGCGACCGTGTGACCGAGAAAACCCTAGCCACGCCCGTCTATGAGGGGCCGAGGGCTGAGGGTTCGATCACCACACTGTTCGCCTGGAATAACGGCTATGCCGGCAACACTTTCGACATCACTGGCTTTGCTGATTTCTACTGTGACGGCGTTGACGTCAACTGGGTATCGGCTGGTGAGGTCGTCGACGTTGACTTCTGGTACAAGTCCGGAACCGCTTATGGTTACGAGCTTGACCCGAGCGCGTGGACCCTTCTCGGCTCCAATAGCGCCACCGCTGCTGGCTCCGACCTGCCCACCTTCATCGATCTGGCCGGTAACGGCGTTCAGTTCACCGGTGAAATGGGCTGCTGCGTTTACGTCGACAACTACATGTCTCTCTACGGTATGATCGGCTACACCAATGGCACGCACGTTTATGCGAACGCTGACATTGAAGAGCTGGAAACTCATCACGGTATGGCCGACCCGATCTTCTCCTATGCCTTTTATCCTCGTGAGTGGAATGGTACCTTCTACTACAACACCTCTGGTGCCGCCAATCCCACGATCGATGTGATGTGCAATGGTGAAGATGGTGGCGTCGAAGTTTTCGACGGCAACAACTGCACCGTGACCCTCGATATCGCGGCGCGCGACTTTGCCGGTTTCCCGGCTGAAGTCTGGGTCCTCGGCCTCGACAAGACCACCGGTGGTATCTTCACCTATGGTGAGTACCCGGCCGCGATCTGGCTGCCCGGTGTGTGCAACTTCTTCTATGGCGGAGGTCTCATGGACTTCGCCGAAACCTGTCTCGACCAGCCTCTGCCCGTCGGCTCCTACGAGGTCTATGGCGCTCTCGAGATGTCCGTCAACGGCCAGCTCAACCTGCCCATGATCTGGGACTACGACATGGTGGCCATCGACGTCATCATGCCTCCCACGGAGTACAAGTGGGACGGTGGCTATACTGACAACCTCCTCTGCTGGACGAGCGGCGGCG
>CAYXGI010000003.1:0-54036 GCA_964464495.1 uncultured Phycisphaerales bacterium
CCGCCCCGGCCCGCACGTCCCGAACGAGCTTTCGGCCCGACGGGCACCCTAAATCCATGCCCCCCCCCCCCAGACCAACCTCATCCATCTACCGAACCCGAATCTCCTGATAAGCCCCCCCCGTGGACTCGGCCAGCTTCCGGAGGAAGTAGGTTTCGGTGCTGGGCCCGCCCAGATTGAAGGTGTGAATCTTGATCCCGTGAATCCGGTTCCGCTCCTTCACCGTGCGGAGGATCATGTCGACATCGGTCACCGGCCCGGCCGTGGGATTTCCGTCGGAGAGGAAAAACATCGTGTCGACCACTGACTCGTACTTGCGCTTGGCAAATCCCGCATCGACCATGTCGAAGGCGGCGATGAGAGCGTCGTAGATGTTGGTCGACGCCTTCTTGGGCGGATCGATGGCCCAGACGAACTTCTCGGCGCTCTTGCGCGTGTCCTTCTTGGCGCTCGCCACGTTCTTGCGCCATAGGCCGATCTCGTCGTGGAAGGTGATGATGTTGAAGAAGATGTTCTTGTCGAAGGTACGCAGGAGCCGAACGAGCTCGGCCTGGGCGGCGTAGATCTTCCTCTTGGACAGATCGCCCTTGCCGTAGGTTTTCCCGCCCAGTTTTTCCACCCTGATGATCTCGTTCATGCTGCTCGATGTGTCGAGGAGAAAGATGAACTTCTTCGAGCAGGTCTCGACGTCGTGGTACTGGATCGCGTAGCGCATCTTGTGCTGCTGCGACTTGGACGGGGCGCCGCCGAACTGGAACTTATCGCCGCCATAGTTGTTCCACCACCACTGCCAGCGCTCGGAATCGATGTTGAAGTCCTGGCCGGTGAGCTTGACGAGCAGATCGCGGATATCCTCGCGCAGGCGCCCCCCCTCGCGGCCGAGCTGATCGATGAGGGTCGGAATCACTCGCTTGTCGCGCACGTTGTGCAGGGCGCGCACCGCGGCGAGGCGCACGGCCCAGACCTTGTCGCGGAGGAGCGTGAAGGTATCGGTCAGAGCCTCGTCGCGCGAGTAGTGCCAGAGCGCCAGGGCGAGCTCGACGCGCACCTCGGGATCCTTGTCGCCGGCGAGCGCCGACATGGGCAGGTAGGCTTCGTCGGGATGGAGCTCGCCGAGAGCGCGCACCGCACCGGCGCGCACCGGCGCCTTCTGATCGCCGAGCAGCTTGACGAGCAGGGGCGTGGTCAGTTCCATGAGGCCCGGAAACTGGCCCATGGCCACGGCCGTGTTGCGCCGCACCGCGGCCGAGGCGTGGGTCAACCCGTTCTCCACCACAAAGCGCACCGCCGCCGCGTTGGCAAAGGTTTTGAGAGCCTCGAGCGCCGAGGCGCGCACGAGAAGATCGCCTTCCTGGAACGCCTTGATGACCCGCTCAGCGGCGGGCAGGTCGTCGCAGAACTTGAGAAAGTAGGCGGCCGAGGCGCGCGTTTCCAGGTCGGGATGGCCCAGGGATCGGTCAAACTCGGTCACGAACCGCTCGGAACGGGTCATCCCCTCGTATTCGTCGGGCGCCATGAGCAGCTTCCGGCGCCACCGGTTCTCGAGGGTGAGCTCGGACCAGTCGAAGGCATCGAGGAGCGCATCGCGCGGCGTCACGCGCGCGCGCATGCTGTTGCAGTACTCGCGGAACCGGTTCGGACCGTCCTCCGATTTCAGGATGAAATCGAGGTAGCTCCACGAGAGGACGTGCTCCCTGTACCCGAGGTCGGCGAAATCCCGCTTGGAGAGGAGCGCGAAGGAGATCACGTCTCCCGACGCGCGCCGCGCGAGGGACCGGGCGCGCTTGCCCCAGCCCTGGCTGATCCACTCCTCGGCGAGGCCCTTGACCTCGATGTTCGTCAGGTAGTAGCTGCACTGCTCGAGGATCTCCCATTCCATCCAGTGGGAAAAGCCGACCTTGAGCCAGCCGGGCGGAAACTTCCCCCCCTTGCGGCAGAAGAACCGCTCGAGGAGGCAGCGCGACGTGAGGTGGATCACGCCGTCGTGAAAGTTCGTGTCGCCGCTGAGGTTGACGCCCGAGGCCTTCATGTGGCGGCCGCCCTTGGCGCCCCCCTTGTTCGAGATGCAGTAGGTGCCCCCCGCGCCCGAAACGAGGGCGGCGCCGTTGTGGCGCGCCTGCCAGGCAGCCTGCTGCTTGTTCTCGCTCACGAGGTAGACCACCACGTGGTTGCTCGAGTAGGGCACGGCGCGGTCCTCGTCGGGCGACATGCCGAAGGCTTCAGCGTACTTCTTGTAGATGCGATCGAGCCTGAGCGCGTAGAGGTGGATCATGGCATGGGGCGACAGGGTCTGGCAGTTCCGAAAGAGCCAGGGAAAGGCCCTTTTCAGCTCGTTGAACTCGTGCGACCGCTCGGCCACCTCACCGGGGGTGAGCTTGAGCTCGTCGAGGGTCGATACGATGACGAAGTGCTCGGTCACGGCGAAGATCGGTTCGATCCGCATGTAGTCGACAAGGCCGGCCTGGGCGTCGATCGAGCCCTGAAAGAGCTCGTAACCGGGCTCCTCGATCAGGTTCTCCCAGTCATGGTCCACGCACCGGCAGGGGGTCATCCCGCGGCCGCGGCAGCAGGAGAGTGTTTCCCTGCACTCGCTGCAGAAGAAGGAGTGGGCCTTGCACCATTTCTGGGAAGCCCCATGATCTTCACAGGGCACGAGGCCCGTGTCGCGACAGGTGTAGCACTCGATTCCAGGTCCGCTGCCGGAGTGAGCCGGAGCGTTGGCAGCGAGGAACAGGCAGAGAATGACGACAGCCATGATCCGGTGCGCGATCGGCCCGGATCGAATGATCGTGTTCAAAATCGGCATCAAAGAATCTCCAGAGCGGGGACATTCAGGCCCATCGATTTTATTCCCTCTGTCAGTATTTGGCCAAGTGAATCTGACAATGGATTCTTAACACGGGCCGCCCCCATCCGCAAACGTGGGTCCACGAAAACCCGCCGATAAGCTGCAAGCAACCGCCAAGCGGTTGCTTGTCAGCTTCAGCGGCGCGATGACAGACTATACCCTTTTGGGGCTTCACTCAGCTCGAAAGGTTTACCTCCATTTGTCGTTTCATGACAATAATTTAACCAATATCTGTTAATACGTGCTGGTGAGATATCGGCACTTTCTGTAAAATCACGCCTTTTGAATCGCAGAGAATCTCAGAGGAGTAAAATTCGGTTGAAAGCGATGTCGCGCGTGCTGTTCGTCTACCCCAACATCAACACCCAGGAGGGCTTCAACCATGGCGTGGCCGCTCTCTCGGGCGCGTTGCGCGCCGCGGGCGCCGACACGAAACTTCTCAACCTCAGCGACTCCCTCTACAACCTGCCCGACAAGAATTCGATCCTTGATGAAGTGAGCGCCTTCGATCCCGATCTGATCTGCTTTTCGGTCATGACGCAGCAGTACAAGTACGCCGTCGAGATCGCGCGGGCGATCAAGGAGCGCTTCGCCTTTCCCCTCGCCATCGGCGGTGTGCACTGCGCCATGGTGCCCGACGATGTGGCGCGCGAGAAAATCTTCGACTACATCGGGATCGGCGAGTGCGACGTCGCCCTGCCGCGCCTCCTCAAAGCGATCAAGGAAGAGGGGGACGTGACCGCCATCCCCAACATCTGGGCTTTGCGGGACGGCGACTACGTGCGCAACCCGGTCGGCCCATTCCCCGACCTCGACGAGCTGCCGCCCAAGGACTTCGAGATCTTCGATCTCGACCACATGCTCTCCAAGATGAACGGGTGGATGTCGCTGCTTTCGTCGCGCGGATGCCCCTTTGCGTGTTCGTACTGCTTCAACCACAAGATCATGGAGCGCTACAAGGACGAGGCCGGCGCCAAGGCATCG
Source organism: uncultured Phycisphaerales bacterium (assembly GCA_964464495.1). Taxonomy (GTDB): domain Bacteria; phylum Planctomycetota; class B15-G4; order B15-G4; family CAYZWU01; genus CAZUHB01. The sequence goes on from CAYXGI010000003.1 coordinate 3,833, forward strand.
TCCTACCTGCGGCGCTATCCGCTCGAGCGGATCCTTACCGAGGCCCGGACGCTCAAGGAGCGGCACCCCGGGATCGAGACGTTCATCTTCGACGACGATCTCTTCACGCTCGGTGAGAAGGAGGTCCTCGACTTCTGCGAGGAGTACAAGGCGCTCGGTCTCGATGTGCCATTCGTGGTGAACGCCCATGTACAGAGCTTCACCCAGCCCATGGCGGCCGCGCTCATGGACGCGGGCTGTCTCATCGTCAAGTTCGGCCTCGAATCAGGTTCGGAGCGGATCAGGCGCGACGTGCTCAACCGGCGCATGACCAACGATCAGATCGTGCGCGCTTTTGCGATCGCCCATGAGGCCGGCCTGCACACCTCGGCGTTTCTCATGCTCGGTCTTCCCTTCGAGACCTGGGACGACATGGACGCCACCATCGACCTCGTGGCCGAGATCGAACCGGGGCGGTTCCGCTGGTCGGTCTTTTACCCCTTTCCGGGCACGACGATTTACGATCTCTGCGTCCGCAAGAAACTGATCGATCGACGCAAGATCGACGAGACGGAAACCTTCTACGAGGGGACCTGCCTGCGTTTCGAGCCCGAGTTGGCTCTCCGCATCGAAAAGCTCCAGCAGTGCTTCCACTGGTACGTGAACGCGCGCGCGTCGGCCGATTTCGGCGCACGCGAGACCTATGCAGGCTTGATCGACGAGGTCGAGAATCTCTCGGCCGAGCAATGGGCCGACCGGAGCCAACGATTCCTCGACGAGGACCGAGCGCTTTCGGCACGCATGAACGAGGCCGGCCGGCTCCATTACTCGATCAGATACACCCAGGTCATGGCGGTCCGCTCCGATTTCGTGGAACGCAATCTGGGTTTTTCCCGCCCGGCAAAAGAATGGGGCCGGAGCATCAGAGAGAAAACACAATGAGGCTGACCCGATTTCTCAACGAAGACCTCATCGACCTCCATCTCGAAATCGAACGGGATGCCGAGCTGGAAGAGAATTATTCGGAGAAGCGGGTGATCGGCCACTATCGTGAAGAGGTCATCGGTCGTATCGCCGATCTGCTGGAGCGCTCCGGCAAGATCGGCAATCGCAACAAGCTCTTCAACGATCTGCTCAACCGCGAGAAGAAGGCTGCCACGGCGATCGGCCGGGGCATCGCGATCCCCCACGTGCGCACCTTGCAGGCGAAGAGTACTGTTCTGGGATTTCTGCGCGCCGAGCCGGGACTCCCCTTCGGCGCCCCGGACAATGTGGATGTGCAAATCTTCATCCCCATCGTGGGGCCGCCCTATGACGACAAGAACTACCTCAAAATCTACCGGCAGCTCGGTGAGCTCCTCCTCGATACGAGCGTTATTGACCAGCTTCACGAGCTCGAGGAGCCGGGAGAGGTCATCCGGATCTTTTCGAGCGTGACCTGACAGTCTGTTGATATCGCGCAGCCGAGCGCCGCGTGTCTTTACGACTATACGGAGAAAAGGAATGGTCGAACTCTTATCAGGCAACGAGGCCGTGGCCAGGGGGGCTTTCGAGGCGGGTGTCGCTGTTGCGGCCGCCTATCCCGGCACCCCGAGCACGGAGATTCTCGAAAACGTGGCCAGGTACAAGGAGATCTACTCCGAGTGGTCGCCCAATGAGAAAGCCGCCCTCGAGGTGGCGATCGGCGCCTCGTTCACGGGCAAGCGCGCCATGGCGGCGATGAAGCATGTCGGTGTGAACGTGGCAGCCGACCCCCTCTTCAGCGCTGCCTACATCGGTGCGTCGGGCGGGCTGGTCATCGTGTCGGCCGACGATCCCGGAATGCACTCCTCGCAGAACGAGCAGGACAACCGCCACTACGGAAAGTTCGCCAAGATCCCCGTGATCGAACCGTCCGACTCGCAGGAAGCCAAGGATTTCCTTGTCCGCGCCTTTGAGATCTCGGAGCGGTTCGACACACCGGTCCTCTTCAGGATGAGCACGCGCGTCTGCCACGCGCTCACACCGGTCGAGGAAGGTGAGCGCACCCCACCCAGGGAGTCCACCTACGAGAAGGAATTCAGCCGGCGCGTGCTCGTGCCGGCCAATGCACGGCTGCGACACGTCCTCGTCGAGGAGCGTCTGCTCGAGCTGAAGAAGTTCGCCGAGACGACCGACCTCAACCGTGAGATCGACGGGGAGAAGTCGATCGGCGTGATCTCTTCGGGCATCTCCTACCAGTACGCGCGCGAGGCGTTCCCGGAAGCGAGTTTTCTCAAGCTCGGGATCTGCTTCCCCTTCCCCGCGGAGAAGGTCAAGGCTTTTGCAGCCAAGGTCGACACGGTTTACGTGATCGAGGAAGGCGAGCCCTTCATCGAGGAAGCGGCGCGCCTCGCGGGTGTGAAAGTGATCGGCAAGGAAAAGATCTCTCTCTGCGGCGAGCTCAACCAGAGGCTTGTGCGCGAAAGTTTCACGGCCGAGAGAGCCGAAATCAGTCCGGCCGAGGTTCCGGGACGGCCGCCGGTTCTCTGCCCCGGCTGCCCCCACCGGGCGGCCTTCGCGTCGATCCGCAAGCTCCGGCTCCGCGCCATGGGCGATATCGGGTGCTACACCCTCGGCGCGCTCCCGCCTCTCAACGCCATGGACGCCTGCGTCTGCATGGGGGCGAGCATCACCACCGCCCACGGCATGGAGAAGGCGCTCGGTCCCGAGGCGGCGCGCAAGATCGTGGCCGTGATCGGCGACTCTACCTTCATGCACACGGGACTCACCGGGCTCGTCAACATGGTCTACAACAAGGCGACCTTCACAGCCATCATTCTCGACAACTCGATCACGGCCATGACCGGCCACCAGGAGCACCCGGGCAGCGGCAAGACGCTCGGCGGCGAGTCGACGTACAAGATCGACTTTGAATTGCTGGCCAAGGCGGTGGGAATCACACGCTTCGCGCGCGTCGACGCCTACGACGTGAAGAAGGTTCACGAGACGATCAAGGCCGAGACCGCCATGGACGAGCCCTCGCTCATCGTGATCGAGGGTCTCTGTATTTTGCGCAATCCCGAGGCGGGCCGGTCGCCGCGGTTCGTCGACGAGGAGCTCTGCATCGACTGCGGCATGTGCCGCAAGACCGGATGCCCGGCCCTGTCGAAAAACGACGCGGGGGACAAATCCCACCTGAGCGCGGCGCTCTGCGCCGGCGAGGTGTGCAACGTGTGCGCCCAGGTCTGTCCCAAGGATGCGATCAAACCGTTGGAAAAGTGATCCCTTGAAGAGGTGATAGCGATGTCTGATACGATCACGAATGTTTTCATCTGCGGCGTTGGCGGCCAGGGTATTCTGCTGTCGAGCAAGATCCTTTCGGCGCTCGCTCTCAACGAGGGGCTCGCTGTGAAGAAAAGCGAGGTCCACGGCATGGCCCAGCGCGGCGGCTCCGTGGTGAGCCACGTGCGCTACGGCAAGGAGATATTCTCACCCGTGATCGAGGAGCGATGCGCCGACTTCCTCCTCGCCTTCGAGAAGATGGAAGCGCTCCGGTGGCTCCACTATCTCAAGCCTGGCGGGACGGCGATCGTCAACAAGCTCGAGCTCCTCCCCTCGGGCCTCGATAACTACCCCGACGGGATCGAAAAGGAGATCGAGGGACGGTGCGAGAGGGCGATCTTCGTCGAGGCCGAGAAGCTGGCGCGCGATGCGGGCAGTCCGCGGGCGGTAAACGTCGTCCTTCTCGGTGTCCTGGCAGGCTTGATCGGCCAGCCGGTGGAGAAATGGCAGGAGACGATCCGCGCCTCGGTGAAGCCGAAAACGATCGAGATCAACCTCAAGGCCTTCGATCTCGGCCGCGCGCTCGCCTGACACTCGGGTGGACGCAAATAGCCTGTTAAGGTATTCCGAGCTCGACAAAGCAGTAAAATTCGATCGGTGGAGAGAGATTCGAGATCTGGATACCCGGATAGAATCCATAATAGGTTGAAATCGCGACGTAGTACTTGCGTCGGCCACTGATCAGAGTGTTCTGATAGAGCGTTCGGAAAGAGATTTCCGTCGATGAGCCGCAATCAACGTCGTAATCGCTGGGATTGTTGTAGGGGAGCAACAAATAGGGCTCGTTGTGAACAGCCTCGGCCACATAAACGTAAAAGCCCGAAAATAGGCTGTTCGCCGGCGGATCCCACTTCACGCGGCCGAGATCGATGAGCACGTCGCGTTGATCGACGCGATAGCCTTCCTTGTAAAGCGCTACTGTATAACGGAAAAAGCCGAGGCGGTCTTCTTCGTAGACAAAGGTCTCCACATCTCCTTCCATGGCATTCATCGCCCGGTCTCCACGGAAGAAAATGATCGAGTCGCCCGGATCCGATAGCTTCCACATGAATTTGAGCCTGTTGCGATCTTTCTGGCAGTCGAGCCAGAGGATCGACGGCGTGACCGTGTAGGTGAATGCCCCGGGAAGCGTGTCCGATCCGAATCTATTGATAACAGTCAGACTCACCACACCTTTGGCATGGGGTGGCGTCACACAAAGGATTGTCTCTGAATCAATCACGTTGACGTCAAGGGCTTCCTGCTCGTCAAAGATCACCTGCGTGGTCTCTTCGGGGGCAAAGTCACTCCCCTTGACGATCACATGTTCGCCGCCCGTGACCGGACCGCTGCTGGGAAACAACTTACCGACCGAGGGGGGTGCGGTGTCTGCGCCCGGGGCGTCGTTTTCAACGCCTTTTCTTCCGCTGCCGGAGCCACCTCCACAGGACGAGAAAAGGAGAAGAAGGGTCAAGAAAGCTGCGTAAGTCTGCAGTATCCCCGCCGTATGGAATATACGTATACCTCGCATTTAGGTTTTCAATTATAAAGAGAGTGACAAAGCTCTGGAGCCAACACGCCCGCCATATATGCAGTTTCTTATATACAAACGGCACTCACAAGATGGTCGGAGAGCCGTCTGATATATGTTTTAAAAACTATCTATTCGTCCTTAGAGGCGGTGTATGAAGCGGAACTGATAAGTCAGTTCATGTTGTCATAGGTGTTTTTTCGACATTGTTATTTGTATATATCCATCCCCGTAAGGAAGGTAATAACAATCACAGAATTATTTCTGTATTGGTCACAATTGGCAAGGCAATATTTTCTCTGTCACGCCGAACCGACGCGTACGCCCACAAATCGGGATCTCGCAGCCGGATAAGAAAGCGCTCACCGAGGACCAAACAGACGGGGACGGATCAATCGATCTTGAAACATCCCCTGCCCAAAAACTATCCCTCTTCGCTTCAACGAGTAAGGACGCTCGAGGAGCAAGGGTTGAGGCGCCGAATAAAAAAACCCTTCGCATCAGCGAAGGGTTTGTCGACGGTCTGAAGTGGTTGGAAAATCTTACGGCATCCCAAGAACCACATCAAAGGAGAAAGTCAGAGGGATCGTGAGTTCGGACACGATGTATTCCGGACTGGCGATCCTGTAGCTGGCGGCCGCGAGGTAGTAACTCTGGCCGTCCTCGATGAGCAATTCGTCATAAAGTGTTTTGATGGAGATACGGGAGCAGTAACCTGCATCGTAACTGTAGTCGAAAGGATTATCGTAAGGCAGGACCTCGTAAGGATCTCCCACGGCTTCCGCAACATATACGTAGAATCCCGAGACAGATCCCAGGGGAATATCCCAGAGCACACATCCCTGATCGACGAGCACGTCGTCCAAGTCGACGTGCGTCCCGTCGACGAAGAGCCCCACGGAAAAGCGGAAATACCCGAAGTTATCCTCCTGGTAGGTGTAGAACTCGGCATCGCCGCTGATGATATCGACCGCTTCCGAGCCGCGGTAGATGACGATCTCGTCGCCCGGGGCGGTGAGCTGCCACTCGAGTGTGATCTGATTCGAACTCCTAGTGTGGGTCAATCCATTGATTTCGGGCTCCACGGTGTAGGTGAAGCCGCCGGCCAGGGTATCGGCACCGTTGCTGTTCGAACACGCCACATCGACACTGCCGGATGCGTGGGCCGGGGTGGTGCAGGTGATCGTTGTTGAATCGACGACCGCCACGTCGAGTGCGTTCGTTCCGTCGAAGGTCACGGTCGTGTCCTCGGTGGTGGTGAATCCGGACCCCGAAATGGTCACCGCTGTGCCGCCCGTGGCGTATCCCTCGGAGGGAGAAACTTCACTGATCTCGGGCGCGGCAATATAGGTGTATGCCCCTTCGAGCGTGTCCGATCCGAAGGCATTTGTCACGGCCACATCGACGCCGCCCGCGCTGTGAGCGGGCGCGGTGCAGGAAATCGCGGTCTCAGACTCTACAGACACGTTCGTCGCCGCCACCCCGCCAAAGGTTACCGTGGTCAGACCGACGGTGCTGAATCCCGATCCACTGAGCGCGACCGTGTTGCCGCCCGCCTCAGGGCCGTTTTCAGGGTTGACGTTGCTCAGGGCGGGCGTGTCGTAGTAGACGAAACCATTGGGCGACCTGTCCGAACCATTGCTGTTGGACATGACCACGTCGACCGCGCCGGTAGCGTGGACAGGAGTTTCACAGGTAATGGTCTCATCATCGACGACCGCCATGTTGACGGCGGACGAGCCGCCGAAAGTCACTGTCGTGTCTGCCGTGTTCGTGAAACCGCTCCCCGAGATGGTCACTGCCGTGCCGCCGTCGATCCCACCCAGATCGGGTGTGATGCCGGCGATCTCGGGAGGTGCGATATAGGTGAATCCATCGGACAGGGTGTCCGATCCGAAATCATTGCTCACGAACATGTCGACCGCGCCGGCCGCGTGCAACGGCGTGATGCAGGTGATCGTTGTGGGGCCGACGACAACCACGTCGGTGGCGGCCGCGCCGCCGAAGGTGACGCTCGTCGTTCCACCATCTGCAAATTCGCTTCCCGTGATGATCACCGCCGTGCCGCCCGTTTCCGGCCCCTCGTCGGGCACGATCGAATCGAGCGCAGGTGAAGCGTGATAGACGAATCCTGCCTGCAGACTGTCCGATCCGAAATCATTGGAGACAGCCACATCGACTGTTCCGGCCGTGTGAGCGGGCGCGGTGCAGGTGATCGTCGTGGCATCGACGACCACCACGTTGGCGGCGGCCCCATTGCCGAAGGTCACGCTCGTCGTGCCGATGTCGGAGAAATCGTTTCCTGTGATCGTCACGCTCGTGCCGCCGGCCTCCGGGCCATGGCCGGGATTCACGGCAACGATATCGGGCGGGGCGTGATAGACGAATCCGCCCGGCAGGGTGCCCGAACCGTTGCGGTTGACCACGACCACGTCGACGCTGCCCGCGGAGTGGCCGGGCGTCAGGCAAGTGATGGTCGACGAGTCGACAACGATCACGTTGGGCGCGTCGATCCCGCCGAAGGTCACTGTCGTGTCCGCCGTGTCGGTGAAATCGCTCCCGGTGACGGTCACGCTCGATCCGCCCGCAATGCCGCCGTGGCCGGGCTCGACGCTGGAAATCGCGGGTGCGGCATTGAAGCGATAAGCGCCGGGCAGCGTGTCGGAACCGAAATCATTGGCCACCGTCACATCGACCACGCCGGCCGCGTGCTCCGGGGCGGTGCAGGTGATCGACGTGGAAGAGACGACCACCACGTTCGCGGCCGCGACGCCTCCGAAGGTGACACCCGTCGGTCCCTGGCTGGAAAAGTCGCTTCCGCTCAGGGTGACCGATGTGCCTCCGCCCTCGGGACCGTTGTCGGGCAGAATGGACTGCACGTTGGGCGCGTTGTGGTAGACGAAGCACTGGGGAAGCGTGTCGGACCCGTTGCTGTTCGCAACGGTCACATCAACGCTTCCGGCCGAGTGTGCGGACGTGGTGCAGGTGATCGTCGATCCATTTACGACGATCACGTTCAGACCGGCGCCGCCGCCGATCGTGACAGACGTATCCTCGGTCGTGGTGAAGTCGCTGCCCGAAATGGTGATCGATGTCCCGCCATCGACACTGCCGTAGCCGGGTGTCACAGTCGAGATCGACGGCGGCTCGGGCGCGGCATTGTAAGTGAATCCACCGGCCAAGGTATCCGATCCGAAATCGTTGGCCACCACCACGTCGACCACGGCAGGACTGTGCGCCGGTACGGTGCAGGTGATCTGCGTCGACGACAGTACAGAAACATCGGTTGCGGGCTCGCCGCCGAAAGTCGCCGACGTTGTTCCAGCGTCGCTGAAATTTTGTCCCGAGAGGGTCACCGTGATCCCGCCCGAAAAAAGGCAGTTGTCGGGTGAGAGTGTGATCAGATCGGGCGGATCCTGGTAGACGAACGCCGCGGGCAAGGTGCACTCGCCATTGCTGTTGCTCACTGTCACGTCGACGATCCCGCCGGAATGGGCCGGCGTCTCGCAGGTGATCGTCGTCGAATCGACAACGACCACGTCGCGCGCGCCGGTTCCTCCGAAGGTCACTGCCGTGTCGGCAGAGTCGGTGAAATCGCTTCCAGTAATAGTCACCGCCGTGCCACCCGTGATCGGACCGATCGCCGGATTCAGGCCCTCCGCGGCGGGCGGATCGTCGTACGTGAATCCGTCGTCGAAAGTGTCGTATCCGAGGGCGTTGGCCACATAGAGATCGACGGCGCCAGGTTCATCGGCCGGGGGTGTTTCGCAGGCGATCGTAGTCGAGTCGACGACGACGATATTGAGTGCATCGACACCGCCGAAGGTCACGATCGTGTCTTCCGTCGTCGTGAAGTCGCTTCCAGTGATGATCACGGCCGTACCGCCCGCCATGGGGCCGTTCGCGGGAGCCGCTCCCACGATGTTGTGGTAGGTGAAGGCCGCCGGCAGCGTGAACCGGCCGTTGTCGCAGTCGAGGCTGACATTGACCACACCCGCCGTGTGGGCCGGAATGGTGCACGTAATCGTCTCGCCATCGACAACAACGACGTCGGTCGCCGGAACGTCTCCGAAGGTGACCGTTGTCGGCCCAACCTCTCCGCCGGTAGCGGGAAAATTGAATCCCGAAATGCTGCACGGATCTCCTCCGGCCACGTTCGCCTCGTCGGGAACGATCGTGTTCATCTCTGCCGGGACGTAGTAGGTGTAACCCTCGGAAAGACTGTTCGAACCGAACTCGTTCATCACCGCCACGTCCACAGGTCCTTCGACACCGGCCGGGACCGTACAGGCGACCGTGCTCTCGTCGACGATCTCCACATCAGTGGCTTCCAGGCCGCCGAAAGTGATCGACAGATTGCTCACACCTGTAAAATCAGAGCCCGCGACGATCACTGCCGTTCCACCCTCGAAGGGTCCTCTGGCAGGATCGAGCTCTTGAGCCTGAGGAGGATTGTGGAAAGTGTAAGCATCCTGAAGAATCACATACTCGCCATTGCCGTTGAACACGGTCACGTCGACCGTACCGGCCGCGTGGGACGGCACGGTACAGCTGAGTGTGACCGCATCGACAATGACGACGTCGCTGGCCTGAGCGCCTCCGAATTTGATGGTCATATCACCGGTCAATTCGAAGGACTCGACCGTGATCGAGCAACTGTCTCCCCCGCCGGTCTTCCCGTGCTGGGGGCTCATTCCCGACATCTCCGCCGGAGACGAGTCGAGATCGAGCCCGCCCCGGTTACAGGCGGTACTCACCAAGGTGAGCGAAAGGATCGAGATAAAAATCAGTGCCCGCGTGAGCACTCGATTCGTCAGAGAAGAATCCCTCATCCACTTACAAGGTTTCACACCTTGCTCCCCTACTCATCTCAGCGCCTGCGCGCTTTCGAGATTCCCAGGTCCGCGTCAAGACCCATCAACTCTCTTTCAATTAATTTCAGTCAATATGTATTCGGAGAATCAGTGCCTCGGTCTTTAAGCGAATCCGCTGGTTTTACAGGGGTTCCGGGGGGGACAGCCCTAATGAAAGACGGGGTTTGAGGTTAGTGCCGTGCATTATCTGAACTTTTTTTCCATGCCACTATTTAGTCATAATCTTATATATAGAAGTCAGTTGCGATCATCAAAAAAAACGTCTTTTCTTTGATGGATACTTGAATAAAAAAAAAAGGCCGCTCTCGGAGCGGCCTCTTTTCAATCATCAAAACTTTTTTATTTACAGGCTTTTAGGACGGGGTGGAAAATCTGACACGCCGTCCTGCGCACACGCTTTTCCTGATCGTTTCCTGCCAGCGCACGGTTTCGACGCCTTCGGAAAGGTTGCAGAGCGTTGAGTCTCGATTCCGCCTCACGCAATGAATGAAGTGGCGCAACACATCGCGGAGCGGATCGTTGTCCTTGTCCACGTCGATCGTCCGTTCACCCCGATCCGAGCTGGAATAAGCTCTTCCAGTCCACTCGACTCCTTTCTTGTGGAGAAGGAGCTTGTTGTCATTCCTGAACTCGACGATCCCCTTGGTTCCGGCCACGACGATTCTCCTGTCCTTGGTCGGCGAAAACCAGGAAACAGACGTCTCGGCGGTCAGTCCGCTCGCAAACCGGACCGAGAAGGATGCGGTTTCGGCGAACCCACGCCTGAACGCGCACGTCGCGGTCGCCGCCACGCTCATCGGACGGTCCGCGCTGAAGAGACGGCGCATGACATATATATCGTGGTAGGCCAAATCGGAAATCGAGTCGGAGTCTTTCCGGAAGATGCCGAAATTGGCACGCCGCGAGACAAAATGCAGGGGGCGGCCGATCGCGCCGTTCCTGATCAATTTCTCCATTCCATTAAAATGCTTGGAAAAGAGATAGATGTGGTCGACAACCACGATCGATCCGCTCCGAGCCGCCGCGGTTGCGAGGGATCGGGCCTCTTTAGAGCTCGCCGCGGGAGGCTTTTCGAGGAAGACGTGCTTGCGCGCCTCGATCGCTTTGAGCGCCACGCGATGGTGGGTGCTCGTCGGAGTGGCCACCACGACCGCGTCGATATCGGAGCGGCTCACGATCCGATCGAGATCACGCGTGACCATCACCCCTTTGCCGGGGGCAAGCTTTTGGAGCTCTTCGGGCGGGGTGCGGTGCGCGAGGAGCGCAACCACGCGCAGGTTGTTGAGGCGGAGAAGATTGGATAGGATCTTGCTCCCCCAGTGGCCGCCCGCTCCGGCGACGGCAACGGTGACGATCCGGGCCATGGTGATTCTCCCTTCCGAGATCAGAGTTCCACGGGATTGGCTCTGAGATACTCGGTAGCCCTCTTCTTCTGGAGGATATCCTGCTGAACGTGCTCGACCTGCTCTCTTTGCATTCCCATGACCTCGCAGACCTGGTCCATGGGGATCTCGTGATCGAGCGCGTGCCAGACCAGATCGAGAGTCTCGAAGTCGACGCGGTAGTAGAACTCTTCCTGGGAGACCTCGGACGAGTAGGTGTCTGTCGTCGGGGTGCGCGTCAAAATCTCCTCGGGAACGCCGAGGTGGGCGCCGAGCTGGAAGACCTGCGTCTTGAAGAGGTGGGCGATCGGCTTGATGTCGGCTCCGCCGTCGCCGTACTTGACGAAAAAGCCCATGTCGTGCTCGTTCTTGTTGCCCGTACCCATCACCACGTAGTTGTGCTTCTCGGCGATGTAGTAGAGCGTCATCATCCTGCAGCGCTGCTTGAAATTGGACGACGCCACGATTTGCAGGTAGTTCTTCAAGGGCAGCCGCTTCGAGATGGTTTTCCCATCGGGAGAGTCGACGACCACGGAGAAAACATTGAGGCCGCCCTTCTCGAGCAGGTCCTGGGGAAGGACGATCTTGCACTTCCAGCCGGAACTGTACTCGGGAATCAGGCCGCTGATCGCCTCATCCCTCCGGCGGTATGTGCCCGCCCCTTCGAGCATGGCTGTGACGTCCTCGACGAGATAGGTCACGCCGAACCTGGCGGCGAGATCGGCCGCGAGGGGGGACGAATCGGATGAGGACTCCTTTTCGGGCATGGAGATACCGATGACCTTGTCCGCCCCGAATGCCCGCACCGCCAGTGCGAGCACGACGCTCGAGTCAATGCCGCCCGAGATCCCCACGACCGCACCGCCGCGCCTGAAGGCGCGCACCTGCTCCCTCATGAAGGACACAAGCCGTTCCGTTTCCTTCTCGCAGTCAAGCTTGATCGAATCGCGTGTAAATTCCATGTGACACCTCGTCTCCTATTCCGTTTTTGCCAGCTCGTTTCTGAGCAGATTCTTCCTGATTTTGCCGGACGTTGTTTTCGGAAGCGCATCGCGAAACTCGATCCTCTTGGGCAGCTTGTAGAGCGGCAGGTGCCTGCCGCAGAGCCGCATGAGGTCGATCGACGTCACCTCCTCGCCGGGTTTGGCAACAACGAGGGCGACGATGTTCTCGCCCATGAGCGCGTCGTCCTCTCCGACCACGGCGACCTCGTGGACGCCGTCGCTCTCCATGATGACCTCTTCGATCTCCTTGGGGCTGATCCTGTGGGCGCCCGATTTGATCATGTCCGACTGTCGCGAAACGATGTAGATGAAACCGTCCTCGTCGACAGTGGCCAGGTCTCCCGTATGGAGTCCGTCCTCCTTGAGAACGGCGTCTGTGGCCTCCTCGTTTCTCCAGTAGCCCACCATGATGTTGTCCCCGCGGGCCACGATCTCGCCCGTCTCGCCTGGCTGCACCGGGTCGCCCTCTTGATTCTGCACGGTAAGGGTGACGCCGGGTATCGCTTTCCCGATCGATCCCAGCTTGTCGAAAAGACGCCCGGGATCGAGCCACGAAAGCCGCGCCGACGCCTCGGTCTGCCCGTACATGATGAAGATCTCCACACCTGAAAGGGACTCGGAGAGCTCCTTGGTGAGAGCCGGCGACATGGCGCCGCCCGCCTGGGTCACGTAGCGCAGAGTGGAGAGGTTCTTTCCGGCGAGACCGGCCTTGTGAAGAAGGATCGCGAAGGACGACGGGACCCCGGCGAAACCGGTGACCTCTTCCTCGGCCATGCGCTCGATGATCTTCTGGGGATAGGCGAAGCGGTTGTCGATCACCACGCTCCCCGCGCAGGCGACGTGGGTGAGCATGAGGCTGTTGCCGTATGAATAGTAGAAGGGCATGACGACCATGATCCGGTCGCGCTCGGTCAGCCCGAGATAGCCGACGATCGACTCCGTGTTGGCCGAGAGGTTCTTGTGGGAGAGCGCCACTCCCTTGGGATTGCCCGTCGTGCCCGACGTGTAGATGATCTGTGCCAGGTCGTCGGCACTCACCGCGACCTCGGGCCGATCGCCCCCTTCGGCAGCGTCGATCTCGGCGAATTCGCGCGCAATGATTCCGCCGGGCGGCTCGATCTTTCCAAACCGGCCGTCATGGAAAACGAACCGCAACGACGGGCAGTCAGCCGCGATGCGGTTCACTGTCGCCAGGCTTCGGCCCGATGTAATCACGCCGACCGCTTCCGAGTGCCGGAGAATGTTGGCGAGGTGCCGCTCCTTGTTGGCTGTCGACTGCCCCACCACGACACCGCCCGCCAGAAGCGTGCCGAAATAGGAGACCACGTAGCCGACCGAGTTGTCGGTAAAGAGAACGACGCGGTCTCCCTTCTCCAGGCCGACGGAGCGCGCCGCCGAGGCGAATCGCTCGGCGCGGGAGAGAAGCGTCGCGTAGTCGACCCTTTCCGTCTCGGTGATCACCGCCGTCTTCGACGGAGCCTTGTGTGCGGCTTTGATGAGATAATCGTGTAGAATCATTAAGTCTCTTCCGATCTGAGCGATCGGTCTCTTTCGATCTGAGCGATCGGTCTCTTTCGATCTGAGCGATCGGTCTCTTTCGATCTGAGCGATCGGTCTCTTTCGATTGAACCAATTTGTATATCGGCCAGATGATTCATTGTCAACGAGATGCGTCTTTACTAAATTGTCAGGTTGAGGATGAGAAGGTCGATCGAACGAGTGACATATGAGTTGGAACAATAGCGATGGTTGAACTCTTCAATCCGGAAACACCGATTCGATACCCCTGGCTCACCAACAACTTTCTCAGGGGTCTGATCAAGCGGGCCATCTTCGTGACCAAGCGCCGAATGAACCGGATGCGGCACTTCACCTGCGGCAAGTACGTCGATATCGGCCCCCGCTTCCGGTTCTCGCGCAAGCACCCCTACCGGGCCGAGGTGGGGTATGACATCTTCATCGAAGAGTTCAACGTGTGGAACGCCAACAGCGGCGACATCATCGTGGGAAACGTCTGCCTCTTCGGCCTGCACAACGTGATCATGGGGCCCCTCGAGATCGAGGGGTACTTCTCCTCGGGACCGCGCGTCTCGATTCTCGGTCCCCGCCATGCGGTGATGGGTTACGAGGAGGCGGAAAAGAAAAGAACCGTTTTCAAGAAGAACGTCTGGGTCAGCGCAGGCGCGATCATCTTCTCCGGTGTCACGGTGGGCGAAAACGTGGTCATCGGCCCAGGGGCGGTGGTCAGCAAGAACGTTCCCGACAACGCCTTCATGCTCGGCAATCCGGCAAGGGACATGTCGAAAGCCTATCAGCTCACCGCCAAGAAATCATGATTCCGGCGCACCGATCACCTTCTCACGCCAGTAGCGGGACATCTCCCTCGGCAAGGCCTCCCAGTAACGGTCGGCGTAGCGCTCCTTGATGGACTCGAGGAAGTCGGCGTAGAGATCGAGCGGGTACTCGTCGATAGCCGGTGTCGCGCCGCGCGGGGCCATGTAGTCGGGGTGGGTCAAAACGTGAACCACGCCCTTCTGTTCCACGAGCCATTCGAGTTTTCGCTTCCAGACCGCGTTCGTTCTCTCTTTCATCACCACGAAGAGGGTGAGATCCTGGGGGATCGTGTAGGGGAGCTCGATGTAGCTTTTTCCCGTCCCGTTGGCCCGGTAGAGGAAGGGATAGATCGTTCCCACGCCCTCGGGGTTCGGCTCGAAGGGATCGGTGTCGAATGTGGACGAATCGTACTCGATCTCCAGATCGCCGATCCAGTCGAGATTGCGCTGCATCGAGGGCGAACGAAAGCCGCTCCCCCCCCACTCGCTCAGGTACCGGTTGATCCTGGCGGCGCGCTTCTCGAAGATCGCCCGCGAATTGTAGAGTTTTCCGTCATGGGTCAATCCATGGACGCCGACCTCGAAACCGCGTTCCGCCATCTCGGCCCGAAGCGACGCCGACACCTCGTAGCGCTCGGGCACGAGATAGAAGCAGGACCGGAAGCCGAGCTCTTCCTCGATATCCATGAGCTCCCTGCACCGGTCGTGGCCTCTCTTGTCCTCCACGTCGTGGGTCAAGAGAAGCGCAAAATCCTTGTTGTCCGGCCACCCTGACCAGTTCTCGGGAATCTTTGCCGCGGCGGCGTCGACCGGCCAGCGCGCGGCGCATTGCGGCAGAATGCGATTGACCCTCAACCTTCTGAGAAGGAGCTGAATCCGTCTCGGAAGGATTGGCTTGAGGAAGTAGTAGGCCCTGTGCAAGGCCGGTTCTCTGCTTATTCCTGATCCTATCATAGATCCCAAAGCGGTTTATCGGACCGCTTCCCTTTTCACCCCATGTGCTTGTACAAGAGAGATCCCAAAATTTTCAGAACAGGCACGGGAATCATGCCGAAGATCTTGTGATGTATCTTCTTGACCGGCGCCGATTCGGTGACAAATGACTCCGCCGCCAGGTCATACTTGTAATAGTTGAGAATCGACTCTTCAGTCCCCCAGGCGCGCTTGAACTGCCTGAGGCCTTCGTTTTCCTGTTCGGTCCTGCCGAAACAAAGTTCCTCGCAACCCTCGCCAACGAGGCGCCGGATGGCCGCCCACATGACGAGGTTATTCGGCCTGATCGCCTGGCAGGACATGTCCGAGGCGCCAAACTTGTACAGCGCTTTTCGGCCGAACCTGAAGTAGACGGCGCCGGCAACGGGCTTGCCCCCGTGATGGGCGAGCACGACGAAACCCTTGCCTTTCGAGATGATGTGCTCGTAGATCTTCCTGAAGAAGACGTGCGGCTGCGGCGGCAGTCCGTGCCTCTTCCGGGTAAGGCAGTGCAGGTTGTAGTAGGTATCGATCGCGGCGCGCGTATCGAGTGAGGCAACCTCCACTTCCTGCCGCTGTCCCTTCTTGATATTCCTGCGCGTGTTGCTCTTGAACCGGGCCCAGACAGCCTCCTCGCCACCGGTCAGATCGAGAGTGTGCCGGTAAAAGAAGGTCGACGGATGCGCGTCGGCGAGATCGCCACAGCGCAGTTCGACGTATTTCCATCCCGATTTTCGCGCGTGGTCCAGAAGCGGATCGAGCGCACCTCGAAGAAAGCGGCCACTCTCCCTGGAAAGCCCGCAATAATCGGTAAAGGGCAGCGACACGCCCCGCCGTCCGGTGAGAAGACTTTTCACGTCCATGAGCGGCAGAAAATCGATCAGCGTCCGCCCGTCGTAGAAGGCGAAGTAGGTCGGCCTGTAACCATAGGTCTCGGCCAGAACCTCGGCCCATTCCCGGGAGTGGAAAAACGTTCCCTCGTCGCCGACGACGAACTCGTCATTCCACCCGTCATGATCGAGAGGATTCAAGATCCTGCAATCGAGATTCATAGGAGCATCCGTTTCCAATCGTGAGACGCGCTCTGCCGACGCGCCGCACCGCCCACCAGTCTCTTTGGATTTCGTTCCCATCTCGGCACAGCCAACCAGATTGCTCATCGTTGTCGATTCCTTCCAGCTATTTTTGCGATTGTCCTTGTCGCCCTCCGGCTCCCTATGGTGTTATATTCGTCGACCTTTAGAGATGGCGCTTCTAGGTGAAACTTCATGAACAGCCCTGTCACCGAGACAAAAGACAAGCCGTTCAATGTGTGTATTTATGGAGCCTCGCTCGATACGGGCAACATGGGTGTCTCGGCACTCGCCGCATCGGTCTTCAAGCTGATTCAGCATTTTGGCCCCGACGCGCGCGTTTCGCTCCTCATCGGCAACCGGTCGTCGGAGCCCCAGAAACTCCTCCATGACGGACGGTCCGTCTCTGTCGACGTGGTCAATTACAGGCTCTCGCCTCGGTCGAAAGTCCAGGAACACCTCTACTGGATCCTCTTTGTGGCCTGCGTCCACCGGGCCATCCCGATCCCCGCTCTCCGGAACCTGATCCGACGCAAGAACCGTTGGGTGAGAACCGTGCTCGACGCCGACTTCATCGGCGATATCAACGGCGGGGACAGCTTCAGCGACATCTACGGCAAGTCCAAGATGATCACCTACACCTTGCCGTCGGTCATCACCTTGATCTTGAAGAAAGACCTCGTTCTGCTCCCGCAGACATACGGTCCTTTCAAGTCGTGGCTGGCGAAAAGAATCGCCGGCTTCATTCTCAAGCGGGCGGCCAAGATCGTCTCCCGCGACAAGGAAAGCATCCCAACGATCGAGGAACTCCTGGGCAACCGGTCGGCGCCGGGCAAGATCGCCTACTGTCCCGACGTCGCTTTCACCCTCGAATCGATTCTTCCCGACGATGACAAGATCGAACCCGCTCTCGATCGGGACTCCACGACTCCGCTCGTCGGGATCAACGTGAACGGGCTGATGTACAACGGCGGCTATTCGCGAGACAACATGTTTGGGCTCAAGATGAACTACCGTGAGTTCATCACCCGTCTCCTCGAACAGCTCCTCGGCGAAACGGACTGCCGGATTCTGCTCGTGCCGCACACCTTCGGGGCGCCTGGTAACGTCAACAGCGATCCCGATGCGTCGCAGAAAGCCCTCGACGGCCTGCCCGAATCGCTGCGCGGCCGCGTTCACCTGCTCAAGGAAAAGATCAACCAGAACTACATCAAAGGCGTCATCAGCCACTGCGACTTCTTTATCGGATCACGCATGCATTCCTGCATCGCAGCGCTCTCCCAGGGCATCCCAACGGTGGGAGTCGCCTACAGCAAGAAGTTCATCGGCGTTTTTAACTCCATCGGTCTGGGCGAGATGGTCGTCGACGCCCGATCGCTCGATACGGACGGCGCGCTCAAAGAGGTGCTCTCCTGCTTCGGTTCCCGCGAAGAGGTTGCCGTCCGCATCAGCCAGCCCGTGGCCGCTGCCAAGGAGAGGATTCTCGAGACTTTCGGCGAACTGTTAAACCACAAGGACGTCACGATTGCCGCTACGCGAGATTAATTCGATTCAAGATGTCGTCGACTGGGGTCTCTGCATCGGTTGCGGAGCGTGCTCTTATTACTGCGAAAAGGACAAGGTCTCGCTCTCCAACATGAAGACGGTCGGCATCAGGCCTCGCTTCGAGGAGGCGGCCTGCGCCGGGTGCGAACTCCGCTGCGATTGTCTCGATATCTGCCCCGGGTACAACGTCCGAAACGACACGCCCCTTCCGATCGACGAAAACCACGCCTCACTCATCGGCCCGTCGCTCGCTATCTGGGAAGGCGCCGCGTCGGACGAAAAAATCCGTTTCAACGCCTCTTCGGGGGGCGGCCTCAGCGCCCTGGCGCTCTACTGCCTCGAAAAGGAGAAGATGCGCTTCGTGCTCCACGTCGGTTCCGATCCGCGAAGGCCGTGGTTCAATTCGACTGTTCAGAGCACGACGAGGGACGATCTCATTTCCAGGGCCGGATCGCGCTATGCGCCCGCCTCGCCGTGCGACAGCCTCGACCTGATCGAAAAGGCCGACGGCCCCTGCGTGTTCATCGGCAAACCGTGCGACGTGGAAGCTGTCTCCCTGCTGCGCAGGAAGCGTCCCGCCCTCGACCGAAACCTCGGTCTCGTCCTCGCTTTCTTTTGCGCCGGGACTCCCTCCTCCCACGGCACTCTCGACCTGCTTCAGAGCCTCGACATCTCGACGGACACCATCAACGCGCTGCGCTACCGCGGCAGGGGCTGGCCGGGCCGTTTCGACGTGGCCTTTAACGACAGCAAGGACAAGAAAACACTGACCTACAAGGAATCGTGGCACCACTTGCAGAAGTTCCGACCTTTCCGCTGCCACCTCTGCCCCGACGGCCTCGGCGAAACAAGTGACATCACCTGCGGTGATGCGTGGCACAACTACACCGGCGAGGGCCAGAGCCCCGGCCGATCGCTCATCCTCGCCCGCTCCGAGCGGGGCCGCGAGATTCTCCACCGGGCCATGGCGGCCGGCTACCTCGACCTGAAAGAGTCGACTTCGGCCGACGTGGTCGCCGCCCAAGGGCTCATTCAGAAAAGGCGCGAAGTCTTCGGCCGCATCCTGGCCATGAAGATGCTCATGATTCCTACGCCGCGCTACTCGGGATATCCGCTTTTCCACATCTGGTCGAAAAACTCCCTACCCCTCAAGTTCAAGACCGTCGCGGGAACACTGAAACGGCTCGTCACGCGCGGCCTCTGGCACCGCCGGCCACTCTCACCCTGACTACTTCTCACAGAGCGATGACACGAGATCGACGTACTGCTTGCTCTGCAGTTCCCACCGATACCGGTTGTAGACGGCGTATCCCTTGTCGAGAACCTCCCTGCTCCGATCCCGGTTCGTGTAGATGTCGAGGATCCTCTCCGCCAGGCTGTCGGCATCGCCCGCCTCGA
Source organism: uncultured Phycisphaerales bacterium (assembly GCA_964464495.1). Classification (GTDB taxonomy): domain Bacteria; phylum Planctomycetota; class B15-G4; order B15-G4; family CAYZWU01; genus CAZUHB01. The sequence continues at coordinate 23,206 of CAYXGI010000003.1, forward strand.
AGAAAAAGAGGGAATCTTCGTCGAAATAATCGAGGATCCCCCGCGTTCTGGGGACGATCACCGGCTTTTTCATGCAGATGAACTCGAAGATTCTCGTGGGAAAATTGAGGTTCGTGAATGTGCTGAGCTTGTTGGGAATCAATCCCACATCGTTGCTGCTTATGTTGCGCACGATCTGCTCGAGCTGCACCTGGCCGTGATAGTTGACCACATCCTGCAAGCCGCGCTCTGCCACGATATCGAGAAACGTCTCCACGTAATCGCCTTGGCCGAAAACGTTGAACTCGATCCCCGGGATCTGGGGCCGGATTCTGTCGATCGCCCCGAGAGCGATATCGAGCCCGTGGCGCTCGACCACGGTGCCGTGGAACATGAGCTTGAAGGTTCCTCTCGAAGCGGGATCGCCCGGAATCGGATCGGCGTACTTCTCGAAGATATCTTCCTGCGGCGAATTCATGACAATGTGAATCTTGTCCTCCCCGCAGGAGCGCGATGCGAATATATCGCGAAAGGCGATGTTCGGTGTGAGGATCACGTTGGCGAAACGGACGCTCCATTTCTCGATGGTCCGGAGCAGCCTGATCGTGCGGCTGAGATGACCGTTGGCGTACTTGCTCACGAACACCTCGGGCATCGGATCGTGGAGATCAAGGATGATGCGGGCGCCGAAGAGTTTCGGGATGAGAGCCGCGAAGACAAGGAAGTCGGGCATGTTGTGGATCTGAACGATCTGGTAGCGCTTCCTGATGTAAAGCAGGGTCAGCTTGAAAAAGGAAAGGAGGAAAAAGAGGGCGTACTCGAAGATGTACCTTCCCATGCTCCCCCGCCGCCGCCGTACGGGCAGACGGTAGGCGGTCACGCCGTTCACCACTTCGGTGGAGGGTTCGCCCGGCTTCTTGAGGCAGATCATGTCGACCGACATGCCCTCCTCGGTCAGAGCCTCGCACTCCCTGCGCGGCCGCACATCCTCGGGATAATAGGAAAAGCACACCATTCCCACGCGAATGTGTTTCTTCTTTTTGTTGGTTTTATTCATAGCGAGCCGTTATTCGAGACATCCCTGTTTTCGAACCGATCAGCGTCTTCAGCCAATTCCGAGGCGGGTCACACAGACCAGGAGGGCAGCTCGACACCGAGGAACTCCTCGAGCTGCCTGTTGGGTTCGGCAAAGAGATCGAGGAGCCGCTTGCGTGTGTCGGGAATCAGCGGCGGAACCTGGTGCCCCGATTCGAGGCGGCGGCCGAGGGGCGACTTCTTCACGAGACCGAATGCCGCGCTGCGCCACCGCTCGGGGAGCGTATCTGCCAGCCAGCCGATCGGCTTGATCTTCCGCAGCTTTCCTGTGGTGCGCGACCTCACGAAATGGTCGGAGCCGCTCACGTTGCGGTCGATCGGCCCTTCGGACATGACGTCCTCCGTGCCGATTCCGAGGTGGGCCGACACCCTGTCCATGACCTCCTGGGGATCTCTCTTGAGATCGGTCTGGAGGAGAAAAAGAAACCTCTCCCGCGGATAGAACCTGAGGTACCGCTCGATCTGCTTCATGTACATGCTGCAGTCGACGTAGATGTCGTCCTGATCGAGCGCCTCCTCGAAGGTGCGCGTCACACCGGTCCGCGTATGGTGCACGAAGTGGGAGTAGGTGCGTTCCACGGGGTGGCGCATGATGTAAATCATCTGCGCTTCGGGCACATCGTCGTGGATTCGCTCGGCCACGTCCGGTGTGTGAGGCCAGCGCGTGTAGGTCGTCGACGCCTCTCCGCAGAGCTGGCCTTCGCCCACATTCGAATAGAGGTTCAGGTACCAGTCCTTCTGTTTGGAGTAGAGAGAGTCCTTGCTGTAGTACTCGGTCTCCTTGATCTCGGGGATCGATATGGCCGAGTGCCGCTCCATGTAGCGGAACAGCGCGGACGTTCCCGACTTGGCTGCCCCGAGGACGAAAAAATCCGGAAGTCTTCCCGTGATGGTTTTTCCTTCAACCATTATTACACACCTCTCTCTTCGAGAATCCTAGTCGCCAGCAACGTCGTGCTGAAACTTAAAGTTCGTTGATTGACAGTTGAATCGGTCCCTTGGATGAGCCCGCCGGCGGCCAACCGATCAGTTGCGGTTGCCGAGCAGGATCATCTTGTAGTGTGTGGTGGACATGGCGACCAGCCAGGCCGCGAGACAGAAGACGCCGCCCATGACGAGAGCGATCAGGTCGGGCCCCTCGAAAAGGTACCGGACCGCGATTCCACCGACGACCACAACTCCCGAGTAGTAAAATCCGCGAACGAGGCTCCGGCAGTACTCTACCGGACGGAGCCCCACCAGGCGGCCCGCGTAGACGATCTGCATGACGAGGACCGTCAGCATGCCGGCCGCGACCGTTGTCGGCACCCCGACGAAATCCAAGAAATGGATCGCGGGGTAGGTCATGAGCGCGATCACTATGAGCCTCGCCAGGGAGAATCGCCGTTGCAGTTCGGGCTTGGCCAGGGCGAAGTAGAGCTGCATCAAGATCGTGCTGAGGAGCCTGATCATCACGTAGATCATCAGGATGGCAAAGGAAACGGCCACCGTCGCGTACTCCGGTTTGTAGAGGAACGAGAGCAGAGGCGAGGCAAAGACGATGCAGAAGGCGACAAAGGGACCGCACACCATGGCGGTCAGGTCGGTCGACTTCAGGAGCGCTTCCTTGAGCTTCTCCTTCGAGTCCTGCATCTGGGCAAAGGCCGGCAGGACCATGGGCCGGATCGTCTTGGTGAAGGCCAGGACCGGCATGAGGGCGAACCCGCGCGCTATGGCGTAGAGTCCGGCATCTTTGAAGGAAAAGAACTTTGGAACAATGAGCAAGTCGAACTGGAGAAAGATCGACGTGAAGAGCGGCAGACCAATCATCCGCCGCGCGTAGAACATGATGTCGCCGAGGCTCGCCCGGTCGATCGAGAAACGCGGCTTGATCGGCACAAGCAGAAAGGAGAGAACGAAGGTGCTCGCAAACTCCACGATGAGACCGGCAATCAGGGGCCAGCAGCTCTTGTAAAAGAGGCTGAACACGACAGCGACCGCCACGTTCAGTACAGCCACGCCCTGTTTCATGATCACGTATTTCAAGAAGCGCATTTCCTTCTCGAGTACGTACATCCGCGGGCTGACAAGGCCGTGTAAGAGGATCACCACGAAGGCGGCGCGCATGGGAACGAGAAGATCGGGGGTCTGGTAGAACCGGCAAATGGCCGGCGCCGCGAGAAAGGCGGCGGCGTAGAGAGCCAATCCCCGAATCGCCGAGAACCACCAGGCCACGTTGACGAAATCACGGCTGCCGCCGTTCTTGTTCTGGATGATCGCCTGCCGGACGCCGACCTCGGTGAATGCCTCGGTGAGCAAGACCACACTGTGGATCGTGGCGAACATACCGAGCATATCGGGTACGAGCAGTTTGGTGAGGATCACGTTCCGCAGAAACCTGGAGAAGATCTCGACAAAGGACCCCACGGAAAGAACCACCCCTCCGCGGGCGAACTTTCCCCTCAACTCATCCGACTTGAAAATGCTGGCGATTCTGGATAGCAATTTCTTCTTCCGATTGTGCCGCGCGGCTCAGTTTTCTTGCTTGGTACGGATAAACCTGGCCAGATTGCTGATCGAATCGAGATTCTCCGGCACCAGTTCCTCGTCCTCTACCTTGAGCCCGTGGCTCTCCTCGAGAAACACGACGAGTTCAAGAACGCCCGTCGAGTCGATGACACCTGCCTGCAGGAGGGAGGTCTCATTTCCGAGCTGGTCATCTTCCTGTCCAAAGAGAAAATTGTCGACGATGAAGTCACGTACTGCCTGTTCCGTTTTCTCCAGTGTCTGTTCCATGATTGGACCACTTCCCAAAATTTCTGACAAACTGCTCCACAACAAGCTGGGTCGATAAAATACTGACCAGAGCCATGTTGTCCTTGATTCCCACGGCCTGTTCCTTGCGCACCTTGGCGATGAGTTTTTCAACGGCCGGAGCGTGGAACAGGCCATTCTCCTCTATTCTTGTTGGTGACAGCAGTTCGCGAACGTAGTCACGGGCGCTGTCTTCGCCCTCGAAAAAACTAATAGCCTCTGGTGCGCGGTAGGGCTGCTTCGGCCGCGATTTGACCGAAGCGGGCACCAGGTCCTCGGCCGCCTTCTTCAAGACGTGCTTCTCGTCGAGCGCCTTCATCTTGAAGCGTGGCGGGATCGCGGCGGCGAGTTCGACCACCCTGTGGTCGAGGAAAGGATAACGCCCCTCGATCGAGTGAGCCATGGAGACGCGATCCCCCTGGGACGAAAGGATGTATCCCGGCATCAGGTAGGCGCTCTCCAGATACTGAGCCTGGCAGAAGGTGTCCCAGTCCGAGAATTCAGCGGGGATCCGCTGCCGTATCTCGTCGTACACGTCGTAGCCGGCGAGTTCGTCGCGCACCTCCTTGCTAAAGAAGAGCTTGAGCTTGGCCGTCATCTCCCATCGCGGCAAGTGGGAAAAGAAGGGATTGTCCATATCCTCGGGCCGCACATGGAAGAACGCCTTCAAGTAGGCCTCGGGCTGAGCCTGGATGTTCTTCAGATAGGGATAGAGCTTCTTCAGAAGCAGAGGCCTCTTGCGCGATTCAGGGAAGGCACTCCAGAAGCGCCTGATCTTGGCCTCCTTGTAGATGTCGTATCCGCCGAGGATCTCGTCCGAACCCTCGCCGGTGAGCACCACCTTGTAACCGTTCTCGCGCACCAGGCCGGAGAGGAGGAAAAGAGGCGCAGGCGCGGTGCGCACCACGGGCTTCTCCGCGTGCCAGACCACATCGGGAAAAACCGCCCCGATATCGGCGTGCGCGCAGCGGATATCCTGATGGTCGGTATCGAGAAGCTCGATCACGTCTTTCTGGAATCGGCTCTCATCGAATTCAGGATCGTCGAAGGTCACCGAGAAGGTTCTCAGGCGCGAATCCGTGAAATGCTTGATCATCGCCGTGGTCACCGACGAATCGAGGCCGCCGCTCAGGTAGGCGCCCACGGGAACGTCCGACCGCAGCCGGAGCCGCGTCGCGTCGATGAGAAGATGGCGCAGCTCGTCCGCCCAGTCGGCGCAGTCCCTGTGGGAACGCTCGATAGGATATTCGAGCCGCCAGTAGGGTTCGACGGAAACTCTCTCCCCCTGAACGGTCATCGAGTGGCCGGGCGGCAGTTCGTGAATCCCCCTGAACGCCGTCGTGGGAGGCACGGTCACCCAGAAGGTGAAGATCTGCTCGAGCGCTCTCGGATCGATCTCCCGCGGGACGGTCCGGTCGGTAAAGATCGACTTGATCTCGGAGGCGAAGGCGAAGTCCTTGCCGGTCGCCCTGTAGAAAAGAGGCCGGATCCCCATGCGGTCCCGCGACAGAAAGAGCTTCTGCCGCTTCGAGTCCCAGATGGCGAACGCCCACTGGCCGTTCATCTCGGTGACGCAGTCGCCCCCCATCTCCTCGTAGAGATGAACGATCACCTCCGTGTCGGACCGGGTCGAGAAGCGATGCCCCTTCTCGATGAGGCGTTCACGCAGCTCGACATAATTGAAGATCTCGCCGTTGAACACGATCCAGATCGTCTTGTCCTCGTTGGGAATCGGCTGGCTGCCGCCCTCGAGATCGATGATGCTCAACCGCGCATGGGCCAGCCCCACGTTTCGGTCGAGGTGAAAACCGGTCTCGTCCGGCCCCCTGTGGCTGATCGCGCCGATCATCTCCCGGAGGAGTTCGGCCGACACCGGTTCGCTGCTGAAATTGATTTTTCCCGCGATTCCGCACATGGTTGAAGATCGATCCCAGTCCTGGAAATTCGAAGTAAATTGAAGAGTTCCGCCCGGCCGAGGCGAGAAAATTCCCACTCATTCATGGAGAGGTCGGATTCGAAGCGGTCGAAATCGGCGACTATTAGTCGAAATCGGCGACTATTAGTCGAAATCGGCGACTAGTAGTCGAGATGAATGTTGCCAGGAGGATCGACATCTCCCCCGGAGAGGGAGAAGCAGCCGATGTCCCAGGTGGCCCGCGTCTTGCCATCCTTGTCGGTCGTGAAGAACTGGGAGAGATCGACGCCCTTCCCGACGCAGACCGTGTCGTCCTCGGAGAGCCTGAAATTCTGGCCGTTCTCGTCCCTGTCGAGTTCATCCCAGCTCACGAAGAGGGGTGTCCCGGTCTGCCCGTTGAGCTGGCCGTATCCGTTCGACACGAAATCGATGTAATCCATGTTCGTGCCGTTCCACATCATCTTGTCGCCGCCGCTCGGGCCGGCGTTGACGCAGTTGTAGTCGAAGGTTCCCACATTGTCGATCGTGCCGAGCACGTATCCGTAGGTTCCGCTCAGGCGGTTGTTGAAAACGAGGTTGTTCTCGACGATCACGTCGGATGTGACGGCGCACTTGATCTCGATAGCGAGGTAACCGATGTCGACGACCGTGTTGTTGGCCACAAGGATGTGGTTGACCGAGTTGGTTCCCCTCTCCTGCTTGACCTTGATGCCCTGCATGTGGATATCGGTGGTGGTCCTGTAGACGAGGTTGTTCCAGATCCGGATATGATCGGCCGTTCCGCAGTTGAGGGGATCGGCAAAGATTCCGTGCGTGGAACAGTTGTAGATCTCGTTGCCCCAGACCCGAGTGTATTCTCCCTGCGCCTGGATTCCGTCGGGATGCCCTTCGCCGCAGTCGGGATGCTGATAAATCTCGCCGATGACGTTGTTGTAGATATCGTGGCCCGACCGGCACCCGATGGCATCGTCGGAGATATGATAGATCAGGTTGTGGTGGACCTTGTTGTTGCCGAAGCTGGTGCCCACGCTGCCACCGGCGTTGTAGGCGTCCTGGTAGACATGGTGGATGGAGCAGTAAGCCACCTCGCAGCCATCGGCGCCCTGGAGGTGGATCCCGTGATCGAACCCGCCCGGGGCGGTGCCGTCGCCGCACTCGGTAATTTCCACGTACCTGATCACATTGCCTTCAGCACCGGTGGCTTTGATTCCCGCCCATCGCGCACCGCGGCACAGCATGCGGATCTCGCCGCTCACTTCTCCGTCGATGGTAATATGGTTTTCGAGCAGGATGCAATGTCCGCGAGAGTCCTGCCCGTCGATGACCACCGTGCCCCGGTGTCCCTCGTCCTGTCCGGTGCGAATGACGATATTGTGCCCCGCGCTCCCCTCTTTTCCGATCGTGAGGGTTTCGTTGTACACCCTGGACGTGGCGCCGCCCGAGATGAAGATCGTATCCCCCGGATCCAGATCGGACCAGTCGATGTCGCCGAAACCACGCCAGGCGTTCGTCCAGGACGCTCCGTTGTTCGAGCCCGACGCGTTCTTGTCCACGTAGTAGGAGGCTCCGAAACTGCACAGTCCGCTCAAGAGGCAAAAGAGAGCGATCGTGTAGACCAGTGTTCTCATCGTGTTTCCTTCCAGATCCGGCTATCGTGCCAAAGCGTGCGGCCCGCGTCGGCCGCCCTCATATCAATTTAGATTAATTTCGACTATCAAAACGGCCTTCTTTAGAGAATAGCGCTCTATTGCCTCAGGTTGTTATTTTATAAGGAGTTAAAAGCTCTTGTCTCCCGCCGGGCCACCAGGGAGCGTGTCGTTGATTTCTATACCACCGGAATGCACAAGGTGTCAGTTTTCACGATGGGAAAAAGAAATAAATCTCTCCAGATGGACGCTCGATCTAAGCTCCTTGCTCGCTGGTTTTTCTGCTCGAAAGTCTCATCCAGCGGGCCACGTTTCTGAGCTGGCGCCTTTTCAAGGTTTTTCTGAAGTTCGCAGACTCTCTTTCATCGCCCCTCACCATGGCGCGAAAGAAGCCTTTGAGCATGTAATAGCCCAGCGTCGGCTTTCTGTTGAAAATCATGAGCTTTGCCGCGTGCAGCAGGAAATGCCAGAAGTAGCCGCCCATGTAATAGCTGGTGTCTCCGTATTTGAGACCGGCCCGTTTCAGGCCCTCTCCCTTGGAGGTTCCCGTCGGCTTGAGGTGTATAACCTTGATCGACCTGAGCTGATAGGTCTTCCAGCCGTGCATGTTGGCCTTTATATTGTCCACACCGTCCCAGCCGGCGCGGCAGATCAATCCGCCGATATCGCCGAAGCATTCCCTCCTGTAGAACTTGTGGATCCCGCACACATAGTCATCGGGAACGACGAGTTCCTTGAGAGGACTCGACTCGTTGATCTGCTCGTAGCGTGTTCCGCCGGTGATCCCCAGGCGGGGATCGTCCTCGAAGGCCCGGCCGATCTGCTCCATCATGTCCTCTGGAAATTCCAGATCGCCGTCGAACTTGGACACCACATCGAAGTCGACACCTTCGAGCGCGTCCATTCCCTTGTAAAAGGACTCGATCACGCCCTGGGCGGGTTTTCTGAATCCCCTGTCGGGCACGGCCACGTGCTCGATGAAGGAGTGGCCGGCCATCTCTTTCTCGATGATCTCGCCCGTTCCGTCCGTGCTGCCGTCATTCACGATCACCCATTTAACGGGACGCACTGTCTGCCGCACCATGCAGCGGATCGTGGTTCCGATGTGCTGTTTTTCGTTTCTCACCGGTGTGATGATGGCAATACGCATCGCGCAGGCTTCCTTATCAGAGAGAGGTCAATTTTTCCGCCACCATCGACGCAGGCTTCGATCCGGAATTGTTCGTCTCCCCGGCACGAAAACCCTTGAGCCAATCGCCTCTCCGCTGCCACACCTTCCACATCTCCGCCGCTTTCTGCCGCGAGTCGTTCTTGAAAATTCCAAGAACTCTCCAGGCGAGCCAACGCCTCAGGATCCATAGCCGGAGCAGGGCGAGCCCGATCGGCGTGCGCATCGGCGGCCAGTGGGTTCTCAGGCGCGTCGCGATCGCCGAGAGCAGCTTGACCATCTTGTCGACGAAGATCTTCTCCGACACGCCCCCGTAGTGGATGATCGTCGATGAGGGTGTAAAGAGGCAGTGATGGCCGCGCTTCCGGGCACGGTAGCAGAGATCGACTTCCTCTCCGTACATGAAGTAGACCGGATCGAATCCCTCCAGTTCATGCCAGAGATCGCTGCCGATCAGGAAAAAACTGCCCGGAATGACGTCGACCTCCTTGATCCGGTCCTGCTTGAAGGACCCGTAGAAGTCGGCATTGAAAAAAGGACTGTTCCTGAAAAGCCTGGCCAGGCCCGTTGCCGTGCAGAACATGCTCCACACGGTTTCCCTGCGCCGGCACGAGATCGGATTGAGCGAACCGTCGCGAAAAACGGTGCGTCCTCCGTAGATGCCGCCCCGTCCATCCGCCTCGGCGAAGGCGAGAAGCTTTTGGATCGCCTCATCGAGGACGATCGTGTCCGGATTGAGGAGAAGGATATATCTTCCCGACGCGCTCTTGGCGCCCACGTTGTTGGCTCGGCCGAATCCTATGTTCTCATCGAGCCCGACCAACTCGAGCTGCGGAAATTCAGAGGCGATCGCCTCGGGAGATCCGTCGCTCGAAGCATTGTCGACGACGATGACCTCGAAGCCGATCCCCTCTGTCTGCTCGTAGACCGACCGCAGACAGTCGAGAGTTTCATCCCGCGTGTTGTAGCTCACCACGATAATGGAAACATCGAGTGCAGCCATGGGAATCAACCTTTGACCAGAGGTGGCTGGGAAATCAGTTTACTCCCCGCAACAGCCGGCGCGCGCCTTATGAGAGGAGCGAGACTCGCCGTGATCGCCAGCATCATGAAGAAGACCATCTCGTTCTGGTGGGAGTAGTTCAGCGCGATGAACGAGACGCAGTGGGAAAAAATCGAAACGCCCACGACCCAACACATGAACTGTTTCAGCGGTTCCCTTTCGGTGAGCCTCAACATGCGACCCACGCCGCGAAATGCAAGAGTGAGGACGATGATGAAAAGAATGAGCGTGGCGAGCCCGCCGCGCACCGCCTGCGACACGTACATGTTGGCCACATCGAAGAGGAAGTGCCCCCAGTCAGCGGTCGACCGCGTTCCGAGCGCCCACCACTCATCGAACCGGAGGATTGTCTGGTTGATGAGCTGGTACCGGTGATAGCCCGTCGATCCTCCCACGAGGTCTGTCCTGCCGATGAGCGACCAGACGGGAGACTCCATTGCAAAGTGGAGCCCGACGATCGCGAAGGCCGCCCCCCATCTGAGGAGGCGCATGAAGCGCCGGAAGGGATAGACAAGGAGAGCGGCGATCGCAGCCGCGGCCGACGCCACCGGTGTCGACGACGCGCAGAACACGATAATCATCAACGACGAGACGATTCCCAGAAAAGCCAGGAACTTCGTTCCCTGCGCACGCATGTAGACCACGAAGAGGGGGAACATTGAAGCCCAAAACACGCCAGCCGCGATCGGATGGACATAAGGCCCCTGGCAACGGAGCCGATCGACCCTGATTTTTGTTATCTCGGGCACTCCGCCCAGAATGGAAAACAGATTGCGCCCCGTCTTGAACTCGATCAGGAAAAAGATGGCCACAGGAATACTCAGGATCATGAAATACTTGACCACCCTGAAAAGGTCATCCCAGTCGCGGATCAAGATCCGGAAGAGGAAATAGACTCCGATCGCATCGAACATGCCGCCGAGTTTATAGATCATGCTGCCCGAGTCCCCGCGGAGCAGGACGTAGGTGATGGCCGAACAGGTCGACCAGGCGATGAACACCTTGTCGATCGTCTTGAAGGAAAATCCAACGTCCTCCCGGCGGAGAAGAATCCTGGACCAGCCAAAGAGGACCAGAATCCTGAGCAAGGTGAAGTCGAGCGTGGCGACCACGATCCTCTGGCCCGCTGGAATAAAGCAGGCCAGCGCCACGAGGGGCAAGATCGAATAGCGCCTCGGAAGAGTCAGAATCGCCAGGCCGAGCAGGAGAAGGACCACAAAACCGAGACCGGTCAGGGAAGTCTGGTTGTAGACAACACCGGAGCTCTCCCTGAGCCTTTCGAAAATCATGTTGATGCGGTCTTGGTCCATGAAAAGCCCTGCTCTGCTTCACTACAAGATCAATGCCGTTCGTTAGAAGTTCAATGCCCGCCTCACGAAGTCGAGGATCGAGATGGCGTCCACGTCGGATGAGATCGACAGGGCGCTCCGGGCCTCGCCCGGCCACCTCCAGAGACGAAGGAGGGGATGGGCCGCCGTCTCGAGTTGGTTCAAGAGAGGCAGCTTGTCTTTGTCCTCGAAAGGCTGATCGCGGTCAATGAAAAAGGAGTGGTCCGCCTCTCGGTCCGTCCGCTCGGCAAAGAAGCCCTCTTCGGCGAGATAATCCTCCAGCTCCTCTGGACAGGATCGAGAGAGTCCCACGGTGTAGCGCTGTCCGTTACCGGCGAAGTAGCCGGCGCTCCGGTCCCGTGTCTCGATCGGATCAACAGTGGCGAATCCCCTGAAAAAGGAGTCTCCCTCCTCAGAAGTCGCGCCTCCCGGCCCGCAAAGCAGGGTCGCCTCCTCCGGGGCTTCGAGCCAGAGCCGCCAGCCATTGTGTCCGCTCTTCTCGATCGTCCAGCTCGAGTTCTTTCGCCTCTTCCACCATTCGGCGATCTCGGGGAGAGAGGTAAACCAGATCGGGGTGGACATCTCTTTTCCAGCGGCCACGACCTCCTTCAAAGGCGTCTCGACAAAAGAGAACCGCTCGGGGTGAAAGAGAAGATGGCAAAGCTCTCCCTTGTCGTGCGTCCGGCGAAGAATCGTCTCCCAGATCTTGCCGATCTCTCGAGGGTCTCGCACCTTGTATCGATCCACGAGCATCTCATCGTCGGGAGCGGTGATCGGAATATCGACGAGTCCGTTGGAGAGGCGCGGCAGCGAGACCGATTCGTCAGCCTCTGTCCAGCTGTAGATATGAGCGAGCCTCTTCATGACGGCACGGTCATGACCGCCGCTCGGAATCTCGTCGCTCCAGCAGATGAGATCCTGGCTCGTCCACCAGTAAGGGCTCGACCGCAACGCTGTGATCGTGTCCTCGTTGTAACTCAGGTAGGGGCACCTGAAACCGTCCACGGCATATCCGTGTTTTTCGAACACCTGCCTGCTATCCCGAAGGATCGAGGCCTGCTTCTCCAGCGTCTGCAGCTTCATGTTGGAGTGGTACAAACCGTGGGCGGCGATGATGTGGCCCAATTCGTGGAGTTTTCTGATCGATCTCTCGTGCCGTTCCAGAAGGATGGCCGTCACAAAGAAGGTGATCTTGGCATCGGACACATAGGGCGCCCTGCCGAGCGAGGCGAGCATTCGGTCGAATCGTCTCGTTCCGAAGAAAAAGCGACTCAAGATCTGAAAAGCTCGTCCCACAGCGTGTGCCACGCCCTTGGTTGCGACGATGTGGAACAGATACTTCATTATCGCTTCTTCGGAATCCCTTTGGACGGACTCCGCCTACCCCCACGTTTCCCTGGCTTACGCCTGAGCAGGAATTCAATTATAGCCGAGCGCAAGGCGCCGTCAATCGGTCTCTAGCTGGTCACTTTCAGCGATGTCCGCGCGTAGTTCTTGACCTCTTCGCAGACAAACTTGACCTGTTTTGGCGTCAATTCGGCGAACATCGGAAGAGAGACGACCTCTTCGGCGCACTGCTCGGCGACGGGGTAGCTTCCCTTTTCCAGCCCCAGGCCCTGGTAGGCTTCCTGAAGATGGACTGGAACGGGATAGTGGATCGCGGTGGCGATACCCTTGTCGGCCATCGCCTTCATGAACGGCTCCCGCATCGGCACGCGAATGGCATAGACGTGGTAAACGTGCCTGCCATAGGCCGCCTCATGGGGCACGATGATTCCTTTTTCGCCGCGCAGGCTTTCGCCGTACTGGGCGGCCGCTCTGCGCCGGCCATCGGTCCACTCCGAAAGACGCCGGAGCTTGACGCTCAGGACCGCTCCCTGGAAGCCGTCCATGCGCGAGTTCCACCCGACCACATCGTGGTAATATTTCTGCGACTGGCCGTGATCGCGAATCATGCGCACCTTGCTGTCGATCTCGGGATTGTTGGTGATGACACCGCCCGCTTCGCCGTAGGCGCCGAGGTTCTTTCCAGGATAGAAGCTGAAGCAGCCGGCATCGCCGATTGTTCCCGCATGGCGGCCCTTGTACTCGGCGCCGTGGGCCTGCGCCGCATCCTCGACCACGTAGAGCCCCCTGTCCCGGGCGATCTTCATGATCGGATCCATGTCGGCCATCTGGCCGTAGAGATGAACGGGGATGATCGCCTTCGTACGCGGCGTGATAGCATCCTCGATCAAATCGGGATTCATCGTGTATGTCTCCTCGGAGACATCGACGAAGACCGGCTTGGCTCCCGTGAAAGAGATCGCCTCGGCCGTGGCGATGAAGGTATTGGGGACGGTGATCACCTCGTCCCCCTCACCGACCCCGAGAGCGAGCAATGCGAGCCAGAGCGCGTCCGTCCCGCTGCCAACGCCCATGGCGTACTTGCAGCCGCAGTACTCGGCGAATTCTTTTTCGAACTGTCCCACGAAGGGGCCGCCCGCGAACGCTGTTTTACCCAGAACCTCTTCCAGTCCTTTGGCGATTTCGTCCTTGATGGTCTCGTACTGGGTTTTCAGATCGAGAAAAGGGACCTTCATTATTTTCTCTCCTCATCGGTTTTCCTGAATACTCTCGCGGGATTGCCCGCGACGATGGTGTTCGGGGGAACATCCTTGGTGACAACGCTGCCCGCTCCGATCACGGCGTTCTGTCCGACAGTGACTCCGCATAGAATGGTCGTGCTCGAACCGATCGACGCACCGCGCCCGATCGATGTCTTGACGCACTTCCAGTCGTCGTCGGTCTGAATGCTGCCGTCCTCGCACGTGGCGCGCGGGTAGAGATCATTGATGAAAGTGACATTGTGTCCGACGAACACATTGTCCTCGATATCGACTCCCTCGCAGATGAAGGTGTGGCTCGAAACCTTGCAGTTCCGGCCGATTCTGGCTCCCTTCTGTACTTCGACGAAGGTTCCGATCTTGCTGCCGTCGCCGATCTCGCATCCATAGAGATTGACGAAGTCGTAGATCTTCACTCCTTCGCCGATGCGGACGTCTGGAGCGATTTTACGCAATTCGCTGGCCGTATCGTTCATTGGAGGCATTCCCTTCAATTATTCTTTATATTATAGCTAATCGATATTTGATAGCTAATCGATATTTACCAGCGCACCCTCTTTTTTGAGAGATCTCGACGACGCCTCGAGAATCTTGATGACGTTCAGTCCGTCGCAACCATCAGAGTCCGATTTCTCGCCCGTCTTGATGCAGTCGAGAAAGTGCTCGCACTCCACGCGCAGAGGCTCGTTCTGCTTGATAAAGGGCGCGAGAACGTCGCCGTAATGGTAGGAGTACTGGAACTCTGCAAAGGTGTCGTAGTGAGGGGGCTTTTCCACCCTCTTGTCGTAGATCCTGATCTTTTCAAGCGGTTCGGTGTCATCGTAGACGATCATCTGCTTGCTTCCCACGAGGGTCATCTCGCGGATCTTGTTCGGATCGAGCCAGCTGCTCTGGATCATGGCGAATCCGCCGGCCTCGAAATTCATGGAGAGGTTCGTCACGTCCTCGATACCGGGTGTGACATTAGCCTTGCCCTGGCAGTTGACCGACACGGGGGGACGGTCCATGAGATAAAGAACGATCGAGATGTCGTGCGGAGCCAGATCCCAGGCCACGTTGATGTCCTTCTGGAAGAGCCCAAGATTCAGGCGTCTCGACGAGATGTAGTAGAGCTCGCCAAAATCCTCGCTGTTGACTATCTCCTTGATCTTGCGGACCGCTGCCGTGTAGATGAACGTATGCCCCACCATGAGGGTCAAACCCTTGCGGTCCGCGATCTCGATCAAATCCTCGCTCTCTGCGACGGAGGAGGTCATCGGTTTTTCGATGAAGGTGTGCTTCCCCGCCTCGAGGCTCTTTTTCGCCAGATCGTAATGGAACGACACGGGTGTGGCCACGGCGATCGCGTCGAGGTCGGCGTCCCCCACCAGCAGGTCATAGTCGTCGACCGGCTCGATGGTCTGAAAGATCTGCTTCATGTGGCCGAGCCGCTTGGGATCCTTGTCGCACACGTACTTCACATTGAAGCCCGGAATGGCGTTGAAATTCCTGATCAGATTCGGGCCCCAGTACCCGGCGCCAACAACTCCGATGTTGATCACCTCAGACATGATCGGATCTCCTTTTACCTCTTTTTGGGGGAAATTCTTGTCAACTGAATAATTATCGGCGGAATGGTCGAAAATAATTACCGGCGAATTTGACCGATAATTGCGGGAACGGTCATGAGCAGGATCTTGACGTCGAGCCAGAAAGAACGCCGTCTCGAATAATTGATGTCGAGACGCATCATTTCCTTGAAGGTCGTGGTGTTCTTTCCACTCACCTGCCAGAGCCCTGTCAGACCGGGAATGGCGTCGCATCGGCGAGCATGCCAGAGGCTGTATTCCTCGTACTCGTAGGGAAGACAGGGGCGCGGACCGACGAGGCTCATGTCGCCCTTGAGCACGTTGAACAGCTGGGGCAGCTCATCAAAACCTGTTTTCCTGATGATCTTTCCGAAGGGAATGATCCGTGGATCGTGATCGTCGAGCTTGACCATGGGAGCGTCAGCGTCGGCCTCGCTCTCCGATTGTCCCTTGATCAGACTCTTGACGTATTCGTTGTGTGTCGAGGTCTCGGCATTGACTTTCATGGTGCGGAACTTCCAGCAGGTAAACTTCCTGCCCGAAATGCCCACCCTGTCCTGGGTGAAGAAGATCGGCCCCGGAGAGACGATCTTGATCCAGACCGCCAGGAAGATAAAGATGGGAGACCATATCACCATGAGGAAGAGAACGCCCGTGCAGTCCATGGCTCTCTTCCACAGGGGAGGGGAGAAATGGGAGATCATGCTCACCTGTTCGACCGCGCCCCGTATAGACTCGCTGTTCTCGCCGGTGACCGCGTCCCACGAACTGCCTCCGCCGTTGTCGTCGTCGTTGTTCGACCTGTCGTCGCTTTTCGGCGCCTTCTTTTCCTTCCTGCCGGCGGCGAGCGCGTCGGCGAAGGTGAGCTGCCTGTAATCACTGCTGTCCGCCTCGGTGCCGTCGGGAATGTGCCCCGAAGGATAGGTGTAAACGGAGTAGTCCGACAGATCGAGAGACAGGGACTCGACTCTCCGGCTCACGTCTTCGGCGAATTTCCTTGCCCCGGGCGTGGGTGTATCAGGAAGCGCCACGCCGATCTGTCGTTCGTTGAGCCAGCCGGTTTCATCGGTACACCGCGCCCGCCGGCTGATGACCTTCGAAATTCTCTTTGCGTAGGAGCCGTCCCGAAATGCCCCTCCCAGGGTAAAGACAACGAGGGAGAATTCATGGGAGTTTCTTTCGCAGCGGGTCCTCTCACGATCGAGGATCGCCTTGAATTCCTCCACCGAATAGATCCCCCGCTCCCCCCGTTTCCTGGAGAAACGGAAAATCGAGCTCAGACCTTTCAGCAGCCTCCTCTTCAGCATCGTCTTGAATTCCCTCTCGAAAATCTACCGGCGATACATGAAAGACGGAATCGGGAACCGTCTCTTGTTCAGCACGATCCCGAGCACATTGGCCTTCACCTGCAAGAGCTGATCCTTGACGCGCCGCACCGCCTCCCATCGGGTGCGCTCGGCCTCGACAACAAGAATGACACCGTCCACAAGGCTCGCCAGACGGAGCGCGGCGCTCTTCTCGTTGACCGGGGGCGAATCGAGTACGACGAACCTGTAGCTTCTTTTGTACGTCGAGAGAAGCTCGGAGATGTTCTGCGGCGACTCCATCAAGATGGGGACATTTCCATTGAGATGTCCCGCCGAAAGAACATCGAGATTCTGCGCCGTCTTCGAGATTGCCACGTGCCTGTCTTCCGACTGGAGCGTCTCGGCGAGGCCCGGTGAAAGATCGAGCCTGAAAATCTTGTGGAGCGACGGCCTGTTCACATTGGCATCGAGGAGCAAAACACTCCCGTGATGGGCCAAGGTCACGGCCAGATTGGCCGCGATCGTGCTCGTCCCCTCCTTGCCATAGCAGGCGGTGACGGCGATCAGTTGCATCGGACCCGAAGTCTCGTCGCTCGACAAGAGGATGCGATCCCTGAGCGTATTATAGTATTCCTTGACCTTGGGAGGAAGATCGAGAGTGACAAGGTCGTTCTTTTTCTGGTCCTGGTCAAGCACTGACATCGCTTCTCCCTTTCAGCCTTGTCTTCAGAGAAAACTTGTTGGCGCGCACCCGCGGGATGGCGACCAGCGCGGGGAGGCCGAGCTTGTCTTCCACTTCTTCGGGCGTCTTGAACGTGTGATCCATCGACGCGAAGACAAAGGTCAGAAATATTCCTCCGGCGATCCCACCGAAGAAACCGCCGAGGAGGATCATCATCTTCTTCGATTCCTCCGGCTCCAGAGGATGACTGGCCGGCGAAACGATCTCAACGTTGAAGAGCCCCTGGTTGGCAAGCTCCTGCTCGGTCTCGACCTGTTCGACCGCGACTGCCAGCCTCCGGTAGATGGCCTGAGCCTCATCGTGATCCCTCTGTAGCTGGGTGAACTCATACTGGAGGACGATGAGTTTCTCCCGTTCGCTTCTCGCTTCAGTGAGCTGCTTGGAGAGCTGCTCTTTCCTCGCCTGAAGGGACGAAAGATTGGCTTTTTCCGTAAAGAGGGTCGTCTCGAGCTGCTGTCGTACCGTGTTGACCCCCTCGGTCACCTGGGAAATCACGCCCGGCTCTTCCTTGTCGAGCTGCTCCTGTACCGCGGCGATCTGACGGCGAAGCTGGGCGACCGGTTCGGAGTCGTCAGTGAACTTCGCCAGCGCTTCCTGCTCCAGAGCCTGCAGTTCGAGCAGCCGCGTGCGCAGTGTGTTGATCATGGTGTAGTCGGGAGTGTTTGTGGTGGTCGTCTCCAGCGTCACGGGGATGTTGGGCAACTCCTTCTCGATGTCACCGATCTTGGCCTGCGAAACATCAAGGTCGGCGAGAACCTGTTTGTACTCGTTCTCGATAGTCCCCGCCTGGGTGTCGACATAATCGAGCCTCTTCTCGACGGAAACGAAATTGTTTTCCTGTTTCAGATCGGTCATCTGCTGACCGACATTTATCACTTTTTCGCACGCCTTGGCGTACCGCTCCTGGATGAAACCATAGGTCTTGGGATTTCGGTATGGGAGCTCGTGCTTCTTGAAATAAACAGCGGTCAGCTCCGTGACCACGTCCTCCGCCAGCTGGGGTACCAGCGCAGTGAAGGCAATCGAGATGAGATGGGTATTTCTCACGAGCTGAGCCTCAGTGCTGTTCATCAAGACCCGGACCGCCAGGTCGCGATCGCTCAGCGGCTCTATCTCTTCACCCGATCCGCCGAAGAGGGGTGCGTCCTTAACGGAAAGAAAAGCGTCCTTCACACCGCCCAGAACCGAACCGATTGCTGAGCCACCCGCCTCGGTCTTGCCCTGAGCTTTAGCTTCCTTTTTATAATTGTAAGGATCGAGAAACGCCAGCGGGCCGATCCTGTCCACGACCTCGCCGGCGAGCGACTGGTCCTTGATGATGTTGAGCACCGTGTTCAGGACCACGGTCTGGGGCTGGTTCACACCGCCCGCTCTCTCACCGAGGGTGGCTGCCGGATCGACGCTGACGCTTTCCCAGCCGGGCCGCACGAGCAGCTTGGCCTCGGACCTGAATTGATCTTCCATCATCGACACGACAACGACAGCGGCCACGAAGACAACGAGAAAGAAGAGAAAGGCCTTTCCCTTGTGGCGGAAGACCACATAGAAGTAATCCCGCAGCGAGGAATACTTGGGAGATTTTCCTTCGAGCATCATCGTTTCGACCATTGTTGATCTCCCAAAAGCACTAGCGGATCCGCACCGTGCCGCCCCGGCCGGTCTCGAGACCGATTGTGGTGTCGCCCATGTTGCGCGTCGCCCTGAAGCCGATCGGGATGACCTGGTTGATATGCTGGTCGATCCAGGTCGTGACCTTGACGATCGTGGTTTCGGGCACGTGAATGATGTCGTAAGGTTCCAGGAAGAAGGGCTGATAGGCCTCACCGTCGAGAGCAGCGGCAAATTCGAGTTTCAAGCCGTATCGCTGCCCGTCCTTGTGGCGGATCAGGACCACGGCGTCGGGCTCGGCTGTTTCACCGACGAAACCACCGGCGTGCATGATCGCCTCGAGGGCGGTCATCTGGCCCGGCATCTCCACTAGACCCGGAGAGTTGACCTGGCCGCCCACGTAGACCTTGCGATTGACGAGGGTTCGGACGATCACGGCCACTTCGGGAATCCGGAGGTACGGGGCATAGAGCTCACGCAGCTCCTGCCGGAGTTCAGCCGGCGTCTTTCCCTGGGCGACCACATCGCCGACGAGCTGGAGCGTGATCGCGCCGTCAGGCCGGATCGGCTGCAGCAGTTCGTTGAGTTCCTCGGCATAGAAGAACTTCACATCGATCTGATCTCCGGGAGCGAGGAGCACCTCGGGCGGCACGCTCGGACCCAACTCGATGTTGAAGAGAGGGTTGATCGGACCGGATGAGGTGGCGCCGCATCCCCAGAGGCAGACGATCGCCATCGTGAACGCCGTGAACAGAAAAGACACCCGACTCAGCCCCGATAGGGGATTCATTTTAGAGTTCATTTGGCTCATCCAAACACACTCCGTCCCTTTCACTTGCGCGCCGTTAGTGCGTCAAGTTATCCTGTTACAAGCAATTACAAACCAACTCGAGGCGAATGGAACAATCGAAACGCCTCGGATGAGGCCGTGCTCATTTTCTCCTCTTTCGGAAATTAGCCCCAAATAGTTGATCAAAAGAAGTACGTAATATACCGCAACTCTTGAGGTGTTGTTCCGATCCATCAACATGCCGCTCCAGGCCCCTTTCGGTTGTTCGATGCATACCGCACCGCGTCCTTCAAAAGGCCAATTGCTCGATAAGTCTAGAATTCGCTCTCTGCCGGCCGCCAGCCGGCGCTCAGAGAGTCGTTTTAACCGGCTTCCTGAATCGGTCTCCGCCCTCTTTGAGAAGGGGGAAGAGATTTTTCAACCTGAATTCAAGAGAGCGTTACCCGTTCACAGATGCTGCTTCAAAAGAGCATCAGGAAATACCCCTATACATTCAGAAGGTTCAGTATACTTAAAAACCGAATCCCGTCAATGATCGATAATACCTCAAAGCCGTGACCCACGAACGTAAGAGAATTTTCATCAACACCAATAAATAAATTAATGTCGACGCAATTCATTATTTAAGAGCGATTAGAGATATTGATATCAATCGAAGTAATTTTCTCCAATATGAGTTACAGCAAGATCCCACTCGTGTTTTATTTGAATAAGTCCAAAATTTGCGATATCAATTGAAATCGCGCGATATATGAAAAAAATGAGGTCATTTCAGGCGCGAGAAGTGGAGATGGTCTTCCGATTTTTTCAGATGGGAGTCACCGATCCCGCGTCGATTTCGAGTGCCACCGCTTGATGGAGAAGGTCGACGTTCAGGATCACGCGGAACTTGCGCCTCCTCTCCGAAACGATCCCTTCGATTCCGCGCATCGGCCCATCGGTGATACGGACCCGAACACCCCTCTTCAGGTATGGAAAGGGTTCGAGCGGCGCATTACGTTCCAGAGCGAGCGAGATCTGATTCAGGTTGTGAAGCAAACCGCTCTGATCGGGCACTTCAATGATTTGCGCCAGATGGTTGGTATTGAGGAGCGCGTATTTCTGCTCGGAAGTGGCCGCGCAAAAAAGGTAGCCGCTGAAAAGGGGAACATCAAACACATAGGCCCGACCGTGGTACCGCTTAACGCTCTGCCTCAGCGGAAGAAAAAAGGGAATCTGCCTCACCGAGCAATCAGTGGCCACCCGTTTCTCGTGACGCGACCGGGTGTGCAGGCAAAACCACTCAGAGCCCTTGGGCGCCGGGATCAGGGCCATGGCCGGTACGCGGATCGCTTTCTCGCGGTCCGGGACGAATTCCTGTTCATGGCCCGGTCTCATTCCGGGGACTCCAACTCATTTGACGGGGGCTCTTGGATCTGGATATCTCTTCATCGGGCGAGAGGCCCGAACTCGTTAATATTTAATTTCAAAAAAGTTCCGCTTTCCAGCCTCAAATCCCCCCCCTCCCGGGGCATCAAAAGACCTGATCGAGCACGGCGCTGAAAACCTCTGTTGTGGCAGTGACATCGTCATCGTTGTGAGCGAGGGACAGGAACCATGCCTCGAAAGCCGAGGGGGGCAGATAGATGCCCCGGTCGAGCATCCCGTGAAAGAGAGCGGCAAATTTCTCTTTGCTCCCCTTCGCGGCGCTCTCGAAGTCGGTCACCGGGCCGGCAGTCAGAAAGACAGTGAGCAGGGATCCGATCCTGGAGACAGACGCGGGGGCGCCCTTGCGCGCGATCGCCTTGACGAGTCCCTCCTCCAGGTCCTGTCCGAGCCTGTCGAGGCGAGAATAGTTTTCCGCACCGTCGAGCAGTTCGAGCGTTTTTCTTCCGGCAGCCACGGCGAGGGGATTCCCCGACAGTGTGCCGGCCTGATAGACATCGCCCAGGGGGGCGAGCCGGTCCATGATCTCGGCCCGGCCGCCCACCGCGCCGAGGGGCAGACCGCCGCCCACGATCTTACCGAGGCAGGTCAGGTCGGGCATGATGCCGAACAGTTCCTGCGCACCCCCCGGGGCCAGGCGAAAACCAGTGATGACCTCGTCGAAGATGAGAAGAGCGCCGTGAGAATCGCACAAACGCCTGAGCTCGAGCAGGAAACCGTCGCGAGGAACGACCACTCCCATGTTGGCAGCCACCGGCTCGACGATCACGCAGGCGACCACGCTGCCCCGTTCGTTGAAAAGGGTCCGAACCGCGTCGATGTCGTTGTAGGGAATACTCGCCGTATCGCCGGCGGCCCTCTCCGGAATGCCCGCGCCCGAGGGGATCGAAGCGGTAGCGAGGCCGGAGCCGGCCCGCACCTGAAAGTGGTCGGCATGTCCGTGATAGCAGCCGTCGAACTTGACGATGAGCGGCCGATCGGTGAAAGCCCGCGCCAGGCGGACCGCGGTCATGGTCGCTTCCGTGCCCGAATTGACGAGGCGTACCTTTTCGATCGACGGCACGCGATCCACGATCGCCGCGGCGAGGTGCGTCTCGGCCTCGGTCGCTGCTCCGAAACTCGTCCCCTTTGCGGCGGCTCGAGCCACGGCTTCGACCACGGCGCTATTGGCGTGGCCCACGATCAGCGGACCCCAGGAACAGACGTAGTCGATATAGCTGTTTCCATCGAGATCGTGAATCCGCGCGCCCTCGCCCCGTTCGATCATGCACGGCGTCCCGCCCACAGCACCGAAAGCTCTCACCGGTGAATTGACTCCCCCCGGTATCACCCGCGCCGCCGACTCGAAGGCCGCCTCTGATTTCGCCCTGTTCACTCCGTCTCTCCTCAATCCTTTCAGCCGCGATCGGACTCTGTCAGTCTGTCGACTGTGTCAGTCTGTCGACTGAGTCAGCCAGTCGACTGAGTCAGCCAGTCGGCGGCATCGAGCCCATGATAGGTCAAGATGACATCAGCCCCGGCACGCGCGATGGCGGTGAGGATCTCGAGGCCGAGCACTTTCTCGTTGCCGAAGCCTGCCGCGGCCGCGGCCTTGACCATGGCGTACTCGCCGCTCACGTTGTAGGCCGCCACCGGAACATCGACAGCGTCCCGCGCCTCGACGATCACATCGAGATAGGCGAGCGCAGGCTTGACCATGATCATGTCGGCGCCCTCCTCCACGTCGAGCATGATTTCGCGCACCGCCTCGCGCACGTTGCATGGATCCATCTGGTAGGCTTTCCGGTCCCCGAAGGAGGGCGCCGAGCCGGCCGCATCCCTGAAGGGACCGTAGAATCCGGAGGCGTACTTTGCGCTGTAGGCGAGGATCGCCGTGTCAATAAGTCCTTCCTCGTCGAGGGCGTCCCTGATCTCGGCCACGCGGCCGTCCATCATGTCCGAGGGAGCCACGAAGTCGGCTCCGGCCTGCGCCTGGCTCACAGCGGTCCGAGCCAGGAGCTCAAGGGTGCCGTCATTGTCGACGGCGTCCCCTTCGAGAAGACCGCAGTGGCCGTGAGACGTGTACTCGCAAAGGCAGACATCGGCAAAGAGAGTGATTTCCGGGTGCGACGCCGCCGCGGAGCGGAGCGCCCTCTGCACCACGCCATTCTCGGCCCACGCTCCTGAACCGGTCTCGTCCTTGCTCTCCGGAATCCCGAAAAGGATCACCCCGCCCAGGCCGGCCGCGGCGACCTTGTCGAGGACCGCGCCGAGCCCTTCGGGGGGATATCGGAACTGTCCGGGCAGGGACGAAATCGGACTCGGGTCGCTCAAGCTTTCGTCGACGAAGAGGGGCAGGACGAGCTGCCCCGGTCTGAGATGGGTTTCACGAACGAGACGCCTGATCGCGCCCGTCCGTCTCAATCGTCTCGGTCTTTCTTCTGGGAAAGGAATGGTCTCCTCCTTTCGATTCAAATGATATCCGGAGAGGCCTTCGACTCGAACCGCTCGCGCAGGGCGCGCAGAAGGCCCGGTATCGAGTGTTCGCCTGCCACGACCGGCTCGGTCACACCCTCATTGCGCAGCGCCTGGGCCGTGACCGGACCGATGGCAAAGCTGACGCTCCGGCCGAGAATCTCGCGCGCCGCTTCCTTGCCGAGTACGGAGAAGAAACCGCGCACCGTCGACCCCGACGTGAAGAGGCATCCATGAGCGCCCTTCTCGCGGAGATCGGCGACCACTTCGGGAATCGGAGTCCCCTCCGCGATGCGATAGACGCGGAGTTCGCCTGTCTCAGCACCCTGTTCGACGAGTTTATCCACGAGAGGATCGGGATCGAGTTCGGGACCGACGCGCAAAACCCTCTTGCCCCCGAGGCCGAACCTCTCCTGCAGGCCGTCGGCCAGACTCGCCGTGGTAAACGAATCGGGCACGAAATCGGGTTCCAGGCCGCAGAGGCGCAGTCGCGTGGCAGTGCCCGATCCCACGGCGGCGATCCGCGTCCCGCCGAGGGTGCGTGCATCGAGTCGCTCCTGCCTGAGGCAATCGATAAAGTAACGCACACCGTTCTCGCTCGTGAACAGGATCCAGTCCCACTCCGAAGCGCCGCCCAGAACGCGGCGGAGAGCCTCACCCGCATCGAGCGGCTCCGTTCTGATCACGGGGAGATGAATCACGTCAGCCCCCAGCGTCAGCAAGGGCTGGCAGAGGGCCGACGCCTGATCGCGCGCCCGGGTCACGACGAACCGTTTGCCGAAAAGGCGGCCGCGGCCGAACCACGCCAGATCGTCGGCGAGAGAGACTGTCTGGCCCACAACGAAAAGAGCGGGCGGGCTGATTCCGGCCGTTGCGCCTTTGTCCACGATCTCTTCGAGCGTCGCCGTGACGGTCCTTTGCGACGACGTGGTTCCCGACTCGA
The DNA here is from genome assembly GCA_964464495.1 of uncultured Phycisphaerales bacterium. GTDB lineage: Bacteria > Planctomycetota > B15-G4 > B15-G4 > CAYZWU01 > CAZUHB01. The sequence continues at coordinate 47,636 of CAYXGI010000003.1, forward strand.
TCAGCGCGGCTGGTGTGGCTCGGTCTTTTCCCCCATCGAGGAGTTTCTCCACCACCCTCGGAAATGTGCTGACCCCCATGTAGCCCACCAGCGTGGTATTGTCGAGCGCGGCGAGTCCTCTCCAGTCGATCTGGCTCGAGAGTTTGTCCGGGGTCTCGTGGGCGGTGACGAAAACGCACTGCGTGGCCACGCTCCGATGGGTCACCGGAATACCGGCATAGGCGGCAGCCGCGATACCCGAGGTCACACCGGGAACGATCTCGAAATCGAACCCCGCCGCGCGGAGCGCCAGAGCCTCCTCCCCGCCGCGGCCGAAGACGAAAGGATCGCCGCCCTTGAGGCGCACCACGAGCTTGCCTTCGCCCGCGAGCCGTACGAGGAGGCTGTTGATCTCATCCTGCGGAAGGCTGTGGTGGCCGGCCGACTTCCCCACGTAGTGCATCTCGGCCGCGGCGGGAACTTCCTCGAGAAGGCTCGGATGCACGAGCCTGTCGAAGACCACGGCGTCGGACCGCTGCAGGAGATCATGGCCGCGCACGGTGATCAAACCCGGATCTCCGGGCCCGGCGCCGACGAGGTAAACCATGCCTTTCATCGTCTCACATCTCCATTTCGATCAGATCAATTCGGCCGCGCCGCGGGCGAGGAGAGCCTCAGCGAGCTCGACACCTGTGCGCGCGGCCAGGGATCGGGCCGCGGCTCGATCCTGCCCGTCGTCGCCCAGTGACCGGGTGACACTCTCGGCCAGGAGCCGTCCGCCCTCTTTGTCGAGCACACGGCCGTCAAGACGCAGAGCGCCATCGTCCACCGACGCATGGCCGGCAACGGCGACGGAACATCCCGCGCCAAGCGTTCTGAGAAAAGCCCGTTCCCCATCGAGACAGAGCCGGCTCGTGAAGGACCCGGCCCCGTCGAGAATTTCCGCCCACCGACTGTCTACGAGGCGTTCGAGAACGATGATTCCCTGGCCGGCGGCCGGCAGACAGACATCGAAGGGAATCAGTTCGGAAATTCTCCGCTGCAGACCGAGCCTTCTCAGGCCGGCGGCGGCGAGAAGGAGCGCGTCGACCTCGCGCCGATCGAGCTTTTCGAGACGGGTCTGGAGGTTGCCGCGAAGAGGCAGAAACTCGAGATCGGCTCGCACCCTCCTCAACTGGGCGATGCGCCGCGGCGAAGAGCTTCCCACGCGCGCTCCCTCGGGCAGACTCATGAGAAAGGTGTCGGCACCGGCCACGAACGCGTCGTGGGCATCCTCCCGCTCCAGGGCGCCGGCCAGGCAGAACAAATCGGACAGCGCCGAGGGAAGATCCTTTGCGCTGTGCACGGCCGCGTCGATTCTCTTGTCGAGGAGCGCGTCTTCGAGGGCGCGCGTGAAGACGCCCGGTTCAGTGAATCGATCGAGTCGGGTTTTTTGATCCCGGTCCCCCTCGCTCGTGATCGGCACGATCTCGATCTCGATCCCCCTGAGGATCCGCTCGTCAGCCTCGCCCGACGCCGCGGCAGTGGCCGAGGCGGCCGACACTGCTGCCGCGGCCACCGCCTCGGCAGCGAGCGCGGCCTGGGCCATGGCGAGAGGGCTCTTTCTCGAGCCGAGCTTCAGCTTAAGGGGCGTTGCCATCGGTTGCGTCCTTGATCAAGAGTCTCTCCATGGCTGCTTCGGCCGCACCCTCGTCGTCGATCAGCCCTTTCCAATCAGTGGCCGTGAATCGTTGAAAAAGCTCTTTTTTCTTCTCGAAAGTCAGCGTTCTGTCCGACTGAACGCGCTTGCGAAAATCCTCGGCCAGAAGAGCGACATCTTCCCAGTGCGCGGGGAGCATCGCTTCGAGCTGCTGGCGCACCCAACGCGCGAAGAAGGGCGCCGTGCCCTGTGTGCCGACGCTGACGACGAGCGGCCCGCGCCGCACCGTGCCCGAGAGGATAAAATCGCACCGCGCCGGGTCGTCGACGACATTGACCAGAACCGACGCCGCGCGGCAGTCATCGAAAACGCACTGGTTGACCGCCCTGTCGTCGACGGCGGCGATCACGAGATCGTGGCGGGCCGCTTCACCGGGCGCGTATGCGCGCCGGACGAGTTCGACGCGGCCCTGCTCGCCCAGGATCTCGATCTCGGGGCAGAAGTCAGGCGCCACGACCTTGACCGTGCCGCCGAAGTCGAGGAGGTTCTGAACCTTTCGCAGCGCCACCGATCCTCCCCCGACGACAAGGCAGGCGCGACCCTCGAGTTGCAGGTTCAGCGGGAAGTAACCTGCGCTCCTCGACTCTTCCTTTTTTCTCGATTGCGTCACGATTTCGCCTCGGAAAGTTACACGCTACAGGTGCAACAAGAATAAGCAGCCCCGGGCCTATTTGAAAGGGCAATCGGAGAGGGACCGATCACTTTTTACCCCCCTCTTCGGAAAGGCGGAGGGCCTCGATCCTCGCCGCGATCCGTAACGCTTCCCGGCTCCCCTCGCCGAGGAGGGAGAGCGCCTTTTCAAAGGCCCCGATCGCATCGGCTGTGCGGCCGAGGCGTTCGAGCAGTTCGCCGAGTTCGACATGGGCAAGCGTGAAATAGGGATCGAGACGCACCGTCTCACCGAGAAGCTCCAGTGCGAGCGTGTCGTTCTCGCGCGCCACCGCAATGAGTGAGAGCCCGTACATCGACTCGGCCACATCGCTTGCGAAGCGCCATCGAATGGAGCGTGCACGATCGAGTGCTTCCCTGTAGGCGCTCTGGGCGGCGTCGAGGTCATTTCCTGCGAGATGCGCGTGGCCGAGAAAATTGTGAAGCGGCACGAACTCGGGCTTGATCTCTATCCCTTCCTCGAAGTATTCGATCGCCCTGTCGAGGCGGTCCTGGTCCCGCTCGAAGATTCCCAGGTTCATGAGGCCGATATAGGCGGGATCGACCCAGTTCTTCGGCTGGGCGTTCACCCACCAGAATGCCGGAACCAGGAGGAGAATCGCCACGGCGAGGGGGTGCCAGCGTTTGAGTCTGAAGGTCGTGATCAGCCACTCGACCGCACCGCAGGCAAGAATGATGAGCACGGGCATCACCGGTATCTTGAAACGGGTACAGACGAAGAAAACGATCACCGACGCCGAGTAGACCAGCACAAAACCATAGAGCGGAAAAAAGCGCCGCCACCGCCTCATGCTGAGAATCAATCCAAGAAGGGAGAGCGGGCCGACGAGCCAGAAGCCGATCGGCATCCAGCCCACCACCGGTCCGTAGCGTTCGGCAAAAAACCGGATCGGCTGGTTGTTGGTGAATTCCGCCTGATTCCAGAAATAACCCACCTTCTTCAGGGTCAGCGCGAACCAGTCGCCGGGGCGGTCGCGAACGAAGGCGAGGGCCCGTCCGAAAAAATGACGCGACACCTCGGAGGGCTTGAGCGCACGCCCCTCTGCTTGCTCGGCAATGGCGATCGAATCGTGGTAGCTCTCCCAGAGCCCGGGACGGGCGCCCGGAATCACGGCCGCGCTCCCGTCTGATGCGAGATTGTTGCCGATGAATAAATTGACTCCTCCCTGGGACGAAATCAGGACGAGGTCGTTGCCTGCCAGCTTGTTCCGGATCGTGACCGGTGCGATCGTGATCAGGCACGCGCAGCCCAGAACCGCGGCGCGCGCCAGCCTCCGCCGCCAGCCGGCTCTGAAACGCGGCCGGGGGTGCGAATCGGCCGACCTCCGGTCGAAGAGCGCAAGCCAGAGACAGGCGCAGATCCCGAAGAGAAGTATGTTGGGACGGGCCAGAGCCGACGCGCCGAGAACGACACCGGCGGCGCCGAGAGAAAAAAGAGAACCCGAAATGGAGCCCCTCACGAGAAGCAGCAGGAAGAGGAGATCGAGAAACACGATGAGCGGCACGATGAGGAGCTCTCCCTCGAAGTAGAAGAAGAGCCAGAACGTGGCAGCCACGAATCCGGCAGCGGCCGCGGCCGTCCGGGAATAGAAGTGCCGCGCCACGAGAAAGACGAGGCCGCAACTGATCGCGCCGAGCACGGCCTGCACGATGCGGGGAGCAAGGTAGCCCGGACCGAATATCTTGTAGCAGAATCCGAGAAACCAGGCGTAGAGGGGCGCGCGGAAATAGGGTTCGCCTTCCATGAAACAGCGGCCCTCGGCAAAGGCGCGCGCCCATTGGTCATTGTAGGACGGGTCCATCATGGGATAGGCGAAGAGTGGATTGTGGCGGAACTGGAGGATGTAGATCAACCGGAGACAGAACGCGGCGAGCACGATCGCGGCGACGAGGAACAAGTCCCGGCGGCCTGACGCACCCCCTCCGATATGCACGGCGCTGAGCGTGCCGCGTTCCGTCTGATCGTCCGGGATCTGCTTCTTTGGTTTCACCTCATTCGTCCCGTTCCGGAACAACCTCTCCGCCGGAGTCTGCCGGTTCGAGGAGCTTGTTCAACTCGTCTTTTGCCTTGGTGTAACGGGGATCGATTTTCTCGAGAATGAAACGGAAGTAATCGATCGCCTTGTTCTTTTCTCCCTGATCGATCGCGATGAGGCCAAGGCCGAAGACCGCGTCGGCGTACTCGCTCATGTGGCGCGCCCTCATATTCCGATTGCGGATCGACTCGAAGACGCTCTTGGCTCCCTCGATATCGCCCATCTTGTACAGCGCCACGCCGAGGCGTGTGTGGAGAAGGGTCTCGTAAGGCGGCTTGGTCGGTTCGATCGGTCCGAAAACGTGGATCGCCTCCCTGTAATACTCTACGGCCTTCTCGGGATTTCCATTGCTCAGCTCGAGACTCCCCAGAATCTCGAGACCTCCGAAAGCCGAATCGGAGTACCTCTCGGGCAGAGTGTTGGTCCACCAGAAGAGGGGAATTAGAACGAACACGGCCACGGACGCATGGCGCCAGCGGCGTTCCGTGCAGGTCGTGACAAACCACTGCACCGCGCCGCACGCCAAGATGATGAGGACCGGCACGGCGGGCATCTTGAAGCGGGTGCAGATGAAGAAGGCGATGATCGACGCCGTGTAGACCAGACAGAATCCCCAGAGCGGAAAGGTGCGGCGAAATCGTTTCAGACAGAGAATAAGACCGAGAAGCGACAGGGGCGCGATCACACCGAATCCAATCGGAAGAAGACGCACGATCGAACCGAAGCGCTCGGCAAAGAAACGGATCGGCTGGTTGTTGGTGAACTCGGCTCGGTTGAAAAAATATCCCGCTTTACGGCAGGTCAGGTCGAACCATTCCTGTGGTTTCTGGCGAATGAACTCGAAGGCCTCTCCAAAAAAGTGCTGCGAAACCTCGGACGGATCGAGGCTGCGGCCCTCGGCTGCCTCGGCGATGGCGATCGTGTCGCGGTAGCCCTCCCACCATCCCGCGCGCGTGCCGGGCACGACCGCCGTGGTGCCGTCCGACGCAGCATTGTTGCCGATGTAGAAGTTGACGCCCCCCTGGGACGAGACCAGCACCAGGTCATCGCCCTCGACCGCGTTGCGCACGGTGACAGGCAGGATCGGAACGAGACACGCCCCGCCGAAAAGCAGCGCGCGGACCAATCCCGCCTTCCAGCGCACCCTGAATCTCTCTCGACTCGTGGCATCGAAAAACAGGAGCCAGAAGCACGCCGCAAGGCCGAACAACAGGATATTGGGGCGCGCGATGGCCGAGAGGCCTGTCACGAAGCCGCTCGCAACGAGCATGGTTCTCGATCCTCCGTTGAGAGCCCTCGCAAAGAGATAGAGGAGCAAGAGGTCGAGAAAGACGATCAACGGAACGATGAGAAGTTCGTTTTCGAAGTAGACAAAGAGCCAGAACGTCGCGGCCACGGCGCCCGAGGCCGCCGCAACCGCACGACTGTAAAAAGAGCGGGCAAGAAGAAACACGAGGCCGCAACTCGCAGCACCCAGCACGATCTGCACAACGCGGGGAAAGAGATAGCTCCCGCTCGACAGCTTGTAGCAGACGCCAAGGAACCAGGGATAAAGAGGCGCGCGAAAGTAGGGTTCTCCCTCCATGAACGATCGGCCTGCCGCAAAATCGCGCGCCCACTGGTCGTGATAGTCAGGATCCATAATGGGAAATTCGAAGAGCGGGCACGACGTGTATTGCCAGAGATAGACGACGCGCACCAGGAGCGCACTCAGGACAATAGCGCCAAGGATGATCCAATCCGAGCGTTCAAAGGTCTTTGGCGAGTCGTTCATGGTCCGAACCTCATGCGGGCGGGGGACCCAAAAATAAATTTTGTAGGAATACCCTGTTTTTTGGAAGGCCCAAAAAAACCAAAAGTCCTAACACTTTCGTGTTAGAACTTTTAAATTTGGTTCGTCGTTGTAGACGCTACCGCCGAACCCGCCACCCCGCTATGTTAAGCGCTACTTTGCGGAGTTTTCCGCCCTATAAGCTTGAACCTCTCGGTTTTTCCTTATCTGGCCAGTTTAGAGTTGC
>CAYXGI010000003.1:54046-164000 GCA_964464495.1 uncultured Phycisphaerales bacterium
TTTTTCTACTTTTTTTTTCTAAAAAATAATAATTTTTTTTTTTTTTATTATTTTTTTTTTTTGGTCCCCCGCCCGCTAAATCGCTAAGCGACTTTCTTCCGCACGGTGAGGGCAATCTTGTAGAGCACGGTGAGCACGAGAAAGCCGCAGGCGTAGACGCCGAGGGTGATCATCACCTCGGGGCCCGACGGCGAGTACTCGACTACCTCTCCCATGGCGTTGGGAACAAAGCCGGTCACCACCATGCCGAGACCCTTGTCGAGCCAGGTCGATATGAACACGGCTCCGCACGCAAAGGCGAGGATCCCCTCGTTGCGGCGGAGTTTGGGATTGATCAGCAGGATGATGGCGAGCACGGCAAGCACCACCGAGATCCACATCCACGGCACCAGGGCCGAGTGTCCGTCGAGACCGAAGAAGAGGTACTCGAAGTGATGCATGTGCTCGGGAATGGCGCTGTAGAAGACGGTGAAAACTTCGAGAAGGATAAAGAAGGCGTTGAGGATCACCGCGTAGGTCACGATCTTCGCCAGGCTCTGGATCTGCTCCCTGCCCGGATCGAACTTGGTGCGCGCCTTGAGAATGAGGCAGAGGATAATCAGCAGGGCGGGCCCGGCCGCGAAAGCCGACGCCAGAAACCTGGGCGCCAGGATCGCCGTGAGCCAGAACGACTTGCCCGAGAGCCCGTTGTAGATGAAGGCCGTCACCGTATGAATGCTCACCGCCCAGGGGATGGAGAGGTAGATGACCGGCTTGAGCCACGAGGGCGGCGCGAGCCCCTTACGTTCCGAGTCGAGCGAGATCCAGGCGATCGCGATGTTGAGCAGGAGGTACCCGTTCAACACGATCATGTCCCAGAAAAGGATCGAGTTCGGTGAAGGATGCAAAATAATGTTCACCGCCCGCGCCGGCTGGCCGAGATCGACCACGATGAAAAGAATGCACATGGTCACCGACGCCACGGCCAGAAACTCACCTAAAATGGTGATCTTCCCGAACGCCTTGTAGTTGTGCAGGTAATAGGGCAGGACCACCATGACGGCCGAAGCGGCCACGCCCACGAGAAAAGTGAACTGGGCAATGTAGAAGCCCCATGTCACATCACGGCTCAGTCCCGTGATGCCCAGGCCTTGCTCCAGCTGCTGGAGGTAGAAATAGACCCCCACCACCACGAATCCCGCAAAGAGGGCCACAAGTCCCCAGTATCTTCGTCCGCCTGTCAGAGCCTTCTCTAGCATGACTTCCTCACACTATGTAATAAATTTCAGGATTGGTTCCGAGTTCGGGTTTACGCCGGATGCTGTACTTCTCCTTGAGAACCTTGCGCACCTCCGACCCCGGGTCGTTGAGATCTCCAAAGACCATCGCCTTTTCGGGGCACTCGTCGACGCACGCGGGCTGCATGTCGCGCACGATCCGCTCGGCGCAGAAGTTGCACTTTTCCACGACGCCGCGCGTGCGCGTGGGGAACTTGGGATTCACCTTCTCGAAGCGTGGCTCGCGCCAGTTGAAGCTCCGCGAACCGTAAGGGCAGGCCGCCACGCAGTAGCGGCACCCGATGCACCGGTGATAGTCCATCATGATAATCCCGTCGTCGCGGCGGAAGGTCGCCTTCGTGGGGCAAACCCGCACGCAGGGGGGATTGTCGCAGTGGTTGCACATGACCAGGACGGGGCTCTTCTTGGCCGCTTCCTGGGCATAGGCGTGGTTCTGGTGGGGCAGGGCGCGCTCGAACGGCTCGGACCAGATCCACTTGATCTCGTCCTTCCTGTTGCCCATGTCGGGCACGTTGTGGCACGAATGGCAGGCGTCGATGCACTTGGTGCACCCCTCGTCGCCCTTGCAGGCCTTGAGGTTGATGGCCATCGCCCAGCGCTTGCCCGATGCGGTCTTTTCCTCGCCCGAGGAACTGGCCGCTGCCTCGCTCAGGATGTCGAAGCAGGGTTTGCCGGCCACGCCCAGCGCGGTGACCCCGGCGATCTTCAGGAATCCTCTGCGATTCACTCCCATTTTTCTATTACCTCCGGCGTTAGATGACAATCCCAGCAATAGGGTACGACACCCAGATAGTCGTGACAGCGGTCGCAGAAAGCGGCCTTGTCCTCGTGGCAACCCATGCAGGTGTTGGTCAGGCTCATCTCGGTCTGCACACCGTCGATCTCGACGAAGCGCTCGCCGTCGCGCGCCACGCGGTCGCGCCATTCGTTGAGGAGGTTCATGTGGTCGGTGCGCATGAACTCCACGTCGGCGACGCATTTGTCCGCGTTTTCAGGCAGAGTGAGCTCGGGGCGATCGCCGCTCTCCTCGGTGCCGGCGTTGTACCAGACCGGGACAGTGGCGAGCCCGATGAAAACGATCAGGCCTGGGATGATTTTTCCCGCATCATACATCCTAGTCGCCCTCCTTAACGGTGGCTGTTTCCGGAGCGGCTTCGCCTCCCGGAGCATCGGTCTCGTCAGCCACATTCTGCTGATTGATGAATGGTTCGCCGCGCAGATCGCTGGTCCGATCCTTCTCGTCCTTCATGATCAGCGCATTGCCGACCAGCTCGTGAAGCGCACCGACCTCGACACCGGGGACCCAGAAGTCCATGAGGCCGGGCAGGGTGGCCTTGTCGATGGCGCAGATGCAGGCGAGCAGGTTGACGCCATGAGCATCGCGGACGTGCTTGACCGCGTTGGCTCTCGGGAACCCGCCCCGCATCCGCATCTCGAGGTTCTCGTCGGTGCCGATACCCGATCCCGAACCGCAGCAGAAGGTCTGCTCGCGGATGCAGTTCTCGGGCATGTCGTGGAACTCGTTGCACACGCTGTTCAGGATGTAGCGCGGCTCATCGAGGATCCCCATGGCGCGCGCCGTGTTGCACGAGTCGTGAAAGGTCACCTTCCACTGGTCGTTGCGGCTCTTGTCGAGGTTGAGCTTGCCCTGCTCGATCAGGTCTGCGGTGAACTCGCAGATGTGGACCATCTTGGTCGACTTGGCGTTCTCGAACTTGGTGCCCGTGATCGGCGACGTCGGCGCCTCGAGAAAGTCGGCCGGGCCGTTCATGGTGTCCATGTACTGGTGGAGCACGCGCCACATGTGGCCGCATTCGGCGCCGATGATCCACTTGACGCCGAGGCGCTTGGCCTCCATGTAGATCTTGGAGTTGAGGCGCTTCATCATGTCCGACGAGTGGAAGAGGCCGAAGTTGCCCCCCTCCGACGCGAAGGAGCTGAAGGTGTAGTCGAGGCCGATCTCGTGAAAAAGAGCCATGTAGCCGAGGAACCCGAAGTAGTGGGGATCGCCGAAGTAGTCGGCCGAGGGCACGACGAAGAGAATCTCGGCGCCCTTCTTGTTGACCGGCGCTTCGACCTTGACGCCGGTGAGATCCTTGAGGTCGTCGACAGCGAAATCGACTGAGTCCTGAAAACCGTGGGGCTGGATGCCGAGGTGATTACCCGTGCGGAAGCAGTTCGCCGCCGGCGTGACGATCCAGTCGATGCCGAGGCCGACCAGGTTGAGGAGCTCGCGCCCCATCATGGTGATCTCGGCCGTGTCGATGCCGTAGGGGCAAAAGACCGAGCAGCGGCGGCACTCGGTGCACTGGTAGAAGTAGGAGAACCACTCCCTGAGCACGTCGTAGGTCAGCTCGCGGCCGCCGGCCAGACGCCCGAGGATCTTACCCGCCTTGGTGAAATCATTGCGGTAGACCGACCGGAGGAGCTCGCCCCGCAGAACGGGCATGTTCTTTGGATCGCCCGAACCGAGGTAAAAGTGGCACTTGTCGGCGCACGCCCCGCAGCGGACGCAGATGTCCATGAAGACCTTGAGGGAGCGGTACTTGTCGAGGCGCTCCTTGAGACCGTTCAGGATGATTTCCTTCCAGTTGGAAGGAATCTTCCACTCCGCCTCGGTCTTGCCCAGCGGCTCCCACTTGCCGTTGTTGGCAATGCTGAGATACTCGAGAGAAGCGGGGTTGGCGCTGTAGTTGTAGCACCCTTTTCTGATCTCGTCGGAAGGCTCCAGCCAGTGTTTGTCAGGAGGTTTGAAGTCGATGTTGGCCACGACCTCGGGTTTCAGATTCTCGGACATAAGTCGTTCCTCTTGATTATTCCGTTTCTGAAGGTTTCGCTTCGGCGTACGTTTTGTCCAGAGGCATCCCGGCAGCGCCCATCACCTCGTGGAACTCCTCTTCATACTCGGCGTAGGTGTGAAGCTTGACTTCGGGGTTCCAGGGATTGACATGGCGCCGCATCCGGTTGTTGTTCGCCAGGTTGCGCGTGGGGCTGAGGAAGATCCCGCCCATGTGCATGAGCTTGCTGAAGGGGAAGTAGAAGAGCAGCATGCAGACAAGGAAGAAGTGCAGGTAGAACATGAAACCGATCGGATCCTTGGGCAGGCCCGGGCTGAGGGTGATCAGGCCGAGGGCCAGTTCCTTGGCGCCCACGTTGTCCACCTTGATCCAGTACTTCATCACGATGCCGGTGAGAACGATGGCCATGATGAGGCCGAGAGCGAAGTAGTCGGCAGGCAGGGAGATGTAGCGCACCTGGGCGAAGATCACCCGCCGGATGAAGAGATAGGAGAGTGCGCCCACGATCACGATGTTGGTCAGGCAGAGCACGGGCACTCCGATCTGGAAGAGAGAGTCGATCCCCTGCACGAAGTTCACGAAGCCGGGCACCGGCTCGGTGAAGAAACGCACGTGCCTGATGAGGATGATCAGGAAGGACCAGTGGAAGGCGAGGCCCGCCGCCCAGAGCAGCTTGTTGCCGCCGTAGACGAGCTTCGGCCCGTCCTTGAGCCCTGCCTGGGTGTTGCGAAAGAGGGTGCGGAAGAAAAAGACCTCGAGAAACATTCTCCCGACCACGCCCCAGAAGTTGTGAGGATTGTCCAGCTTGTCGTGCTTGATCCAGGGCAGTGATTTCTCCTGCCCGCAGGTCGCGGGGATCCTGAACGGCACGGGGGATTTCGCCCAGCCCATGATACGGGCGATGAAACCGATCAAGAAGACGAGGCCCGCCACGTAGGGGATCACGATCCCGTACATGGCAGCGTTGAGTCCCGGGATCACCGCAATGAGCACCAGGATCGCGAGGGGGATGAGAACCCGCTTCCACGTCGAGAAGAAGGTCTGCTTGCCGTCCATTTAACGTTTCCTCCCGTTCAAATCACATCCTCAAGTTTCCGAGGAATTGTCGTTGTCCTTGTGGTCTTTCCGCTCATTCTTCTGCGCGCCGAGAATCTTCTCGCTTCTCTCATGCAGCTTGAAAGGGCCGTTTTTCAAAGCTCGGGTTTTAATGGCGAAAAGATCTTCGCGGCAACGCATGTAGGTTTCAAAGGCAAGGAGCGCCATCCTATCGACTCGGTCTTCAAAAAGCAACTGTTCCCGATAAAGGTCGTTGGCGCCGATCTCTTTTCCCAGATTTTCGCGCACCACTTTCTTGAGGAGAAAGACGATTCCCACGGCCTCGGCGGGCCGGAAGTTTTGAACCGATCGGATCCGGATCAGTCCGTCGAGGGCGGCCAGCATGCGCTCGTCGCCGGCTTCGTCCAAGTCGTCACTGCCCGCGCCGGAAAGGAGCTCGTCGAACACAGCCTCGACACCCTGGGTGATCACGTTGCCAACGGGATTGGCGAACTGGTTCGGTTCGCTCTTGATGAATCGCGCCGTTTCTTCGGGATAGGTCCCGAGAATCCGGCGGCGCCAGGCGGCGACGAGATCTTTTCTGTTCTTCTCGAGAAGTTTTTCAAGCATCGCGCGCCTCCGGACGGAGGCCGGAGCGCGCCTCCTGGAGAAGGTCGGGATCGACCTTCGCCGCCATGCGCTTCAGGCGGCACGTTCCCGAATCGCCCTTCTTCTTCGATCCGTTCTCCACGATGGTCTGCGCCGGCACCTTGAGCAGGTTCTGCATGAGGAGGCGCGAGAAGCGTTCCAGTTCGGCCGTGTTGTCGGGGCTGAAATGGCCGCGCGCCTCGTCGAGGCACTTGCGCCGGATCCGGTCGAATTCCTTGGCCAGGTTGGCCACGCCCTGGTCGAAGGCGCTCTCCATCCAGACCTGGAAAGTGGCGACCACGTCCTCGATCAGGCTTTCGGCGAGGGGCAGATCGGCCTTGCGCTCGTTCTCTTCCGTTTCGAGATGGACCTTGAGGTCCTCGAGGTCGACGAACTCGATCGTTTCGCCGAGACGGGCCGATCGTTCCACATCGCGCGGCACCGCCATGTCGACGATGAGCGACGGGCCGCCGCCGCGCGAGTCGACTTGCGTATCGAAAGCTGTCTCCAGCGTGCGGGCGCTGATCACTGCTCCGGGCGCGCCCGTGCAACAGAGGAGGCCGCGGCTTCGCGAGAGCAGTCCGGGGATGTTATCGAGCCCGAATCCCTCCCCACCGAAACGAGCAGCCATCTTCTCCGCCTTGGACAGGGTTCGGTTGGCGAAGAGAAGGTTCTCGTACCCGGCCGCACGCAGCCCATCGGCCACGATGCGGGTGCTCTCGTTGACACCCACGATCAGGATCGGATCATCGCTGTGGAGGCGCTCCTTGAAAAGGCGCAAGGCCACACCCGACACCGAGTACCGGCCCGCTCCGAGAGATGTCTTGCTGCGCACCGCCTTGCCGACGCGGAAGGCGGAGTGGAAGAGCTTGTGGATCGCCTTCCCCGCACCCTTGGCGCTGCACGCGGCGCTGTAGGCTTCCTTGACCTGGTTCTGGATCTGGTACTCGCCGAGGACGAGCGACTCGATCCCGGCGATCACCCGGAAGAGATGGCGCGCCACCGTGCTCCCGTGACGGATGTAGAAGAGCTTCCGCTTGTCGGCCGCCTCCACTCCCTTGAGACGCCGGAAGAATTCGCACGTTGTTGCGAAGCTGTCGACATTCTCGTCGAGGAACATGTAGATCTCGAGGCGATTGCACGTGGCGAGGAGGGTCACTTCTCTCACACCGGGAAGTGTCTTGAAGAGCTTGACGGCAGAGACGAGGTCGCTGCGACCGACGTGGAACGCTTCCCGCTCGGACAGTGTGGCTGTCCTGTAGCTGATGCCACAGACAGACAGAGAACCTGTCCGGCTCTGCTCTTCGATGGAAGTCTGTCCCGTGTTACTCGTCATCGCAGCTGCACCATATCAGTCGCCCCGGGGAACCGATTCCCGAGGCGGCCGTGCAAGCCTCTTCCACTCGGCGCGGCTTCGCGAAGCCGTGGGAAAGAAGAGGTTCGCACGACAGCCTCCGGGATCGGCAGAATGCAAAATCGATCGATTCGCTGAATCGCTCAGACGCAGCCCGTCGGCTTGGCAAGACCGGCGACCTTGCAGGCGCCCTTTGCCGGACCGGACGGGAACAGTTCGTAGATCTTCTTCAGAGGAAAACCGGTCTCCTTGCAGAGCTTGCGGATCATGGGAGCGATGCCGAACTGCTGGTAATAGTCGCGCAGGTAGTTGACGATCTTCCAGTGATCGTCGCCCAGAGCGTCAACACCCTCGGTGGTGGCGAGGGCTGCAGCGACGTCCTGGTTCCAGACATCGGGCTCCGCCATGAACCCATCCTCGTCGACCTCGATCTTGATCTCTCCATGTTCGAAAATAGCCATGTCTACTTTCTCCTTCTGTTCAGAAATGAAACCAATGGCAATTCAATAAACAGGTATTTATGACAATTTGTCGTACTCGGGCTCCGCGCCCGGCATGTGCATCTCGATATAACCGCACGGGCACTGCTCGGCGCACTTCTTGCAGCCGTTGCAGAACTCGAGCTTGAACTTGTACTTCTCCCCGGCGATGAGAGGCTTGATCACGGCCTGGTCCTGGCAGTAGCTCCAGCACTCGCCGCACTCGAAGCAGAATCCGCAGCTCATGCAGCGTTTCGCTTCTTCCACGGCCTGCACCGACGTGAGACCCTTGGCGATTTCCTTGTCGGGATCGCTGAAGCGCTCGGCAGCGGGCAGATGCTCCTGCTCGCAGACCTTCGACTCCTCGTAGAAACCGAGCTTGACCTTGTCGACCTCGACGATGGGCGGAGGATTGGTGAACTTGTCGTGGGAGAGGCTTCGGAAATTCTCGTGGATCGTGTCGGCCGCCAAACGGCCGTGAGCCACGGCGTCGACCACGAGGCCGAGGTTGATCACGTCGCCGCCGCCGTAGACATTGTCCGTCTCGGTCTGCATGTACTTGTCGGTCTTGACCCAGTCCTTGGGATTGCCCACGGCGTCGAGGCCGTCGAAAACCGGCGACTGGCTGATGGCGGCGATGAAGAAATCGGCCTCCACCTCGAACTCCGACCCCTCGATCGGAACGGGACGGCGGCGGCCTGACGAGTCGGGCTCGCCGAGTTCGCACTTCTGGAAGACCATCTTGGTCGCCCTGTGGCCGTCCTTCACGATGCCGACGGGTGCGGTGAGAAGATCGATGGTCACGCCCTCTTCCTCGGCGCCTTCGATTTCCTCATCGATAGCGGGCATCTCGACACGCGTGCGGCGATAGAGGATCGCCGCCTCGGCGCCGAGGCGGCGCGCCATGCGGGCCGCGTCGATGGCCGTGTCGCCGCCGCCGATGACAACCACCTTCTTGCCCACCTCGACCTTTTCGCCCGAGTTGGCCATGTGGAGAAAACGGGCGCCGCTCATCACGTTCGCGGCGTCTTCATTGTCGACACCGAGCTTGCGTCCCTGGTGGGCGCCGATGCCGACGAAGATCGCGTCAAAGTCTTTTCGGAGGTTGTCGAGAGGAATCTCGGTTCCCACCGATGCGTTGCACTTGAGTTCCACGCCGAGCTTGACGATGCGCTCGATCTCGGTGTCGAGAATGTCGCGCGGCAGGCGATAGGCCGGAATGCCGTAGCGCAGCATGCCGCCCGCCTTGGAGAAGGCCTCGAAGACAGTGACCTTGTAACCTCTCCGGGCGAGGTGATAGGCACAGGCGAGACCGGCGGGGCCGGCGCCCACGATGGCGATTTTTTCCGAGTAATCCTCGGCATCGTCTCTCTTGGAAAACTCAAGACCCTTTTCGATGGCGTAGTCGCCCAGGAAGCGCTCCATCGCGTTGAAACCGACAGCGCCTTCCTTGTCCTTGCGATTGCAGGCCTCTTCGCACGGATGGGGGCAGACACGGCCGAGAACTGCGGGGAGAGGATTGGTTCTGGTCAGGACTTCGAAGGCTTGCTCGAAAGCCTTGTCCTCGGAAATCTCTCTCTTCTCGGCCAGACCGATGGTGGTCAGAACCTGGCGGATGTCGTTGTGCTGCGGACAGCCGTCGGTGCAAGGGGGAATCTTCTCGATGTAGACGGGACGTAGCGGAGATGTCTCGACAGACGATCCGCCGCCCGAGCTACGCAGGCTCTTCAGGCCTTTCTTACTCTTCTTCGATCTCTTTAACGCCATGTCCGTTCAATCCTTTCTATACGTTTCCGCTGCTCTCATGACACCCTGCGCCCAGGCAGGGCAACCGAGAGCATGGACGTGCAAGTAAGTGCCCAGAACATTCCACCGTGACAGTCCGTCGCGGCCAGCGCCGCAGCCGGTGCCGCGCTGCATCTTGAAAACACTCCTCAACTGGTCGCGAGAATCGTCTTCGATTCTCCGGCCGGACGCGTTAGCGTCCGCAGCCGGCCAGGAGTAGTGAAACTCGTGCCCTTTGAGTTCGAGACCTTCCGGAAAGAAGGGGTTTCGGCCATCGACCAGAACCCTCGCATATCCGTGGCCGCGCGGTTTCCGGTCCATGGCGATGGTAACGGGAAAGACCCCCGTCATGGGATACTCCTCGCCTTTCCAGACAAGCTTGCGCGCCATGTAGATCAGCCCGCCGCACTCGGCGTAAACAGGAAGTCCCGCCTGGGCAGCACGAAAAACGCTCTCGCGAAATGTCCCGTTCCGGGCAAGGGCCGTGGCCTGGGTTTCGGGAAACCCACCGCCAACGTAGAGCGCGTCGCACTCGGGAAGCACCATTGCGTCGAGCGCCGAGACAGGGATCAGTTCGGCTCCTGCGTCCTCGAGCGCTTCGAGGTTTTCCGGGTAGTAAAAGGAAAACGCCGCATCGCTCAGGTAGCAGACCCTCAATCGACGCCCCCCGCGACTCCGCGGATAGTTCGTCGAGTCACCCGTCAGATCGATCCGACGAAATCCGACATCCTCGAGGAGAGGCGCCGAACGGGCGATCTCGAGAACCCTGTCCACATCGACGTGGTCGCGCACGACCTGGGCGAGGCGATCGATCAGTTCATCGATGCCGGTCTGCTCCCGGGCCGTGACGAGTCCGAGATGGCGTGATCGAATTTGGCATTCCGCGGGAAGCTTGGGTATCGCTCCCACAACCGGAATACCGGTATAGTTTTCGATCGCCTTCCGGACCACGCCCTCGTGGCGCGCCCCTGCGATCTGGTTCACGATCACTCCCGCGATATTCACGCCAGGATCGATCTGCTGCGAACCGAGCACAAAGGCCGCGGCACTCCGCGTGGTCTTGGTCACGTCCTGCACCAGAATTACTGGGCACTGAATCAGTTTTGAAAGAGCTGCCGAACTGTGAGTCCCCTCCTCGTCGAGGCCGTCGTGGAGTCCACGGTTTCCCTCGATGAGGTTGATCCCGCCAATTTCAGCGGGCGTACTCCGAACAGCGTTGTCGTCGCTGCGGACAGCGAAATCGACAAAGGAACGTCTCACTGCGATCGGCTCAGTCAGGAAGGTGTCCAGATTTCGGGCCACCCTTCCTGACGCAGCGGAAAGCCACGACGCGTCAATGTAGTCGGGTCCTTTTTTGAAGGCGGCGACCGGTCGGCCTTGGGCGGACAGCGTCCGCGCAAGGCCGACCGACACCACGGTTTTTCCTGCATCGCCCGCTGTGCCGGCGATCAGGATTCGTGGACAGGAGATGGGCATTCCTAATCAGGGAGAAAGCGCCTCAACCCGATGGCAAGCGCTTAGTTCTCCGCCCCCTCCTTGTGTGGAATTTCCAGAAAGCTGCCGCCGAAGTATGTGTACACACAACGGCCGTCGTTGACCAGCTCTCTGATGGCTGCCTTGCAAAGCTTCTTGTCGACCTGGTCTCCAAAGATCTGGGCCATCGCCTTGGTGAGATCCCCGGGTTTCAGTTTCTTCTGACCCTGGGCATCCTTGACCATCTTGTACATGGCGGCCGCCACCTCTTCGACACTCTTCATCTCTTCCGACATTTCGTCACCTCTCAATCAGGAAACGTGAGTCAGCTGCGCTGACCGGGCATAGCTCAGTCCAGCGTGCTTGAAGTCGTCAATATGCTCCTTGGTGAAGTCGAGCTCGGCCAGCTTGAAGAAACGTGCCCAGGTAATCCGCTCGATCCACTCTCCCATGCGCTCGTAAGGCCTGGCGTTCTTGGCCCAGACGTCGACGATCCGCATGACCACGTCGACCACCTCGGGCCACCGCGGCGGGTTGTTGGGCAGGAAGGGCACGGCGAGCTTGGAGAACTTGGGCGCGCAGCGCGCGTCGGACACCTTGCCGCCGACCCAGATCGAGACACCGTCGGTGTCGGGATTGTTCATGGGCATGGCAGGGCAGACCGTGTAGCAGTTGGCGCAGTACATGCACTGCTCCTCGATCACCTCGACCGACTCGAAGCCGTCGACCGTGGCGGGCCTGATGGCCGCTGTCGGGCAGGAGGCGCTCACACTCGGGATCTCGCAGACCTTCTTCAAGGTTGAGTGGTCCGTTGCCGGCGGCCTGGTGTGGATACCGAGGATGGCGATGTCCGAGCAGTGGACGGCGCCGCACATGTTGAGGCAGCAGGCGAGCGCGATGCGCAGCTTGCCGGGAAGCTTGTTGCTGGTGAAGTACTCGTTCGCCTCGTCCATGACAGCCTTGACGATACCCGAAGCGTCGGTGGCGGCCGAGTGGCAGTGCACCCACCCCTGGGTGTGAACGATGCTCGAGATCGCGTTGCCGATGCCGCCCACGGGATGTCCGAGGTCGGCCAGATCCTTGATCAGGGAATCGATCTTGCTCTCGTCGGTCAGCAAGAATTCCACGTTATTGCGACTCGTAAAGCGCAGGTGGCCGTCGCAGTACTTGTCCGCCAGTTCGGCGTAGTTGCGGATCTTTTCCGTGCTCACGAGGCGCGGAGATCCAGCGCGAACCGTGTAGAGCTTGTCGCCCGTCTCGCTCACATGAACCATCACACCGGGCTTGACGATCTCGTGGTATTTCCACTTGCCGTAGTTGTCCTTGACGACCTGCGGCAGGAACTTTTCATAATGAGGAGGTCCGATATCGGTGATCCTCTTTTTCGGCTCGGTCATGTAAATATCTCCTTAATATATCTGTTAGCGTTTATTCAGTTTCAAACAAGGCACCCCTTCCGGATGCGGTTCAACCTTCCGCTTCTTCATCCTCCTGTCCGTAGAAGACATAGGGGTTGTCGCGCGGGAAAGCCACCATCTCGGGGACAGGTTCGAGACCGACGGCCTCGAGGAAGTTTCCCATTCCAACGCGCTGAATAAACTCGCCGATACGCTCGCGCGCCTTGCCTTCCTCGCACCAGACATCCTGGATCTCTTCCATGACCTCGCAGAAATCGTCGAAGTCCTCGCCATCGATCTTGAGGAAGGGAAAGAGCACCGAGGAGAGAAGCGCTCCTTCGACGATCGGAGCCTTGGACCCGATCAGCACGGTGGCGCCCGTGTCGGTGCCGGGACGCAGTCCCTTGGGCATGACGTTGATGCAGTGCATGCACCGGCGGCAGTTGGAGTTGTCGATTGCCAGTTCCTTGCCGTCCCACTCCATGCACTTGGAGGGGCAGTTGCCGACCACGTCGCGCTGGATGTTGAGACCGTTGGCCACGTAGTCGGCCACGGCAGCCTGGTCGACGCGGATCGCGTCGCGCCACGTTCCGATCACGGAGATGTCGGCGCGCGCCTTGGCCGCCACGCAGTCATTGGCGCAGCCGGCGAACTTGAATTTCCACTTGTAGGGGAACGCCGGGCGGTGAAGCTCGTCCTGGTACTTCTGTGTGATGTCGTAGCAGACCTTGAGCGTGTCATAGCACGCCCACTCGCACCGGGCCGGGCCCACGCAGCAGCTGGGGGTTCTCATGTCGGAGCCCGATCCGCCGAGGTCGAAGCCGTTCGCGGTCAGCTCCTCGAAGATCGGCTCCAGCTCGTCGGTGACCGTACCGAGAAAGATGATGTCGCCGGTGGAGCCGTGCATGTTGGTCAGGCCCGAGCCGCGGCGGTCCCAGATGTCGCAAAGCGTGCGCAATGCGTCGGAAGTATAGAACCACCCCGAGGGCTGGTTGATGCGGATCGTGTGAAAGTGGGAAATTGCAGGGAACTTGTCGGGCAGGTACGAATAACGGCCAATCACTCCGCCGCCGTAGCCCATGACGCCGACGATACCGCCGTGTTTCCAGTATCCGATCTTTTCGTTGTAGGAAAGCTCAAGCTGCCCGAGCAAGTCCTTGCTCATGTCGCTGACCTTGGCAGCCATTTTGATTTCCTTGACAAAGCTGGGCCATGGACCCTTCTCCAGCTCATCAAGCATTGGCGTTTTGGGAAGATCTGCCATAATCCAATCTCCTTGTTTCAAAAATCCCGCATGACTCCTTGGTGAATCTGCGGACCTAACCGGAAAAATCGTTTATTCAAAAAACCTCGCGTCTATTGATCATTTAAAAACCCTTGTACGGGTTGGGACCGATCTCCACGATCTCCTCCACGTAGTCGTCGATGAGCTTGGGCACCTTGTCGTACTCGTCGATGGCGAGCTCGTGAATCCGGACGCGCTCCTCCTCGAGAACGAGCTGTTTCAGTTTGTCCTGAACATTGCCCATGCGGTAGTCGGCGAGCTCCGAGCCCTTCATGTAGTGGCACTGATAGTCGTCGCCATGCTTGCACCCGAAGAGCATGACGCCGTCGAAACCGGCGGAGAGCGAGTCGGCGATCCAGATGATGTTGATGTTACCCAGACACCTGAGCGGAATGATGCGCACCATGGAGGAGTACTTCAGACGCTTCATGGCCGCTGTTTCGAAAGCGGGCAGCGCGTCGTTCTCGCACACGAAAACAAGGATCCTCGGTTTCTCCTCCTCCTCGTCGGGAACGTCGATCGACTTGATCACCTTCGAGGTCATCTGTACCGAATGGTTGCTGAAGGAGACGATACGCTCCGGGCACGAACCGGTGCAGATCCCGCAACGGCGGCAGCGGAGCAGGTTCACGAGGGGCGTTCCCTTCTCGTCCTCGTTGAGTGTACCGAAGGGGCACTCCTCGGTGCACCGCTTGCACTGGGTGCAGCGCTGCAGGAGGAAGTTGGGATAGGAGAGGTCGCCCGAGCGCGGGTGGACCGCCTCGCCGCGGCCCAGCATCTCAACGCACTGGATCGCTTTCATCGCTGCGCCGTGCGCGTCGGAGGTACTCTGGGCCATGTCCATGGGCGCGCGCACGGCGCCGGCCGCGTAGATGCCGGTGCGGCGCGTCTCGTAGGGAAAGCAGACGAAGTGGGAATCGGGGAAGCCGTACTTGAGGTTCGGCAGGTCGGTGCCAAGGCGGTAGGTCAGGTTGAGGATGCCAGCGCCCGATTCGGCGGACGCTCCCTCGGCTGACGCCTCGGGTGCGTCCGTAGCCGAAGCGGCGTCTGCCGCTTCGGCGGCCTTGTCGCCATCCTCGGATTCTGTTTTCTCGCCGCCCGCGGAGGACTCCTCCACCTTGGTGGACGGCACCATGCCCGAGGCGAGCACGACCATGTCGGCCGTGACCTCGATGCTCTCGCCGAGCAAAGTGTCGTCGAGCGCCACGGTCACCTTGCCGTCAGCCTCCTCCTTGACCTCGACCACCTCGCCCTTGGTCAGAAAGACACCCTCGTCCTCCTGGACCTGCGCGTAGAAGAGCTCGTACTGTCCCGGGGACCTGAGATCCTTGTAGAGGATGTAGACCTTCGAATCAGGATACTTCTCGCGGATGTACTTGGCCTGCTTGAGCGACACGCGGCAGCAGACACCCGAACAGTATGGCAGGTGATCCTGGTCGCGCGATCCGGCGCACTGGATAAACGCCACGCTCTTGACCGGCTGGCCGTCGGAGGGACGGACGAAGGTGTCTTCCTTGGCCATCTTCTCCACGTCCACGTTGGTCACTACGTTCTTGCACGTGCCGTAACCAAGGTGGCTGAGCTTGTCGGCCTTGTAGGGTCTCCAGCCGGAAGCGAGTACGATGGCGCCGATCCGCTCCTGGGACGATCCCGAGCCGTTGTTGACGGTCACATCGAACTGGCCCGGCTGGCCCGAGATCTCACCGACGGTGGCCGACGTGTAGACCTTGATCCTGTTGTTGCCCGTCACCCGTGCGACGAGCTCGTCGACGCCGGTCTCCTGCAAGTCGCGATAAGGAGGCTTCTTGGGGAAGGCCTTGGTGAATCTCGTTGACCAGCCCCCGAGGACACCTTCTTTCTCGACGAGGACGGTCTCGTAACCGGCTTCGGCCGTGGAAAGCGCCGCGTTGAGGCCGGCGATTCCGCCTCCCACGACGAGGATCCGCTTGCCCACTTCCTCCTCGAACTCAGACGGCGGCGCAGCGTTCTGCGCCCGCACGGCGGCCATACGGATGTAGTCCTCGGCGAGCATCTGCGTGTCTTCGTCGTTGGGCTCATGGCACCAGGTGACGAATTCGCGCATCGGCACCCGGTCGACATAAACGTGGGGACCGAAATTGAAGACGTCGGTGTTGATCCTCGACGAGCAGCCGCTGATGACGACGCCGTTGACGCCCTCGTCAGTGATGTCCTTCTGGATCAGTGCTGCGCCCTCGGTGCTGCAAAAGCACTCGTGGGTCTTGCAGAGGGGGATCTTGCTTTCCTTCTCGGCCACATTGACGAGGGCGTCGATGTCGACGGCGCCGGCGATGTCGCAGCCCGTGCAGATGTAAACAGCAGGTTTTCTTTCGATTTCTTCCGCCATATCTCTACTCCCTCGCCTTGGTGCAAATCGCCTTCATTGCTTTTCCCGTGGCGTCCTGAACGGACGCGGAAACGTCGAGAGGCCGCGAAGCGACCCCGGCACCAATCACACCCGTGTCGCCGTCGACCAGAAAACCCCAGTCATCGCGGACCGCGTCGGACGTGGGCGGTGCGTCAGCCGTGTTGGGCACCATTCCGGTTGCCAGGACCACGAGGTCGACTTCCATCTCCGATTTCTCGCCGGTGAGTGTGTTCTCCGCCTCGATCATGAGATTTCCCGTGCCTGGCTTCTCGGTCACCCGCGCCGCCTTGCCCCTGTGGAAGAAGAGCTTCTCGTCCTCTTGCGCATTGGTGTAGATGTCCTCGAGCCGTCCCGGTGTGCGGATGTCGATGTAAAAGACGTGGACCTCCGCGTCGGGAAGTTTCTCGCGCACGTAGGCGGCCTGCTTGATCGTTGCCGCGCAGCAGACCGCGGAGCAGTAGGGAAGATGGTTCTCGTCGCGTGATCCGGCGCACTGGGCGAAGGCGACCTTGGTCGGTTCCTTCTGGTCCGAAGGCCGCAGGATCTTGCCCTCTGTGGGACCGTTGGGCGCCGCAAGCCGTTCCATCATCACGTTGGTGATCACGTTCTTGCACTGGCCGAAACCGAGGTTCTCGATCTTGGCCGCGTCGTAAGGCTTCCAGCCCGTGGCCCAGACCACGGCGCCGGCCGCAACCTCGAAGTTCTCGGCCTGCTGGCCGAGATCGATGGCGTCGACGGGGCAGGCGTCGACAGCGGCCTTCATCTTGGCATCACCCGCGAAGGCGGGATCGACGACGTGGCGAAGGGGAAAGGTCATCGAGTGAGGCAGATAGACAGCCTTGGTCTTTTTCAGGCCGTAGTCGAAATCGCTGTCCCGCTCGAGCTCGCACGCGGTCTCGCACTCGCCGCAGGCGGTGCATTTCTCGTTCACGAAGCGCGGGTTCTGGCGAACCTTGACCGTGTAGGCTCCGTCCTGACCGTCGACCGACTCCACATCGGCCAGTGTGAAGTAATGGATCCGCGGGTTTTGCCGGATCCGGCGGAAGTTGATTTCCAGGCCGCACGTGGGCGGACATTGTTTGGGGAAGTAGTGATACATTCTTGCGACGCGGCCGCCGAGAAAAGCCTCTTTTTCGATGAGGGCAACCTCTTTCCCGATTTCGGCAGCCTCGATAGCCGCCGTCATCCCGGCCATTCCGCCGCCGACAACACAGATATCAACGGTCAAATTTTCCATCAGCCTCTCCAGTTTCAACGGAGCATAAATGCTCCTTGCATGAAAACTAAGCTAAGCAGCCTGTTCCGTCTGCTCGCTCTCGGGATCTCCGTCCGGGCGGTCGGCCGCCTGCGAAGCGGCGCCCCTCGCGGCACTCCCCGCCGACCTGGAATAAACCAGGGCCAGGGTGCGATAGAACATGTGCGCGAACTTGGAATAAGGTGCGTACCAGAGAAGAAAGAACACTGACAATATATGTATGAAGTAGTTGGCATAAGCCAGCTCGAAGGGACCGACCTGGCGTAGAATCTGAAGGAGTGTCCCCGTCGAGCTCACCACGAAAATCACGATCAGAAAGAGCCAGTCGGCGTAGCTGTTGGCGCCCACCTTCTCGCTGTCGGTCAGCCTGCGCACGATCAGGGTCCCGCTCCCCAGGAGGAGGGCCACCGCGCTGAGGTTGCCGAGAATCTTGATCGGATGAAAGAACGGAATGGGCGGCGCGTGGCCGAGCAGCGTCATGTCGATCAGGGCGAGGCCGGCCGTGGCCATGGCAGCGAAGAATCCGAAGATAACGAGCAAATGGGCCCACGAACGGGTGACGTTCACCGTGCATTTCCGAAACTTCGAATGGCCCGCGATCTCGAGCGCCGTCTGGATCAGGCTCGGAATGAACCGAGGTCCATCGCCCGATCCATCGCTCTTGAGCCCCTTCCAGAATCGCATCAATCCCACGGCCGCAAAGGCGAAGATCACCATGTTGCCGCTGATGAAGAGCATCTCCAGGATTCCGTGAGGAAGGAAGTACTTGAAGAAGCCCCCCTTCGTTCCGGTTTCGGGCGGTGGAACATTGAAGCCGAGGGCATCGTTGGAGAAGATGATCCCGAGCAAAACAAGCACGGGCACGAGGATGAGGTAGGGAAGCGCTTTCGGGCTGGCCAGGGCCCGCCCCATGAAGGCGGGGAATGCGAATTCGCGATAGATGGTCGTCCGGGCCGCGGCGAGCACATCGCCGGGCCGCGCACCGCGCGGGCAGTGTTCCGAGCAGTCGTTGCACTGATGGCAGAGCCAGACGTGGGGATCGGCCATGAGGCGATCCTTGAGTCCCCACTGGGCCCAGATCATCTCCTTGCGGGGAAAAACCGTGCTCCCTTCCGAAAGGCCGCACACGACCGAGCAGGTCGCGCACTGGTAGCACTTCTTGAGGTCCGAGCCCCCGGCCTTGTGTAATTCCCGGACGAAATCGATGTCAGGGTCGATCTTGAGACGCTGGCTCATTGATTCGTCTCTCCCCCCTCTTCGGTCTTGCCGATCACATCGAGCGTCTTCTCGCCGAAGAGGCTGAAGCGCACCCAGCGGAAGGCGAAGCGAAGCAGTTCCTCATCATCGGTCTCGAGCTTTGTTTTGAGGTCCTCGTCGACTCTGAAACGATCGAAGAAAGAGGAGTTGAAGAGAAGATCCCTGAACTTGTCGAGGTTGTAGCAGCAGATGAAGAAGTTCTCCATCTGCTCCGGAGTGAACTCACGTCCACTCTGGAAGAACTCGTGGAGGGTTATTTCCTTGTAGAGGCGCCCGAACTCGTCGTAGTCGGGGACGCCCTGATTCTCGATCCACTCGCCGATCGTCCACTCCTTCTTTTCGCCGAAGCCGAGGCACCCTTCTTCCTTCATGAGGAAGTAGAAGTCTTCCGTCGGTTGGGACGCCTGGCAGGCTCCATCACAGTCCTTCTTCTTCTCCTCTTTGGGAGAAGCAAGACCCACGGGGTACATGCGGCACGCCCAGGGGCGGTCTTCGTAGATGGTGCACCCCTTTTCCCTATCCACAAGCTGGCAGTTCTTCTCGTCGTTCTCCGTGAGCTTGAAGAGGACAACGGGATACTGCATGTTCTTGTCGATGGGGAGAATGGTGTACCTGTCGATGAACTCCTGCGACGAGATGCCGAGACGGTTCTTCATGCGCAGAACATCGTAGGGCGTGAGGAAGATGTTCACGTCGGCGCAGCAGGAGTTGAAACATTTCACCTTGTCATGGCAGGCGAAGGTGAAGGTGTCATCCTCGTTGAGACGCGGATAGTCCTCGAGGATCGCGTTCTTGAGTCGTTCGATGTTTTCCGCTTTAGACATTATATTAAAGGTAGCTTTCCAATTTGCGGGCGAATTCTCCGGACTATTCCGGACTAAATGCTGGGGCTATTCGATGATCTGGTCCTTGAGAGCGTTAACCGACCAGACCGGAAGCGGCCCTTTCTCGCCTGTTTCAGGATTGAGTCTGTAACGGTAGGACACATTCTGGTTGTAGTTGTCTTTCATGTGCTTCCAGCCGCTCACGAAATAGGTGCATTCGTCGTTGAAGCAGACCAGTTGATATCCCTCACCCCAGGTCGTGCCGTCCGGATTGGACCACTTGAGCATCTCCTGGTCGCAATGGGGACAGAATTTCCGAACCTCGTCGGCCATGTCCGAAACTCCGCAAAAAAACAGATCAACCGGTCTTTCGAAAAAGTAAAGCAGGTCAACAGGCGCCTCGCGGCGCCTGTTGACCTTCGATTGCATTTAAAGATCAGTAGGATAAGGTGTTGAGCTTTCTCAGCACCCTATGTATTGCAACCTAGCACTCGAGGCGGATGATGTCCTTCTTGAACACATTCCACTCGCCGCTGGCGCGGTCCCACGTGCAGTTCACGAAGCAGTGCCAGTTTTCCTCGTCGATGGTCGGATGGTCGGAGCGGAAGTAGTATCCGGGCCAACGGGTCTCTTCACGGAACATGACGGTGCGCAGATGCGCCTCGGCCTGCCACATGCGGTGGACACTTTCCCAGCAACGCATCAGGTCGTGATAACCGTCAGCAGCGAGGTTGACCGAGTCTTCCCGGAGGAACGCCATGAGCTCCATGCCTCTTTCGAGGAGGAACTTGTTGGTGGCGAACTGGGTGGAGACGCCGCCGCAGTACTCGTCCATGATCTTCTGGAGACGGAACTGGAACTGCTTGGAGTTGATGTAAGCCGGGTTGACCGTCGGGTCGGTCGACTTGTCCTGATTCTCGTTCCAGAGGTCGAGAGGTTTCAGGTTGGTCGCCTTGATGTCTTCCACAACAGCCATGTCCACGTTGGGCTGGGTGTTGTTGTCCATGATGTAGGCGATCGCGGCCTTGGCGGCGATGCGGCCTTCAGCGTGGGAGCCGGAGGAGAACTTGTGGCTCGAGGCGCCAGTCGCGTCGCCGGCACCGAAGAGGCCGTTCACGGTGGTCATGTTGGTGTAGCCCCAGAAGTACTCATCGGGAGCGATGTCCTTGGGACCGGACACCCAGGCACCCGAAGCGCCGGAGTGGGAACCGATGAAGTAAGGCTCGCAGGCTGCGATTTCAGAAGGCTTGGCTTCGGGCTCGACATTGGTGGCCGCCCAGAGGTGAGCCTGGGAGATGGTCATGTCGAGGAAATCTTCCCACGCTTCGTTCTCGAGCTCTTTCCTCTTCTTCTTGTAGGCCTTGGGATCGTCCTTGTACTCGTCGGCGATCCTCTGCAGGGCTTCCTCGGTCCGCATGTAGATGGGACCCTTGCCTTCCATCACATCGAGCATGCCGAGCCAGTTACGCAGGTTGGCCGGAATCGGTTTGACCTTGCCGTAGGGGCCCCACTTCGCGAGCTCGTCGGTCCTCTCGACCATGTAGTTGCCGCCGAAGGCGTTGGTCGCGCGGGACTTGAAGAGAAGGAACCAAGCACCCACGGGGCCGTAAGCGTCCTTGAAGCGGACAGGGATGAAGCGAACTTCCTGGCATGTCATCTCGGCGCCGGCCCGAATGGTGAAGTAGGCGGAGGAGCCGGAGTTGAAGGGAGGATACCAGGAGCGGCCGAGACCCTCGCCAGTGGAGCGGGGCCTGAACACGTGCACGGCGCCACCCATGGCGCACATGACGGCCTTGGCCTTGAAGA
Source organism: uncultured Phycisphaerales bacterium (assembly GCA_964464495.1). Lineage (GTDB taxonomy): Bacteria > Planctomycetota > B15-G4 > B15-G4 > CAYZWU01 > CAZUHB01. The sequence goes on from CAYXGI010000003.1 coordinate 75,106, forward strand.
CGTAGTACTTGTCCTCGCGGGTGCTGAAACCCACGGCGCCGGCGATCTTGTCGCCGTCGAGGATCGGCTCGGTGATGTAGACACGCTCGAAATACTCGTGTCCGTTCTCGATGAGAGCGTTCTTCGCAGCCTCGGCCACGATGATCTTGTACGACTCGCCATTGATCATGAGCTGCCACCGGCCCTCATGAACGTACGCGCCGTTCTCGTCCTTCCAGATGGGGAGGCCCCACTTCTCGAAGAGGTGAACGCTGGAGTCGACGTGACGCGCGATGCTGGCGACCAGGTCGTCACGGGCCACGCCCATGAGGTCCTTGTTCACGTAGCCGACGTAATCGGCGATCGTGTTCTCGCCGTCCTTGAGGCCGACGTACTGGTTGATAGCCGAGAGGCCCATGGCCACGGCACCGGAGCGGTCCATGGCGGCCTTGTCGACGAGGGTAACTTTCAGGCCGTTCTTCTTGGCCCAGTACGAGGCTTCGACAGCCGCCCCGCAGGAGGCCATTCCGCCGCCCAGGATCAAAAGGTCTGTGGTGACCTCAACAGTTTCGAAATTAGCCACGATATCAATCCTCCATTAACTTGATCTATTTTTCTTTATAATTCAATTCAGTCAGATCACTTGGTCCACACAGCGTCGAGACCCAGGGAATTGGGCTCGGTGAAGAGCGTGGCGTCGTGGAGATCGTCGGTACCGGTCTCGAAACCGCCAGAGGGCACGGCCTTTCCTTCTTCAGTGGTCCTGATGGGGAACTTGAAGCGTTTCAGGCTGCCGTTGCGGAACTTGACGGTCCACATGATGGAATCGGATGAGCGGAGAGGGGTCACGGAGGCACCCATGGGGATGAAGTCCGCGTAACCTCTGACCTCGACCGCCTGAACAGGGCAAATCTTGACGCAGCACTGGCACTCCCAACAAGTGTCAGGCTCCTGGTTGTACGCCTTCTCGGTGTCCTTGTTCAAGACCATGAGGTCGTTGGGGCAAATGTACTGGCAAGCTGTCTTGTCCAGCGCCTTGCACCCGTCACATTTTTCAGGAATCACATAACTGGGCATTCAAAATCCTCCTCAAAATAGTCCTGGCAGCGGCTTCGGGCCGCCGCGCAATAAAGATGAAGATCTGACAACGAACAGTCTTTATTTAAAAGAAGAGAACGATTACTTCTTCTTGGCATCGCCCGTGGCTGCGCCGTGGAGCTTGACCTCGACCTTGTCTTCCAGGTTGTCGTAGTACGCCTTGAGCACGGTGATGACCTCGGGCTTGGAGAATTCCTTGGGCACGGTCTTTCCCTCGCTCATGAGCTTGCGCAGCATGGTGCCGGAGAGAAGGAGCCTGGAGCCGCCCTTGTACTCGCCTTCGTCGTTGATCTCGGCCTTGCTCTCGTGGGGGCAGGTCTTCATCGACGCCATGGAGCCGCAGTCGTAGCAGTAGAAGGTCCAGTCCATGGCCAGAGGCTTGAGCTCGAGGGCGTTGGTGGGAATCTTGTGGAAGATCTGCTGCGCGTCGAAGGGACCGTAGTAGTCGCCCACGCCGGCGTGGTCGCGGCCCACGATGAGGTGGCTGCAGCCATAGTTCTGGCGGAAGACGGCGTGAAGAAGCGCTTCGCGAGGACCGGCGTAACGCATTTCCATGGGATAGCCGCCCTGGAGAACGCGCTCCGAGCGGAAGTAGTTGTCGACGAGGGCGTCGATCGCCTTGACGCGGACCTCTGCGGGGATGTCGCCAGGTTTGAGCTTACCCACGAGCTGGTGAATGTAGACGCCGTCGCACACCTCGACAGCCACCCACGCGAGGTAGGCGTGAGAGTTGTGCATCGGGTTGCGGAGCTGCAGTGCGGCGACCGTGTTCCAGCCGCGCTCGGCGAAGATCTGCCGCGAGTCGGCGGGACGCTGGTAGATTTCCTTGAACTCTTCCGGGTAGAAGCTCTCGGAGAGGACCTTGATGGGGCCGGCCAGGTTGACGTCCTTCTGCTCCATGACCTTGGCCACGCCGGGATGCTCGGTGTCGGTCGTGGTGAAGACGGTCTGGCACTCGTGAGCCTTGTCGATGGTGTACTTCTCGGTCACCTTCATGGTGGCGATCAGTTCTTTGTTCTCCTCGTCCCAGAGAGCCACTTCGCCGCCATCGGGGATCGAGTCGGCGGTTGCCTTGTCCGCGGAGAGGGTGATCGGGATGGGCCAGAAGAGGCCGTTGGCCATCTTCATGTCGTCACACACGCCCTGCCAGTCGGCTTTTCCCATGAAGCCGTCGAGCGGAGTGAACGCGCCGATGCCGAGCATGATGCAGTCGCTCGTTTCGCGCGTGGTCATCCAGACCTTGGGCAGGGTTTCGGCTTTGGTGAGTTCTGCCTTGAGTACATCACCTTCGAGAAGCAGGACCTTCAGGTCGCCGCCGCCGTGAGGCTTGACGAGATTTGTTTCTGCCATGGATTCATCCCTTTCGTTCAAACCACTTATTTGTGAAAAAGGTATAATTGCGATTCATGCATCAAATCAACGCGAATTGCCATTGCAAGTGAAAAAAGCGTGGAAAATACCCCGAAAGGAGCCGGTTACAGGTGGGTCGAGAAACAAACTGTAAATGGTTTATTTAAAACAATTTATAAATATAAGTACAGATTGATATTAAACACTCAATTATGATATTTGAAGCTTTCATATCACTTGATATTTATTGATTTTATCCCTACCCCATCGAACGCTAGGCAACCACATTTAACCCTATTCGCCGTAGAAAATTAATACATATCGTCAAAATTTTGTCTTAGCTGTCCGTGTGAAATGACTGTCAGATTTTTTGGAACACAAAGCCCCCGCCCGAATGGGACAACTCCAAAAACGTGCTCTTTTCCTGCAAAAAACCTTACTTTTCAGGGATGTCCCGAACCTTGGCCAGCCGCTCCCTGATCTTCTCCATCTTGTTTTTGAGCAGAGGATCGTTCTCGGCGCTGCAGGCGGCATTGAGAAGCAACGCCCCCTCGGCTTGATCGCCAGATCGGATCAGAAGGCATCCCAGATTGAAGAGGGATGGGACATGGCCCGCTGAGCGTTCGAGCGCGGCTCGATAAGCTATGGCCGCTCCGTCTGTATCGCCCAGGTCTTCGAGGAGCCGGCCCTTGTTGAAGAGCGGTTCAGCCATCTGTGGAGACACACGATGGGCATCGTCGAAAAAGCGGAGAGCCTCCTCGTTCCGTCCCGCGCTGCTGCGCGCCGCTCCGAGAAGAAGCAACGACCGCACGTCCCAATCATGATCGGCATCGACCGCATCGAGGTAGGCATTGGCCTTCTGCCCGTGACCGGCCGAGAGGAGGAGTTCGGCAAGCAGGATCTTGGCGCGATCTTGATTCCAGTCAAAGGAGAGACATTGGCGCAGGGCGATCTCGGCCGCCTCCTCTTTTCCGGCGCACATGAGTGCGTCACCTTTTTTCAGAAAGAGAGCCGGATCTTCGGGCCGCTCCACGGCAGCACGTTCGAGATAGAGAACCGCCATGGCCGGCTGGGCGTTCTCGATGCAAATATCAGCCGCGATCTCCAGACAGGCCGAGCAGGTTCCTGTCGATCCCTCCCAGTCGGCGAGAAGATCGAGGGCCGCTCCCATGTCACCCGACCTGTAAAGGCGCCATGCTTCATCCTCGATCTCTTTGACCGCCGCAGCCTCGGTCCGCGTCAGAAACCGGTCATCGTCTCCCTCGTCGGACGGCGCGCTGCACCCGGCCCAGACGACAAGGCAGAGCGTCCCCAGGAGGCAGCTCGTGCCCAGAAGGCAGCTCGTGCCGAAAAGATACCACCTTGGAAACAAGCCCCCCCCCCCCTACCTGTCCTCGTCGAGCTTCAATCGTCCCTTGTTCTTTTTCCACCAGTCTTTCCAGCGCGCCCTGTCCCAGCCGATCTCCTGTCCCGTGAGTTTCTGAAGGGATTTGACGAGGTTCGGTGAGAGCCTGTTCATGGCACCCTGTTCGCCCTTGTAGAGCATATTGATGAGAGCGTCGACCGACTTTTTCGACCGGATCTGTCCCAGCGCGTCGATCTTGAGCTGCGCCATCTTGATGCCCACCGCCCCCTCCTTCTGGTTCCAGAAATCACCGCTCAAAACAGGGACCGCTCTGGGATCGCCCACGTCGCCGAGTGCATTGATGATGGCCCCGTAGACCTTGAGTTCTTCCTCGTTGGCTTTGAGCGCCTTGATGAGATGGGGCACCGCTTTGCGGCACCCCATGCGGCCGAGGATCTGGGCCCCCTCCTCGCGGACCTTGATCTCCTTGTCCTTGAGGACCTTCTTGGCGATCGCCTCCGCCGCCTTTTCGTCGCGCGTGGCGGCGAGCTTCCGCGTTCCGGCCAGTTTCTCGGGGGTGCTCCACTTGGCGTACCGCTTCTCGAACTCCTTGATCAACGCCTTGAGCACAGCCGGATCGACCCCCGCGCCCGTCGGTTTTTCTCCATTGATGTGGACGTAATCGATGCTGAATTCAACCATGCTCTCGCCGAGATTCAGGGTCATCTGCGTGGGCAGGAAATAGTTGCTCAGCTTCTGGAATCCCGAATAGGTGAAGGCCCCTTCCGCCTCACTGCCGTCGAGACCGGTGACGGTCACCATCTTGCTCTCGATCCGCAAGAGTCCGTCGACCGGCAAATAGGTGGGAACGATGTAGCTCACCGAGTCTTCACGAACCAGCTTGGCGCTGAGAACGAGCTTGGTCTCGGGATCGAAGTAGACCGTTCTCCCGTAGCTGTCATCGGGCGTATAGACCAGCGCAGTCCCTTCGTCGACCTCCGAAAGGGTGAGCGCGCCTCCTTCGAGTTCGGGAAAAACACCCCCTCCCACGATGTCCTTCCACAATCCGCGAAGCGGGTCGCGGATCGTCCTCTCGTAGCGGCCTGGAACTCCGTTGAGCACGATGTCTTCCAGCTCGGGCGTTTCCCATTCGTAGTTGATCGATATTTCGCCGGCGAATCGTCCTGCCGAACCCCGGGCGAAACTCAACACGCGCAACTCGATTCCCAGCGACTCGAGTTCATTCTTGTAGTGGAGTTCGTACTTGCCGCAGGCGTCGTTGAAAAAGGCCACGGCCGCATCGGGCGCCTCCTCTTCGACGGGAGGCTCCTCATCCTGGGCCAGGAGGATCACCATGGGGAGCCACGCCGCCAGCAAGGCGACAGCCCCACGAGGGCGGGCTCCGATCAGTCTTCGAGCCATCGTTTTTGCTCCCATCCAGCCAATCGCCACCACCGATCTGTCGGCGTGTCGATTTCGGGTTCAAGAATCCTTGGTCAAAAGCCAATGATAGTTTCATTATAGTCAAAGGCGCTCAACCTGTCACTTCTTGTGACAGGCGGTCACTTTTTGTGACGGGCGTTCACAGGTCTTGATTTTGGCTCCCCCAGAGCGAAATAATGACGCCATGAAAAAAACACCCAAGACACTCTTTCTCATCGCGGCCGCCTGCGTCGTTCTGATTCTGGCCTTCGGCGCGCTCTTCGTCCTCGGCCGCTCGCCGCGAATGAACGTCCTGCTCATCGTGGTCGACACGCTGCGTGCCGACCATCTCTCCTGCTATGGATGGCCCGAGCTGTCAACGCCCAACATCGATCGCCTCGCCGACGAAGGCATGGTGGCGGAGAAAATGATCTGCCAGGTTCCCCAGACCCTTCCGTCGTTCTGCACCATTCTGACCGGCACCTACCCGATGACCCACGGTGTACGCGCGAACGGGATCTTCGCCCTTCCCGACGAGGCGCTCACACTGCCCGAAATCTTTGCCGACGATGGCTACCGCACGGCGGCGTTCCTGGCGGGATTTCCACTCGACCGACTCTTCGGGACCGACCAGGGTTTTGACACGTACAACGACTCGATGCGATCGCACATCGCCATGGAAGGTCTCAAAAAAAACGACGACGGATCCTTCCACTGGCTGGGGCACGCGACGGAGAGTTTCGAGAACAGGGCCGACGTGGTCACCGCCGATGCGATCGCCTGGCTCAAGAAGCGCAAGTCGAGCGGCTACTTCGAGAGGCGAAAACCCTTTTTCATGATGGTCCACTACTTCGACCCCCACCATAACTATGCGCCCCCCGAAAGGTTCAGGAACTTTCAACATCCCTACACGGGCGAGGTGGCGTTTGTCGACGAGCAGGTGGGTGGTCTCCTCTCCTCCCTCCGGTCGCTCGATCTCGATCGTAACACTCTCGTCGTCTTCACGGCCGATCATGGCGAGTGCCTCGGCGAACAAGGTCGTTACACGCATCAGACGCACGTGGCCGACGCGGTCCTTCACATCCCCTTCATCGTCCGTATACCTGGTGAGCGCGCCGCGGGTGGACGCGTCGCCGGTCTCTGCAGCTCGGTCGACATCTTACCCACCATCGTCGACGCGGCCGGCCTCGACCTGCCGCGATCAGCGGAAGGGATTTCACTGCTCGATGGTCTCCGTGCCGGCAGGCTTCCGGAGACGAAAGCCTATTTCGAAACCTGCTGGGGGCGGCTCGAAGGCAAAACGGGTGTCACTCGCCAGGGACTCGTCTCCGGAAGCTGGAAGATTGTCCACAACTGGAAAGAGACCGAGGGCGCCGACCAGCAGGAGGAGCTCTTCGAGCTCTTCAACCTCGGTGACGATCCCCTGGAACAAAAAAACCTCGCACCCACCCATGGCGAGACCCTGCAGGAGTTGCGTTCCCTCCTCGAAGAATTCCTGAAAGCCCATCCATCGGGACGCGCCGACGTGATCACTCCGAACGACGCGGCGCGCGCAAAGCTTGAAAAACTCGGCTACTCATGATCGGATGTGCTTATGAGGCCGAATTCGATACTGCTCCTCTTCGTGTCGGTGATGCTTGTTGCATCCAGCCTGCATTGCGGCTGTGGGAGTCGATCGCCGCGACCGCACATTCTTCTCATCACCCTCGACACGACGCGCAGGAACCATCTTTCCTGTTACGGATACGAGCGCGAGACTTCGCCCAACCTCGATCGTCTTGCCGAGGAGGGAGTCCTCTTCGAAAACTGCGTGGCCATGACCTCGTGGACGCTGCCGTCGCACGCGTCGCTCTTCACCGGCCTTTATCCATCGACCCATGGCGCTCACTACAATGAGATGGCCGAGCTCTCTCTGAGCAGCGTGGTCAAGGGATCGCAAGCATCGACGGAGGAACTCGACCACTACCGGGCCAACGGACTCGGTGGGGAAGCGCTGACCTTGGCCGAGGTCCTGGCCGACGCCGGCTATGTCACGGGCGGCATCGGCGCAGGCCCATGGCTCAAACCGATCTTCGGTCTGGCACAGGGCTTCGGTTTCTACGACAGCGCTGTCGATTCCGGCTCGGGGCGGACCGCCGACAAGGTCAACAACCTCGCCATCCCCTTCCTGAGAGAACAAGCCGCGGCGCGCAAGAAGGGAAAGAACGATCCCTTTTTTCTCTTCCTCAATTATTTCGATCCTCATTTCCCCTACACTCCGCCGGGCGAACTCCGGTACCTCTTCGGCGACAAACGGTTGGTCCAGGCCACCCAGCGCGACAAGGCCGAGGAGAGCCGGTTTCGTATCAGCCAGTACGACGCCGAGATCGTGTTCATGGACCAGGCGATCGGGTGTCTCTTCGACGAGCTGAAACGGCTCGATTTCTGGGATGAGACGTGGATCATCGTCACCTCCGACCATGGCGAGCACATCGGCGAGAAAGGCCTCAACGGACACGGTTTCGCCCTCTACGAGGAGACGCTGCGCGTGCCGCTGATCGTCAAGTATCCCAAGGGGTGGATCGACGCGGACGATCACGCCGAGCTGGTCCAGCTCGTCAACATCATGCCCTCCATCGTGAACCGCCTCGCGATCACCCCGCCCCCACCGATGGACGCCCCGCCCATCGGCCAGACCGACGGCGTGGCCGTGGCCGAACTCTACAAGAACCTTGGCAAAGTTAAATTCGGTTCCGACGGTGACGAGCAACGCTATGACCGGAATCTCAAAGCTATTTACATGAAGGGCTTAAAGCTGATCGTGTCGACACGCCTCGACGATCCTGACGCGGGGCTCTTCGATATCGGGGCCGATCCGGGGGAAAATAACAACCTTTCAAAAGAACGCCCCGATCTATTCCGATATATGTATAGAGCTTTATCGCAATGGGAAGAGTCGCTGGGTGAGCCGCTCCGCCCCTTGACGGTCAAAGGGGTCGATGAAGCCACGGACGAACAGCTGAGAGCTCTCGGATACTGAGGCCTGCTTTTTTGGAGAACGCCTTCTTGACGGTCCAGATCAAATCACGGATTAGGGAGATCTCCGCATTAGTTATCATATTTCTCAGCCTTATCTTATGTTATCTCACCCTCGATCAGATCTCTCCCACCTACGACGAACCCAACTATCTCAACGCGGCCAAGAAGGTCGTTGCTTTCTCTGATTTTTCGCAGCAGATCACCGTACTCCATCCCCCTCTCACATACTGGCTCAACGGCCTGCTCCTCGACTGGGCCCCCCAGTCCAACATGGTCGACGAGCTGCGCTGTCTCCGTATCCTCGGGCTGCTCGCCTTCTACCTGATCACGGAAATCCTGGTTTTTTTCTGGGCACGCAAGCTCTTCGGGCCCACGGGCGGACTCCTCTCTCTCGTTGTCTTTGCTTTCTGCCCCCTGATCATGGCCCACGCCAGGCTGGCGACCACTGACATGGCAGCGTGCTGTACTTTTTTTGCAGCCACCTTTGGTCTCTGGGGGATCTTCAGGCGCCCCACCCTGCTCGGCACGCTGGGAGCCGGTGTTCTGATCGGGATCGCGCTCCTCGCCAAGTACTCGACCATCTTGCTGATTCCAATCGCGATCTTCCTCTTCAGTGCGGCCATGGAAGCACGGCGCAAGCAAAAGCAACGGACGCGCAAGAAGGGTGTGATCGTCCCCGACAGCACCATGCCCACCGGCCCCCGCCTGCCGATCGTGCCTTTTGTGCTCGCCACGGTTGTGGGGCTCGCGGTTCTGGCGGCCGGCTACAAGTTCGACGGTCTGTTTCAGTCTCTCTCGTCCCTCACCTTCCGGAGCGACTTCTTCAAGACCCTGTCGGGGATCCCTCTGATCAACGCGATCCCCCTGCCCGTGCCGCAGCACTACATCGAGGGAATCGACTTTCAGAAACAGATCTCCGAGACCGGCTTCACCTCTTTTCTTCTCGGCGAAAAATACTACCGTGGTGTCTGGTACTATTACCCGGTCTGCTTCCTGCTCAAAATGCCGATCCCCTTCATGATCCTCCTCGGCTTCGGCGCGTGGGAGTTCGTCAGGCGCAAGAGGGTGGTTGACTATGAACGCCTCTTCACCATTTTGCCGCCGCTGCTCTTTTTTGCCTATCTCGTCTATCCCAACACGTCGAACGCGGGATTCCGCTATGCCATGCCCGTGATCCCCTTTCTGGCCGTGCTCGCCGGCGGCGTCTTGCGGACCAGGGGGAGCGGCGACAAGCCGGTCCGCAAAAAAACGGATGCTGACGAAATCACAAAGCGTTCACCGATCGTGGCGACCCCTGCACTGGGCGCCACGCTCGGCAATTCGCATTTGCTCAAGAACCTTGGCGCTCTCAATCTCAATGCCATCGCACCCTCGGCCGCCGACCCCGTAAATACCGATCCGGCGGAGGATCCCAAGGAGAGCGACGGCGCATCAGAAAGCAAGGACGACGATCAGTCCTCGGCAGCGGAAGCTGACGCGACCGGGTGGCGACGCTGGTGGCGTCCTGCGCTGGTTTGTACACTCTGCGCCTGGATCGGACTCTCCGTCGCCCTGGTGCACCCCCACTATTTGGCATGGAACAACGAATTCGCCGGGGGGCCGTCCAATGCTTATCGCCTCTTTGCCGGCTCCGATCTCGACTGGGGTCAGCACAATGCAGCCGCCCAGCGCTACTGGGATTCGATCGATGATGAGAATCGCTCTCTCTGCCCCGGCATTCTTCCCGTGACAGGCAAGATTCTCATCAACACCAACGAACTCAACGACTGCCTGAGACCGCGCGACATCCACGCCTGGCTCAGGCTCTTCGAGCCGATCGACACGATCGGATACACGTGGCTCGTCTATTCGCTCGGCCTCGACGATTTCCGCCAACAGGCGGAGCGCGATCCCGACAATCTCACGGCGTGCTTCGCCCTGGCCGGCGCACTGCTCGCCGAAGGGCGGTACATAGACTGCCGCGAGGAGCTCGATCGCGGCCTGGCCCTGAAACCGGACGACGGCCGCCTTCTCTTCGCCGAAGGAATCCTCGAGAGCCGGTCGAAGAGGAAAGCCGACGCCATGGGATTGCTCGAGAAAGCGGTCGACGCTGAGCCGGGGCTGCTCGAGGTCTACATTCCGCTCCGCTTGATGCTCATTCGCGCCGGCCGGGACCGGACGGAAAAAAAGGTGCGCCGCGCCATGATCGAGGCCGAGATCGGCCAGGCCCACGTGACCCCCTACGCGCCCTCGCGGGAGAGACTCGAAAAGAAAGCGATCGACCGCAGTGCGAACCTCGAAGAGCTGTGCACCCTCTCCGTCCTCGCCTGGTGCGACGACGATCTGCCCGACAGCTTCCGATACGCGCGCACCGCGGTGGCCGAGGACGGCCAGAACATCCAGGCTCTGGGAAACCTCCTCTTTCTCGTCACGGAACATCCCAGGGGCTCCGGGTCCTATCTCGAAGCATTGAGCCTTCTGGCTCAGATCGAGTCCCTTGATGGAAAGACCAAAGCCCATTCCACGCCGATCCTCCGCGCAGGCCGCGACCGGATCGTCTTCGGCCCCATCCTCACCTTCCCCCCCCTGTCGAGAGCCCAGGTCGAAGCGCGCTTCCTGTTGAAGCGGAAGCGGCCGATCGAGGCCAAGGAGCTGATCAACACGGTGAATGCGCTCCTTGGCGAGATGCGCCTCGCCGAGGCCCAGATCCTGATCTACGAGGGGATGAAGCTCTTTCCCGAGAACCGGCGGATCCGCGAACTGAATTACGTCCTCGATCAGCAGGAACGAGGCATATAGATCCTACGTCGGACTTGGCCATCCGAAAAGGAGGGTCTCAGGTCGGAGGTGGTGAGACTTTTTCACACTGTGCGCCGGGCAGACCAGCTCCCACTCGGCATTGTCTTGGCAAACCCTGGTTTCTTTTTGTTATCATCCGGTGACTGAACGATTCGTCAGCCCCGGAATGCGCCATGAATCACACGAAAATGATCGCCAGAATCGACACGCTTCTCAATGAGGCGGAGTCTCTGGTTCTGGCCAAGGTCGTCGAGACGAGCGCCGTCGACGGCGCGCCCGGAGAGACGTGGCTCATCCGATCGGACGGCCGCGTGGAGGGCGCGCCCGCCGAAGGAGATCTGAAAAACTTCCTCGTCGACAGAGCGCGCGCGGCGCTCGAACAGAGAGAGCCCGAGACCTGCCCTTTCAACGAAGGGGATATCGAGAGACGCATCGTCTTCTTACCGCTCCCCGCGCCAGACACGCTCGTGATCGCCGGTGCAGGACACATTGCCGTGCCCCTGACAGACATAGCAGCCCAGGCCGGATTCAGGGTGACCGTGATCGACGACCGCGAAGAGTACGCCACGGCCGAGAATTTTCCCAGGGCGAGGGAGGTCAAGACCACGCCTTATGCCGAAGCGCTCGGCGCCCTGACCGGCGGGCCGTCGACTTACGTGGTCATCATCACACGCGGCCACCGTCACGACCGGGAGAGCCTCGAAGCCGTTCTCGACAAGCCACTGGCGTACACGGGCATGATCGGCAGCCGGCGCCGCGTGAAAGCGGTGCTCGACCTCCTGGGCAGCCAGGGCGTGGCGCAGGAAAAACTGCAATCCATTCATTCCCCCATCGGGCTCGATATCGGCGCCTTGACGCCGGCCGAGATCGCGGTGAGCATCGTGGCCGAACTCGTCGCCGTGAGACGGCGCGGCAGATCGCCCCTTTCACTCTCACGAAAAGGAACGCGGTCATGATGCACCAGAGGAAGGAACCAACGGACTGGGCCGAATTTTTCCACGCTGTCAACCGGGCTGTGGCCGGCGGCATCCCCACGGCGCTCGCCACGGTCGTCGAGTCGCGGGGATCGACGCCGCAGAAAAAAGGCGCTACGATGGCGGTCTGCGCAAACGGACAGACCATCGGCACTATTGGAGGGGGCTGCGTGGAGGGCAAGGTCAAGTCAGCGTGCCTCGAGGCGCTGCTCCGGACGGGCCGGGCGTGCGTCATCGATGTCTCTCTCACCGACGAGATCGGTCAAGCCGATGGCGACATCTGCGGCGGCTCCATGAGGATACTCGTCGAACCCCTGATCTGATCCCCTTTTGTCCCTCTCCGATCGGTCTCATCCGTGCTAAACTCCGCGAAGGTCTCGTGTCGATAATGGAGAGACAACCTCATCGGCCGTTGACTGGTTGCAACGGCTGGGCCGTTGACGGATTGCAACGGCTGGGCCGTTGACCGGCCGCGATGGCTGATTATGATACCCTGCTGGCGATGAAAGAGGGCTTCCCCGAGGCTGATTGAAAAGAGGAGAACCTGCATGAGTGAACAGATCTATCCTTTCATCCTTCTGTTCGTGGGCTGTGTGATCTTGCTCGGTCTCTTTCCCGCGTGTATGGCCACGTCCGATTCGGGCGGCCCGGCCAACTTCGACCAGACACTGGCCGTGCTTCAGGCGCAGGGCGAAGTGACCGTGCTCGGCGATCGCGAGGGCGAAAGCCGCGTTGCGGTCGTGCCCGAATTCAACGGCCGTGTCATGATGTCGGGGTGGGACGATGCGGACAGCCCCAGGCTGGGATGGGTCAACGAACCCGTGGTCACCGGCAAGGAACGGAATCCGGCCTTCGTCAACTACGGCGGCGCCGAACGGCTCTGGCTCTCTCCCGAGGGCGGCCAGTTCGCTCTCTTCTTCAAGCCGGGCGATCCTTTCGATCTCGACCACTGGTGGACGCCGACCACATTCAACAGCGATCCCTACGAGATCCTCGATCAGTCGAACCGCCACATCGCGATGGCGCGCGACATGAGACTCTCCAACTATCAGGGAACGTCCTTTCACTTTCGCGTTCTGCGGACCGTTGCGATCTTGGAGAGGAGCGACCTCAACGCTGAGAACGATTTCGAAGTTCCCTCATCGGTGCGCTTCGTCGGCTTCACCACGCGCAACGTGCTCACCAACCGGGGCTACAGCCCCCTGTCGATGAAGAAGGGACTCGTCTCGCTCTGGATCCTGAGCCAGTTCGACGCCAACCGCGACACGTGGGTGATCTTCCCCTACAAGACTGACGCGAAGGGCGGCCGTGGACCGAGTATCAACGACGACTATTTTGGCAAGGTCCCGCCCGAGAGGCTCAAGACGCTGTCCGAGCTGGAGTGCTCGCTCTTCAAGTGCGACAGCCGGAGGCGCACCAAGATCGGCCTCTCACAGGGGCGCGCCCGGAACAGGATCGGGAGCATCGACTTCGGCCGCAACATTCTCACGGTGATGACCTTCAATCTGCCCAGGGAAGGCGCCTATGCGAACAACTCCTGGAAGATCCAGGAAGAGCCCTTTGCGGGCGACGTGGTCAACAGCTACAACAACGGCATCGAAGGAAAGGACGCCGACGTTGCCGAGTGTTTCTACGAGCTCGAAACCCTGTCCCCTGTCAGGGAACTCTCCCCCGGACACAGACTGGAGCACATCAACACGACGATGCACTTTTGCGGTCCCCTCGAGGATCTCGACACGATCAGCCAAAAACTGCTCGGCGTCGATCTTGTGAAGGTCAGGACAGCACTCTTCACGGTCCCTGTCACGGGCGAGGAACGCATCATCACCTTGGAGCACGTCGAAAAGGCTGAAGAGAGCGGTTCGAAGAAGATCCGCAAGGGGCGGCGTCCGAAATAGTGCGATCGCCTCGCGCCCTATCGACTGTTCAGAAGGAGGAGATCATGGCGCTTCAATCGATCAATCCCGCCACGGACGCGCTTATCGAACGATTCGACGAACACACACCTGACGAGGTCGCCCGGATCGTTGACGCGACGGAGGAGGCTTTCCAGTCGGGAAAGCGGCTTCCGATCGCCGAGCGCGCGCCGTTCATGCACAAGGCCGCCCAGCTCCTTCGCGACCGCTGCGAGACCTATGGGCGGACCATCTCGCTCGAGATGGGCAAGCCGATCGCCGAGTCACGCGCCGAGGTGGAAAAGTGCGCCTGGGTGTGCGACTACTACGCTCAGAATGCCGCAACGATTCTCGCCCGCGAAGAGATCGACGCCGGATACACGCGCTCCTACGCGCGCTTCGATCCGCTCGGCACGGTGCTCGCCGTGATGCCCTGGAACTTTCCCTTCTGGCAGGTCTTTCGATTCGCGGCGCCGGCGCTCATGGCGCGCAACACGGCTCTTCTCAAGCACTCCTCTAACGTGATGCGCTGCGCGCTGCAGATCGAGGAAGTCTTCAGGGACGCCGGCTTTGACGAGAACGCTTTTCGCACTCTGCTCATCCCGTCGGGGCCCGTGGAAGCGGTGATCGACAATCCGATCGTCAAGGCGGTGACCCTCACGGGCAGCAATCCGGCAGGGAGCGCGGTGGCCGCGCGCGCGGGCCGACAGATCAAGAAGACCGTGCTTGAACTCGGCGGGAGCGATGCGTTCATCGTGCTCGCCGACGCGAACTTAAGCCAGGCCGCGGCCACGGGCGCCACGGCGCGGCTTTTGAACTGCGGCCAGAGCTGCATCGCCGCCAAGCGCTTCATCGTGGATCGGACCGTGCGCGAAGAGTTCGTCGCGCTCCTTGCGGCCGAGTTCAAGAAAAATCTTGTCGGCGATCCGCTCGACGAGGCGGTCGCGATCGGCCCGATGGCGCGCCGCGATCTGCGGGACGAACTCGACGACCAGGTCAAGCGCTCGATCGCCGCCGGAGCCGAGGCTGTGACAGGCGGCCGCGCGATCGACGGGGACGGCGCCTTTTACGCACCCACCATCCTCACCGGCGTGCGGCCCGGAATGGCCGCATTCGACGAGGAGACCTTCGGCCCCGTGGCCGCCGTGATCGACGCCGACGATGCCCGCCATGCCGTCGACCTTGCCAATGACTCGCCTTTCGGCCTGGGCGGCAGCCTCTGGACGAACGATCTGGACAGGGGAGAGGCTCTGGCTGCGCGCATCGAATCGGGTGCTATCTTTATCAACGACATGACCAAGTCCGATCCGAGACTCCCTTTCGGAGGGATCAAGTTGTCCGGCTACGGCCGCGAGCTCTCCCATTACGGCATCAAGGAGTTTGTGAACATCAAGACCGTCGCCGTCAACGACTGCGGCGCCGACGATCCCGGGCGAAAATAGAAAGGACACGCCATGAGAGCGACTCTGATTGCTTTCCTCCTCCTGGCCGCGGGCACTCTGCCCGGTTGCATCTTTGCCGACTTCGACGTGAAACTCTTCGAGGACTATACCGCTCCTCTCAAGGAGTTCACGCTGAGCGGCGACGGCGATTCGAAAATCGCCATCGTGGCCGTCTCGGGCGTTCTCAATAACAAACCGGCCGAGAGTTTTGTGTTCGCCAAGCCGAGCATGGTGAAGGAAACAGTGGCCCGCCTCGGGAAGGCCGCGTCAGACCGCGACGTGAAAGCCCTTCTCCTCAAGGTCGACAGTCCCGGCGGATCGGTGACGGCGAGCGACATCCTCCACCACGAGATCGTCAAGTTCAAGACGCGCCGCCCCGACGTGAAGATCGTGGTGGCCATGATGGACGTGGCCGCGTCGGGCGGCTACTACATCGCCGCGGCCGGCCATCGCATCGTGGCCCATCCGACCACGGTCACCGGCTCGATCGGCGTCATCTTCGTGCGTCCCGACCTGTCAGGCCTTCTCGAGATGATCGGGACGCGCACACTGGTCACCAAATCGGGGCCGCTCAAGGATATGGGTTCTCCTTTCCGGCCCGCCACCGACGAGGAGAACAAGCTCTTTCAGAACATGATCGACGAGTACTATGACCGTTTCGTCGACGTCGTGGTCGAGGGCCGCGGCCTCCCCGAGGACCGCGTGCGCGCCATCGCCGACGGCCGCATCTATACGGGCCGCCAGGCCATGGAGCTCGGCCTCGTCGACAGGATCGGCTACCTCAACGATGCCGTCGACGAGGCGCGCGCCGTAGCCGGCCTTGACGACCAGGCCCGCCTCGTGGTCTATCGCCGTTCGGAGACGGCCGACCAGAGCGCCGAGAACATGGTGGTCAGGTCGCCGAGCACCAAGACACGCAGCCTGATCGATCTCGGCCTCGACAGGCTCCTGCCCTGCGCGAGGACCGGGTTCTACTACCTCTGGCTTCCCGAGATGTGATAGGATAAGGCGCACTCGGGAGGACTCGATGGAACCGCGCTACCAGATGCCCCTTTATCGCCCGCCGTCAGAGGCGGGCAGCCTGCTGATCCAGGCCACCTACGGGTGCCCCCACAATCTCTGCACATTTTGCGGCATGTACAAGAAGGTGCGCTTCAAGGCGCGCCCTCTCGACGACGTGATCGAGGACATCGACGGCGCAGCCGAACTCTACGGCGCCAGCGTGAAGACGATTTTCCTTCCCGACGGAAACACGGTCATTCTCTCCATGCGAAAATTGCTCGCCATCCTCGAGAGGATCGCGCTCCGCTTTCCCGATCTCGAACGGGTCACCTGCTATGGATCGGCGCGCTACGTGGTCAAGAAGAGCCTCGAAAATTTTGGGACGCTCTGCAAGGCGGGCCTGAGCCGGCTCCACATGGGAATGGAGAGCGGCGATGCCAAGACGCTGAAACGGATCAACAAGGGAACGACACCGGAAGAGATCATCAAGGCGGGCCGCCTGGTGCGCGACGCGGGGATCGAGCTGTCCGAGTACTACCTGGTCGGTCTCGGCGGAATCGAGCGTTCGGAAGACCATGCGCGCCAGTCGGCGCGGGTGGTCAACGCGATCAGGCCCGACTTCGTGCGGCTGCGCACCCTCGTCCCCGTTCCCGGCACCCCGCTTGGCGACGCGATCCACGAGGGGCGGTTCGTTCTGCCCGGATCGCGGGACTGCGTGGGCGAGCTCCGGATTCTCGTGGAGAACATCGAGTGCTCCACGCTCCTCCTCTCCGATCATGTCTCCAACTACGTCGACCTCAACGGCAGGCTGCCCGATCAGAAGGAGGAGCTTCTCGCCGGCCTCGACCGCTGCCTCGAGATGAGCGACGAGGAATTCAAGCAGCAGCCGCCCTGGTACATGCTCTGATCCAGCGCCTCACCGCTCTCCCGAGCGCCTCATCGCTCATCCGAGCGCCTCCACGTAGGCTTCGAATTCCTCCTCGAGACGGCCGAGGTCGATACCGCCGAAAACCGCGTCGAGCACCTCCCGCGCGGAGAGATCTCCCTGCAGGCCTTCGAAGAGCTTTTTGAAACACTGCTTGTACTTGCGCGGGCCGTGGCGCAAGAAGTGAATGAACGCCCAGCTCTGGGAGTAGTGCAGATCGGGATCGGCGTAGAACGCGGCCGCTCCCTGGTAGAGAAATTCGTCGAGCGGCGCCAGGCGTATGTCCGGTTTGCGCAGCTCACGCATGTGGCTCTTGTGAATCTTTCCGAAGTTCCAGCCCCCTCCCTCACGGCGGGCGATCTCGTAGTATTCGGCCAGTCCCTCGTTGAGCCAGATCGGCGGATCATCCATGACGCGGTCGAGGTACTGGTGAAAACCCTCGTGGCGCACGGTGCGCATCATGGCGGCCCGGTCAGGGAGATTCCAGATCAGGAGCTGCTGCAGCATCGGTATGTAGCAGCCGGCGGCCCAGAACTGCGCGCTGCTCTGCAGGTCCTCGCAATAGGCCTGGAATCCGGCCTGCCCCGAAAAGAGATAGACGCGGAACTTTTTCTTCTCGAGACCTTTGATCCACTTGAGATAAACCGTGTAGGCCGTGTACGAGTCCTCAAGGAGCTTCGACGCCTGAAAGCACGTTTCGCGGTCGATGTCGGAAAAGACGTGATAATGTTTCGACTCGTACTCGTAGACCCTGGCCCAGTTCGGACCGTTGAGCGCCTTGGCAAGCTGTCTGTTGAGATCTTCCAAGTTCTCGATCGTGATGCCCTCGCGTACCGCATTGTCGATCACCGTCTTGGCTTCCTCCGGCCGTCCGGCGAGTAAGAGCTGCCACGACAGGTCGGTGTAAACCACCTCGGCGCGGGGAAAATCATCGAGGAGGGCGCGCGTCTTGACGAGGGCCTTTTTCTTTTGATCGAGGCCGAAGAGGAGAGTGGCCTCCATCCGCCGTACTCTGAAGAAAGTGGGATCGAGCTCGCAGGCGCGCGCGCAGTGGGTGAGCGCTTCTTCCCCATCGTCGGCCGCCTCGAGGAAGAGCGCCAGGAGAAACTCTTTAAAAACCTCGGGTACGGCATCAATGGAGAGACCTCTGATGAACTCGAGCCCGTCTTCATAGTCGTCGGCGTTGTAGAAATCGACGGCCTTGTCCATGATGAAGTCGAGATCGTCGCGCACCACTCCCGGATACCGTCGCTGCTCTTCGCCACTCCCGGCGACGGCGCCACTCCCGGCGGCGGCGCCACTCCCGGCGGCGGCGGGCTTCTCCTCGGCGGTCTCCTTCTTCGCCCTCAGCAGCCACTCGGGCAGGCGCTCGGCGGTGACCCAGCCAGACTCGAAAGAGGCGCGCGCCTCCTGGGCGACCGCATCTTCGAGTCCCTGAATCCACGAGGGCTGGATCTTCCCCTGAATGAAGACATGGTCGAACTGGAAACCATTGAATCCAAAGAGCCCCCACTGACCTTTCGGTTTCGACGCCTTGAGGAGCAGCTTGTTCTTGAAATAGGCCGAGACGCGGTTGCCTGCCACCTTGACCTTCAGGTGATAAGGTTCTAGGACATCGGCCGGAGACGATTCCTTCGAATCGACATCGATCCAGTCGGTGCCGTCCCACTGGCTCATGCGGGCCGGCATCCAACGCACGTGGCTCCCGGAGGAGATCGACTTGAAACCGAAGTTCACGGAAAAAATGCAGCCTTCGCCGATGCACACGCGGACGGCGGCCCCACCGGCCTGATCGGCGTCGGGATAGGCGCTCCCCTTGATCTCGACCGTGTAGGGGCCGGAAAAGAGGGCGGGATGGATATATGATCCGTCCGCGCTTCCACCGGAGGAAGATTCGAAATCGTCCATTTTCCCCCGATCGTACTTGATCTTGATCGTGCCTGTCGATGCCTTATAGGAGAGCAGTTCACCCGAGACGAGGCTCTTCGCCGACGGGGGTTTGTAGGATTTTCTGAAGGCGCAGGTTTTCAGGCAGTCCTCAATCTCGTTGCGTTTCACCCGGACATAGTTTTCGTCGCAGTGCTCGTGAAGGAGATTATTCAACTCCTTTTCAGCGGAGCTCCACTTCCCGCGCGCCATGAGAGTGCGCACCTTTTTGAAACCGGCATCGAAGTTTTCTTCGACTTCCACCTGTACGTTTGTAGGACAGGCAAGAGCGCCTGCCGGACAGGCAAGAGCGCCCAGTAACGCCAAAATGATCAGCATGGGTTTCATTCCCAATCACCTTCTCTTTTCTTTGAAAAAAACAGGCCCCCTTGACCTGCCCCCAGCGGTTCCGGAGAAGCGATCCAATTATCCCTTACGATGATCATGGCAAGCCTCTCTGGTAGATGCTGTAAGCCTCACTGACCGGCGATGACTCCCGCGGCAATGAGGATCTCCTTGGCCAGATCCCTCACGTCAGCGTGGGAGATCGCCTCGCCCGAGAAGGTGATTTCGAGACACACATTCCGGTGCTGAGCGATCACGTTGACGACAGACACCATGTTCACGAGCATGCCCACTTCCTTCATCGAGAAGGTTCCGTCCACGCCCGCAAGGCCGAGCGGTTCGTAATGCTGACTGGTGATGCGTATCAGCCCTTCGCTCATCTTCTCGTCCTTGACGAGGTGGAGGCGGTCGATGGTTCTCTTGAACGTGGCCGCGCCTTGCTCGGAGCCGAACTCGTAAAGCGCGGAAAGAACGAGCTTGCTCTCGGGATCGTCCTTGGGCTGCAGCATGACGTAACGGGTGGTCTCGAGATCCGCCAGAGCTTCGCCGACTTCATCCCCGGGCAGCAGCGAGAGGGCAGCCTCGATCTGGGGACGGGTCAGTTTTCCCTTCTGGTCTTGCCACACCTCGGCGTCAAAGCGCGACGCCATAACATCCAGTCCGCTGTCGAAATCATAAGTCGCCACCGGACGCCTGGAGGGATCGAGAAACCACTCAGGGTGCTGGATCTCCTCGAGATCAGCGGGCGGCTCGATGAACGCGCGCTCCACGGCACTCGCCCCGCCGGCCTCGTTCAGGGCCTTGATGAACTCTTCGCCGTCGTAATAGGCGCTCGAAACATTTTGAACCAGGACTCGCCACATCAGAAGCAGGGCCTGCTCGTTCTCGTCGACGAGATCTTCGCGAAAGGCGCCGATACTGCGTGTGAATGCCTGGAAAGCGGCCGCCCACCCGGCAGCGTCGCACACATTGCGGGCAACGAACTGGGCGTGCCCTTCGACGACAGCATTGAAAGCCTGACTCGCCTCGAAAGACGCGGCGGATTCGGCCTGATTACCGATGTCGTACCGAAGATCGTCCGCCGCATGCACGTATTCGTGGACGAGCACGGAGCGCAATCCTTCCGAAGTGCGGAGCAAGGGTTCCTCCAGAAGATCGGAGAGCTTCTCGATGTTCTCGGGACAGACGAGAATGCTCTTCTCTTCGAAGGCGTACTTTGCGTAGAGAGTCGACGAAAACATGGCGGCCATCGAGTCGGCTTCCGATTCCGCCCGGCTCTCGTCTCCCAGGATGGAGACGAACTGCCGCCGGAGCTCGTCGCGCAAGACCTCGCCTATCTCGTCGGCCGTGGACAGGCGGACCGAGACGATCCCGGCGAGAGTTACGCCGGTTTCTTTCTCCATGAGGGGGAGAACATCGGCAGCGGCCACGGCGAGTGTTTCCTCGGTAATCTCGAAGGAGTGCCCGCACGCGTAGAGCGGCGCGAACAACAGAATCAGACCGAAGAGAATTTCTTTCCTCGAAATGTTCATTGCCATGGCACCCATTTCCTTGTTTCCGAAAAGCGAGCTCTCCGGAGAAAGCGAAGAGTCAATTCACGCTGCCGTCGTCCACGTGGTCGCGTTTCATGGTCCTCAGCCGGTCGAACATCTTCCGGATGTCGGCCACACCGCCGATGGCGAACCAGACAATGATAAAAACAGCGGCCACAACACGGACGACAACGAAGATGTACCAGTATTTCATCCACGCGGCGTCTGTGACGTCACATGTCAGATTCCAGATTGTTCCGAAAAGAAAAACAGCGAGCCAGGCAAAGACCCAGGCGTAAGTCACGCGGCAGATCCACTTGTCGCGGCGCGTGAACTCCTTGCCTTGACCGAACAAAATCTTGATCCCCTTCGCCATGCGCGCCCTGACCGTCTCCGGTTCCCTTTCGTCGGACAAGTCGGCGATGCCCGCGTCGCTCCGGTCCTGCCGGTCGGCTTCCACGGCGTACTTGCCGCGGTGGAGGAGACGGTCCATGTCGAATTCTTGCTTTCGACTGGAGAGGGAAAGGATAACGTAGATCGAAACCGAGCTCGCGATGGCAATGAAAGTGAAGACCATGCCGTTGATGGGAAACTCCGGCTTGAACAAAATTTCCCGGTTAAGCTGACCGAAGATCCAGGGCACACCCGAGACCGATCCTGCGGTCACGGCGCCCCAGGACTCGGTGAAGGAAATCTCCTTTCCGAACCAGTCCCCCCACCACTGCTGGCAGATGATTCCTCCCACGGAAAGGAGCGACCCCGTAATCATGGCGCCCCAGGCGGCCGCGGTGGTGCCCCTCTTCCAGTAAAGGCCTCCGATGATCACGGAGCCTGCCCCACCGGCGAAGATTGCGCCCGTGATCGCAAAGAAAAGAAAGATGTACTCGGTCTGCTGGAAACAGAGGCTGAAACAGAAAGCAAAAACCGCCACGAACAGGATCGACCACCTGAGCACCCGGATATGTTGACCCGGGGTGAAGGGCTTCTTGCGGAGGGGCATGATCACGTCCTGCACGAGAATGCTCCCCCAGGAGTGGAGGTATGTGTCGTTGGTGGTGATGAAAGCACTCAGCATGACGGCCGCGAACGCCCCCAGGACCCCGATCGGCAGAAAGCGGGAGAGGACGACCGGCACCGTGAGCTGGCTCTGCACATTGACGTTCGTCTCCAGCGAGATAACCTCCCTGATGCTCTCGGCCTGGGCCGCATAATCAGGGTGGTTCATGACCGTGTATGCGCACACACCGACGAGCAAGAGGAACATCATCTGCGGGATCTGGCGCCAGTTGGTCAGGACCTGGCCCATCCGAGCCTCATGAGCGCTCGAGGCCGAGGCATTGTAACCCTGCGTGCCTTGCCAGGAAAACATGTTGTAGGCGAAGATGACCACGCCGATCAGGAAGAACCAGAAATTGAAATCTTCCATCTCACCCGTCTTGAAAGGATTCAGGAAGGAGCTGTTCTCGGGTCGTTGGGAGAGGCTCTCGAAAATCGTGTCGTAGCTGAAGTTCAGCAGAAAGAGAACGGCGATGACCACGAATACGGAGCTGACGAAAATACCCTGGATGAAGTCGGTGAGGATGATGGCGATCTGCCCGCCCATGAAGACAAAAAATATCGCCGTGCCCAGGAGAGAGATCATGAGCAGAATAAAAGTGGACACATCCACTCCGAAAAGATCGAAGGAGTGGGGCAGGCCGCAGAAATAGATGAAGAAACGCGCGCTCACGGCCGGGTAGATGCCGTAGTTGACGATCCCCGACAGCCAGGCGATGATCCCCGCGAAGATGCGGAACCTCCGGCTGTAGCGCATCTCGAAGAACTGGGCCATGGTGAGAGCGCGCGTCTGGCGGAACCGGTAGACCACCCATCCCGAGACGGTGACGAAGAGGACCACAACCGCCATGAGCAGTTCCCACCACTGCATGGAAAAGCCGGACTGGAGGTACATCTCGAAGCTGGCCACGATGGAGATGGCGCCCAGGGCGGCGATTCCCTGGGAGACGCAGATGGTGTACCGGCCCGCTGTCCGGCCAGCGGCGAGGAAGTCGGACACGCCCTGCATGTGGGCGCGGCTCTTCAGAACCCCCCACACGAGAAGAGCCATCATGGCGATGATGAATCCGTAGTCGATCCAGGACATGTTCAAGAGAGCACTCTCCTTCGCCGGTTACTTACTGCGCGCGCGCCGCGTCGATCAGCTCCTCGACAGTCGTGTAGGCGACGCACACGACCGTGTCGGCCGCCCCGTAGTAAACAGCCACCCGGCTCTGCGGCAGAGCGAAGCCTTCGCTGTCGGTCGACTCGACCACCGCGCCGCCCGGGAAGACCACGTTGGGCACCTGGCCGACCATCTCGTGGAGCTCGCGCGGTTCGAGGATGTTGTAGCGGCCGCGGGCGACGAGCTTCTCGGGCGCGTCGAGTTCGAGAAGAAAGACGCCCGCCTGGTAAATGCCGGCGTTGAGATGGGACGCCACGCCGTGGTAGATCTGGAGCCAGCCGGCGCGCGTCTTGATCGGCGGCGGGCCGGCGCCGACCTTCTCGTCCCAGTAGTGCCAGCGGCCGGCGGCGACCTCGGCTTTGGGGCGCCAGTCGAGAAGATTGTCCGATTCGGAAAGCACGATCGCGTCGCCCGTGGCCACGCCGCTATCGAGTGCGCATCGGTTGGGACGGTCGAGGCGCATGTAGCGTCCGCCGATCTTCTCGGGGAACAGAACGCCGTTGCGATTGTCGCCTTTCGACACGATCCCCATGAACTCGAAGCGCTCGAAATCATCGGTGCGCGCCAGGCCAAGCGCGCAGCGGCCGTCCATGTCGATGGCGAACATGATGTAGTAGACCCCGTCGAGACGGGTGATGCGCGGATCGTAGCAGTGATAGATCGTCTCGGTCACCTTCTCGATCCCCTCGAACCGCACCGGTTCGGGCCGGATCTCGAAACGCTCGCCGTCGGCGCTTTCGGCCATGAGGAGAAAGGTCTCCCTGCCGCGGTTCTGCACGCGCAGCATGAGCAGAGTCTTGCCCCTGAAGCGGACCGCGCCCGGATTGAACACGGACGACACATCGACCAGATCGGGAGCGACCTCGGGGATCTGCGCGCGCGTGATGATCGGATTGTTCTTGGAGCGGATCATGGATCGACCTCTGCTGGGGACGCCTTTCGAGGATAGAGACGGATCGCCTTGATCTCGTCATGGCCGATGGAAAAGCTGAGCGAACTGCCGTCGCACTCGACAGGGCCGAGCGATTCGAGCTCAAGAAAGTCGATCTCCTCGGCCCGATCGATCTCGAAGGGGAGGGTGAGAGTCACGCTCGTGCTCTCGCGCCCTTCGACCTCGTAGACGCGAATCACAAGGCCATCGCCATCCTCTTCCTCTTTGAGAACCTCCCAGCAGACATTGTCCGGCGCGACATGCGCCAGGGATTGCTCCGGCCTCAGGGGGCCGCCATGCTCTTCCTCAAGCAAGGCGGTGAGAGGAAAATTGTACTCGTACCCGCGCCTCCAGGCATGGGCCTCGGCGAATCCATTCCCGTGGGAAAATAGGGCGTACTCGACGCGGTGCGTGAATAGATCGGTGTCCGGATCGGGCATGATGCCGCCCTTGACGAGGCTGAGTCGGATCGTATCCCCCTTGACATCGAAGCCATAGCGCGAGTGGTTGACGAGGGTGATCCCAACCGCCGGTCCCGAGAGATCGAGCCACTTCTGAGTCCACACCTCCCACTTGGCTTTCTCGAAAGCCGTTGTGGGATGAGTCGGACGATCGTAGGTGCCGTAGCCGATCTCGGTCTTCACCCGGTCGGCGCCGATGTCGAACGGAAAAGCCGCCTTGATGAGCGACTGCCTGTAGCGAACGTCGACATCGGTGACGAATTCGATCTTCTTTTCCCCCGCAAAGAGGCGGATCTCCTGAACGGTCCGTCCCCCGTGGGGGGCGGGTCGCGTGATGCGGAAGGCGGCGGTCACCGGCCCGCCGTCCACGACATCGATGAGCGCATCGCCCTCGGCAGTGAGCTCATGCTTCTCGTAGTCGGGATCGAGGTTCCAGTTGTCCCACTCGGCCGGACGATTCTCGAAGAACTGCACCTTGTTGGCCTGGCCGGCGAGGAGTTCCTTGCCGAGTTCCTTGTCGACGATGCGGGCGATATACCCCTCATCGGAAAGTTCGACGCGATAGAAACGGTTCTCCAGAACGAGACCGTCGGCCGAGACCGGTTCCTCGGGCTCTGCTCTCTTGCCGCCGGCGAGGAGACGGACCTGGGTGTAGCCGAAAGCGGGCACGGTCAGACTGAAGGCGAGCCAGTTACGGCCGTCGCGAAAGAAAGCCTGGCTCGGGACCGGCTTCCCCTGCAGATCGACAACGTTCACCCAGGGGAATCCCCAGGGGATCGTCACCGTCTCGGTCCGCTCCCAGGCGAGGGGGTTGAAGAGAAGCATGGCGCGGCCCGTGCCAAAGGTCTTGCGTCCCTCTTTCGTCTCCGTCGATCGGGTATCGATGCGGGCGGCCAGGCTGCGCAGCGCACTCTGCCGCACCTGCTCGGCCCCGCGCAGCGCGTCGTCGAAGTCGAGCTCCGCGTCGACGTAGGCCTGGGGAATCGAGGTGCCGGGCAGGATGTCATGAAACTGGTTGAAAAGGAGTTTCTTCCACGCCCGGTCGAGATCGTCCTTGGCTGAAGGTGTTCCCACGGTGGCGCGCGTCAGGGCGGCCCATTTTTCCGCGGAGAGAAGGAGCGCTTCGGTCTTGCGGTTGAGCTCCTTGATCCGTCCCTGCGACGTGGTCGTGCCGCGGTGGTTCTCGAGGTAGAGTTCGTCGCGCCAGACCGGAAGCCGGTCGCCGTACTTCTTCTCGATGAGGCGGAAGTGGCCGTGAACCGTGCCGTGAGCGTACTCGGGAAGCATGGCGAGGGTGTGGGCGCGCTGCAGCATCTTTTCCGACGGGCCTTCGCCGCCGTCGCCCTCGCCGTAGATCACGAGCACCTCGGGGATGAAATCTTCGCTCTTCGCCTCGTCGGAGAGAGAAGGTGTTGCGGCGCTACACGGGGACGAACCGCCCGGTGCGAGGAGCGGATTGCGTTCCTTCACCTTCCGGGCGTCGAAGTCATGGGGCCCCGGTTCCTCGCCGCAGCCGACGGCGCTCTGCAGGGCGAGGACGCGCGAGCCGTCGGGCGCTTCCCAGACGAAATGCTGGAAGGGGAATTTGTTCTCATAGTTCCAGAGAAGCTTGGTGGTGAAGAAGTACTTGCCGCCTGTCTTGCGAATGATCTGCGGGTGGTTGGCGTGCATGCCGAAGGTGTCGGGAATCCAGGCGACCTCGCTCAGCCGGCCGAAGCGCGACAGGAAGTATCGCTGCCCGAGGAGCCGCTGCCTGACAAGCGCCTCGCCGCAGGGCATGTTGCCGTCGGGCTCGACCCACATACCGCCCACCAGCTCCCAGCGGCC
Organism: uncultured Phycisphaerales bacterium; assembly: GCA_964464495.1. GTDB lineage: Bacteria > Planctomycetota > B15-G4 > B15-G4 > CAYZWU01 > CAZUHB01. The sequence continues at coordinate 101,577 of CAYXGI010000003.1, forward strand.
CTCCTTCACGAGCGCCTCGATCTTGGCGGAGAGGTCGGGATAGTGTTCGTCGATCCACCGGTAGAAGAGGGGGCAGCTCTGGGCAAAGGTGGCGGCCGGGTATTTTTCGAGCCTCTCCACGTTGCGCGCGAAAGTGCGCTGCGCCTTGCCCACGGTCTCGTTCCACGGCCAGAGCCAGACCACGTCGAGGTGGGAATGGCCTACAAGCGTCGCTTTGAAGGGGCTCGTCGCGTGGGCGATCGAGAGACGGTCGCCGGCTCTCTTCTCGGCATCATCGAGATCGGGACGGAATCGGGCAAAGACGGCATTGACCTTCTGCTCGTCGAAATCGAAGAGATCGTCGACTGACAATGACTCGAGGAGTCCTCGCCTGATGCACTCCAAGTCGCCTCCGAGCGTCTCATCGCTGCGGAGCGTGCAAATATCGAGGAGCGTGTCGTAGAGCGCGATCGTTGCGGCCGCTCTCTCGCTCCGTTCGCCGAAGCGCACGCAGAGGTACTGGAGCAGGGCGGCGTCAGACGGTCTGTACCGCTCGCCGCTCAGCGTGGCGGCGAAGACCCGCAGGTTGGGGCTCCAGCCGAAGGTGATCGACTCGAGCCGCGCGTGGGCCGGCAAAAAAATCGGCTGCATCCAGATCGAGCAGGGCGACTCGACCGGTCCGGCGCCCGAGTACCTGTGCGCGGCGACGACCGCGGCCTGCTCGCCGAACTGGGGTTCGTGGCACCAGTCAGTGAAGCGCACGATCTCTTTGATTTCCTCGACGTGACCGTCCTTCTCGAAACGAAAGGTCAGCTCCGACCCTGTGCTCCCCATCACGGCCGTGCCCACGATGAAAAGTGTCGCGTAGGCACCGGGCGGCACCGCGACCGTCTGGTTGTCGGGCACCATGCAATTGTGGTGGCCGTCCCCGGGATCGGGAAAGTCGAACTCCACGTCAAGAAGCCGTACGCGGCCAGCGGGCGGCATCTCGTCGGCCGGAAGGCCGAACTGCCCGTCAAGCATCCCATCAGACGGATTCGCCTCGGAAGCGGTGGCGTTCAGGGTGAAATACCCTCTGAGATCGACGGTCGTGAAGGAGGAGGGACTGCTTTTCATCGGTGTTAGTATACGCTCCCGGAACAATTCCTCCAGATATTGTTCCCGGAACAATATCTGGAGGAATTGTTCCGGGAGCGTTTCTTCCATGGGATCAATGGGCTTCGATATGGAGGGTCACTGCGGGGTTATTCCTGGCGGAGGGTCCAGTCCTGCTCGATCGGGATGGAGACGCGGAAAATCGATCCCGTTCCGGGAACGGAATCGACGAGGATCCTTCCGCCGTGCTGCTCGGCGATCTTGTTGGAGATGAAGAGGCCGAGCCCGGTTCCGGCAGCGCCCTTGGAGGAGTAGAAGAGGGTGAAAATCTTGTCGCGCGTTTCCTGATCCATGCCGATGCCGCTGTCGTCGATCTCGAAGATGATCTGGTCAGCCGTCCGCTTGCACGAAAAGGTCACCCGACCGACAGTCTCCTTGGTGTCCGACCGGCACGCTTCGAAGGCGTTCTCCAGGAGGTTGACGAGCAGCGTGCGCATCGCTCCGGCATCGACCTCGAAGGTCCCCAGATCGGAATCGAGATTGCGCACGTAGAGCACGCCCGTGTCCTCTGCTTTCTTGTCGAAGAGGTCCCCCACCTCGGTGCAGAATCGTAGCACATCGAGAGGCTTGAATTCAGGCTCCCGCTCCTTGGCGTAGTAGAGCAGATCGAGGATCATCCTGCGGACCTTGTTCACGTTCCGCTTGACCATTCCCCAGCCCTTCTTGATCCGCCCCATGTCGTCCCGCTCGAAGCCGGAGTTGAGGATGTACATCCCGCCGTCGAGCCCGGTGAGGAGCCCCTTGATGCTGTGCGACGTCGATCCCACGAGAAGGCCGAGCGACGTGAGCTGATCCTGGAGCTGCCTGATCTCGGTGATGTTCGTCGACATCTCCATGACGTGGGTGATGTCGCCCGCCTCGTTCCGGATCGGCGTGGTGTAGCAGAGCACGTTGACCCTCTCGCCCGTGGCCGACCGCACCACCTCCTCGCTCTGATGCACCTCGCCGTCGGCGAAGGTGGCCAGCACCGGGCAATCGAGGCAGACATCGTCGCGGTGCTTGTAGGCCTCGTAACAGCGCTCCCCCACGCCGACGCCGAAATCCTCGCGAAAGCGGCGATTCGTGCGGACGAGGTTGAAGTTGCGGTCAACGACCGAGATGTAGCAGGGCACCTCCTCGAAGAGCTGGAGCAACTTCTTGTTCGTCTCGTTGAGAGCCTCCTCGAGCTTCTTCTGCTCCGTCACGTCGGCGGCCATCTCGATGACCGACATGATCTCGCCGTTCTCGTCGAAGACGGGCTGGGTGACGGAGATCACGTCGAGTGTACGCCCGTCGCGGCAGGTGACCGTGCTCTCGTAGCGGAACGACTCGCCCGTCTGGAACGCCTTCTCGGCGTGGCAGTTGTCGCACTTGGCGGAGCGCCCCTTGCACAGCTCGTAGCAGTGAATGCCCTCGATCTCGCCGAAGGTCTCCCGGAAGTAGCGGTTCGCCTCGATCATCCGCAGACCCTTGTCGAGGACGGTGATGAAACAGGGAACGTTCTCGAACAGAGAATGGTAGAGCTTGCGGCTCTCGTCGAGGTCGGACTGGAGCTTCTTCATCTCCGACACATTGGTCGACATCTCCATGACAGCCACGATCTCGCCCGACTCGTTGCGCAGCGGCGTCGTGTTGATGAGGATGTGCGCCTCACGGCCGTCGGCGTGGCGGACCGTCTCCTCGCTCGATCGCTTCTCGCCGTCGGCAAAGGTCGCCTCCACCTGGCAGACAGGGCACTTTTCCGATCGATTCTTGTAGACCTCGTAGCAGAATCGCCCCTTGTGCTCGCCGAAGGCGTCGCGGAACCGGTCGTTGGCCCTGATGATCTTGAGGTTGCGGTCCTGAACCGAAATGCAGCAGGGGATCTCGTTGAAAAGGGTCTCGAAGGAAATATCGGGCAACTTGATCGAATCCTGATCGTTGCCGCTCATGACAACGCCTCCCCTTCGAGTTCCCGCGCGATCCGGGTGCGCCATGACGAGTGGGTGATCTCGGCGAGAGAAAACTCTCCGAGAAGATCCTTGATGCGATGGTTGAGGAGCGTCCAGAGGAGGTTGCACTCGCAAGTATCCGATCGCGAACAGGACTCGGGAGCAACGACGCAATTCGAGATGCTGATCGGCCCGATGGCGGCCTCGATGATCTCGAGCACGCCGATCTCGTCGGCCGCCCTGACCAGCCTGTAACCTCCTTTTCGCCCGGCGAAACTCCGCAGCAGAGAGGCGTTCTTCAGGCTCGTGGCCAACTGCTCGAGATATCTCCTCGAGAGTTCGGTCCGATTGGCGATCTCCTTCAGGTGAATGGGCCTGTCGCACTCAGCGTGCTGGCACAGATCCACCATGAGGCGCAACGCGTACCGTGCTCGTGTGGAAATCTTCATTTGTTATCGCCGTCAAAAATCGATCAGCTCTTTCGGCTGAGCATGAGAATCTTTCTGAGGTTCAGGACCAACCTGTCCTCGGAAACCGGCTTGTCAAGATACCCTTCGGGCGGATTGACCGGCCGGCCGTAGATCACCTGTCTGAACTCGGGGCGGCCCGAGATGACGCACACAAGGGTCTCTGAAATCTCTGGATCGTTGCGGAGCTCGACAAAGACATCGACGCCCGTCTTGCCCGGCATCCACATGTCGAGCGTGATGAGGTCGGGCTTCTCGCTCCGCGCCTTCTCGAGCGCCTCGTCCCCGTCAGAGGCGGTCACGGTGACGCAACCGTTGTCCTGGAGAACCATCTCGATGAACGCAAGGGTGTCGGGATCGTCGTCGACAACGAGGATCTTCTTGCCCTCGAGGCTAGCGCGCACCTCCTCGACTGCGTCAGCTACAGCTTCGTCAGCCGCGGCCACGGCCGGTTCGACCGCTGCAGGCTCTTCGACAACGGGCTTCTCGGGCAGTACGAGCGCCTCGGCCACGAGATCGACGAGCTGCTTGACCTCCATGCCGAGCTTGTAGTGCTTGATCAGGTCGCCCAGGCCGTCGACGCAGTTGTGGCACGAGGTGACCACAATCTTGGCGCCCGTCGCCTTGAGCTGCTCGGCCTTGACCTTGGCCGACGCCAGGCGGCGCGGCGTGTACTCCGACATCGACATGGCGCCGCCGCCGCCGGTGCAGCAGAAGTTCTCGGTGCGGTTGGGATACATCTCGCGGAAATCAGTCACCACCAGCTTGAGCAGGTCGCGCGGCTCCTCGTAGAAACCGCAACTCCGCGCGTTGTTGCACGAATCGTGGAAGGTGACCGGGATCGAGTTCTTGGTCTTGTCCACTTTGATCCGGCCTTCCTTGAGGTAGCGCAGCATGGTAATGACCGAGCTTTCCATGACGAAGTCCTGGTTGGTGGCTGACCAGTTCGGGCCCTCGCAGCGCGTCGAGCGGTAACCGTGTCCGCACTCGGAGATGACGAGCCGCTTGCCGCGCAGCTCCTTGTGCTTGTCGGCAAGGTGCTTGTAGCTGGCGGCGCCCATGACGTCGTCGCCCGAGAAGAGTCCGAAGTTGGTCTGGTCCCAGCCCCAGGAGGGCATGGTCCAGTTCTCGCCCGCCGCGTAGAAGATGAGGGCCGCGTTGGAAATGGTGCGCGGGTCGTACTTCACCTCGCGGGGATTGATCGTGTAGACCACCTCGGCGTCGGGCTTGTCGATCGGGATTTCGGCCCGCTCGTCCTCGACCTCGGCCACGAGCTCCTCGGAGAGCCACTCGATCGTCTCCACGTAGTCTTCCTTGAGCACGCCCATCTGGTTGCCCAGCTCCCACGTGTCCTTGCTCACCACGCGCACGCCCTCGGGCATGACGCCCACGCGCGTGAGGAGGCCGCGCATGATGCGGTTGAGCGTGGCCGTGTCGACCCCCATGGGGCAGTTGAAGGTGCAGCGCCGGCAGTTGGTACACGTGCCGAAGGCGATGTCCTTGAGCTCTTCAAGATCCTCGTCGGTCATGGGCATCTTGGCCTTGACCCACCAGGGAAAGACCTTGCCCGTCCAGTCGAACTTCCGCTTGAAGATCTTGCGGAGCTGGTCGGCCTTGTAGGATGGCGTCATCTTGGGATCGTCGGGATGGCTGAGCACGTAGTGGCACGACTCGTTGCACATGCCGCAGTGGACGCAGCCCACGAGGGATCCCACCACCTGGCGCGAGAGCTTGGGCCTCAGAAGTTCGACCATCTTGTCGACTTTGTATGTTTTCGGTTTTGTCGTCACCTTGATCTCCTTAGCCTTTCATTGCCGGCATGCTGCCACGATGTCCCAGGGTCCGTCCGATCCAGAACCGGGTGAAGGGGTAGTAGAGGTAGTGGGAAATCTTCGAGAAGGGCACGTAGATCAGGAAGAAGCTGGTGGCGAAGAGATAGGTCACCATGTAGCCCTCGCCCTCGAGCGTTCCGGCGAGGTGGAGCATGGCCAGAACACCGATGCCGAACCAGACGGTCAGGGTGAAGAGGGAAAAGTAGTCGTCGGGTGTACTGATCAGACGCAGAACGGGGCGCACCACGCGCCGCACGATGCGGCCGACGGAGACGAGAAACGCCGCGCCGATGATCGCCGTAAAAATGTAGGCGATGGCAACGGATTCGAAAAAGGGCGGGTAGAGCGAGCTGATGAAGGCCGCAAAGATGCCCGCCGCCACTCCAAGGTGGAAGATGACGAAGCTGAAGTAGAAGCCCATCCCCTTGCGCGTGCTCTCCATCGCCCAGGGCATGGCCACATTCCCCAACGAATAGAGCGCCGGGCGCAGAGAGGTGTCGCCGTGCTCGCCGGGCGCCTGCCGGTCGCGCGCGCCCTTGAACTTGAAGAGCCACATCAACCGCAGCGTGTAGACCAGCGCCATGATGGCGAGGGCGATCCAGTGCACGACCTCGGCAATATGGAGGAGGCTGCTCGATTCCGCGTGTTCCATTTCAAACTCCTTATTCGAACTTGGCCTTGAAGGGCTCGTATTCACGTGGGTCGAGTGCGACGAAAAGCACTTCGGTGAGAGACGTCTCCCGGTTCAGGTGCTCTTCCACGGTGTCGACCATGACGCGGGCGCAGAGGTCGAGAGGCACCTGGTAGAGGCCGGTCCCCACCGGCGGGAAGGCGAGCTGTTTGATGCCTTTCTCCTCGGCCCGCTGAAGGGCGGATTGGGTGGCCCGCTTGAGTATCTCTTCCGTTCCCGGTTCATGAAACTTGGGGCCGTTGAGGTGGATGATGTACTCCGCCTTCAGCTGTCCCGCCGCGGTCACGATCGCCTCGCCCGTGGCGCACGCACCGATCGCATCGAGTTCCTCCTGGATACTCCTTCCGCCGCGCACGGCGATGGCGCCGCCGTAGCCCGAACCGAGCTTGGCGTCGTCGGTGATGTCGAACACGAAGGCTTCCACTTCGATATCGGTGATGTCGCCTTCCACGAGTTTCATGACACTGTTTCTCACTCGTTTTTCCATCGCATTGAGCTCCCTCGGTCGATCGGCGACTTCTCGGTGAAATTGCTTATTCCACAGCGACACTATATTAATACTATTCTTATAGGAATATCATTGTAAGTTGATTCGACCCTGATCCAAGGCTTTTCCGGTTTTTTTCACACTAATCCCATAGATTTAATATGAATAAGAATATCTTCCGGCCCTTTGCCCGCAGAACCGGGGGCAATCACCTCGGAAACTGGAAGGTTTGCAGGAGGGATTCTGCTGATCGGACGGTGCTGCCACACACCCGAATGCGGCTGGCGCAGCACTGTCGAAAGTGAAGATTATTGACCGATGAGGTCGACGATCGTCTTGAGTATCGTCTCTTCTTCGATCGGCTTGGAAATATATCCCTCGGGAGGCGGAACCTGTTTCCGCCCGCCGATGAACTGCTCGAAGTCTCCCGAAACACCGGTCACCATGACCACCGGGATCCCGCCGAGGGCTGGATCGTCCTTGATCTCACGGTAGAACTTGACGCCCGACTTCTCAGGCATGGTGATGTCGAGAGTGATGAGGTCGGGTTTCTCAGCCCTGGCAGCATCGATCCCTTGCTGACCGTTCTGCGCCGAGATCACACGGTAGCCGTTGTCTTCGAGTAGCATGGTGAGAAAAGTCACGATATCCGGTTCGTCGTCGATGACGAGGATTGTCTTCTGGGAATTTTTTGAACCGCTCATTCCTGTTCCTCCTTATGATCCTTATGAGCTGTCGCGGCCCTCGATCAATGCCATTCCCACTCGATGAAGCCGGGCTTGGCGTCTTCCATGCAATTCACGATCAGTTCCACCAGGCCGCCGTAGAGGATACCACACTTCTCCCAGGCGTCATAGTAGGAGAGCATATCGCGGAACTGCCCTTTGCAATTCGAGCAGGGCGCGCAGAGGTACTTCTTGGTCTCCGGGCTCAGGTCGTCGGAGAAAGCGTCGAGGATCTGCTGCATCTTCTTGCGGCCGGCCACATTGAAGCGCCAGTCGGTAAAATTATGACGCGACATGATGGCGAATCCCGATCCCCCGCCGCAGCAGTAGTTGTCCACGCCGTGGGGGTACATCTCGCGGAACTGGGGACAGATCTTTCGCAGAATGCGGCGCTGGGGCTCGACCACTCCCTGGAGCCTCACCATGTTGCACGGATCGTGCAGTGTCACGGGAAAGTCGTTGCGCGACGGGTCGAGCTTGAGCCGACCGGACGTGACGATGTCATCGAGCAGGGTCATGGCGTTCTCGCGCGGAACGTTGAGATCGCCCGTGAGCACGCGGTCGGCGATGACGGTGAGCGCCTTGTTGGCATGGCCGCACTCGCCGATGACGATCTTCTTCACGCCGAGATTCTTGGCGGCCTGGGCGTGCTTGATCGCCACGCGGGCGAGCTGAGCGTCGTCGTACCAGAGACCGTAGTTGATCCCGTCGTAGGCAGCCAGCTCGCTCGAGAGGGTCCACTTGATCCCAGCCGCCTCGAGAATGATGGCGAAGGCGCCGGGGTTTTCGGGCCATGCCAGGATCTCGCCCGCGTTGTGGATCAGGAGGACATCGGCGTCCGCCTTGTCCCAGGGGGTCTCGACCTTGATCCCGGTCATGTCCTCCATGTCTTCATCGATGAAGTCGATGTTGTCCTTGACCACGAGATCGTTCATGCCCGTCGACGAGCCGACCTTGAGCTGCAATGCCGATCCGTCTTCATGAATTTCCTTCGCCGAGATGCCCATCTCCTGGCTGAAGAGCTTGCGGATCTCGTGGCCGATCAGCCCGTTGTCCACACCGATGGGACAGGTCTGGGCGCAGCGGCGGCAGAGGTTGCAGCGGTAGGAAAGCTCGGCCAGGCGCGCCACCGTGGTCCAGTTGAGTTCGATGGCGCCGTGCTGCCACTTGCTGAAGAACTTGCCCCCCGGCTTGAGATACTTGAAGTAGATCCGGCGCAGCACCTCGGAGCGGCACGACGGCCGGTACATCTCGTTCCTGCCCGACGCCTCGTAGATATGACACGCGTCGGAGCAGGTCTGGCACTTGGCGCAGTGCTCCATCGACAGGGTCAGGGGCTGGAGAAAGGTCCAGTTGTTCTCCTTGGTGAAGAGTTTCTCCAGACCCGAGAGGAACTTGCGGACCAGCTCCTGCTCCTCCTCCTTCGACTCGGGCTTGGGAATTCCGATCCCGATCGTGTCGTCGAGGTTGGTCTCGAACTTCTCGCGGGCCGATCCGTTGAGCTCTTTCCACACTTTGCGCGCCTCGTCCGTGTCATAAGGCGCGGGCAGCGGCATGAGGTCCTTGGGATCGACATGGCCCAGCGGCTTGCTGGGATCGCTGAAATTCTTGAATATATTCTTGCTCATTTCGTTTCTTCCTTTTCCTGGAAGGGATTCTCCGTTGCCACCTCGGCCCAGGTTTTCTTGCCCTTGCTATTGATGTGCGGCGCGTCCCAGCTCACCTTGTAGTTGAGATACTCCATGATCTTTTCGTCCGCCTTCCCATCGTTGTTGGGAGAGTCGTCCCACCTGACATGGTGGTACATGAAGTACTTGGTGAAGAAGTGCGACATGTGGGTCAGCGGCACGTAGGCAGTGAGCAGGGAGAAGAGAAGGACCATGACCACCACCGGTGTTCCGGCTGCCTGAGCTCCCAGATCGAATGTGATCAGACTCTGGATGTAGCCACGCGTCGCGGCTATCCCGCTCTCCGTGAGGAACGCCACATAAAGGCCGGCCAACATGGCGGCCAGGAAGAAGACCAGGTTGAAGATGTCGGCTCCCGTCGTGTAGGGAGCATATTCCCGGTCAGTGAGGCGCCGCAAGAGCAGGCCGATCGATCCGAGCGCGGTCAGGATGAGACCGGCCACGCCGATGATGCCCGTGGCGCTGTTGAGCACTCCGGTAAATCCCGCTTCGGCCGCCATGTCGACACCGGCCATCGCCATCACCGCCCCCACGATGAAAAGAACGATCGTGAAGACGAGCAGGTAGAGCCCGAAGTGGAAAGGGAACGAGCTGACCCAGTGGCTCCGGTTGCTCTCCCAAAGCGCCTTGAGGAAAAGGATCTCTGGGATCATGACCTTGAGCTCGCCGATCATCGACGAATGGCGAGGCTTGGTCCACCAGTCGACCTCTTCCATGAACGAACCGCCATAGCTGGCTTTCTTTCCTTCATGGGCGACCGGGTATAGCTCCCATCTCAGGTGAAGGGGAAAACTGAGAATTTTCTTCGACTTGATCACCATTGCCAGGATCAGCACGACGACACAGGCGTAACTGATCAAGTGCAGAATCGTTGGGGACATGGTTCGCGATCCTTCTCAACTGTAAGGGAAAAGACAACTGGATTCCGTCAGGTTTGATGCGAGGTGTATCAAAGTGCGTCACTTTATGCTATCGAGCGGAAAGTGGAGCCGAATGTGATACCACAAAACAGGAGGGTATTTCCACCAAAGCAGTAGAAATTGTTCATAATTTTATCGAGACGGCCGCCAAATGCGGATCGCGACCTATGGCGAAGTACCTATTCTCACGCGAAGAACTTCGCGCTCGGTGCCGCGCTCCTCGAAGATGAGCGTGGCCGCGGTCTCGTACCCCTTGGGGGCCATGGGCGGCACGCCGTTGAAAGAGTACTTCACCTCCGACGCGATGCCGGGCACGAAGAGGATCGTTCCCGAACCGTTGGCGTAGGTCACCGCCAGGGGAACGGGCTCGACGCGGACATAGTCTTCCCTGAGAGTGAACCCAAATGGTTTGAGTTTGGCGTGGGCAAACCCGGCGATCATCTGGAGAGTGTAGGTCCCCTTGCCGCCCGGATTGGGAAAGAAGAAATCGGTCTTTCTGTAGGAGAGCCCGTCCTTGAGCAGACTCTTGCCGCCGCTGTCGAGAATATTGATGGCAAAGTCGGTGAAGAGGCCGTAATCCTCAGGCGACATTTCGAGATTGAATTCGACTCCCGCCAGGCTCTCGTCGAGACTGAAGGTGTAGGTGTATTCGTCGTCGTTCTCGATCCGCTTCTTCAGGGTCCGGCGGTATCCCCAGACGTTGCCCGTTGCCGTGGTCCAGACCGCCTTGTTGAAGAGATTGGTCACCTCGAAGGAGCCGCGCGGCGTCTTTCCCGGCTTGAAGGCGACGCTCAGCGCCGGCGCACCGTGCACCTTGAATCCCATGAACTCGACCTTCACGTCGTGATGGGAGGTCTTGCCCGCGCGGTAGTCGCCCCAGACGACCAGCTCCCAGACGCCGGGCGTGAGGTCGCGTTCGTCGACGTGGCCGGCCCGTTCGAGAACGCCCTGCGTCGTGTTGAGCCGCCCCAGGTAGGAGTAACTCCGGCCGGCAGGATCGAAGAGCTCGGCGCACGAATAGGAGTACTTGTCATCGGGCACCGACAGGGTCACGTTCATGCGCGTGGCGCCCGCGGGCACGTCGAGAAAGTAGTGGACCGGCACGAGCGGGTCGGTGGCCACGTCTTTCCTTATCAGCGTGTAATCGTTGTCACGGCTGAAGGTGTGCGGCACGACGATGGTGTTCATCAGGTCGAAGGCGCGGTTTTCGGGCACCGCGTCTCCCTGGTAGGCGGTGACGCGGCCGACGTAGAGGCCGGGCTCGACGAGCTTCTCGGGATCGTACACGACGCGCACGAGGCTCGAGTGATCCTGGCGCAGGGCAAAGGATCCTTGCACGGCGCGCACGAAATCGGCATCGGAATCGAGGTTGAAGGAACGGAAGAACTCGCTCTTCGCATCAGCCGTCGTGCCCGGCACGAAGAGGGGCGCAATCTGGAAAACCTGAGCCTCTTCGCCGGGCCGATAGACGCTACGCCAGTAGGCGGCGCGGCTCCTGGCACCGGGCGCCGCCGGGGAAAGGGTGGAAATCTTCCACGCCAGAACAGGGTCCTCCTCGGCCGAAAGATACTGGGCAAGCAAGTCCCAGGCGCGGGGCACGTTGACCATGCCGCGACCGCTTCCGAGCCTGGTGCAGCCCTCGACAGGATCGGCACTGTTTTGAACCGCCTTGCGCAAGAGCCCGATGTTCACGGTGCGATGGGGAAATTCCTCCTTGGCAGCGCTCACGAGGAGCGCCATGACGCCCGCCATGTAGGGCGACGCCATGCTCGTTCCCCACATACGCGATCCGTCGCTCCACCGGGGCACGGTGGAGAGGCACGCGCCCGGGGCAACGATGTCGGGTTTGTCGAGTTCGCCGCCGCGCGACGAGAAGTGGAGCAGCCGGTGGCCGTCGATCTCGGCGCCGTAGGCGTTGCGCGCCACCTCCTCGGCCATAATGGCTCCCACCGAGATCGCCATGAACGACGCGGCCGGAACTCCCACCGTGGAGATCCCCGGCCCCTCATTGCCTGCCGAGGTGCAGAGGACGATGTTCGGATTATCGAGAAGGAGATCGTCGATGTAGCGGTCCATGTCGCTGCTTCCCTCGATCTCCGAGCCGACTCCGTAGCTCATGTTGACGATCACCACCTCGTCGTCATGGTCGGCCGCATAGTCACGCACGAACTCGTAGGCGTCCTTCATCGACGCGGTCACCGTGGCGCCGCCCGAAAGGGTTCCGTCGCCGATCTTGCAGGAGACGATATTGGCGCCCGGCGCCACACCGTTGAAGCCTTCCGCTCCGCCGATGCGGTATCCGGCCGCGATCCCCGAGACGTGGGTCGAGTGGTCGCCGTCGGAGTAGTGAAAAGAGACGGTTTCGTCGTCAGGCAGGATGGTGAGCGCGAATGTCATGGGCCGCGTCTGTTTTTCGGGCAGGCGGCGCTGGAAGTAGAGTTTCTTGAGGTCATCGGCGAAGCTGAGGTGCATCTCCTCGTCGTCGAGATTGCCGTCGGCGTCGGTGTCGACGAAGGCGATCCAGTAATCAGCCCCCTGGGCGGGATAGGCGAGCACGGCGAAGAAATCGTCATCCTCTCCATTGTCGTTGATGTCCATCGTACCAGTCGAGTCCTCGAACTCGGAGTTCATGAACCGTTCCTCTTCGAGGACGCCGAGCCAGTAGTCGCCGTCATCGGCCTTCTTGGGAAGCAGGTCGATGCCGCTCACCACGATCTCCCCGTCCTGATCGACGAGGGAGCCGTCCTCGCGGAGTTCGGCCTCGGCGAGCTCCACGTCGCCCTCTCCGGTGAAGTCGCGGGCGTCGATGAACTTGGGATCGCCCGTGGTCGTCTTCAGCAGGCCGCGCACCCCCACGTCGGCTCCATTGTCGAGCACAAAGATCACCACTCCCCGGCCGTCATACTCGGGGTGTTCGGCCAGAAACCGATCGACACCAGTGGCGGAGAGGGAGAGATATCCAGAGCCAGTGGTCTCCTCGGTCTGGGCCAAGACGGGGCAAATGGAAACGATCCATATCACGAAAATCAGACAGGTCGGCTTGAACATCTCAGTTTTCCTTCGAATAGAGTACCGGGAATACTTACTGCAGGACGCCCGCCATGAGCTCTCGTACTATCCCGGCAACCTTGGCGGTCACCTCGCGGTAGTGATCGAGAAGATGCTCGGCGCCCGACCGGCTCGGCGTGTCCTCGAATTTCAGAATTCGCGCCACTTCCTCGAGATAGTCGGGATGGAGGTCGTCGTCTGCCGTCACCACGAGGCGGTAGACGTCGCGCAGGTTGCGCAGGAAGTTGAGCGAGTCGCGCAGAGGCTCGATCTCGCCCGCGCTGGCGAGATCAAACTCGCCGAGGAGAAGCAGAAACTGCTCCGAGATATTGTGGCGGATGTTGAAGAGCGCCTTGTAGAGAAGGAGCAGCGTTTCGATGTCGCGCAAACCGCCCGGACACTCCTTGAGGTTGAGGCAGTTGGCGCCGTACTCGCCGTTGTAGTACTCGTGGCGCGATTGGACCTCCCTGATCAGGCTGCGGATGAAGCCGTGGCTCCGATCGAAGATGTAGGGCCGGATGACTCTCTGCTGAAACTCCTCGTCGAAGCGGGTGCTCCCCACCACCAGGCGCGAGCCGAGAAGCTGGGAGCATTCGACCATCACCTCGTCGCCTCCCTGGTCGAGGAAGGTCTCGAGTTCGTCGACACCGGTCACGTAGGTACCGAAATGGTCGGCGAAGCGGTAGTGGGGCATGGTGCCGCGCTTGATGATCTCCTTGTTCATCTTCGCCACGATCTGGGTGCAGAACTTGTTGATCTCGGGATCGTTCGAATTGAGCAGGCAGAAGAGATCAAAATCGTCGTCGTAGGCCTGCTCGCGGCCGTAGCCGCCGGCGGCGTAGATGGCGAAGAGGTCGTGTGTGGGAACCTTCTTGCCCCAGGCCTTCTCCACCTCCTTCCTGCAGATGCTGTAGAGGGTCTGGAAGTAGTTGTCCGAAAACTCCGTGAAGTCGGCGTTGGTCTCACTCACCTCCCTGCCCGACAGGGTCTCGAGCCCCACCCTGAGAAACTCGAGGTCGTAGTACTCGCCCAGCTTGCGCTTCTTGCTCGCCGGGCCGGCCAGGTTCTCGACCTCGCCCAGAAAGCCCTCGGCGATGCGGCGCAGGTTTTCCGGTTCCTGCAGGTAGAGGATGAACCGGGGGTGGCGGGCGAAGGCGTTGCGCATGAAGCGCTTGAAGTAGAGGCTCGTGAAGTAGTGGAGCCGGCAGAAAAACAGAAGCCGGTCGCGCGCTTCCTGGAGGCTGACGTGCCATGTTTCCACGTCGATGATCTCCATGAAGGGACCCATGAGGTCGTCGTCGAGCGCGGCCAGGAATTCGTCGACCAATCCCGGATGCCTGTGAAAGACCTGGACGATGCGCTTCATCGCTCCGGGCATGTGGCGCAGCCGCTTCAGAAAAATCTGCGCGAACTCATCGAAGAGCTCGTGCGCGCCGGGCAGCGCCCGATTGCGGTAGATGATCATCATCAGGGAGATCATGGAGAACATGGTGTAGCGCGAGGACGAGACGTAGCGCCGGATCAGCCGGGTCCGCTCGCGGGGGGTGCAGTTCTGAAAGGACTGGACGAAGCGCGAAACGAGCACGCCCTTGTCCGATCCGAGCGGGCGCAGCACATCGTCCCAGAACCGGGTCCCCTCGAAGAACTCGGCGATGTCGGCGAAGTCGCGCGCCGGATTTTCACCCTCCTCGAGATCGGCCGGCTTGGCAAGCTCGGCGGCGATGAATCCGGTGAAGATGCTCGACTCGCGCAGGTGGCTGCGCACATCGTTGAGCAACGACTCGACAGTCATTCGCGTCAGACGGATGAACTCGAAGTAATGGATCACGAGGTGGTGCCACGCGGGGACGACGCCCATCTTCTTGTAGCCCATGGCGCCCGCCACCGCGTCGAGGCTCTCGGTCACGTGGTCGCTCGTCAGGTCGATTTTCTCCTCCTGAACCTCGTAGAGCTGATAGAGAAAGCGAAAGGTCTCGATGAAGGTCAGCGCCCTGTAGAGACCGCGATACTTGTCGACCCGGTCGGGGTCGTGCTTTTCCATCTCGCGCAGAGTTTCCCAGTGACTTTCCGCGTCGATGCCGAAGATCGTCTTTCCCACGAAGACGAGCCCCTTGATCATCCTGAGGGCGTCGTCCTTGGGGTTGATGATTTCCGGTCCCGCGGGCTGGAGGAGGAGGGAACGGATCTCGCCCACGATGCCGCGCACGAATCCCTCGTGGTGCTTGTTCGTCTCGCCCGGCGAGTGAAAGTAACGGGCGGTCACCTTCTCGATGAACTCATGATAGAGCCTCTCGCTCCCGAGGATCGGCCGCGCGCCGAGCATCTCGTTGATGATCACGAAATCGTGGACCTTGGTTTCGAGGAGCTGGATGTATTCGGGAATCGTGGCGTAGTAGCGCTTGCGGCCCACATTCTCCGACAGGTGAAAGTGAAGCCTCGACGCGCGCTTGAGCATCTCGTTGTTGAGCCGTGACAATCCCTGGTTGAAGCGTTCGCCCACCTCCCCCTCTGGAACAACGATGCCCACGTCGATGTCGTCCTGGTCGGCGCGGGTGCCCACGCCAAGAATGACATACTCCGTGGCGTCGCTTCCGACAAAAAGGCGCAGCAGACGGGACATGTAGGCGGCGGTCAGCTTCCGGAACTGGATGCCGAGGCGCTTCATGAAGGCCTCGTAGCAGGGCATCGGATCGAGACCGGAAAGGACCTCGAGTTGCAGAACGTCGATGTTGCGGATGTTCATGTTGAGGAGCTGGAGCGAGTAGTAGCAGCCGAGAAAGTTGAGCTTCTCCCGCTCGTCCGACCCCGCGTCGATGATCGTGTCCATCTCGAACTCGAGGTCCTCGGTCGGCCGAAAGAGGTGGACCTTGTTCAGGTCGCCCCGTTTCTCCAGGTGGTACTGGAGCCGGTCCTTGAACTTCTCGGCGGCGATGATGTACTTGCGGTTGTGGTTGCCCAGCTTGAGTGCGCGTTCTTTCAGGGAAGTGAATGGATCGGCCATGGTCTATCCTTCGAGTCGAGCAGAGTTTTCACGGTTCTCGGACAGGTCCAGACGAGAGCCCCATGATACCCCAAAGCTCTGCCAAAGGAATTCCGGATTTTCCGAACCTCCTACATAATCCAGAGGAGGAGGAAGATCGGACAGCGCTCGCCATCATCCCGCGCGAATCTTATTCTATGCAAACAACTTTGATTGATTAAACTACAGGAGACTCGAACAACTGGTGATTGGATAAACACTCATGGGTAAACGTTTCATTCTCGTGGCAGTCTGTTATTCAGTGCTCGTCGCGATTTCGGCGGCTTTCTCCTCTTCGTGCCAGAGCGTCCTTGAAGGCATATCCCACGAAGCGCCCGGGCCCTTCGTTCGCCTGGCGGCGGTCGAGGGCCGGACCGAGGCGATCCATGGCGAAGCAGCCGCGATCACGGTGACCTGGACCAACCTCGACTCGAGCCGGACCGGCACGGTCTTGTCCGGCAACGACGGACTGTATCGCATCGCTCGGCTCCGGCCCGGCCGTTACTCCCTCGAGGGATCCGGCCAGTGGCAGGGCAAGGACGTGGCCGGCTCGACCTTTGTGGAGCTCGCTGCCGGCGACTGCCTGGTGCGCGACATCCAGCTCAGCGGTTCGCTGGGGAGCGAGATCGTGGAGAACGGCGGCTTCGAGAACGAGACCGGCGGCCAGCCCCATGACTGGGATCTCTACGCTCACACGGGAAAGTTTTCAGCCACCATGGTGTGCGACGGGGCCGCGCCCTTCGGCGGAGCGTACGCGGTGCGGGCCGATATCGTCCGTCTCGGCAACGAGCCGTGGGAGCCGTGGCACGCGTCCCTTTCGCAGTCTCCCTTCAGCCTCGACGCGGGCAGGGACTATCTGTGTACCTTTGCGGCCAGGGCCGATTCCGCGCGTGACATCGGATTGACCATCATCGAGTACGGCGGAAACTGGCACTGGTTCGGTGGCGGGACCTTCCGCCTCGGCACGGAGTGGAAGGAGTACTCCATCGTCTTCACCAGCCTCGACAGCAACGCGGCCGTTCAGCTCCAGTTCGAGCTGGCCGATCCCGAGGGATCGTGGACAACAAGCTCGGTCTGGTTCGACGCGGTCTCGCTGCAGGCCTTCCCTTTCCGGGGACAGAAAGCGCCTGTTGCGGTGAACCAGGCAGGCTACACGCCGGGCGACCCCAAGGTGGCGCGCATCGGCCAGCCGTGCGGCGACTTCGATATCGTGGATGCCTCCACGGGCCAGGTTGTCTTCTCCGGAAGCTGCACGCTTGCCGCGGCAGGCGATCCGGCATCGGGCGAGGATGTGTATGGGGCCGACTTTTCGGCCTTCACCACACCCGGAGAGTACCGCGTCGACGTGGCCGGCGCGGGCCTGTCGGCGGCCTTCGTCATCGGAGAACATGCCTACGAGCAGCCGGCCGTGCTCGCGCTCAAAGGTCTCTACTACCAGCGCTGCGGCACGGCGCTCGATCCCTTTCACTGCGAGGCGCCCGCGTGGGCTCACCCGCCGTGCCACACGGGAGCGGCCGAGTATCACTCGTCGACCGGTTTTTCGGGAACGAAGGACGTGAGCGGCGGCTGGCACGATGCGGGCGACTACGGGCGCTACACGGTTCCGGCCGCCGTGGCGGTCGGCTACTTGCTGCGCGCCTTCGAGCGTGTTCCGGGCTTCTTCGAAGACGGCGCGCTCGACATTCCCGAGAGCCGCAACGGTGTGGCCGACGTGCTCGACGAAGCGCGCCACGAGCTCGAGTGGCTTCTCACGATGCAGGATCCCGCATCGGGGGGCGTGTTCCACAAGGTCACCACCGAGAACTTCCCTCAAACCTGTTTGCCCGAGGACGATCCGCTGCCGCTTTACATCTTCGAGATATCGAGTACGGCCACGGCTGATTTCGCGGCTGTTCTGGCGCACGCCTCGCGCGTCTACGCGGCGGTCGATGCGGCGTTCTCGGCCGACTGCCTGGCCGCGGCCGTTGGGGCATGGAGTTTTCTGCAGGCCAACCCGGGCATCTATCCGCCTCCCTCCGGTTTCCAGAATCCTCCGGGCGTGACGACCGGCGACTACAGCGACAACCATGACGCCGACGAGCGGCTCTGGGCCGCGGCCGAGCTTTTCCTGACCACCGGCGACAGCGCGTACGGCGACTACTTCGATCAGAACTACCATGTCTGGTGGGGGGCGACCTACGCCTGGACGAACAGCTGGCAATCAGTGAGAAACCATGCCCTGAACGACTACGCTCTCTTCGGCCCGGCCGGTCCCGTGCGCGACGAGATCCGCGCGGACCTCAAGAGCTTGGCCCTCGGCCTGACCGCTTCGGCCGAAGACAACGGCTACGGCGTCTGCCTCAAGGTCGATGACTATTACTGGGGATCGAACATGCTCGTCGTTGACGCGGGCGCCACCTTGATGGATGCCCATGGGCTCACGGGAAACAGTGCGTTTCGTGAAGCCGCCCTCGGCCAGCTGCACTATATCCTGGGTGTGAACACCAACGCCATCTCCTACCTCTCGGGCTGCGGCAGCCACTTTCCCCTCACCCACCACCACTCCCCCTCCTTTGCCGACAGCCTGACAGCGGGCGTGGTCGGCTTCGTGTCGGGCGGACCCGACCGGCACCTGTCCGACAGTGTGCTCGCCTGGTTTTTCGATGCGCTCACCCCCCCGGCGGCATGTTTCATCGACCGCGCCGACTCCTACGCGTCGAACGAGGTGACCGTCTACTGGAACACACCGCTTGCGCTACTCATCGCTCAGTTGAGCGGATCGTGAGGATGATGGTGAGGAGCGCGTCGCCTGAGCCGAGAGCGGGTTACATCGCCAACTGTATCACCTGCCGTTCTTCGGGCGGCCGCGCAGGCAGATCTTGACGAGGAGGAGCATGACGGGCACTTCGATCAAGACCCCCACCACCGTGGCAAGAGCGGCTCCCGACGCCAGCCCGAAGAGCATGGTGGCCGTGGCGATGGCGACCTCGAAGTGGTTCGACGCGCCGATCAATGCCGACGGAGCGGTGTCCTCGTAGCTCAGCTTGAGGAGCCGGGCCAGGCCGAAACCGAGGGCGAAGATCATCACCGTCTGAATGAAGAGCGGTACGGCGATCCAGACGATCGTGAGCGGATTGGAGAGGATCACGTCGCCCTTGAAGGAAAAGAGAAGCACCAGTGTCGCCAGCAGGGCGGCGATCGTGATCGGAGTCAGGATGTGGAGAAACTTCTCCCGGAACCAGGCCTCTCCTCGCGACGCAATGATCGCCTTGCGCGTCACGTAGCCGGCCGCGAGAGGCAGGGCGACGTAGATCCCGATCGAGAGGAGCAGAGCCTGCCACGGAACCGGAAGCCGGCCCACGCCGAGAAGGAACCCGCCGAGCGGCCCATAGAGAAGGAGCATGGCGAGAGAGTTGATCGCCACCATGACGAGGGTGTGTGCGTCATTGCCCTTGGCCAGGTATCCCCAGACCAGGACCATGGCGGTGCACGGCGCGATGCCGAGAAGGATGCAGCCGGCCAGGTAGCTGCGCCAGAGTGGAACCTCGAGCATCTTGATTCCCTCGTCGACAACGACCCGTCCCGCGCCGTAGACGGCGCCCACATCGAGGTCGACACCGAGAGGGAGCCTGACCAGGTCGGTGGCGTCGGGGCCGATGAATCCGCGAAAAAGGGTTCCGAGAAAAAAGACCGCCACCGCGTACATGGTGAAGGGCTTGACGGCCCAGTTGACAAAGAGGGTGAGGCCGACGGGGCGCACGTTCCGGCCCGACCGGAGCACTTCGCCGAAATCGATCTTGACCATGATGGGGAACATCATGAAGAAGAGACAGATCGCGATCGGTATCGACACGACCGGCGCATCGTCGACGCGCAAGGCGAGGCGATCGAGAAAGCGGGCGGCGCCGGGCGCAACCTTGCCGAGCACGATGCCGGCGCCGATACAGAGAACGACCCAGAGGGTGAGGTAACGTTCGAAGAATCCGAGCCCTTTGGGCTCCTTGGTGATACACGATTCCTTTACCATTGTTCGACGGTCCCTGGCCGCTGTCTTCAAGACCGATTCCACGCAGAAAAAAAAGGCGCTCAGGGCGCCTACTTTTTCTTCCTCTCCTCCGCTCTCCGGAGGAAGTCGTCCCAGTCGTCTTGCTGCAGATCGCGGATCTTGATGTGGACCGCATCGTGGGAAAGACCAAGTTCGCCCTCCACCACTTCCCAGCCGACATCGATGCCGTCTTGCCATCCCTCCTCGTTGCCGATGGGACTGAGATTGTCGGCGAAGAGGGTCTGGCCCTTCTCGTCGAGCATGTAGGCGGGAAGCGCGTCGTGGCGGCCGAGCGGCATGAGCGCGCCCTTGTGAATGAAATCTTCCAGCTCCTCCCACTGCTCTGCCTTTTGCAGGGCGCGGACCTTGTCGAGGATCCAGTCCTGCTTGTACCAGGACCGGAGAGCGGCGAGTTGCTTTTCGTCGAGTCGCGCCATGGAAGACCTCAGCCGAGGAGATGAAGAAACATGCCCGCCGCCGCGGCCGATCCGATCACGCCGGCCACGTTAGGCCCCATGGCGGACATGAGCGGGTTGACGGCGCCGTCGGTGTCGTCGGAGACGACCTTCTGGACCACGCGAGCCGACATGGGCACGGCGCTCACACCGGCCGCGCCGATGCAGGGATTGATCTTCTTCTCCGCCGAGAGAAAGATGTTGAGAAACTTGGCGAAGATGAGCCCGCCCGCCGTGGAGAAGCAAAAGGCCACGGCGCCGAGGATCAGGATGCTGATCGTGCTCCACGTGAGAAAGTTTGCCGCCGTCATGGTGGCGCCCACCGCGATGCCGAGAAAGATGGTGGCGATGTCGATCATCGATCCGCCCGCAGTCTTGCGCAGGCGGTCGGTCACCTTGCTCACGCGAAGAAGGTTGCCGAACATGAGCATGCCGATAAGCGGCGCGCACGAGGGGATCGCCAGGATCGTCACCATGGCCACCGCGATGGGAAAGACGATCAGCGCCCGTCGAGAGACCTCGCGCGCCTGGGGCATGTCGATGGCGCGTTCCGGTTTGGTTGTGAGCGCCCGGATGATCGGTGGCTGAATGATCGGTACGAGACTCATATAGCTGTAGGCGGCCACCGCGATCGGGCCGAGAAGGTGAGGGGCAAGCTTGGCGGCCAGAAAAATCGACGTGGGCCCATCGGCGCCGCCGATGATGCCGATCGCGGCCGCTTCCTTGGGACTGAATTTGAACAGGTAGAAAGCACCGAGCGCGGCGGCGAAGATACCGAACTGGGCCGCGGCCCCGAGGAGAAAGGTGATCGGCCGGGCGAGCAAAGGCCGGAAATCAGTGAGCACACCCACACCGAGAAAAATCAGGGGTGGAAGGAACTCGGTCTTGATGCCCGTGCGGTAGATCATGCCGATCAGTCCCGCGTCGTCCGATCCGAGAAGCGCGTGGGGTAAGTTCGCCAGGATCGCGCCGAAACCGATCGGAATCAGCAGGAGCGGCTCGTACTTCTTGGCAACGGCGAGATAGATGAGCACGGCGCCGATGGCGAACATGACCAGATTGCCGAGACCGATCCCCGCGAAACCCGACTCGTTGATGATCTTGGAAAAAACACCTGTCTCCTCCCCGGCTTCGGCAACCTTTTGCCCGGCTTCGGCAACCTTTTGCCCCACGTCGACCGTCACCGCCACAAACTGCGTCAATCCCATGTCATCCTCTCGAGCTTACTTGGCACTCTTACTTGGCAATCGTCAAAATGGGCTGGCCCGCCGGAACCTCTGAACCGATCGAAATCAGCACGCTGTCGATCTTGCCCGCACAGGGAGATTTCACGTCGTGGTCGGCCTTCATCGCCTCGACCACGGCCACCACCTGTCCCGACGTGATCGCGTCGCCCTCCTTGACGAGAAGGTCCTTGAGCGTCACTGCGCCGGGGAAGGGCGCTTTCAGAGGGACGGAGTTATTGCTTCCGGCCGCGGTTCCCACAGCGGTCGGTGCGGCGACCTTGGCCGGCGCAGCTTCTGCCGCTTCTTCGTAAGAGAGGGTGACCTTGAAGGTGCGCACCGTTCCGTCGATCTCGGCCACCTCGCAGGTGACGGGACCGGTCGGAGCCGCGGGGGCCGCGGCCGGCGCAGTCGCGGCAGGCGCCGTGGCCGCGGCGGGCTTTTCCTTCTCCCTGAGGGGGAGCACGATGCGCCCCTTGCCCTGGAGAAGATGGAGCCCCTCGTTGGCTTCCACCTTCTTGCCCGGCTTCATCTGGCTCAAGACGAGGAAGACGTTCTCCTCGGTCGGTTCGAGGCCGTGATCCTTGACGATCTTCTCGGCCTCGGCAATGTTGTTCGGCGCCACCGCGAGCGGGTCGCCGTCGAAGGGATCCATCTTGAGCTGCTCGGCGGCAATCTTGACCACTTCCGGGTCGGGCTCGGCCGGAGGCTTGCCGAAGTAGCCGAGCACGGTGCGGCCGTAACCCTCGTTGATCTTCTCCCAGCGACCGAACTGAACGTTGAAGAAGGCCTGGAGCCAGTAGAACTGGCTGCCCGGCGTCACGCTCGTCCACGCGCCGCCCGCCTTGACCACGATGGGGAACTCGTCGAGCACCTTTGAGTACTTGTCCGAGATGCCGGCGTCGACCATCATCTGCACGTTGGGGCCGATGGCGCCGCCCGGCATGGGGAAGCCGCAAACGCGCGGGTCGGGCGTGGTGCAGATCGGGTTGAACTTGTACTCCTTCATGCACTCCTGAAGGATGTTGGAGACCTCGCCCATCTTGGTCTCGTCGATGTCGAGCGAGTAGCCCGTGCCCTTGAGCATGTGGGCCATGGAGCGCACATCGGGCTGGCAGGTGCCGCTCGCGTAAGGCACGAGGCCGAGGTCGATGCCGTCGCAGCCGCCCTCGATGGCGGCGAGGTAGTAGGCCACGGCCGTGCTCGCCGTGTCGTGGGTGTGGCACCAGAGCGGGATCCCCTCGGGCAGGATCGCTCGAATTCCCTTGGCTGTCTCGTAGACGGTTTTCGTGTCGCACGTGCCGCTTGCGTCCTTCATGCAGAGCGAATCGATCTGCACGTCCGACTCGATGAGCTGCCTGGCCACGCCGATGTAGTACTCGGATGTGTGGACCGATGTTTCGCCGAAACTCGGCGGCAGTCCCATGAGCGCCACACAGACCTGGTGGTGCATGCCGGCCTCGACGATCGGCCTGCCCGTCTTGACGAGGAGATCGACGTTGTTGGTGAAGTCGAAGTTACGGTCCCAGTCGGTGCCGTGCTTCTTCATCATCTTGGCCTGCATGTTGAGAGGCTCGATCGCCTGGGTGGTGAGAGTCACGCCCGAGATGGAGCGCGTCAGGATCTGGGTGATCGAGTCGGGGCCGACCACCTTGCGCATCTTGTCCATGCACTCGAAGGGATCCTCGTTCACGTAGAGGATGGGCGCCTGGAAACGGGCGCCGCCGCCGAACTCGAAATGGCGTATTCCCGCATCGACAGAGGCTTCCATGGCTGGAAGCAGGTCGTCGACTCGCACCTTGCCCCCGAAGGCGCTCTGCAGACCATCCCTGAATGGTGTGAACATGACGCGGATCTTCTTCGGACTCTCTGCGTAAATCACTTTTGAATCTCCTCAATATGTGTCACCCGGGCGCCGGGTATTTTAGCTGCCACAGCAGTATGAATTGCCGAGATCACTGCAGAATCTAGCCCGCCCGACCTGGCCGGGCAGAGCGCCGTGACCAGGCGTATGACGAGTGCCAGAACCGAGAGCAGGATAAAGACGACCAGAAATGAATAGAGGCAAGTTAAAACGCTGAAGTTATCCATGGCTTCACGCGGATTCTTAATGGGGATGGAAAATTACTTCTTCAGAGATCATGTTCTCCGGCGAATTTGGTTACCTTATTAACGCTTGGCCAGGTTGTCAATGTTCGAATTTCGAAATTGGAAAAGCGATTTTGAACAGTCCCTGCGCGATACTCACAGACTCGGTCAAAGAGGCGGAAAGCTTTTTCAACAGGGCTCTCGAGCCGGAACGGGAGGAGACTCACGGAAGCTGCGATCCGGGGCTGGCTCGGGTCTTCTTCGGCCGCGGGCCGGTGCACTCGGTGTCCGTTCCGTCGGTGGCGTTTCCCGAGCGATTCCGCTTCTTGATCCTTCAAGAATGGGCCGGACGGTCCAACCTCGAGATGCTGACCGATCTGCAGCGCGGCCGGACCGCCATTCCCGACGGACTCGTGTGCGCCGCGGTGGCCGGGCGGGGCTTTCTCGGCCGATTCGACAGGCCGTGGCAGTCGGTGCGCGGAAACCTTCACGCCGTGATCCACCTCAAGCCGGCGCTCACTCTGAAAAAGGCGGGGCCGGCCTTCTCCATCCTCGCCGCGGTGGCGTGCGTCGAAACAATCCGCCGGCTGGCGCCGAATCACTCGCCCGCGCCGAAGATCAAGTGGATCAACGATGTCTGCCTCGGCCCACGCAAGGTAGCCGGGGTGCTGACACGCCAGACTTATCAGGACCCTCGCATCACCGATGTCTTCCTCGGCATCGGCGTCAACGTGCTTTCCGATCCCGATGTGGCACCCGATCGATTCGTGCCCGCTGTCGGCAGCCTCGCGTCCTCCCTGCCCGGACCGGAATGGACGCAGGGGCTCTTCCTTGCCGCGTTCCTCCAGACTGTCGATCACTGGTACGACGAGCTGCTCGCCCACGGCGCCCGTTCCCTGGTCGACGCCTATCGCTCCCACTGCAACGTACTGAACAGGGCGGTCCGGATCTACGAGGACGGATTCCTTTCGCAACGGTCCGATCATAGAGGTCTCGTTGCCCGCGGGCGCGTGATGGAGATCCTCGACGATCTCTCCTTGCGGATCGAGGGAGTGACCGATCCGATCGCCTCGGGCCGCCTCGCCTTCGAGGCCGATTGCGAATAGCCAAAATGGCCTTGTCATCAGACTTGATGAGTGCTATTCTAATGGCGCTTAAGTTTTCGGCAACTCATCCTGAGCTCGGTCTTTTTAAGAAAATTCGAATGAAGCGTCACTACAGTGTTTTTTACGGATTGGCTCTTGTCTCTCTGCTCCTCTTCGCCGGATGCACCTCGATCATCAGCGATCCTGCGTCGATGGCGACCGGTGCAACCACGGCCCTCCCCGTCCCCTTCGCCACGGCGTCCGTCCTGCCCCAGGACACTGAAGAGGAGGAGAAGGAAGTCTGGTCGGGCCTCTTCGAAGCGGGCGCCGCGTTCACGGGCGGAAACACGAAGTCGCGCGAAACAGACGCCAAGGTCGAGGTCAAGGCTGACTGGGAAGGCGAGAGATTCAGCGCCTACGTGCGCAGCGAATGGGGCGAATCGATTGACGACGTGGGCGAGATGGAACGTCACCGCAACCGCCAGACAGCGGGCGCCAAGTACGAGTATGACTTCTCCGAACGATTCTACGTCTATGCGAACCAGGATTTCGAGAAGGACGAGTTCCAGGATCTGCGCCTGCGGTCGACGACCACCGTCGGTGCCGGTTACAAGGTCCTCGACGAGGAAAAGCACAAGCTCTCCACCGAGGCTGGTGTCGGTTACGAAACGAGCGACTACTACGACGACGAGAACAGGGACAATTCCGTGGGCCGTTTAGCCGAAGCCTACGACTGGTTGATCAGCGAGCAGTGGACCTTTCTCCAGACCTTTGAGCTGATCTCCAACCTGGAAGAGATCGACGACGATGTGCGCACGACGACCACTGCCGAACTGCGCAACCAGTTGACGGAGAACCTCTTCCTCTCCTTCGGCGTCGAGCATCGCTACAACGGAGAACCGGCTGTGGACGATATGGGCGACCGCAAGAAGCGCCAGGACTGGCTCGCCACGATCAAGGTGGGCTGGACCTTCTGAGCGCCGACGCAAAAGAAAACCAATCTCATGTTGAAACTCAACGGGATCTACAAAGCCTTCGGCTCGACGAAGGCTGTCGACGGCCTCACCCTCGAGATTCACGAGGGTGAGGTCTTCGGCCTTCTGGGACCGAACGGCGCGGGCAAGACGACGACGGTCAACATCGCCATGGGCCTTCTCGCTCCCGACGAGGGAACGGTCGAGATCGGCGACGGTCGCTCCCCGCTCGATGCCGCCTGCCGCGCGCTCATCGGCGTGGCCCCCCAGGCGCTCGCCCTCTACGAAGAGCTCACGGGCAGGGAAAACCTGACCTTCTTCGGAAGGCTGCAGGGCCTCGGCGGCCGCGATCTGAAGAGCCGCGTCGGCAGCGCCCTCGATTTCGTCGATCTCGAAGAACGAGCCGGCGACCTGGTCAAGAAGTACTCGGGAGGCATGAAGAGGCGGCTCAACCTCGCCTGCGGCCTGATCCACGACCCCCCCCTGATTCTTCTCGACGAGCCCACGGCCGGAGTCGATCCCCAGTCGCGCAATGCGCTCTACGACAACATCAAGGCGCTGCGGGCCGAGGGGCGGACCATCATCTACACGACCCATTACATGGAGGAGGCGCAGAAACTCTGTGACCGCGTGGGGATCATCGACCTCGGGCGCCTTATGGCCCTCGACAGCGTGGAAGGATTGATCAACAGCCACGGGGGCGCAAGCGTGCTCGTCGTCGATTGCGGTGACGAGGAGGAACGGATCGAAACCGACGATCCCGTCGCCGATCTCACGCGGCTGGAGAGCGCGGGACGGCTCAAGTCGTTTCGCCTCGACCGCCCCGACCTGGAACAGGTTTTTCTCAACCTCACCGGCAGAAAGCTGAGGGATTGATGAGAAGCATCGTGGCCCTGGCAGGCAAGGATATCCGTCTCCTCCAGAGGGACCGTGTCGGATTCTTTTTCGTCTTCTTCTTTCCCCTGATCTACTCCATCTTTTTCGGCGCCATATTTTCCGGTGCGGGCGAGGGCGGCATGGGCGCCGTGAAGATCGCACTCGTCGACGAGGACGAGAGCGGTGCGTCGCGCGAGTTCGGGCGTTTGCTCGAAGAGTCGACCGCGTTCAACGTGACGCGGAGCGGCAGAGCGGAAGCGACCGACATGGTGCGGCGCGGCGATCAGTCCGCCTACGTCATCCTTCCCAAAGGTTTCCAGGAATCGGTAGACAGGATCTTCCAGGCCGAATCGATCCGCATCGCGGTCGGTGTCGACCCGGGCCGCAAGGCCGAGTCGGCCATGATCCAGGGACTGCTGACCCAGTACGCCTTTCGGACCTTGCAGGACACCCTCACCGACCGCCTCTCCATGCGGCGCCAGGCGCAATCGGCTCGGGAGATGATCGAGGCCGACGACGAGATCGACGCGGTCACCAAGACGCTCCTTGTCCGCTTCATGAAGGAGATCGATTTTCTCATGGCCGGGCTGCCCGAGAGCGGCGGCGCACAGAGCGCCGAGAGCGGCGGCGATCTCGCGGGATTCGGAGACTGGAGCCCCGTTGACATCGACGTCGAGAGCGTTCTCAAGGAGCGAATCCAGCCGCGGTCGAGTTACGAGATCACCATGCCCCAGGCCTTCGTCTGGCTCCTGCTCGGCTGCTCGGCGGCGTTCGGCGTTTCCCTTGTAATGGAACGGACGCGCGGAACGCTCATCCGGCTCAAGAGCGCACCGATCACCCTCGCACATATCCTGGCCGGCAAGGCGCTCGCATGCTTCCTCACGACCCTCGGAGGGCTGGCGATTCTGTTTGCCATATTCAGGCTCGGATTTTCCGTGCGGCCCGATTCCTATCCCCTACTTCTGCTCGCCCTGATCTCGGCCGCCGTCGCTTTCGTGGGCATCATGATGCTCATCTCGGTCATGGGAAAAACCGAAGCCTCGGTGGGCGGAATCGGTTGGGCCTTTCTGCTTCTCATGGCCATGACCGGGGGCGGGATGATTCCGCTCATGTTCATGCCCGACTGGATGGAAACGGTGAGCCATTTCAGCTTCGTCAAGTGGTCGGTGCTCGCCGTGGAGGGCGCGGTCTGGAGAGGTTTCAGCCTGGCCGAGATGCTTCTCCCCTGCGGCATACTGCTCGGAATCGGCCTGATCAGCTTCCTCGTGGGAGTCCGCGTTTTCAAGGCCACCGCTGATTGATCACCGGTCGTCTAGAAGCGCCCAATCGAAACGTTCGAAACCGTCGTAGACCCTCTGCGCTTCCTTGAAAGCGATGTGATGGTTCTCCCGCGTGCGCACGGCGACGGCTGTCATCCCCGCTGCCACCGCGGCGTGAACGCCGTGCAGGGCGTCCTCGAACACGAGACACTCGGCCGGCGCCACACCGAGTTTTCCCGCCGCCTCGAGAAAAATGTCGGGCGCCGGCTTTCCGCGATCCACTTCGTCGCCTGTCACCACCGCATCGAAAGAACGCGCCAGCCCCAGTTCGTCGAGCATGGCGTCGACCACCGGGCGGAAGGAGGACGAGGCGACAGCCATGAGGTAGCCGCGCATCTTGAGCCCCACGATCAATTCGGGGACGCCCGGCCTCGGTACGACCCCCTCTTTGATGAGAGCGAGCAGTGCGCGCTCCTTCGCGGCGATGAGGGCCGGCACGTCTTCGGTCAGACCAAAGCGGCCGATCAGATCTTCGAAGAGATCCCGATCGTCCTTGCCGAGAAAGGCGTGCGACTCGTCCTCGGACAGCTCTTTGCCACAGGCGGCCAGAACCCTGTTCGTCGCCTCGAGGTGCATGGGTTCGCTATCGACCAGCACACCGTCCATATCGAGAATCACTGCATCCACGACTCGTCTCCGTCTCGGGCCCGTTGGGTCGACCTCGGTCATGGGGGCCATTATAGCCGCGCTCCCCCACCGCCGGGCGGAAAATTCTCTCTCGTCTGCTCCAAGTGCTTAATTGGAAAAAAGCTATGTACCTCGAGCCGATCGAGGCGATTGGGGCACGATCGGTTTACCACCTTGTAGGACATTTTCCTTAAATCTACACGGACCAGAAATTTATCCCACTTGTCTTGGGTTTTAAACAGCATCTGCCGAAATCAATTCAAGTGGTTTCGCGCCTTTTCTGAACAGAGGTGAAAGATCCCTGCGTGCCTGAGAACAAGGCGGGACGCAAGAGCGCTGAAAACTCGGAGAACAGACAATGGGTATCAACAGCAGAATATCGATCAAGCGAAAGCTGACATCGATGATCATGCTGACAAGTGCGGTCACTCTTCTCGTCGTGTGTGGCGCGTTTCTGACTTATGAGCTGAGCACCTATAAGAAACGCATGACCGAGGAAATCACCACCCTCTGCGACATCATTGGCAACAACGCCACGGCAGCGCTCTCCTTCTATAATCAGGACGACGCCAAGGGGATTCTGCGTTCGCTCGCCGCCGAGGATCACATCGTCATGGCGTGCATCTACGGCAAGAACGGCGAGGTGTTCGCAACCTACTTCCGCGGCAACCCCGATCTGCGTTTCAATCCTCCCGATTTCCGGCCGGGGAACATCAAGTTCGGCAAGGACCACCTGGCCATGTTCCGGCCGATCCACCTGGAAGGCGAAGTGATCGGTACTATCTTCATCAAATCGGACCTGGAAGAGATGCGCGCCCGGTTCGGGCAATACGCGATCATCGTCGGCAACGTTCTCACGGCATCGCTCGCACTGGCCTTTTTAATGTCTTCGCGACTGCAGCGGGGGATCTCCGTTCCGATCCTCTCCCTGGTAAAGACGGCGCGCAACGTCTCAGCGAAGAAGAACTACTCGGAGAGAGCGAGGAACGAGGGCGGCGCCAAGACGCCTATCGAACTCGACACACTCTTTTCCGGTTTCAACGAAATGCTCGCCCAGATCCAGACGCAGGACGCTGAGCTTCAGCGTAACCGTGAACGGCTCGAGGAACGCGTCAAGGAACGGACCGGCGAGCTGCAGCTCGAGATCCAGGAGCGGAAGCGCACCGAGGAACAACTCAAGGCCGCGCGCGACGAGGCAATCGAGGCTTCGAGAGTCAAGTCCGAGTTCCTGGCCAACATGAGCCACGAGATCCGCACACCGATGAACGGCGTGATCGGCATGACCGAACTCGCTCTGGAAACGACCCTCTCCGAGGAACAGAAAGAATACCTCGACATGGTCAAGTCGTCGGCCGATTCGCTCCTGCAGGTCATCAACGACATTCTCGACTTCTCCAAAATCGAGGCCGGAAAGTTCGAACTCGAGGCGCGCGAGTTCAGCCTGCGCGACATGATCGGCGATACTTTGAGCACCGTCGGTCTCAGGGCGCACGAGAAGGGCCTCGAGCTCGCCTGGCGTGTCGACTCCGATGTTCCCGACGGACTGGTCGGCGATCCGGGCCGGCTCCGGCAGGTCATCATCAATCTGGTGAGCAATGCGATCAAGTTCACCGAAGAGGGCGAAGTGGTTGTCAAGGCGGAACTCGACGCGCGGCAAAACGATTCCTCGTTGATTCACTTCTCCGTGTCCGACACGGGAATCGGGATTCCAACGGAAAAATTGGAACTCATCTTCGAGGCGTTCACCCAGGTCGACGGGTCGTCGACGCGCCGCTACGGCGGTACCGGACTCGGCTTGACCATCTCGTCGCAGCTTGTCGGCATGATGAACGGCAAGATGTGGATCGAGAGCACCGCCGGCAAGGGAAGCACTTTTCACTTCCTCGCCCGTTTCGGCATGGCCAGAGCGCAGGATCTGGGCAGAACTCTGGCCGATCCCAAGGAACTTCACAATCTCCGGGTTCTGGTTGTGGACGATAATACGACCAATCGCCGCATTCTGATTGACACGCTGACCCACTGGAGGATGGACGCATCGGAAGCTGCCAGCGGGCCGGAAGCGCTCGACATGATCGAGGAGTCCCGCTCTGCGTCGCGTCCTTTTCAGTTGATGATTCTCGATGTCAACATGCCCGACATGGACGGATTCGAACTCGCATCGCGGATCCAGGCGGGAAACAACCTGGCAGGTGCAAAGATCATCATGCTCACATCGGCGGGACGAACAGGCGACTTCACCCGGTGCAAGGAAATGGGCATCCATAAGTACTTGACAAAGCCGGTGAAGCAATCCGACCTGCTTCTGACAATGGTCAGAGCGCGGGAAAGGCTGGACGAATATACCGCGAGCGAGGAGCCGAAGTCGCCAGCGATTGCGGCGGTCGGATCGCGCACGAGAAACGCCCCGCTCACTGTTCTGCTCGCCGAGGACAATCTCATCAACCAGAAGCTGGCGGTCCGCATTCTGGAGAAAGCCGGCCACCGCGCGGTCGTGGCCGACAATGGTCTCGAAACGGTCTACGCCTTCAAGAAGAAGCCCTACGATCTCATTCTCATGGACGTGCAGATGCCCGAGATGGGCGGATACGAAGCGACGGCCGTCATCCGTGAGCAGGAAAGGAAACGGGGAGGCCACATCCCGATCATCGCCATGACCGCTCACGCCATGAAGGGCGACCGCAAGGCGTGTCTCGACGCCGGGATGGACGACTACCTCACCAAACCGATCGACACTGAAAAGCTCATCGATGCGATCGATCGCTGGGCGCCCGAAAGCCCCTCACCGGCCGACGAATCTCCGGCGAAACAGACTGGGGAGGGACAAATCGAGGCGACATCATTCGAAACTGCCGGCCCGCCTGACGATGCCGGCCCGCCCGCCGATCGCACTCCAGAAGCGATCCTCGACATGGAAGCGCTCATGGCGCGCCTCGATGGCGACAAGGAACTTCTCGCGGAGATCGCGGGGCTCTTTATCGAGAGCAGTTCGGAGGCACTGATCGAGATCCGCGAAGCGATCGAAGCGGGCGATCAAAAACGCCTGGAACGATCGGCTCACACTCTCAAGGGATCGGTGGGCAATTTCTTCGCCAAGAAGGCGGTCGACGCCTCCCTGCGGCTCGAAACCATGGGCCGTGAAGGCAAACTCGATTCAGCCCCGGGAGCTCTCGAGGTCCTCGAAAAAGAGATCGGACGGCTCATCCCAGTGCTCGAAAACCTGCAAACGAAAGGTGTGGCATAGGAGTCTGTCGGACTTGGCCATCCGAAAAGGAGGGTCTCAGGTCGGAGGTGGTGAGGCTTTTTGCAGCCTCACCACCTCCGACCGCGCGGACCGTATAGTCGTTTTTCGAGTCTGCCAGACTTCTTCGATTTCGCGATAGAGGCGATAGAGAGAGTCCCCCCTGATCAGCCCTCTTTCAAACGATACAGCCTTTTCACACAGTGCGCCAGGCAGACCAGCTCCTACTCGGCATTGACTTGGCAAGCCCTCGTAACAGAAACTGTCGAAATCCCAGCACATGCTTGATGATTCCGAAAACCGGCTCCACTGCTTCGTCGATGGCCAGCTCTATGCGCTTGATCCTCTCGTTCGTATGCAGCTCTGCGCTACGGGTTGTTACGATCCGCTTAGTCTAGCCCAGGGCTTGCGAATCGGAGTCGGTCGTTTCATTGTGACTAGAAGAAGCCCCGGGGCACCGTCCAGGTTTTTCCTCGCCACGATCGTGGCGAGAGTCGAGTCAGAAATGAGTTCGGCAGCAAGCGACGGGGCCTGACTTCCCGCCGGGGGAAGTCAGGCCCCTTTCGATTGCCTCCAATAGTCTCCGTTGAAATCAGGAATAAACGGGTTTTCGTTGAAAGTCTTCGTCGAGGATACTCTCGACACGGTCCCGGCCCTTATCCTTCGCCCGGTAGAGGGCCGCGTCGACAGCGCGGACGATCGACTCCTCGTCGATCGCCATCATCCACGGAATGGTGCCGAATCCCACGCTGATCGAAACGGAGATCGACTGCGTTCCGATGCCGATGGGGCTGTTGCCCACCTCCTGGTGAAGGCGGTCGGCCACATCGCGCGCTTCTTCGGCATCCGTTCCGGGCAGGACGACCATGAACTCCTCTCCGCCGTAACGGCCGAGACTGTCATACTGCCGGCTCGCGCCCTTGATCCTTCGCGCCACTTCGAGAAGGACCTTGTCGCCGGCCACGTGTCCGTACTTGTCATTGACCGACTTGAAGAAGTCGATGTCGGCCATGATCACGCTGAGTGGAGTACCCTCGCGCTGGCTGCGGCTCCGCTCTTCTCCGAAGCGGGTCAGAATCGCTGCGTGGTTGAAGAACTCGGTCAGGCTGTCGGTGACCGCCATGACCTGCAGCTTGCGGTTAGCCTGCTGGAGGCTCCGCTCGAGCTGCACCATCCGCCGTCCCACCTTGACGCGGGACCTCAGCTCGTCCTTGTGAAAAGGCTTGACCACATAGTCATCGGCTCCTGAATCGAGGCCGGTCACGATGTCGGTTTTTCCTTCCTTCGCGGTGAGAAAAATGACGTAGGTGTAGTCCCCGCCATCCTTCGATCTGATCCGGCGGCAGACCTCGAGTCCGTCCATCTCCGGCATCATCCAATCGAGAATTACCAGCGGCACGTCGTCGCACTGGATCTTTTCCCACGCTTCGCGGCCATCTTCCGCCACGGAAACCTCATAGCCCCATCGTTCGAGGGTGGCTTTGAGAATCCAGCGCGAAACATTGTCATCTTCTGCAATAAGTACTTTCATCCCTTTCTTCCCCCATTTTTCAGTCACTACCCTTATCGGAAAAAGCTGATGTATTGATAAGTCTTAATATATAAAATATGGCAATATATTAATCTTTTAGTGAGTCCGCTTTTCGAAGGGAGTGAGAGGCGAGGAACGAAGCGGGGAAAAGGCCTGATATCTCTCTTTTTCGCAGTAAGTTAAAGAAAACTCCCAGCTCGCGCGGCCTGTGAACCGAGGGATCGGGATGGATATTATAGATGAAGACGGATATAATCCTCTCTCGAAGCAACCTCCTTCCAGATCAGATTTTTCGAGGGAGTTTTCCAATGGCGCGTTGGCTGCCGATCATCGTTTCCTTGATCGTACTGCTACTTGCAGCCGCAGATCGGGCGCACGGGAGCGACAGCCCGCATCGAGTCCTCGTGGTCTACAACGCTGATTTTCCCGATTGGAACCGCAATGGGATCGGCGATTCGCTCGATGTGGCTCTTTACTACAAGGCGCGGCGCCACATTCCAGACGGACACCTGCTCGGCGTCCGCTGCAGCCACGACTTCAAGTACGAGCATGAAGAGTGGGGCGACCTTTTCCGCGAGATCATCGAACCGCTACGGACCCGGCTGACCGAGCTCGGCGAGGAAGAGATCGACTGCATCGTCACCTGCCACGGCATGCCGGTCAAATTCATCCGCAAGTACGGCCCCTTCACCGACAGGGCGATCGACCAGATCATCGGCTATCCCTGGAACATCGGCACGTCCGAAAAGTACAACCTCCCCAGACGATCCTGGCCCAATCCCTACCATGAGAGCTCCCCCACCGTTCCGCCCGACAAGGGACATTTCGACCACAGCTACAAGTACAACACTCACAACATCTACCTCGTCACGCGGCTCGACGGGCCCTCGGCACGGCACGCCTGCGATCTCGTGGAGCGCGCCCTCTACGGCGAAAAGTACCTCTGGCCGGCGGCGGGGTACTTTTCGGGAACGCTCTACATCGACACCCAGTACAAGGCTTACACCAACCAGGAGCTGCAGGGCTATCCGTTCCACTACACCACCTACACCAGCTGCGACATGAGCATCGCCTACAGCAAGATCTTTGCCGAGGCGACCGACTACGACTGGCTCTGGGAGAACACGTCGACCGAGGTCGAGATCGGCGATGCAGGCGCCACGTATCATACGGGCGCGCCCGCTGACGAGGCGTTGCGCGCCCTCTTCTATGCCGGGTGGTACAACATCAACAAGTACAATGACGTGTGGGAGTGGATTCCGGGATCGGCCGCGTGCGATCTCAACAGCCTCTCGATCCTGGGGATCCGCGACGAGGCGCCGCCCTCCTTTCTGGCCAATGCCTTTCTGCGCGGCCTGACCTGCGGCACAGGTGTGATTTTCGAGCCCGAGACCGTGGGCCATCAGAAGCCGGAAGTCTTCTTTCACGCCATGCTGAACGGATTCAATTTTGCCGAAGCCTGCGGCCTTGCCACACCCACTCTCTGCTTCTCCAACGTGTCGGTCGGCGACCCGCTCTACAATCCCCATCGGGCAGGCAAGATTCCGGCGATCGACAGTGCGCCGCCCCCTGTGCCGCGTGTCACGATCGTGGCCGATCCGGGCGTGGAAACGGAGCGGACTCTCTCCCTCACCATCGATACGCGCCGCCGCGAATCGGACGTGGTCGTGGCCGAGGTCGAGTACGGCCCCACCGCGGGCTATGGAAGCACAGTGCCTTTCGGGACCGTGTTCCGCGTGGGGCACGATCTGGCCGTCACCGGGCTGACGCCGTCGACCTTTTATCACTTCCTGGCGCGCGTCGAGGATCCGGCCGGGCTGACAGCCGAGACTGCCGATGCGATCTTCTTCACCGAACAGCCCACGCCCTTGATCGTGGGCGCCGAACCCGATACCCAGAGCGTTCCGGCGAACACCGCCTTCACTCTCGATCTGTACATGGTCAGCCAGGGGGGGATCGCGATGATCACGAGCTGCAGCGTCGCCTTGACCGCCGCCCACCTCGATGTCATCGACCGCGACGCGACACCTTATTTCAGTGCGCTGCCCCGTGTGCTCGAGACCGATCCGGACCTCACGACGCACCTCTACCACTTTACTCTTCCCGGTTTCAGCGTGCCGGGGACATATCTCTTCGAGGTCGCCGCAGTCCACGACGGGACCGTTCTCGTTGAGGACAGTTGCAGCGTGATCGTCTACTGAGCGCCTCCTTCATTCCCGCGAACGCTCAAAAGCTCTGGACTCCGTCTTTGAAATTGATATTTTCGCCCTATGGCTGCCACTCTCAATCCGATCCACAGAGCCTTTTCCCATCTCGCTGTTGGAGGTTTCGGCCTGCTGAGCGCCGGGATCCGGATCATGCCGCCCGCGCTGTGGGGATGGGCCGCGGGAGCGATCGCGCCCGTGCTCTGGTGGCTTCTGCCGCGGTACAGACTCAAAGTGATCGAAAACCTGACCGCCCAGGGACGCACGCCGGCCGAGGCGCGCAGACTGGGTATCGCCTGCTTCCGCTCGAATCTTCTCGTCTTCTTCGAGTCGCTCGCCATGCCGCGCCTTCTGGCGCGCCGGGGCGTCCGTGTGGAGAGCCGCGTCTCACCGGCGGCGCAGAAAGTGATCGAGCAGCTCAAAACAGGTGAGAAGACGATCGCACTCGCCGTGGGCGGCCACACGGGAGTATGGGAATTCGTTGGCGCTGAACTGGCGCGCCTCGCCGCTCCGGCGCCGTGCGTGGTGTCGGCGCGGCTCGTCAAGAATCCGATCATCCGCAACTACCTCATCGGTCTGCGCCGGAGCTTCGGGATTCACATCGTGGAGAAGGACGATTTTCTCCGGTTCCTTTTCAAGAACTTTCGAAACAAGGATCCCCACATCTATGTCTTTCTCTGCGACCAGCACTCCAAGGGCGGCGCGCGTGCTCCCTTCATGGGCCGGCCGGCGTGCACCGTGACCGTTCCGGCGAACCTGATCCGCAAGTACAGGATGCCTGTCTTCACGGGGCGGTGCAGACGGCGGAAGGCGGGCGACTATCTGTGCGAGATCGGCCTTCTCGACACGGCAGCGTCTCTCGATCTGCCCGAGGAGGAGACGGTCTTTGCACTCACCACGGCGATCAACAAGCATATCGAGGAGAACATCGAGAAAGCGCCCGAACAGTGGACATGGGGCCACCGGCGCTGGCGGCCGTGCTGCGGTGAGGAACCGTGCTGCGGTGAGGAAGAGGACTAATAGTCCGCACCGAGTTGCCTGAGAGCTTCGTGGACCACGTCGTTCTCGGGATTCGGATCAGGCCTGATCTCGAGGACCTTC
Source organism: uncultured Phycisphaerales bacterium (assembly GCA_964464495.1). Classification (GTDB taxonomy): domain Bacteria; phylum Planctomycetota; class B15-G4; order B15-G4; family CAYZWU01; genus CAZUHB01. Next base: position 138,243 of record CAYXGI010000003.1, read on the forward strand.
TTGTAGCAGCGAACCGCCTCGGGCCGCTCTCCCTTCTGGGCATAGACGAGTCCCAGATTGAAGTGGAGCCGCGCCTCGTCGGGTTCGAGCTCGAGAGCCCGCCGATAGGCATCGATCCCGCCGTCGAGATCGCCCAGGTTGACGAGGACGAGACCGAGGTTGTTGAGGCACTGTACAAAATCGGGTTTGAGCCGCACCGCTTCCTTGTAGGCCTTCGCGGCGTCTTGCAGCCTCCCCAGCTTGTTGTAGGCGAAGCCAAGCTTGAACTGCACGCGGTGGTCGCCGGGGAATTTGCGGTCAGCGTCCTGAAGAACCTCGAGCGCCTTCGCCGCATTGCGGGTCTTGAGCATCTCGTTTGAGATGCGCATCAGCTTCTTCAGGTCGGCCTTCGCCAGATCGGCGGGATCGATGGAGGCGATCTGGTTGACCTCGCCGCGCAGGTAGCGCACGCCGGGATGACCGGGGAAGGCCAGCTCCGCGTCGTCGAGCCAGGCCATGAAGCGCTCGTCCTCCTTCTCGCGAAAGATCACCGCGCCGAGGATGTGAGTTACCGCGCGCGTCGCGGCGACCAGTTTCCCGACGAACGCTTCGCGTGCCTGTTTCTCCAAAGACTGGAGACTGGTCAAATATGCGATTGGCTGCGTTTGCGTCCTGTCAAGCAGCCGCGGCGCGTTGATGAACTGAAAGATATCCCGCATGTCGGTGAACATGCCCGTGCGCCGCCGCGACGAGAATTCGAGCACGGGATTGTCGTGCGTGTTGAGAGGCACGTCGGCCACCTTCGGGCCAAAGGCCTTCTCGTCCATGACGAGGCAGCTCAGAAACACTGCGGGCTGGTGCAGGCCGACCTCGCGGAGGTCGGGGGCCGCGAACCGCCCGAACCGCTCCAGAAAGCGCGGAGTGTTGATCACGGCCGGCTCCATTGAGCCGAGCACGAGGCAGTGCTTGTTGCGATGGGTCACCCCCACCCAGATCTGGACATGGGGAAAAACATCGTTGAAGGTCTTGAGCAGGATCTTGAAGTCGCCGACCGCCATGTCGAGCGGGAACCAGCTCGTCATGAAGCCGCCCGGTTTCAGGCACTTCCGGCCCGCGTCGAAGTGGTCGCGCGTGTAGAGCGCGTTGCACCCGGCAAGGAAGGGCCAGGTGGCGTCGTTCATGATCACGTCGTACTTCTTGTCGGTCACCCGGAGGTAGTTGGCGCCGTCCATGATGATGGGGTGAAATTTCGGATGGTTGACAACGCCCCGGTTGATTTTTTCGAAGTACTCGGCCGAGGTCTTCAGCACCCCTTCGCTGATGTCGACGAGGTCGAGCCGGTCGATATCGTAACTGGTCACGATCCCCGAGGTCTCGCCGCTTCCGAAACCGATCTGAAGCAATTCTCTTGCACGGGGATGCACGAGGAGCGGGATGTGGGCCTGGAGTTTCTGCGTCGTGCGCAGCGTCATGCCCGTGCCGGCCACGTTGACCGATCCCGTCGAAATCACGCGTTGGTTGGACGGCGGCGGGTATTGGTGCACGGTGGTGATGCATTCGAGCCCCTCATGGGCATAGAGGATCTTCACTTGGCTGTCGAAGGACTTTTCGGCCACATTATAATATTGAAAGAGAAGATCGCCGGGGATGAGCAGAACGCCCACTCCGGCACCAACCCAGATGAGGCTGACAAGCGTCGTTCTGAGAAGCGTTCGCTCAGTGAGAAGGATCACCGTGGCCACGATGAGATTCAGCACGGCGACGAGCACGATTGCCCATTGAGTCCCCAGGACGCGGACGAGCACGAAACCGGTGGCGAGAGGACCGAAGATGCATCCCACCGTGTTGGCCGCGTAGACGCCGCCGACCGACGCGCCGATCTTGGACGCGCTTCGGGACACGATACGACAGACCACGGGAAAGGCCATTCCCATGAGTGTGGCGGGAATGAGCATGATAGTGGCGGCGACAAGATAGTTCTTGACCATGAGTTGAGTGAAGCTCTCCACGGCCACCTTCCCAACCAGAACCTCGAGTCCCGCGAAGAGCGCGATCGACAGGAGGCCGAGAAGTCCGATGGCGGCCTCGATCCAACCGAAGAGGAGCCAGTACGCGCGGCGATCGCTCGACATGCGGGAACCTATCCGGCTTTCCAGCACCGAGAAGAGAGCGCTCCCCAGCGCAATGCCCGTGAGAAAGACGGCGAGCATCACCGAGAAGGAGTAGGTCGTTGTCTTGAGCTGCATCACGAGGACGCGGAACCAGAGCACCTCGTAGGCAAGGGAACAGAAACCGGCCAGGCCGAAAGCCACGAGCAGAGTCCGGAGACGGCCCGCGGGAAGCGGAGGCTCCTCGTCAACAGCCTCGTTCCGGTTCCCATCGGCCGTTTTCCGATTCCCATCGGCCGCAACGCCTTCGGGTTCGGTGTCGGGCCGTTCCTCGGCACGCGCCACCAGCCGATCGAGAAGAAAAAAGACGAGTGCGAGAGAAAGGTTTGCGGCGGCCGCCACCCTGACCGTCGCCAGAATGCCGAGCAGTTCGATCAGGAAAAATCCGGTGAGCAAGCAGCCGATGGTGGCGCCCAGTGTGTTCACCGCGTAGAGCAGGCCCACGCGGCTCCCCACGTGGCGACTCTGCTGCACCATGAACCGGCTCAGCACCGGCAGGGTGGCGCCCATGAGAAAGGTGGGAACGAGGAGGATGACAAAAGAGATTCCGCCCTTGATCAGCGTGAGCAGCCATTCCGATTCGGGAAAGGCGCGGTAGACGGAGACGTAAACGCTCTCCGAAGCCTCGACCACCGCTGGCAGATAAAGCGCCGCACCGGCGATCCCAACCTCGAGAAGGGCGTAGATCAACAGAACGCGCCTCTTTCTGTCGACGAATCGGCCGAAGATGAAGCTCCCCAGGGCGAGGCCGGCCATGAAGGCCGTGAGCACGGCGCTCACCGCATAGGTCGTGTTGCCGAAGACGATGGTGAACATCCTCGTCCACACGACCTGGTAGATCAGGCTCGTCGCACCGGAGATCAGAAAGAGAATGGCGATGAGCAGAAAGAAGGATCTGGACAGGCGATCGCCGCCCGCGGGTGTTTGCGTATTCATGGTCCTATTGTTCCCGCTCGAACCGCAGTCAGTCCAGAAATAAAAATGCCCGAATACAGGCCGTCGACAGGCGAAGAGGTGGGGCGATCGTCTGGACGGGGAGTCCGGATCGGGGGCGTCAGTTCTTATCCTTCTTCTTATTGCGCTTGACGATCTTGGCCATGCTCAGAAGCCGCGAGCTGATCTCGAGTCCGGCCTTGAGCACATCATCGTTGTTGATTTCGAATCGGATCTTGTCCGTGTCGATAAAGAAATTGATCATCACGCCGAGCTGGCAAACCCCCTTCATGTCGGCCACGGTCAAGGTGAGAGAGCCCTCGAGCTTTTTCAGAATCCGGGGGAGGCGCAATCGCTCCGACGAGGAAATAAAGAGGATGTGGCAGGTTGTCAGGTCCTCGAGTCGGCTGAAACGGCGGACCGCCAATGCGCGTCCCTGAACCGTCTCGTTCTTGATGAGCTTGTCGAGCGATGTGCCGAAAGGATCGCGGCCGAGTACTCCGATGACGAGCGGGCTCTTCTCTTTCGCAAAGGCTTTGGCCGGCCACTTGACGAAACTGGGAAACCGCCGCAGGCAGGCGGCCTTGATCCCGTATTCCTTGGAATTCTCGCGGGGTGTTCGGGGCTCCTCCCCGCCCGGCCCGACGCAGAAGAGGAGCAGGAAGACGAGGCTGCACGCAAAGCCCGATCTGCTGACTTTCACTGCCTTTCGCTCAATTGTTGTCATCTGATTTTCTTCACCACACATCAGAAACGCCAGGACAACTGCGCATAGACGCTCCGCTCCACCTCCGTGGGCTGGCTGAAGTTGAAGAAGGGAACAAACTCCTCGTGCTTGCTCCGAAGCAGGCTCTGGCCGACCAGCGCGATCTCGAGATCGTCAACGGGACTCCAGGCGAGACGGAGGTCGAAAGCCGCATGGTTGCCGATATCGAAATCAGGCAGGCGGTCCACGTAGCGGAAACCTGCGTCCAGCTCGAGATCGTGCGTCACGTCCATGAGAGATCGGAGGGTCACCTGATTGTGCGGGCTCTGCCCTTCGGCGCCCTCCGAGGAGATGTCCGCGCTGTTTCCGTCCGGATCGAGCTGCATCTGCAGGAAGGTGTAGCCGCCGCGCAGGCGCCACCATTCGGCCGCTTGCCAGTCGACGGCGACCTCGGCGCCGTAGTTGTGTCCGTTCATCTTGTTCCCCACCACCAGGGGAGTGACCACGTGAACGGAGGGAACAAACACGAAGAAGGGCGTCCCCACCTCGAAGGTGCGCAGCTCCTTGTAATCATTGAAGAATGCGGCCACGTCGACGGAGAGGCTCTCCAGGGGCCGGACGCGGTACCCGAGCTCGTAAGCGGTGAGCTTTTCCGAGCCGAAATCATCATTTCCCCAGAGCCGTGTGATGATGGGCACACCCGGAGCCGCCCAGTCGAGAAAGCCGGCGTTGACCCGGTCGCCCCTCTCGATCGGAGAGGGAGTTCTCACCGCGCGCGAGACCGAAGCCCAGACCGAGTGATTCTCGTGCGGCGTCCAGAGGATCCTCGCCGTGGGCTGGACCTCGTGGCCGGTGTAATCGTTGTGCTCGAACTTGGACCCCACCGTGACTCGCAGCAACTCTTCGACAAGGCTGATCTCATCCTGGGCAAAGGCGCTGAAAAGATTGTCGCGCCGGCTCTGCGGAGTGATGGAAAAGAACCCCGTGTTGTCCACGTTCTCCCTGATGGACCGGTACCCGATCCCCCAGACGATCTCCTGGATCTCACCGAGATCGAAGTAATGCTGAACTTCGAAATCGAGTGTATCGTGGACGCGCGGAAAGATCGGCTTGTCGATGTCGACCCGGTCGTAGTAGAACTGGCAGGACAGTTCCGACGTTTCGGAGAAGGTGCGCGTCCAGCGGCCCAGAATATTGCTGCCCCTGCTGTCCGTGTCGTTGTTGAAGGCTCCGAAAGGCGGTTTGGGCCAGGACACGGTGTTGTCCCCGTCGAAGTCGTAAACATCACCCTGGAAGTCGAGGCTATCCCTCTCCGAGAGTTCCCAGTCGATGTGAAAACCGCCCTGAGCGATGCCCACCCGTCGTCCTCGCGGCCGCCCGCCACGAGATCGGACCTGTCCCTGTTGTGGAAGAGTCCGTAGACGCGGTACCATGCATTCTGGCCGATCCGGTCGCCGTAGCGGGCACGCGTGAATCCCTCCTCCTCGTTTCCATACCCCGCCGTGATGAGTCCGCCCTGTGTGTCCTTCGTGTGCTTGGTAATGATGTTGATCACGCCGTTCACCGCGTTGGCGCCCCACACGGACGCGCCCGGACCGCGGATCACCTCGATACGCTCGATATCTTCGAGCATCGTGTTCTGAAGCTCCCAGTTGACTCCGGAGAAGAGCGGTGTGTAGACGCTGCGTCCGTCGATCAGCACGAGCAGCTTGTTGGCGTACTGGCTGTTGAATCCGCGCGCCGTGACAGCCCAGGTCTTGGCGTCGATGCGAGCCACCTGGATTCCTGGCACCATGCGAAGGAGATCGGGAATGTTGGTCGCTCCCGAGCGCCTGATATCTTCGCTCGTCAGGACATATACCGCGGCGGCTGTTTCGGACAGGGACTCCGCCTTCCTCGACACTGAAGTGATCTCCATGTTGATCAGTTCTTCGAGGCCCATATCCTTCATCTCAGCGATGAGTTCGTCCTCTTCGGCAGGCTCGTCGGCAAGGACGGCCGGAACGCAAAAGAAAAAGAGGAACAGTGCCATGGCTATCCGGACCGCCGGACCGGCACTGTCGAAGAACGCGTGCCCCCGGAAAAGCTGCGAGAAAAAACAGCCCGGATTGTTTCGTAATGGATTCATCCGGCTCTCCGTTTCACGAAACGCAAGAGGTTCCTGCTGTGTGGGAATTCTTCAGATTCATTTCAGAGTCAATCTATTGATATCTTCGGCAGAACGGGAAGGGGATGTGCTCAGCCTTGCTTGTCAGCGATCGACTATTTTCTTGTAGTCCTTTCCCTACAAACACAAGGTGCGCCAATGGATCCGTCAGAAACGCACGGCGTAAACGAGTTTGACAGTGAAATCCTGCTCCACGGGGATGATCGTGCCATCCTCCTCCTCGAACCATGACGAGTTGACCACGAAAAAGATCTCACGGCCATCGGAGTGGATCCACCGGAAGCGACTCTGCAAACCGAGGTTGTCGGTCACGTTGTCGGCCTGGACCAGGGTGGCCAGACGCACATCGGGGGAGAAGTCGTAATTGACGTTGAGTGTCTCCACTCGCGTGGTGGCGTTGCCGCCCGGCAGACGGATCCGGTTTTCGCGATACTGGCAGCCCACCTCGAGGTTGGCGCTCGGATGCCAGGCGCCGCTCACACTCAGTGCGTATTTCCGGCCGTCATACCACCCTCCGCCCTCGTAGGAAACCCGACCCGACAGCGGGCGGTTCCGCGAGAACTGGAATCCCGTGGCGACCGCTTGCCAGGCGTACTCTCCGGCTGAAATCACTGCAGAGTCGACAGGCTCGAAATCGACCGCAGTGCGATCTGACGACAAGGTGTGGTTGACGTAGAACCGGTCGCCGCTGTGCCACTCCAGGCTGAACAGCACCGTGTCGAGCGACTTGGTGATGATCGTCCCGTCCGGTTCGGTCCAGGCGCTCGGCGTGATGGAAAAACCGAAATTGCGGATCGAGCCGCTGTCGGGCCGCGGCTCCCACGAGACCGCGCCCTGATAGCGACGTTCTCCCGGCCGACGCACGAATCCGAGCGCCGGGTGAAATTCGTCCTGGGTATAGAGCGTCTCGAACTCGTATTCCCAGTCGCTGGTTTTCAGCGACGATCTTGCGCCGTAGGCAGAACCGAAATCATGGGTGGCCTCGTCGGCGCTCTGCAGCATGAAAGCGTTGAAAGTGAACAGACCCGGCAGAGCATCGGTGGTCGCGAACTTCAGGTCCGATCCAGTGACCACGTTCGCCTCGTTCGACGCGGGGTCGCCGCTGGTCAGAATCCCGCCGAAGGTGAGCTCCTCGTTGATGCGCCACGCGGGACGGGCCACGATGAGCTCCCCCGCGGGAACTCCCGCTGAGCGGTCGCTGGCCGTCCTCGCCACGAGAGCGCCGAGGTCGAGATCGCCGATCCGGCCGGTGACGCGCCCGCCGAGCTCGATGGGGATCTCCTCCCCATCGGGACTCAGCCCGATCCGCCGGCTGAAATAGGGAAGCACATCGGGTCGCCCCATCACCGAGAATCCGCTCTCCCAGCCGAACTCGAACTGGTTCGCGTCCTGCAAGAAGAAGTCACGCTTCTCGGGAAAGAAGAGCGAGAAGCGGGTCAGGTTGATCCTGCGCGCGTCAGTCTCGGTCTCGGCGAAATCAGTGTTGAAGGTGAGCGATGTCCTGAGCTGAGGCGTGATCTGCCAGTTGATCTCGCCTCCCCCATCGCCCACGATGCTGGCCGATCGGGGGCTGTGTTCTTTCGAACGTTTGACCTTCATGTAGGGCCGGATCTCGATGCCGTACCCCTGGTCGAGGCCGTCGCGGATCTCGAGTTCTCCCGCTTCGCTCATCGTGGTGATCGCGAACTCCCTCTGCGTGCCCGTCCACCGGAAGCGGGAGCGGTCGACGCCGCGCCACCGTTCGAAATTGGCCCTCCAGATCCCGTTCGGACCAAAGGCAAGCGTCTTGAAGGGGATGGCGAATTCGGCTGTCCAGCGATCGCTCCCGATGACGGTGCACCCGCTCCAGAAGCCGTCCCAGCTATAGTTTCGACGCTGGCCATTGTCAGCAACGAGCGCGTCGAGCCGCGATCCGGCCGCGCTGATGAGAAAGTAGTACCCCGACTTTCCGTCGCAGAACGTGTCGAGTGTGATCTTGACGGCGTCGTCCTCCCACTGAAAGCCTTCCCTGTGCATGTCCTGAAGCACGAGCCTGTCGATCTCGGGTTCGTGGCAGACGAACCCCACGTAGAGGTGCGTTGAGTCGCGCATGATGAGGATCTCCGTCGCCGGATCGGCCGCGGCGCCCGCGTCGGGTTCGACCTCGGTCAAAGCATCGATCCTGGCGGCCCTGGCCCAGACGTTCTCATCGAGTCTGCCGTCGATCACCAAGGCGCCGGCAACGGCGGGGACGTTTTCCCCGATGGCGGGGACGTCTTCCCCGACTTCGGGGACTGCCACCCGCGGTCTCTCTTGCGATGACCGGGCCGGGAGATCAGCGCTGACCATGAGCAGCGCAATCAATAATTGAAGCGGAAACACGGAGAGCTTGATCTTATCCCCCTCGACAGGGTCCTGGTTCACGATTCGCGACGGCGAGATCGAGGGGAAGAATATTATAGGTAAAAAAAGCCGGGGTCAACAGGCTCACAAGATATCAAGCGCTTCGGAGATGGCTGCGAGCCGCGCTCTGTAGTTTGTGTTTTCGGAAATCCTGGTGTTCCAGGGCAACGCGGTCCGCTCCCCCACAAGCCCGAGCGCCACGACGGCGAATGCCTTGGACAGATTGTGGGCCTGGGGATCTTCGAGAATGCTCTTCAGGGGATCGACCGCCCGCTGATCGCCGATCTGCCCCAGCGCCCTGGCCGCGGAAGAAACGATGTTCAAAGACCCGCCCTTTTCGAGAGAGTCGACAAGCAGACCGACCGCATCGTGATCACCCATCAGTCCGAGCGCCACCGATGCCTGGAGTTGGAGAAAGAAAACCGTTTCGTCGCGCACGAAATCACGGATCGTCTCAGCCGCGGCCGACCAGTTCATGAGGCCGAGACTGACGCAGAGGTAGCCCTGGAGTGTCTTGTCCCGCGTCTCGCGAAGCGCCGTGAATAGACGCGGCGCACTGCTCTGTGCATTGAGAAGCCCCAGGCTGATCGCCATGGCGCCCTTGTCGGAGGGATTCTTCACATCGTCGAATCGATGATGGATTTTTCTGATCACCGCTCCCTGAAGCGGGGGATGAGACATGGCGTGGATGCCGGCAGCAAGACAGGACCATGAAAGATGATCCATCCGGCTCGGCCGCTCGATTTCGGAGAGGAAGAACTGCTGGAGCGCCTTGTGCTCATCGCCGTGGAGACAGTAACCCTGGTCGCCCGCTCCGATCTGCGCCAGTGCGATGAACGCGAAGTGGCGCGTCTGCACGTCGCGACCCTCGTGGATGTAACTCTCGAGGAGTTCCACGACCTTCCGATCGTCGATGGCGGCGAGGAGTCCAAGAGCAATCGCACAGGACTGGCGTACGCAATCGTGCTGGTCTTTCTGCCTGAAAGCGACCTCCACCCGCCCGAGCGCGGCAGCATCTCCCAGCCGGCCGAGGGCGACGGGAATGAAGGACTTGAGATAGGGATCCATTTGAGGCTTGGCGAGCTGATCGACGAGAAAGCGCACGATCGTCGAGCGCTCCTCCGTTCCATCGAGCAGTCCCAGAGAGGTGATCGCGCAGGAGATGAGGTCCTTTCGCGTCATCTGGTTTTCCTTCTCCACGACCGCCATCAGATCGGACGCGCTTTGCGACGACCCGATCAAACCGAGGGAGAGGGCGGCGAAGGCCCGCACGAGGCGCGGCACCTCTGCCCGGCCCACCAACTTTCGACCCGCGGCCGTGTCGAACATGAGATCGCGGCAGAGGGGAATCGCTTCGGGTGCGCCGAGAACACCGAGGGAAAGACAGGCCGATTGCCTCGCCGACTCGTACTTGGACTTGAGGACCGCGGTGATCGCGTCGAGAACGGCCGCGGCGTCGGCAGAGGGAGTGATGCGCGCCACGGCAAGGACCGACGAGTCCTGCACGTCGGGGTGATCGACTGTCAGGGTATCGAGAAGCGCGGGCAGAAGATCACGACGCGCCATTTCGGGCGACACGCGCTGCGACGACCGGAACATCCCCTTCCGGCTCTGGCCGATCAGGAACGACGCGGTCCCGAGGACGCGATCGCCCGCAAAGAGCTGGTTCTTGAGATTGAGATAGGAATCCTTGTTGTACTCCCACCAGAACTCCCAGCGCTCCAGGCCGAAGCTCGCGCTGTACCTCTTGCGCTGCATGCCGCCTCCGCCGCTGCGGGTGCGGCCGCCACCACTCACCGACCCTCCGGGTAAGGACGTGGAGGGTGTGGGAACGGTGGGGCCGCCCGTTGCGCTCGAAGAGCCCGAACTACCCTGGTCGGGCGGAGGGGGAGGCGAAAAACCGTCTGAGCCGCCTGGGCCGCGGTATTGGCCCCCATGGCCGAAGGAGAGATCGGTCGTGAAGAAAGTCAAAATGACTGCGACGAGAAATATGGCACCTGTTTTTTTCATTGGTCTATCCATTCGAATCAAAGGATATCGGCGATCTCGCGGATCGCATCCACCCTGACGCTGTAGTTGGAATTTGCCGTGATGGCGGCGTTCCAGGGGAGCTGGCTCTTTTCACCGAGGATCCCGAGAGCCACGACCGCAAAAGCACGGCCCAGGGCGGAGACAGAGTCATCGGCGAGAATCTCTTTCAAAGGCCCAATGGCGCTCTTGTCCCCGATCAGTCCGAGAGCCTTGGCTGCCGACGACACGATCGGCAGGGCGCGGCTGTTTCGCAAGACGAGGATCAGGACATCCACTGCCTCGCGGTCGCCCATCAGACCGAGCGCGGTGGCGGCCTGAAGGCGCAGAACGGCAACCGATCCTTTCTTGGCGATATCGCAAATCCTCTCGGTGGCCGTTTTCCAGTTCATCAATCCGAGGCCGAGGCACAGGTATCCTTGAAAAGCCTTGTTCTTCGTCTCCAGGAGCGCGCTGAAGAGCATCTCGGCGGAGTTCACCGAACCGAGCAAACCGAGACTCACGGCCATGGCGCTCTTGTCCGAAAGGTTGCGCGTGTCATGGAAGTTTTCCCTGATCTTGCTGATGATCAGTCCCTGCTGCGCGTCCTGTCCCCTCGCATAGATGGCGCCGGCCAGCGACGCCCAGGCACGGTGCTGGGGTTTGGTGGGACGCGAAATCTGGGAGAGGAAGAGGCGCGCGATCGCCTGATGTTCCTTCTCGTGCGCCGCGGGCCGGCTGTCCCTCGCGCCGATCTGTGCCAGCGCGATGAGCGCGTAGTGGCGCGTCAGGGCATCTTTCGATCTGGAGACCGCTTCGACGAGCAGGCTGATCGCCTCCGAATCGTCGACAGTGGCGAGCCGGCCCATGGCCACGGCGCACGATCGCGAAAGACGGGAATCCTGATCGTTTTGCCTGAAGGCCTTGATGAGCGGAGTCAAGGCCACGGCATCGCCGAGCCGTCCAAGCGCCACGGGGATGTACGCCCTGATCGCGGCGTCGATCCTGGTATCGCGAAACTTTCCGATAAGGAAGCGAACGTTTTCATCCCTGATCGAGGGGTCGTTCATCAAGCCGAGAGCCGCAATCGCGCAGGCGATGAGGTCTTTCTGCGTCTTGGGACTCTCCTTGTCCACGACCAGTCTCAGCTTGGGAGCGGACTGCGCCGAATTGATCAGCCCGAGCGAGAGCGCGCCGAAGGCCCTGATTATCTGGGGGACCTTTTTTCCCCCCACGAGTTTCCGGCCCGCCTTGTTGTCCACCATCAGATCGTAGCAGGCCTGGCACGCCTTGGGAGAACCGAGCACGCCGAGGGAGACGCACGCCGCCTGGCGCACCGAAACGAACCTCGATTCGAGAAAACCTTCGACCCTGGAGAGCACGAGATCGGCGTCGGCCGCCGGTGTGGTGCGCGCGATCGCCAGAAGAGCGGAATCGAGAATATCGGGATGATCGGAATCGAGCGCCGCGATGAGCGAGGGGAGGACTTGGTTCCTGATCACCTCGGTCGAAGGGCGGCCTGACGGCTGGGCCGTGTCTTTCCGCCCCCGACCGGCAAGAAAAGAGCCCGAACCCGAGTAGGTGCCGTTCGCCCCGACCCGGTTCTTGAGATCGAGAAAAGCATCCTTGTTGTTCCCCCACCAGATCTCCCACCGTTCCATCCCCATCGACGTCCACCCCCGCCCGCGCGAGGGGCGGGTGAACGCTCCACCTCGCCCGCGGCCGCCTCTGGGCGGCGCTATCGGTGTGGCCGGGCCGGTCGGACCTCTGATCGATGGACCCTGCGGACCGGGAGTGGTCGTTCCCGATGAACCTCCCGGCGTCGACGGACCTGATGGGTTTCCGACGTTGGGTGGGACCGTGTCGCCGGGCGGAGTGTACTGTCCGCCATGGGTCGATGCAGGTTCGGTCAACCAGATCGTGAAGAGCAGGGTCAGTATGGAGAGCAGGAAATACTTGTTCATCGCACACCTCCGTTTCGAGGATTCAGCAAAATCTGAATTTCAACAGGGAGGTAAGAAGCAAAGAGCGATCCTAAATCCAAAAATGTCCGTAAGATTTTCCGGATTGACCTTGCTCGCTCTGCTGCAGGCAATTAGGACCTGGACGGACCGCCGGCCAGAGGGGAATGAGCTCTATCGCACGGTCCCACGGTTACCCTGATACCACGCGAGGTTTCACGAATGTAACGGGATTAGTCAGGCAGATCCATGAGCTTGAGCCCGGTCGCCTCATCGAGGAGACGCGCCACCGACCAGTCCCCGGGCCGCAGAACGAATTCTCCAGTGATCGCCACGACAGCACTGAAGAAGTGGCCCGCGTAGGGACGATAATCAGGCCCGGAGACAAGGGCGTGGGCATGGATGAAGGGAGCGCCGTCGACGACGGTGATATTCCCTTGGTAACTCACGAGCTCGAGATTGCCCGCGATCGTGGTGCGCTGGTAGATGCGCGACGCGAGATCATAGAACCCGAGTTCGGCATTGCTCACGCCTCCAAGGCCTGTGATCGTTCCTGCGGCGATCTGGTTCTCGGCGAGAAATCCCTGGAGCGCGGCAGTGACCTCTTCGCCCCGCTCGAGCTTGATGAGAATCCCGCTCGAAAAAGTAAGCGTCTTCATGAGCGTCTCAGTTCAGGTTTATGGAACCGTTGTGGATTTCGAGCTCCACCTTGCCCTCTCCCGAGCCGATCCGTCCCACGATCACCTTCTTCTTCTTCACGGTGATCTCCATCTCGCGGTTAACCGACACACGGCCGTTCGAGGTAGTGCCCACGATCTCGGCGGATGCGCCCTTTCCGATCGTGATCGAGATCGAGCCGTTGTATGTGATCAGATCGCCATTCAACGTACCGTGGCAATCGACCCGGCTCTCGATGGCGCCGTTGTGCGTCTCGAGCTTGATCGTGGACGAGGACGATTCTGATCTGATCTCTCCGTTGTGGGTCAGGATCGACAGGTCGCCCTCGTGGTTCAGAGCGGTCACGCTGCCGTTGTGCATCTCGAGACGCGCATTTGACCGCGTGCCTTTGAGACAGACCGAGCCATTGTGCGTCTCCACGTCCACGGCCAGCGTTGAGGGAATCTTGACGTCGAAGAAAATCGCCGCCGACCAGGTCCCGCTCCTTGTCTTCGGTCCATCGCCAGGTGAGCACCTGCTTCGATCCTTCGAGAGGGGTGTGGAGTTCGATCGCTGCCAGGCATCGCTCGGCGTCGGCCTCGTCCGCGCCTCCGGCCTTGATCGTGACTTCGGCCGTGATCGTGTCCGCGCCATCGTCCGCGGTGATCGTCACCGCACCGTTATGAGTCAAGACCTGGAGCGATTGAGTCCCGGCGGCGGGGAAGGAGAGCTCGGCCGAGGTCTCGGTCCAGACCTTCGACGAAAAACAGATGCAGCAACAACAGTCGGCCGTCAGGACGAGAATGGAAGAAATGGAAAGGAATCGTATCGCACTGAATCGCATCGGAATCGCCCCCTTTGAGTGCCGGCAGAGTCGTTGGGTTTTCTAACTGAGTATGGCGTCGTGTTCGACAGAGTCGAGTGAGTGATATGATAGTCGATCGACAACCAACGTTTGGCTCAAAATCCCCTGGAACATCAGTTCGACGGAACAATTGTTCCGCCAAATGTCCGCTCCCCGAAATATCAGGAGTGGATGTCGACTACTTCTTGGGTGGCTTGAGCGCGCGGACACTGTTCGAACGGCACTTGGGGCAGGTCCGTTCGATCGGATCGTTCTTGTCGTAGGGGCCCGTGTGCTCGTGGCCGCACCTGAGACAGATCATCGGACGTTCTTCAGCCATACTATTGCTCCTGGAGCTCTATTGTGTTGCGCCGGGCCCGCGGCCGGAGTGCGGGCCCGGCGTAAATCGTCATCAGGATTTGACCTTTTCCTTGGCCTTGGCTTTACGTGCGGCCTTCTTGGCCGCGTCTTCCTTGATCGCCTGGACTCCGGCGTCGATCTCTTCCTTCGTGACAGTCTTGAGGAACTCGTCGAGCTCGAGCATCGTCTCCTGGAAACGTGCGCCCTGGGCGGACGAGATCCACTCGAGGCGCAGGCGTTCGGGCCGGATACCGAGGCGCTCGACCTTGTCCCAGAGGCGGTCGACCCTCTTCTGGGTCTGCTTCACCGCGTCGATGTAGTGGCAATCGGTGTAGTGGCAGCCCGACACGCACACCACGCCCGCGCCGAGCTCGAAGGCGCGCATGACGAAGCTCTCGTCGACGCGGCCCGAGCACATGGTGCGCACGAGGCGTTGAGACGCGGGGTACTGGAGGCGCGCCACACCGGCCGTGTCACCGCCCGGATAGGAGCACCAGTTGCAGGCGAAGATGAAGACCTTGTCTTCCGGCTTTTCAGCCAGAAGGGCATCGATCTGAGCCAGGTACTGGGCGTCGGTGAAGTGCTGCATCTTGATCGCTTCGAAGTTGCACGCCGGCGCGCAGGTGCCGCACCCGGCGCACGATGCCTCGACCACGACGGGCAGGATGCCCTTCTTCTTGTCCGCGTCGGTGATGGCGTGATAGGGGCAGATCTTGGCGCAGAGGCCGCACATGGTGCACTTTTCCGGATCGATGCGCGACGTGATCGCCTCGACCGTCACCTTCCCGGCGGAGAGAAGCGCGTTGGCGCGCGACGCGGCGAAGCCGGCCTGACAGACCGAGTCCTTCACGTCCTTGGGCGCCTCGGCGCAGCCGCAGATGAACACACCCTT
This sequence comes from uncultured Phycisphaerales bacterium, assembly GCA_964464495.1. GTDB lineage: Bacteria > Planctomycetota > B15-G4 > B15-G4 > CAYZWU01 > CAZUHB01. Next base: position 153,299 of record CAYXGI010000003.1, read on the forward strand.
GGTGGCGGCCTCGACAGGCCTCAGCTTGGGGTGGGCTTCCTGCATGAAGCCGTCGGGGCTCTTGGAAATGGTGAGCAAGGTTCTGAGTTCGGGCGCGCTCGATCTCGGGACCCCTCCCACGGAGAGAACCACCATGTCGACCTCGCGCTCCTGGAGCTTGCCGATCGTGGTGTTCTCCACCACCATCTTCAGCTTGCCGTTCGCCCGGCCGTTGGAGATCTCGCCCGGAATGCCGCGGATGTACGATACACCAGCCTGCTTGCTGCGCATGAACATCTCCTCGAATCCCTTGCCGAATGCGCGGATGTCCATGTAGTAGACGTCGACTTTCATGTCGGGGTAGTGATCGCGCAAGAGGAGGGTGTCCTTCACCGTGTTCATGCAGCAGATGTTGCTGCAGTACTCGTTGCACCGCTCGTCCTTGCTCCTCGAACCGACGCACTGGATGAACGCCACCGACTCCGGCTCCTGACCGTCCGAAGGCCGGACGAGGTGGCCGGCCGACGGACCGTCGACGGACAGCATGCGTTCGAACTCCACGCTCGTGAGCACATCGGGATACTTGCCGTACCCGAACTCGTCGAGAGCGCTCGGATCGTAGGGCTCCATGCCGATCGCCACGAGAATCGAACCGACGTCGAGATCGACGAAGGAGTCGCGCATGTCGTAGTCGATGCACTTCTTCTCGCACGCCTTGAGGCACTCGCCGCACGCGATCGGGTTGATACCCAAGCAGTTGTCCATGTCGAGCACATAAGATGACGGTACGGCCTGGGGAAAGGGAATGTAGATCGCCTTGCGCGACGAGAGACCGGACTGGAACTCGGCCGGTACGGCAACCGGGCAGACCTCTGAGCAGTCGCCGCACGCCGTGCACTCGTTTTCCACCACGTAACGCGATTTACGCCGGATACGGGCCTTGAAGTTGCCCACGTAACCGGTCACTTTTTCAACTTCACTGTATGTCAGAATCTCGATTTTTGGATGGCGCCACGCCTCCATCATTTTTGGGCCGAGTATTCATATGGGGCAGTCCATGGTGGGGTACGTTTTTGCCAGCTGCGGCATGACCCCTCCCAGGGACGGCTCCTTCTCGACGATGTAGACCTGGTTGCCCGAGTCGGCCAGATCGAGGGCGGCCTGGATTCCGGCCACACCGCCGCCGATCACGAGAGCGGCGCGGGTCACGGGGAAGCTCATCTCGGTGAGCTCCTCCAGGTTACGGGCGCGGGCCACGGCGCTCGCCACGAGATCCTTGGCCTTCTCCGTGGCGCCCTTCGGGTCCTTCGAGTGCACCCAGCTGCAGTGCTCCCTGATGTTGGCCATCTCCATGAGGTACTGGTTCAGGCCGGCCTCCTCGACACAGGCTCTGAACGTGGGTTCGTGAAGCTTGGGCGTGCAGGCGGTAACCACAACCCTGTTGAGGTTGTTCTCGCGAATGATCCGCTTGATCTCGTTCTGGCCGGGATCGGAGCAGGTGTACCGGCTCCGCACGACCGAAACCACATCAGGCAAGGTCTTCGCATGTTCCACCAGGTTGTCGTTGTCCACGGTTCCGGCGATGTTCATGCCGCAGTCGCAGACAAAGACTCCGATTCTGAGATCATTGACAGACAATGTCTTCTCCTCCAAGTCTCAGAGTTTCCAAACGAATCCGTCTTGCCGAAACCGAAGCCTTACAGAGCTTCGGCCGCGACAACGGTTAAATCCTTTATCTCGATCCTGCTCTCCTCGGGCAGGGTCGGGTCGGTCTTGGTGCACTCGAAATGAATGCGGCACTTGGGACAGGCCGTGACCATGGCCTTCGCACCCGTGGCGCCCGCCTCGGCGAGGCGCGCGCTCTGGATCTTCTTAGACGTCATGGAGCAGTTCATCCACGACGAGGTGCCGCAGCAGATTCCGTTTTTTCCGGACCGCTCCATCTCGACGAAGCCCTCGCCGGCGATCGTCGACAGCACGCTCCGCGGCTCGTCGATCACGCCCATCTGGCGCCCGAGGCGGCAGGGATCGTGGAAGGTCAGAGCCTCTCCGTGCCCCTTGAGGTCAAGCGCGCCCTCGGCGATCTGATCGCTGATGAACTGGGCCATGTGCTGCATTTCGATGCCGAGCGGTTCGACGAACTCGGCGTATTCCTTGTTCAGCGTCCGGTAGCACTCGGCGCAGGAAAAGACGATCTTCTTGGCGCCCGTCTTCTTGATCGCCTCCACGTTGTGGCGGCCGAGCTTGATAAAGTCGTCCTCGAGGCCCGACCAGATCAGGTCGTGGCCGCAGCATCGCTCATCGGCCATGACGACCGGCTCGATGCCGAGGTGGTTGAGGATCTTGACCGTGCTCCGGGCGATGTTGACGCTGTCGAGGCCCAGGTGATCGAAGTAGGCGTCGTAGTAGGGCAGGCACCCGACGAAGTAGAGCACCCCACCTTCGCCCTCGGTGATTACCTTGGCGTCCTCGGGAATCCAATCGAGCCTGTTCTGCTTGAGGTTCTCGTAGGACTGGAGCTGCATGATCTGGTGCAGAGCGCCGTCGTGGGACTTGTCGCCTGAGTTGCCCAGACTCACCGCCTCGCGCCGCACCTTGCGGCAGAATACGGAGAAGTCGATGTTGTGCGGACAGCGCGGCTGGCACTGGCCGCAGGTCAGGCAGTCCCAGGTGCGCTTGTCCGAGGTAAGCCCGTCGTAGTCGCCGACCACGACGTTGCTCAAGAGGGAACGGGGCGAGAAGCTCTGGCCCAGACGGGACACGGGACAGACTGCGGTGCACTTGCCGCACTCGAGACAACTGAGAACGTCGGTATCCTTGTTCAGTGCGTTGATGTCAACCATTTCGCGCCTTTCAGACCTTCGCTTTTTTCTTGCCGGACTTACCGGCTTTTTTGCTTTTTTTCTCTGCCTTGCTCTTCGCCGTCTCGGCGCTCTTCGCCTCCCCGGCGCTCTTCGCCTCCCCGGCGCTCTTCGCCTCCCCGGCTTCTTCAACCACAGCGGTCGGCAAGTTGATCGGGCTCGGTCCGAGCTTGGTGATCTGCTCCACGAACTCGTCGATCAGCAGTCCCCACTTGGGCCCCTCAGCGGCCGATACCCATTCGAGCCGGATCCGCTCGTCCTCGAAGCCGAGCACCTTGAGCGTCTTGGTCGTGCGATCGTACATCTCGAGCGCCCGATGGTTGCCGAAGATGTAGTGGCAGTCGCCGATGTGGCACCCCGACACGAGAACCCCGTCGGCGCCGAGCTGGAACGCCTTGAGAATGTAAGACGTCCTCACACGGCCCGAGCACATGACACGGATCACGCGGAACTTGGGCGAGTACTGGATACGGCTCACGCCGGCCGTGTCAGCGCCGGCGTAACTGCACCAGTTGCAGGCAAAGACGAGGATCTTGGGTTCCCACTGCCCGTTGCCGGACCCTTTTTTCTTCTTCTCGCCGGCCATCAGGCGACTCCTTCGGTCAACATTGTTTCGAGCATGGCGTGAATCTGCTGGTCGGTGAAATGCTTGGCGCCGATCGCCTGGACCGGACACCATGCCGCGCACGTGCCGCACCCCTTGCAGAGTGCTTCATTAATGCGCGCCACACTGATTCCCGGTCCGATCTCGACGAAGCCGGGCGCGTGGAAATCGCAAATCTCGACGCACTTGCCGCAAGCGCGGCACATCTCCTCGTGGACATGGGCCGTGGTCGCATCGAGCTCGATCTGCTCGCGGCAGACGATCTCGGCCGCCTTGGACGCGGTGGCCGAGGCCTGCGCCATGGCGTCGGCCGAGTCCTTGGGTCCCTGGATCGTTCCGGCGAGGAAGATCCCCGCCACCGTGGTCTCCACGGGGCCGAGCTTGGGATGGCGCTCCATCATGAAGCCGTCGGGCGAGCGGGGCACCTTGAGCATCTCGCGGTAGCGCGCCGTCTCGTCCTCGAATGGCCGCATGGCGACGGCGAGGACGACGGCGTCCACGTCGAAATCAAGGTCCTGACCCATGAGGTTCTCGTGGAACTGGACCTTCTCTGCCTTCTTCTTGCCGATCACCTTGGGCTTCACATCATCGGGATAGCGGAAGAAGATAACGCCCGCGCCGCGCGCGTCGCGATACATCTCCTCCATGCTGTGCGCCTGGGTGCGCATGTCGCGATAGAGCACGATCGACTCGGTGCCCTGTTCGGCCAGGGCGAGCGACTGCTTGACCGACGCCGCGCAGCAGTAGCGCGAGCAGGCCGGATTCGTCTCGGGATCGCGCGATCCGACGCACTGGATGAAGGCGACCCTCTTGGGCTTCGCGCCGCCGGGGTAGTTCTTGAAATCGTTCTTGAGATAATCCTCGAGCTCGAGGTTGGTCATCACGTTGGGGAACTTGTCGTAACCGTACTCGTCGCCGGGCTGGTGCAGGTCGGCGCCGATGGCAACGATGATGGCGCCCGCCTTGAAGGTTTTGCTCGTCGTCTCCACCTCGAAGTTGCCCACAAAGCCGGAGACCTTGGTCACGTTGGTCAGTGTGTGAACCTTGACGGCGCTTTTCTCGAGCTCCTCGAGTTTCTTGTCGAGAACCGATGACGCTTCCACATTGGATGGATAGAGCTTGTAAAGCTCGCGCATCCGGCCGCCAAGCTTGTCCGACTTCTCGATGAGAACGGTGTCGATATCCTGCTCGGCGAGTTTCAGCGCGGCCTGGATCCCGGTGATGCCGCCGCCGATGACGACGACGGAGCGGATCACGTCGATCGAACTGGTATCGAGCGGCTGGAGCCACCGCGCGCGCACCACGCCCATGCGGAGCTGATCCATGGCGCGACGCGTCGCTTCTTCCGGTTCCTTGCTGTGCACCCACGAGCACTGGTCGCGGATGTTGACCATCTCGAAGAGGAAGGGATTCATGCCGATACGCGCCAGGGTGTCGCGAAAAACCGGTTCGTGGGTGCGCGGCGTGCACGCCGCCGCCACCACGCGGTTGAGCTTGTTCTCCTTGATGACCTCCTGGAGCTGCTTCTGTCCCGAGTCGGCGCAGAGGAAGAGATCGCGCGTCACGAAGACCGCATCGGGCAACGTCTTGGCATAATTCTCGAGCGCTTCCACGTCGACCACGCCGGCAATGTTGGCGCCGCAATGGCAGATGAAGACGCCGATGCGCGGCGGTCCGCTCACATCGAGCGGTTCGATCTCGGACTCCTCCTCCTCGAGTCTCTCTCCGGGAATAAAACCGGCCGCTTCGGCAGCCGCGCCCGATGCCTGGGCGACGCAGTCGGGGATATCCTCGGGGCCCTTGGCGCAGCCCGCGATCAGCACGCCATCGCGGCTCGAGTAGAGCACATTGCCCTCTCCGAAACGCACCTTGAAGTACCCCTCACCGTCGAGCTCGACACCGAGGACGTCGGCCAGACTCCGGTTGGCAGGCGAGGGAACGGCCGCCGAGGCGAGAACGACCATGTCGGCGCCCACCCGCTCGGGTCTGCCCGTGACCGTGTTCTCCACGTGGATGATGAGATCGTCCTTGTCCGACTCCGAGGTGATCTTGGCCGGCCGGCCGCGGAAGTAGTTGATCTGCGGATACTCCTTGGAGCGCCGGTAGAACTCCTCGTAGCCCTTCCCGAAGGCGCGGATGTCGGAGAACATGATCTGGATCTCCTCGATCTCGTCGTGGTGGGACAGGGCCAGCATGGCCGACTTGACCGTGTTCATGCAGCAGAAGCGCGAGCAGTACTGGCGGTCGCACTCGCCGCGCACGCCCACGCACTGGATGAAGGCGATCTTCTCGGGAATCTTCATGTCCGACGGTTTGATCACGTGCCCCTGGGTGGGTCCCGAGGCATTGAGCAGCCTCTCGAACTCCATGCCGGTGAGAATGTTGGGCGACGTGCCGTAGCCGTAGAGCTTCATGTCGTAGGGATCGAAGGTGTCGTACCCGGTGGCGACCACCACCGACGAGACATCGATCTCCACATCCTCGGGCGCCATGTCGTAGTCGATGGCGTCGACCTCGCACACGCGCTGGCAGTTGCCGCAGACGATGAAGTCGTCGTTGAGGCAGGCATCCCTGTCGATGGTGTACGTGTTGGGAACGGCCTGGGGAAAGGGTGTGTAGATCGCCTTACGCGCGCCGAGCCCCATGTCGAAGAGGTTGGGCGAGACCACGGGACAGTCCTTGGCGCAGAGGCCGCAGCCGGTGCACTTGTCCTCTATCACGTAGCGGGGGTGCTTGCGCACGGTGGCGCGGAAGTTCCCCTGCCGTCCTTCAAGGCCGATCACTTCTGAGTAGGTGAAGGTCTCTATATTCGGATGTCGACCGACATCCATCATCTTTGGGCCGAGAATTCATATGGAGCAGTCCATGGTGGGAAAGGTCTTGTCCAGCTGGGCCATGCGGCCGCCAAGGCTGGGGGATCTTTCCACCAGGTGGACCTTCACCCTCGAGTTGGCCAAATCGAGCGCGGCCTGGACCCCGGTGATCCCGCCGCCGATGATCAGTACGCCTTTGTCCACTCTTGTATCCTTCCGTTATCCTGGTTGTCGGACAGCCAGATCCAGTTTTTCCAGAACGGGCGCCACCTTGATCTTGTGGCGCTTGAACCCCATCTCCTCGGGCGCAAGCCCCTGGGCGAGTCCGAGAAGCTGGAAGTAGTAGATGACGGGAAGCTTGAACTCCTCCTTGTACTTGCGACTCAGCCTGATCTGGGCCACGTCGTACTCGTCGAAGCAGGTGGGACAGATGAGCCCCATGCAGTCGACGTCGAGCTTCTGAATCGATTTGAGAACGTCACGCGTCATCTCGCTCGGTATCTCGGGATCCATGCACGCCTTGCCGCAGCAGAGGACCTTCTCCTCGTGTTCGACCGCCTCGACGCCGATGGCGTTCATCAGGTCCTCGAGGATCGTGGGCCGATCGGGATCGTCGACCTGCATCACCTTCGATGGTTTGAGCAGGTGGCAGCCGTAGTGGATCGCCACGCGGAGCCCGCCGAGTTTGCGCACGAGCGACGCCTCCACCTTGTCGAGGCCCACGTCGTCGCGCACCATGGTCACGATGTGGCGTACCTTGATCGTCCCCTTCCACTCGCGCCCCACCTTTTCGAGCCTGGCATTGACGCGGTCCCTGAGCCCCACATCCTCGTGCATGAGATGATGGGCTTCCTTGAGCGTGGCCGTGCATCCCGAACAGCAGGTGATGATGTCGAGTCCAGCCTCCTCGGCCACGCACAGATTGCGCGCCGCCAGGGTGATCCACTCCTCCTTGTCAAAGGCCTTGAAATAGATCGGGTCGGGGCAGCAGGAAAATCCGTCGAGATCGACGAGTTCCACGCCGAGCTTGGGCAGGGTCTTGCGCACCGACGCCTCGAACTGGGGATATTTCGTTGAGATCATGCAACCGAAGAAAGGTGTGTATCTCAGTTTACCGCTTTCAGCCATGGCCCTTCGTCTCCTTCAGGAGTCGGTCCTACATTCGAAAAGAGCGCCCGCCGGGACGGGCCGGAGCCCTCATCGAAGGAGCTTCTTGATCTCGTCCATCGGAACGGGCTTGACCGGATCGAGTCCGAGGCCGTCCCTGATCCTGTTGATCGCCGGCGTGACCATTCCGGTGAGCCCGTTTTTTTGCACGGCCTTGACCATGTCCTCGATCTTTTGAGGGCGGGTCTTTCTCGGACCGCACAGGTTCTTGAGCGCGATGATCACCTCGGCGGGTCTCACGTCCTGGGGGCACCGCTCGAGGCAGTTGTAGCAGTTGGTGCACTCCCAGATCACCGAGTCCTCGGCGAGGAGTTCCTCGGCCTGGCCCATGATGCACTGGAGCATGATGAGCCGCGGATTGAACCGCTCCGAGTAGCGCGCCGACGGACAGTCGCCCACGCAGGCGCCGCACTGAAAGCAGTAGCTGTGCAGTTCGCCGCCGATGATCTTGTCGAGCTGTTCCTTGAAGTCGAAATTGATGCGCGTCATGGGTCGTCAGCCTTATTTACCTGAGACCGCCTTCTTCTTGGCCGCCTTCTTTTTCGGTTTCGCCAGCTCGGGATTCTGCTCCTTCAGCCCGATTCCGTGGTCGTAGCCCTTGTTGAAGGCGTTGGAGTTGAGCTCCTCCGTTCCCTTGGGAACCGAATCGAGGACCGCCTCGAGAGCCGACTCCTTCTTGATACAACCGGTCATCGCCGTGAAGAAACCGAACATCACTATGTTGAGAACCAGCTTGCGGCCCAGTTCCTCCGCATAGCGGGTGGCCGGGATCGAGTAGACGTTGAAATGGGTCTTCTCATCGCCCACCTTGACGAGGTCCTCGTCGATGAGCACCATGCCGCCCTTGGCCACGTCGGGCGAAAACTTGGTGTACGCCTCCTGCGACATGGAGACGAGAACCGCGGGATTCTTGACGTAGGGATAGCGGATAAGCTCGTCCGAGAGGATGACCTGCGCACTGCACGACGAGCCGCGCGCCTCGGGCCCGAAAGCCTGTGTCATCGTCGCTTGCCGTCCGTCGAAAATAGAGGCCGCCTTGCCCAGGATGTGGGCGCTCAGGATCACGCCCTGGCCACCGAAACCGGATATCTTGACTTCTGTCATCACCATGAAATTATCTCCAGCCTTGAGTTTCGCCGGTTGCTACTTCGTCTCTTCCATGCCAGGCGGTTTGGGACCGTACCACTTGTACTTGTCGCCGAACACCTTCTTGTACCACACGTTGGAACGGTCGACATGAGTCGGCTTGTCTTCGTCGATGAACTTGCCGACCTTGATCTTTTCCTGGTAGCCGATATCGAGATCCTTCACGTCATGGCCGTGGGCGATCTCGCTGTTGTCGTGATAGTACTTCATCAGACTCAGGCCCGTGCCGAGCTTGTTGCGCCTGGCGTAGAGGGTCGAGCAGGGAGCGATCACCTCGACGAAGGAGAATCCTCTCCGACTGAGAACCTCGTTAAAGGCGCGCGTCATGCGCCTGATGTGAAGCGCCGTCCACCGCGCCACGTAGGTGGCGCCGCACGAAGCGGCCAGGTAGGGCAAGGAGAAGGGTGTCTCCGTGTTGCCGTAGGGCGTGGTCGAACAGTTGGCCGTGAGCGGCGTGGTCGGCGCCACCTGCCCGCCCGTCATGCCGTAGATGAAGTTGTTGACGCAGATCACCTTGATGTCCATGTTGCGCCGCGCCGCGTGGATGAAGTGGTTGCCGCCGATGGCGATCAGGTCGCCGTCGCCCGAGATGACCACCACCTCGAGCTCGGGATTGGCGAGCTTGAGGCCCGTGGCGAAAGCGATGCTCCGGCCGTGGGTGGTGTGGTACGAGTCCATCTTCAAGTAGCCGGGCACGCGCGCCGTGCACCCGATCCCGGAAACGATGCAGAGCTTGTCCACATCCGTTGCGGTTTCGATGACGGCCTGGATGAAGCATGAGACGACCGTGCCGATACCGCACGTGGGGCACCAGATGTGGGGGATCCGATCCATCCGGAGATAAGGCTCGAGGGGATGGTCGATCATCACTTGCTCTTCAACCGCCTTTTCTGCCGTTTTTGTCATTTTGCCGCCTCCTTGATCGCAGCGTAAACGTCTTTAGTCTCGTGGACCCATCCCCCTGCGTGTGTGACGGGGATGATCTTGGCATGGCCGCCCGCGCAGCGTTCCACCTCGAGGACGACCTGTCCGAGGTTGATCTCGGGAACGACGAAGGCCTTGATCTTCTTGGCCAGTTCGGCGATGCGTTTCTCCGGGAAGGGCCAGACGGTGATCAGCCTCATCTGGCCCACCTTGATGCCTTCGGCCCGGGCGCGGTCGACAGCGGGCTGCGCCACGCGGTAGCTGATCCCGTAGGAGACCACCACTACCTGGGCGCCCCTGGTCTGCTCTTCCTCGATCTCGATGATCTCGTCGGCGTTCAGCTTGATCTTGTCGATGAGGCGCTTGATCGTCTCGTCCTGGCACTCGGCGGTCATCACCGGGTATCCGCGCGCGTCGTGGGTCAAGCCGGTCACGTGGTAGCGGTAGCCGTCGCCCGCCTTGGCAAAATCAGGAACGAGACTGTCGCCGATCTCGTAGGGAAGGTACTCTCCCGGCTTTTTCTTGGTGTAGGGCCGCTCAGTGACTTCGATCTCTTCGGCCGGGGGGATCACCACCTTCTCGGTCATGTGTCCCACGCACTCGTCCATCATGAGGAGAGTCGGAGTGCGCCACGTCTCGGCGAGATTGAAGCACTTGATGGCGTAGTCGAAGCATTCCTGGGGCGAGCTCGGCGCCAGGGCGATTATCTCGTAGTCGCCGTGCGACCCCCATTTGGCCTGCATCATGTCGGCCTGGCCCACCATGGTGGGGAGGCCGGTCGACGGCCCGCCGCGCTGCACGTTGACGACCACACAGGGCGTCTCGTGCATGACGGCGAGACCGAGGTTCTCCATCATGAGCGAGAAGCCGGGGCCCGAGGTGATGGTCACCGACTTCTTTCCCGCCCAGGACCCTCCGATGATCGCCGCCATCGAACCGAGCTCGTCCTCCATCTGGATGTAGTACCCCCCGCAGAGCGGAAAGCGCTGGGTCAAGCGCTCGAACACCTCCGTGGAGGGGGTAATCGGGTACCCGGCCGAGAACCGGCAGCCCGCGGCCAGGCAGCCTTCGGCGGCCGCATAGTCACCATCGAGATAGTGATTGCCTGTCAAAACTCCTGCTGGATCAGCCTTCACTGGAATCCTCCTCCTCTTCCTTCCGAATACAGAAGATCGCAAACTCGGGACAGATCGTCTCGCAGAGATCGC